>JBBSGB010000033.1:0-41693 GCA_038254545.1 Burkholderiales bacterium | reverse complement strand
CGCTTGAGCGCCTCGTTGCGCGTGAGCGTGATGCCCTGTAGGAAATCATTAACCGCCGACGTTGCGCGATAGTTGGAGATGAACGATGTGAAGCTGGGCACCGCGATCACCAACATGATCGAAATCAACGCGACCACGACCAACAACTCGATGAGCGTGAAGCCGGCGCGCTGCTCGCGCGCGTTGGTCGTGGGCCTCATCGCGATCGATTCATTTCCAGCAGATGGGGTCGGTGAGCGCCGACGACTTGTTGCCCACTGAATCCATCGACAGCGATGCGCCGCACTTGGGATCGGCGCTGCCATTGACCGTCGCGGTCACGTTGACGCACGTGGTGATGCCGGCGCCGCACGGCGCGGCCGCCAGAACGTAGCGGGAGTTCGCCGCGTTGTCGGCCGAGAACACGGGAAATGCTCCGCTTGGTGCGGTGCCGGAGTAAGCCACGTAAGTATTGTTCTGCGTGTAGAAACGCTCCTCGGCCTGCAGCGCCTTGAAGATCGCGGCCTTCGCCTCTGCGCGTTTGCCTTTCCAGACCGAGTCCTGGTACGACGGGAAGGCGATCGCGGCAAGCACCGCAACGATCGCCACCGTGATCATCAGTTCGATCAGCGTGAAGCCACGCGCCCCGAAGCGGCGGGCTGTTGGAAACATCGTCGAGGACATCGCGGCTCCCGGGATCAGTGACCGGTGAGATCGTTCCAGTTGGTGATCTCACGCCAGTTGATGCGGCCCACCGGCGGTGTCTTGCTCGGGATGACGGGTCCGGGCGTGTCGATCTTGCCCAGAGTGCCGGAAACCAGCGTGGCCTGCGTCTTCTTGTTGATCTGCTCGCCGGTGGCGCGCGTTTGGCCAGCCTCGATCGTCAGGTCGACGATACGCGGCGGCCCCGGGATGCCGACCGTGGACGTGTAGCCGCCGAACGGCGCGGTGCCGTACGGTAGTCCGGTGAGTGCGTTGACCTGATAGATGTAGCCGCCGCCCGCGCCGCACACGTCGGCCGAGAGCGTCTGCGTGGTGAACGTCAACAGGCCGGTTCGTATCGCGGGTTTGGTCACGCTGCGCTCGCCGATCGCGGTGTTGGGGAAATCGACGTACCAGCCTTTCTTTGCCGATGCCCCGCTGTAGCTGAACGGCGAACCGGTGAGCGTCACGTTTCCGCCCGAGACGGTCGCCGTGCGCGCGACCAGATCGCTCGCCCGCGTGATGACCGACGACGAGCCGGTGTCGAGCAGCGCGTACTCGGATTGCTGCGGGTACGTCGCCGGCGGCGTGGGTGGTGTCACGTCGCTTTGCCCCAGGTATTTGCCCGTGCCAAAAAATACCAGCGTGCTGCCGAACGGGCCGGCTGCCAGTTCGGGACGCGCGGTGATCGGCTGCCGCTTGCCCGCACTATCGGTCGCAACAAAAATGGGCAGCGGGGACGCAACCGAACCGATCGCCGGTGTCCAGGCCGAGGGATCGTTGCCGGTCGTATTGAAACGCCAGAGATTGCCTTGCAGGTCGCCGAAGTAAATCGCGGCCGTGCTTCGATCGCCGCTGCGGCTGGGCAACAGCGTTACCGGACCCAGGGCATTGGGTAAGCCGACCGCACTCGCGGGAAACTTGAACTTGTAGTAGTCGGTGCCCAAGACCCATGGCGTGTTGAGAGGATGGTCGAGGGAAAGCAAAAACAGAACGCCCCTGTTCAGGGTGTCGGTGCTGACATTCGTATCGGCTCCAGGGTGCCCGTTCACGTCGACGCGCTTGTTGTTGTACCCGGTGACAACGGCGAAGTACTTGTAGATCGGCGGGCCGCCGCCCGTCGTCGGGCCCACGCGCAGCTTCGCGATCTCGGGCGCTGCCAGCACATTGCCGAAGTCGGCATCGTCGGTGTCGGAAAACTCGAACAGGACCTTGGACGGTCCGAATGCGGCCGGGTCGGTCACGTCGAGCGCGAATGCGCCTTGCGCGCCGTTTCCGTTTGCGCCGACCAGCACAGTCTTCCAGACCCCGTTGACTTTCGCTTCCTGAATCTTTGGAACCGTATCGACGAAGGTCTCGTGTGAGTAACCCGGGTTGGTCAGGTCATTCAGATTGCGCGCCGAATAGCCCGGGACATAGGCAAACAATTCAACACCGGCTGCAGCAATACCTGTGTCGGCATCGATCGCATGCAGCATCCCGTCGTTCGCACCTACGTAGACTGCGGCCGTGCGTGTGCTATTGCTTTTGTAGAAAGGCTCGTAGTCCGCGTCGGGGATTGCGGCTGATGGGGGGCCGACATACACGGGACTCGAGTTGATGATGTCGCCCATCGCCGAGGTCCGCGCCCGAAAGCCGACCGGCGCAGCTTCGTCGCCGCGATAGCCCCGAATGTAGTTGACCCGCTTCTGACCAAGCATGTCCGCGATACCAGAGGCCGGATCGGTGTTGAGCGTTAGAAGATAGGACGGGTCGGTCGCGATATCCGTGAAAGTGAAATTGACGGCCTTGCGCGTGCCGCCGGCATCGATGACCGTGACGATGTTCCGCTTGTTGACGCTGGTATCGGTGTCGGTGCAAACAGTGGAGAGCGACGAGACCGTGCCGCATCGCGCGGTCAACAAGGCGCCGGAATCCCAGATCGGTGATGGCGACACGACCAACAACTTCGTCATTGGATCGACCGACAACGAATTGAACAACACCGACCCCGACCACTTCGCTGGATCAAAGGTCGCGATATACGCGCCGACCGATCCATAGGTCAGGTTGGCCGATGTGAGCGATGCGCCAGACAGGGTGCCGCTCGAGGAACTGATGCCTCTGAATGCGGCACGAAGACCATTGATGAGTTTTTGTGGATCGGATGCCAGGAGATAATCCGCTGGCGACGCCTTCCCCGAGCCGTCGTCCCACTCCGAATTCGAACGGCCTACCCCGCCCGGGGCGGCCGGGTCGGCGGCCCAGAAGGGATTCTGTTGTGTGCCATCGACGGGGCGATCCTTGGTGTTGTTGAAACCGCCGTACTTGCCCATCAGGTACAACTGCCGATCGTGAATGTCGTCGGGCGATGATTCGGCCACGTCGAAGGAAATGGTCTTGATGGTTTGCGTGCCGGGCAGATCGCTGCGTATGTCGTTGGTGTTAGCCCAGTACGCGGCGCCGGCGGCTAAATACGAAGCTCTCCCGGTGGAGCCGGCCTTTCGGCCTTCAAGTCCGGCAAGGCCGGGGCGAACATCGTCGGCCACGAGAGAACTCGTGCTCGATTCAAGCACGCCGATTCTGCGCGTCCAGTCGACCGCATCGAGACCCGCTTCAACCGCCCGCGACGAGGGGCGAACAGTCGAACCGGGGCTGCCGCTGTAGCCGGGTAGATAGATATCGTCGTTGGTGTTCGCGTCCGAGAGGTTGATGATGTAATTAGCAGAACAGCGCGACAGGATCGGATCGTTCCATTTAGTGGTCAACGGAAAGAAGTCTTTGGTTGCATCGCTCAACGTCGCGGCGGGCGCCGGATCGAAGGCGGCCGGCGTAGGCCCGAGATTTTGGTAATAGCGAATCGCTTCGTAATACATTTCGCCCATCGGGTCGTAGCGCTTGTAGACCCCTGTGGATCCGAATTTATTGATGTAGTTGACGAAGCCACTGTACCCGCCCGCAACGACCGCGGTGCCCTCAGGGTCGACGACCAACGTGCCGTCCGTCGCGATTTCCGACTTGGGATTGCTGGACTGAACCAAGCTCGCGTCATATTGCTTGTCACCGAGGTATTTCATCGGCGCTCGCAACACGCCGCCGTAGCGGCAACGGTTCCATCCCGTGTCATCGCAGCCGGCGGGCGAGGTACGATCCATCAGGTAGCCGAACACCGAGAATCGCATCTTGGCCGCGTTGCGTTGTCCTTCGCCAACCGGCTTGTACTTGCCGCTCGCGGCGCCGTACTGCAGGCACAAGTCGGGACGTGTCGGGCCTTCAGCGGCGTCGCAGACATTCACGCGTACCGTGAACTCGCCGAGGCTGTTGTCGGGGCTGCCGCAATCGCCGCCGCCACCGCTACCAAAAAACACGCGGGTCTTGCAACTGGTGATAAAGACGTTGCCGCCGGTACCGGCGATGCTGCTCGGCAGAACCGCGGCGGAGACGATACCGCTGCTACCACCTGCCGCCACGCGCGGAAAGTTGGTGCTGGCATAAAACGACGTTACCCCAGGCGCCAACGACCCATCGGGCAGATAGGCCCGTTCGACGACCGTGCCTTTGTTCGGCCCGTTTTCATCAACGCGATTGCCGCCTGTCATCGCATAGCGGAACTCGTCGATGGCCGACATGGTCGCCCAGTTCATGAAGCTCCCGCTGAACTTGTTGCTGCATTCATGCAAGGCGGTCGCCCGACCGGCCGGAACAAAATAGGGGCCCGCGCCGACGTAGTCGTAGCACTGGTTAGGGTCGAAATAACCGAGGTAAGCCTTGGTGGAATCATAGGCAACGCCGTTGTACGCCGCGCCCACGGTGGGGAACTCGACCGACATTGTCACCGCGACGTTGGGATGCGGCGTGAGTCCGCTGAATAGCGGGCCACTGGAGATGTCCACCAGCTGCGCGAACCCCGGCAACGGCGTCAACGCGGCGCCCACCGACAGGATGATGGCGGCCCGTATCGACCGGCGACCGCACACGTTCGTCGAGCAGCGCACTACGCGACCAAATAGTTTCATGGCTTCAATCCTGGGTGCTCACGACGGTCTGCAGCACGACCTGGGTGTTTTCTCTGGCGCCAAAGCCCATTGCGGTGACGCGGAACATGTAAGCGCCGTCACTCGAATCGGAGCCTTCTCCAGCGCCAGTCAAGGTGTCGACCGAGGTGTTGCGGCGAACCCGTTCGATGATGTAACGCGGCGGGTAGCGCGACAGCGGTTGATTGAGCAACGGCGCCAATCCGGGCGTGGCCTGCGACCGGTACACGCGACCCGTGTACTGACCGTAGGCCACCGTACCCATCGCCCCGCTACCCTTGGCGTCGGCGACGAAATCGATATGTGCCGGATCGGTCAGCGGCTTGCGCCAGGCAGGAGAGGTCGCGTCGTAGTCGCACAGGCCCGCGTTGGGCGGTAGCGAGCATGCGCTGAGCGGCGTCGCGGTGAACCCGACCGCATTGACCGAATTGAAACAGGTGAAGGTACCGGCACGGCCGCGACCACGTTTGGTCTGTCCGGGAGCGGCGCACGGCGGCGAAGATGGATTCAGGATTTCATACTCGGCGTCCTTCAACGCCGCCTCGGCCGCCTGGAAGGCGATCTGGTGATCGCGGTCGTTGCGCGCGCCGCGCTCTTCGTTGACGGCCATTTGCGACGCGCTGATGCCCAGGATGATGATGACGATCAGCATCATCAACGAGACGATCAGCGAGAAGCCTCGTTGGATTTTCATGCGAGGGAACTGCAAAGGGATCGCATTCATTGCTGTAGCGACGGCCAGAGGCCGACCCGGTTGCGCAGGAACACGGTGGTCTGGACCACGCGCCGCACCCGCGTCCGCTCGGCCGAACTGAGCGGGGCGACGCTGAAATCCACGCCTGGATCGGTTGCGCCGCCCGCTGTGGAGTACGTGTCGCCGAACAGGCGATAGACGCCGGTCGTCGGCTCCGGCTCGGGCCGCGCGCCGATTGCCGAACGCAACAGCATCGCGATGCGCACGCTCACGACGTTGTCCCACTTGGCGACAGGATTGGCGCCGCCGATGCCGGTGCGATACACGATGCTCGCAGGGGGAAACGAATCGAGGTCGTCGGCAGGCGGCGCTCCGGGAATGGCTTCCCCGTACAGCACCTGAAAGCTCTCGACTCCGCGAATCAGCGTCTGAGTATCGAACCCGCTTGGATTGCCGACGGCATCGTAGACCTGGCGCGTGCATTTCAGCGCGGGCTCTCCATCGGGATCGGTATCGACGAACAGCAGGTTGTATGCACGACTGAGCGTATAGGCGCTCTCGTTCTGCGCGGGTTCGGGGACAGCGAAACCGGCGCAGTCGAGCATGTTGCCGTCTGCCGCACCGCCATTGGCCAGGGTCGTCGTGCCGGGCAGGCTGGTGCCGTAGAAGCGGATCGTGAGCGAGTCGCTGCCGTTCACGCCTGCCGCACCGCCGGGCTTCGAGTTGTTGGTGCCGACAACTTCGGGGCCATTGGGGGCATACGAATCGGGAGCGATCTTCCATGCCGCGAAGTCCACATCGCGATACGCCGCGGGCGGCCCCACGTCATCGCCGAAGTTGGTATAGCCCGCCAGCCGCACCATCCGATTGGCAAGCTCGAGCCCGAAACGCGCGGACTCCGACATGCGGGTTCCCTCGTCCTGCGTACGATAGGTTCCGCGCGACGTGACGACCATCGCGGTCGCAGCCAGGACGACCAGCGCGCCGAGGACCAGCGCGATCATCAGTTCTGTGAGCGTGACTCCGCTCTGGCGGCGCCGTGCAGGAAGCGGCATGGTCTTCGTCATGTCAATAAGGCTGGATCGGAACGACCAGATGGGTGATGGTCACCGCTGTCGGCGCAGTCGCATCGCGTGCGTTGTTGTTCTTCTCGTCCCAGCTCATCTTCACGACCCACGGTGAGTTGGGCGAGTCGTCGCACGCCGGATTGAACGTGGCGACATCAGAACCGAGGTTGGTTGCATCGCGACAGATGATCGCCGCGCCATTCGGCAAGCCGCTCGGCCCGGTCAACTTGGCGCGCCACTCGAAATAGTTGTTCTTCGCCATCTCTGCAGGCGAGCAACCGGTGCCTGCCCAGCAACCCGGCACCGACGCGGTCGGCGCCGGACCCTTGAAAGTGACTTCCTCACCCGGACTCATGCGCATCAGGTCCCCTAGCTCATAAGCCAGCGCGGACGCCTGCGAGCGCAGGCCCGACTGCTTGCTGTCGCGAATCGCCGACAGGGTCATGGCGGCCGCCCCGAGCACACCGAGCACCAGCACGATCAGCGCGACCATCACCTCGATCAAGGTGAAGCCCGCGGCACGCGTGCGACCGCGGCTTATCGGACGAAAAATCGGGTGAACCAACGTGGAACGCATCGGGCGAACCGGCGAGAAGGAGTAGGACTTTTTCACAACCGCATTCTGCTATCGCACGCCATGCGCGAGAGCGCCAAGCATCGGCATCCAGCCGCCATTCATCGCCGGAAACGAACCGCGCACCCGTTTGGCGGACGCCGATTCCTCTACGACTTGCGCGATTTGGGCGCCGTCCTGGCGACCGTCTTCACGGCCGACTGCGGAGACGACTTCGCAGATGTCTTGACGGACGTCTTCGATGCGACTTCACGGATCACGTCGGCGAATTCATCGACGTCCTCGAAGCTGCGATACACCGAAGCGAAGCGTATGTAGGCGATCTTGTCGATCTTCTTCAGTTCGCGCATCACGAGCTCGCCGATGCGATCGCTCGGCACTTCGCGATCGCCGGACACCATCAGCTTGTCCTCGATGCGCTCGATCGCGGCCGCGATCGCCTCGGCACTGACGGGTCGCTTGCGCAACGCAAGGTGCAAGCTGAACGACAGCTTGCTGCGGTCGAAGTCGGCGCGACTCCCGTTCTTCTTGACGACCACCGGCATCGCGATCTCGGGCCGCTCGAAGGTCGTGAAGCGCCGGTCGCAGCGGATGCAGCGACGCCGGCGACGGATCGAGTCGCCCTCCTCGGGCACGCGCGTGTCGAGCACCTGGGTGTCGGGGTCGCCGCAGTAGGGGCAGAACATCGTGTCGGTCGTCCTGGATCGTCGGTTGTGGGTCGAGCGCGCTCAGAACATCTTTCGCACATCGAGTGCGGCGATGTAGTCAGCGAATAAACGGTCTTCGATAAGGTAGTGGCCGCCCGGCTTGGCGAGAATGCCCGCGCGCTTCATTCGCTCGAGTGCGGCACGCACCTTGGCGATCGTCCCACGCGATCCGCCGATCCGGTCGAGCTCCAGCAATGTTTCCTTCCCCATCGGCGCCTTGCCGCGAGCGATCAGAACCAGCAAGGCCCGTTCGAACGGCTGCATGCCGGCCAGAAGGCCGCGCCACCCCGCCACGTGCCTGTCATCGCCAACCAGGGTCGCGAGGCCGAACTCGACATCGGTCTTGCCTTCGGCCGACATCGCCTTGACGAGATCCTTCATCAGCGCCGGCTTGTATCCGATCCGCTCGAACACGCGCCGCAAGGCGGCGAGGTCGAGGTGCTTGCCTTTGTGCACCTTCGCGAAATGGTCGGCCAAGAGGCGCAGGTATTCGTCGCCGAGCACCGGAAAATTCTGCAATTGCGCGAACTGATACATCGGCCCTCCGGCCGCCGACATCATGGACGACAGCGCTTCCTGCGATGAACCGGTGAAGACCGCGGCAACATCGCGCTTTCTTTTCTGCAGCACGGCCCGCAAGGTAGCGACGATCGAATTGCCGTTGGCCGCCTCGCCCAACGCCTGGATCTCGTCGAGCATCAGCAGCACGCGCTTGCCCGACGCTTGGGCCAGTCGAGATACCAGGGCGTCGAGCCTCAATTCGGGCTGGGTCGGCAAGGCTCGTCGCCTGGGAGCGTCGCCGAATTCCAGCGAGGCGCCCAGGGCGCCGAGCTTCCTGACGGGGGTCTTCGCCATCCGCGCGACGGCGCGCGCGGGCACGAGCACATCGTCAAGCGCTTCTTCGATCGCGTGATTGATCGCCTCGAGGGGCGCGGTCCTGTGCAACCACACGTCGGCATAGACGGGAATGAAGCCGGCGTCGCGCGCTGCCGGAGTCAGGTCCGAATCCAGGAAAAATGTCTTGCCCACGCGCCGCGGGGCGAACAAGGCAATCGGACGGCCAGGCTGCGCATCGAGGAGATAAAGGTAGCTGCGCGCAAGCTCGGGGCGCCGAATCTCGAGATCGTCGAAAGTCTTCATTCACCGCATTGTCGTTCGTTGTCGTCAAAACAGCAATTGCTGCAGGTAGGACAATGGACGACAAACGCGGAGGAGTATCAGCGTCTTTGCAAGCGCGAGGTCCGAATCGGCGGGCCACCGACATTGCCCAGATGTCCGAATTCTCCCGTGATGTCGCCGAGCACTTCAAGATGAACAAACGCCCATTGCCACCAGGTCGCCCCCCCAAGCCTCGATACTCTGGCCGGTTCGCGAGAGCACGTCGCTCGTCGAGAGCACCCCCGCGGTCGTCGGTGCAGCGGCGAAAAAAAGGACCAAGGAAAACGCCCATGCGGCCCAGTGGAAGCGCTTTGGGCCATTCAGGTTTCCGTCCATGCTCACCTCCGATTCGTCGCGCCACCGGCAGGCTGCTCTCAAAGCGCGCCATCTTGGGTGGCTCAAGCCGACTTCTTGAAGAAAGCGTCATCAGGCAAGTTTAATGCCATCGAAAAAAAGACATGAATTTGATCACGTTGGATGACGAGATAGCGTGCTACAGCGCGCGAAGTGTAAAGGGTGCCAACACGTGAGAGCCACTCGATTCAAATGGCCCGAGCCCATCTGCTTTTGCAGGGACGACGGCTTAGCCATACACGGGAAAGCGCTTCGTCAGTACGGCCACCTTCTCACGCACCGTCGCGATGTTCGCCGCATCGCCGGGCGCATCGAGCACATCGGCAATCAGATACCCGACCTGTTCGGCCTCGGCGATTCCGAAGCCGCGCGTGGTCATCGCGGGGCTGCCCAGACGAATGCCGCTGGTCACGAACGGCTTCTCGGGGTCGTTGGGAATGGCGTTCTTGTTGACCGTCAGGTGCGCGTCGCCCAGCACGCGCTCGGCATCCTTGCCGGTAATCTTCTTTGCACGCAGGTCCACCAGCATCACGTGGCTTTCGGTCCTGCCCGACACGATGCGGAGACCTCGTGCGATCAGCGTCTTCGCGAGCGCATCGGCATTCTTGACAACCTGCTGTTGATAGACCTTGAACGCGGGCTCGGCCGCTTCCTTCAGCGCGATCGCCTTGCCCGCGATCACGTGCATCAACGGGCCACCCTGGATGCCCGGAAAGATCGCCGAGTTGAGCGCCTTGGCGTGCTCTTCCTTCATCAGGATGATGCCGCCGCGCGGGCCGCGCAGGCTCTTGTGGGTGGTGGTCGTCACCACGTCCGCGTGCGGCACGGGATTCGGATAGACGCCGGCTGCGACCAAGCCCGCGTAGTGCGCGACATCGACCATGAAGTACGCACCTGTGTCCTTCGCGATCTTCGCGAAGCGCTCGAAGTCGATGCGCAGACTGTAGGCCGATGCGCCCGCGAGGATCAGCTTGGGCTTGTGTTCATGCGCGAGGCGCTCGACCTGCTCGTAGTCGATCGCCTCGTTCTTGTCGAGCCCGTAGCTGACCGGCTTGAACCACTTGCCGCTCATGTTGAGCGCCATGCCGTGCGTGTGGTGGCCACCTTCGGCGAGGCTCATGCCGAGGAAGGTGTCGCCCGGTTTCATCAGCGCGAAGAACACCGCCTGATTCGCCTGCGAGCCCGAGTTCGGCTGTACGTTGGCGGCCTCGGCGCCGAACAGGGATTTGGCGCGCTCGATCGCCAGCGTCTCGACCACGTCGACGAATTCACAACCGCCGTAGTAGCGCTTGCCGGGATAGCCTTCGGCGTACTTGTTGGTGAGTTGGCTGCCCTGCGCCTGCATCACCGCCGGGCTCGTATAGTTTTCCGAAGCGATCAACTCGATGTGATCTTCCTGCCGACGGTTCTCGTTAGTGATGGCCGACCAGATCTCGGGATCGGTATTTGCGATGGTGCGCTGGCGTTCGAACATGACGCGGTCCTCGGTAAGGGCGCCGGCAAAGCGGGCGCCCGTGGATGACAAATCGCAATCGGACGGGAGCGCGTGACGCAATAAAAGAAATGCGAGGCGTCGCGGCAGCCGTGCGCTTGCACGTCATTCTCGGCTGCCCAGGCGATCGGCTGCGAACGCTCGGTGTTGAATGAGCCTCTCGCTTTTTCCGCGCTCCCCGGTGCGTTTAAGACACTGCACCACCTTGACGCGATGCTTGATGCTTCAAGGATCGTGTCCATCGCCAGTCACGCGGAATGGAATGTGGCGCGAGTGTACCAAGCAGTCGCGCCGGAACAAAGCACTCGCCGCATCAGCCGGACGCATCCGTGATTTGCGACAATGCGCCCTCCCATTTCGCAGAGGCTTCGCATGATCGTCTTCGTCACAGGCGCCACCGCCGGCTTCGGCGCCGCCATCACGCGCAAGTTCGTTCAGGAGGGTCACAAGGTCGTCGCGTCCGGTCGTCGCAGCGAGCGGCTCGCCGTCCTGGTTGCCGAACTCGGCGACGCGGTCTATCCACTGGTGCTCGACATCACCGATCGGGCTGCGACCGAGTCCATCGTCAAGCAATTGCCCGAGGACTTCGCCGATGTGGACGTGCTCGTCAACAACGCCGGACTCGCGCTCGGGCTCGAGCCTGCGCAGCGGGCCGCGCTCGACGATTGGGAAACGATGATCGACACCAATATCAAGGGGCTCACACGCATGACGCGCGCGCTCCTGCCCGGCATGGTCGATCGCGGTCGCGGCCATATCGTCAACATCGGTTCGGTCGCCGGACACTACCCGTACCCCGGCGGCAACGTCTATGGCGCGACCAAAGCCTTCGTTGCGCATTTCAATCTCAACCTGCGCTCGGACCTGCTGGGCACGCCGGTGCGCGTCACCAACGTCGAGCCCGGGCTTGCCGGCGGCACGGAGTTCTCCAACGTGCGCTTCAAAGGCGATGACGAACGCGCCTCCAAATTCTACGATGGCACGCAACCCCTGACCTCAGAAGACATCGCCGACGCCGTCTTCTGGGTCACGACGCGTCCGGCGCACGTCAACATCAACGTCGTGCAGATGATGCCGGTGTGCCAGGCGTTCGCAGCCCTCACCGTAAAAAGGACTTGAGGAGTCGATCGCTTCGCTACAAATCCTTCGCCCCGAACGCGCCTGGCAACAGCTCCTCGACGCTCCAACTGCTGCATCCGTCGCCGTCACAACAACTCACCACTGTCGCGTCGGGACCGAACTCCTGAATGACCTGCCGGCATGCCCCACACGGCGACACCGGCTGCGCGGTCGGGGTGTGGATCGCCACGCCAACGATGCGTCGTGCGCCCGCCGACACCGCCGCGAAGATCGCATTGCGCTCGGCACACGAAGTCAATCCATACGACGCGTTCTCGACGTTGGCCGCCGTAAAAACGCGCCCGTCGTCGGCTAGCACGGCGGCGCCCACATGGAAACGGCTATAGGGCGCATACGCACGCGCGCTCGCCTCGCGCGCAGCGGTCATCAATGCTTCGCTTTGTTGCGACGTCAGCGAATTCGATTCGAGGGGCTTCATCTATGATGCGGCGCTTCAATAAGAACAGATCAGGGAAACATCATGACCGAAGTCGTGCGCAGCATCGGCGGCATCGCGGGGCTCTTGGTCATCGCGTGGCTATTGTCGATGAATCGGCGCGCGATACGGCCGCGCGTCGTGTTCGCCGCGCTCGCGATGCAGTTGGCGATCGGTGCGCTGATCCTGTTCGTGCCGCTCGGCAAGAGCGCGCTCGCGGGCGCCGCGATCGGCGTCAACAACATTCTCTCGTACGGCAACAAGGGCATCGAGTTCATGTTCGCGGGCCTGGTGTCGCCGAAGATGTTCGAGCTGTTCGGCGGGCTCGGCTTCGTCTTCGCGTTGCGCGTGCTGCCGGCGATCATCTTCGTGACCGCGCTGATCTCGGTGCTGTATCACATCGGCATCATGCGCTGGATCGTCAGCGGTCTCGGCACGCTGTTTCAGAAAGTGATCGGCGTGTCGAAGATCGAATCGTTCTCGGCGGTCGCGACGATCTTTCTCGGCCAGAGTGAAATGCCCGCGGCGGTCAAGCCGTTCGTGCATCAACTGCGCGGCCCCGAATTGTTCGCGATCATGGCGAGCGGCATGGCGTCCGTTGCAGGCTCGGTGCTCGCAGGTTATGCGGGACTCGGCGTGCGGCTCGAGTACCTGATCGCCGCGTCGTTCATGGCGGTGCCCGGCGGCCTCCTGTTCGCGAAGATCATCTGTCCGTCGACCGAGCCCTCGCACATCGCGTTCGACAACCTCCAGTTCGAAGACGTGCGCCCCGCCAACGTGATGGATGCGGCAGCCGGCGGCGCGGCGATCGGCTTGAAGATTGCGGTCAACGTGGGCGCGATGGTGCTCGCCTTCGTCGGCCTGATCGCACTCTTGAACGGCATGATGGGCGGCATCATGGGTTGGTTCGGCCATCCCGAGTGGAATCTCGAAGCACTGATGGGCGCGGTGTTCGCGCCGATTGCATGGATGATCGGCGTGCCGTGGGAATCGGCCGGCATCGCCGGCAACCTGCTCGGGCAGAAGTTGATCCTGAACGAATTCGTCGCTTACATCGGCCTCGCGCCCTATCTCAAGGACGCGGCCACCGTCGCCGCGGCGGGGCTTCACGTTCTCGACCCGAAGACGATCGCGATCATGTCGTTCGCGCTTTGCGGCTTCGCGAATTTTTCGTCGATCGCGATCCTTGCGGGAGCCTTCGGCGCGATCCTGCCGTCGCTGCGTTCCGAGGTCGCGCGTTATGGGCTGCGTGTGGTTGCGGCGGGGACGCTTTCAAACCTGATGAGCGCGACGATCGCGGGGCTCTTCATCGGCCTCGCCTGAGTCGCTGATTCCATCTTCGAGGTGTGGCGCCGGCCCCGAGGGGCGCCACACGGTTTCACGTTCCGCCCCACTCACCAACGGCGCCGCGACCTCCAACAAGCTGGTCTACACGCCGGGATGCAATCTCCCTCCGGATGGTCATCGACGACCTTGCATATGTGCGCGCAACTGCTTTGGCGACGAAGTCTTGGCGGAGCCGTGTGAAGGCGTCGCTTCGTCGGGAATAAAAAGGAGGGTAAGGCCGTCCATAAAACATCCGCAGGCGCGCCGCGCGCCTGTGGCCGGTCCCGCACAAACAGTCATTGCGCCGCCAAAGGAGATCACATGACACAACCGACTCTTCGCCGTGCTGCGGCCAAATTGCTTTCTGTATCCATCGGAATTGATCGACCGACAGTTCACGCGCTTACCCTGGTTCGTGGGGTTGCCCTTGCCGTGGCAGTGGTTGCCGCCACGCCTCAAGCGGCTGCGCAAGCACTGGTCGATCCGACTCTGTCGCTGCGCGTCGCCGCCAACAACCTGGGCGCGGTGACCGGCATGGCCTTCATCGGGCCCTCCGACGCCCTCGTCCTCGAGAAGCAGACCGGACAGGTGAAAAGAGTCGACCTCAAGACCGGCGCGGTGCTCAAAGTCGTCCTCGACCTTTCTGTCAACAACTTCAGCGAGCGCGGCCTGCTCGGGATCGCTCTGCACCCCGATTTCCCGAATACCCCGAAGGTCTATCTTTATCATACCGAGCGAACCAGCGTGGACTATCCGGCCGGCGGCGGGCCCAACGGTCTCGTGCCCTCGTACGTCGGAGATACCGGCACAGCGCTCGCGACGCCGCTGCTCGGCAACCGCCTGGATCAATTCACCTGGTCGCCGGCGAACAATGGTTCATTGACGTTCGACAAGAACCTCGTTCGGCTGCACGCCCTCCAGACCGAGGTGAATGACCCGACCATTCCGGCCCTGCGGAACGGCAACCACAATGGCGGCAAGATCGTGTTCGGCCGCGACGGAAAGCTCTACGTCTTCATCGGCGACAACGGGCGGCGAGGAAACATGCAGAACCTCACGCTTGCCCAGATTCGGGCTCTCCCGAATGTCGCGACGCAGTGGACCTTCAACGGCAATGTCCAGGATGACGAGTTCGGTGGCCCGGCGCCCGACAACGCTCACCTCACGGGCGTGGTCCTGCGGCTCAATGACGATGGCTCGACGCCGACCGACAACCCGTTCTGGGCGGCCGGCGCGCAGATGGGCGGCGAGGTCGGCGCGAACATCCAGAAGGTCTTCAGCTACGGACGTCGCAACAGCTTCGGCATGGCCATAGACCCCTACAGCGGCGGCCTGTGGATGCAGGAGAACGGAGGCCGCTCTTTCGACGAGATCGGCCTGGTTACGGCTGGCTCGAACGCGGGCTGGATCCAGGTCATGGGTCCGCTCACGAGGGTTCCCGACTTCAAGTCGATCGAACTCGCGGTTGGACTCAATGCAGGCGGCGGACCGATCGGGCTGCAGCAGAGGCGCTATCTCGCCGACAACATCGCCAACTCGCCCGGGGATGCATCCTCGCGCCTGTACATGCTGCCAGGCGCGCACTACGGCGACCCGATGTTCAGCTGGAAGCACGTCATTTCTCCCGCCGGCATCGGGTTCGTCAAGGGCCAAGCCCTCGGAAAGCAATATGACGGCGACCTGATCGTCGGGACGGCCGTGGATCGAGACCTCACCGGCATGCAGGAAGGAACGGACCCGGCAGTCCGCAATGCGAGCCATGGAGAGCTGTTCCGCTTCCGTCTCACGGGGAACCGGCAGAAGATCGCCGTCGACGATCCCGCGCTCGAGGACCGCGTTGCCGATAACCTTGCCCACGAGGACTACTTCACCGAGCAATCGACGATCCTCCTTGGCACGAACTTCGGGATCGTCACCGACATCCAGACCGGACCGAATGGTCACCTCTACGTGCTCTCGCTGACCCGGGGCAATCTCTACGAGATCTCGAAACGGTGATGAGCTCGCCCGAAACCGTAAAGCGCGAAGGGCGGCAATGGGTCGCATGCGCGAATTCATGTTGGGAAACGACGCTCGCGCGACGCATTTCCCATGAACCCGATCAGTCGTCCAGCCGTCTGAGTCGCATCGCGCGCCGCAGCCAGCGCTTGAGCGCATCGAGAGGTGTCGCCACTTCGGATCGTCGCGGTTGCCGCGGCGTGACGAAATAGAACGCATAGCGATACGGCAGGCGCGGTCCGGCTTGCACGACTGCGCCGCGCGCGAGTCGGTCGGCCGCGACGCTGGCGCGCACCAGCGCCAAGCCCTGCCCGTTCTCTGCGGCGAGCAAGGCGGCGAGCGCGTCGTCGAGCATCAGTCGTTTGACGAGGCCCGGCGGTTCGTGATCGGCCCACAAGCTCCACGGATCGACGCTGTTGTGAATCAGCCGATGACGATGCGGCCACGCGCCCGGCTCGATTGCGCCGGCGCGCGCCAGTTCGGCCGGCGCGCAGACGGGAACGATCCACTCCGCTGCCAGCTTCTCGACGCGCGTGCCCGCCCAGCGGCCCGGACCGAGGCGCACGGCCGCATCCGCGCCGCCTGCACCGAGCTCGACCGGATCGTTTCCGCTGTGCAAGCGCAGATCGAGATCGGGCAGGTCGGCTTCCAGTTGCGCGAGCCGCGGCAGCAGCCAGGTATTGAGGAAGTTCGGAAGCACTGACAGCACGATCGGCTCGCTGCGCGCCGCGATCCGCAAGGCCCGTAGCGCGCCTTCGATCTGGCCGAGGCCCGCGCCGATCTCTGCAGCCAGCGCCGCGCCGTCGGGAGTGAGCGCGATACCGCGGCCCTCCTTGTTCCAAAGCGGACGGCCGGCATGCGCCTGCAGCAGCTTCAACTGCATGCTGACGGCCGACGGCTGAACATTGAGAAATTCGGCCGCACGCGCCATCGATCCGGTTCGCGCGATCGCTTCGAACACCCGCAACGCGTTCAGCGGCAGGCGCGCGAACGCGCGAGGCGCCGCTTCGCCGCGTCTTGCCGGAACGGCAGAGAGATTCTTCGCGGGTTTGCGCATACTTCAGTTTATCTGATGAGTACCGCTTCTACTCGAAACCATTACTTCCGATTCCGCGCGCACGATACGTTTGCATCGGGTTCATTTTCAAGGAGCCTCACATCATGAACGTCGAACAAACGCCAGTGACCGGCAAGGAACAGAAGGCGCAACTCTCGCCGCAGATGAGAGCCTTGTCCGAGTTCTATCAGGCGCTCAACGATCGCGACATGGAATTGATGGCTCGCAACTGGGCACAGACCGATGAGGTCGCAATGGACAATCCGGTCGGCGGCATGAAGCGCGGTTGGCATGAAATCCAGGCCGTCTATGCGAAGGTCTTCAGCAGCCCCGATCCCTTCTGGTTTGAGTTCCACGATTACACCTACCACGAGGCCGACGAAGTTTTCTACGTGGTAGGCCGCGAGCGTGGCGAGTATCGATCGCATGGCGGAGTCCTCGAAATGGCGATTCGGACCAGCCGCGTCTTTCGACGTATCGAGGGCGAGTGGCGGCAGGTGCATCATCACGGCTCGATCGACGATCCCGCATTGCTGGAAAAGTATCAGCACGCCGTGGGAAGCGCCGGGTCCGCAAAGGCAATCCCATGAACCGCGGCTTCGCCGATATCGTCTTCACCGATTCGGTGCGGGAGGCTCAGCGCGCCGAAGGCACGCGCGATGACTACGCCGCGCTCGATGACCCGGCCACGGCGTCGATCGAGACGCTCATACCGCCTGTTGCCGAATGGCTGGCGCGCGCCGACAGCTTCTTCATCTCGACCGTCGGCGCCAACGGCTGGCCCTATGTGCAGCATCGCGGCGGCAAGCCCGGCATGATCAGGCTCATCGACCAACGCCACTTCGAGTTCGACGACGTCGCCGGCAACGGGCAGATGATCACAGTCGGCAATCTGCGCGACAACGATCGCGTGATGCTGTTCCTGATCGACTACACCGAGGCGCGCCGGCTCAAGCTGTGGGGTCGTGCGACGGTGCGCGACGCAACGCCCGACGTGCACGACTACCGCGCCCGCATGCGCACCATCCGCATTCGGCTTGCGGCATGGAACTTCAACTGCAGCTCCTTCATTCCGCAGATGGTGCGATTCGACTGAGCCCGCTGCCGGTGTCCGCGAGCGCGGATGGAAGTTTGCGGACGTGCGCTATCGTTCGCCCATGAACGCATACACGCTCGCGGCCTCGGTCGAGACCTGTCATTGGGGCTTGTTCGACGCGGCGCTACCACCCGTGTTGCATGTCGAGAGCGGCGATCGCGTCGTCATCGACACCGTGAGCGGCGGCCCCAACGCGTTGCCGCCTGCAAGTTTCCTAGTGCCGCCGGAATTGCTCGACATCCACTCACGCAGCGAGCGCCATGAGCCCGGGCACATATTGACCGGCCCCGTGCACGTGGCAGGGGCGGAGCCCGGCGATACGCTGGAAGTGCGCGTGCTCGACGTGACGCTGCGCCAGGACTGGGGATACAACGTCATCCGTCCGCTGGCCGGCACGCTGCCCGCCGACTTCGACACGTCGTCGCGCCTGATCAACATCCCGCTCGATCGCGAGCGCCTGACCGGCCGCATGCCGTGGGGCCTGGACCTGCCGCTGCATCCTTTCTTCGGCGTGATGGGCGTGGCGCCTCCGCCCCGCTGGGGACGCATCAGCACGATCGTGCCGCGCGCGCACGGCGGCAATCTCGACAACAAGGAATTGGGCCCCGGCAGTTCGCTGTTCCTGCCGGTGCATGTGCCGGGCGCGTTGTTCTCATGCGGCGACGGGCATGCCGCGCAGGGCGATGGCGAGGTCTGCACGACCGCGATCGAGACCGCGCTGCAAGGCACGTTCGAATTGGTCGTGCACAAGCGCACCCAGCTTGCGTACCCGCGCGGCGAGACGCCCACGCACCTGATCACGATGGGCATGGATCCCGATCTTGACCAATGCCTCGCGATCGCGCTGCGCGACATGATCGTGCTGATCGGCGAACGTGCCGGGCTGTCGCGCGAGGACGCCTATACGCTGTGCAGTCTCGCGGTGGACTTTCGCATCACGCAGACCGTCAACGTGCATCGCGGCGTGCATGCGATGCTGCCGAAGGCGTTGCTGCGGTAGCGCCTCGCAGCGATTGGCGCCACGCGCATTGTTGTAACAGTTCGCAAGCGTCGTCCGCCGAAGTGCGCCACCGGTCGTTTTTCGCGTACCGCCGAAGCTATCGGCACTCACTCGAAAGCTAGCCATGAAGCGCATCGCAAACAGTTTGAAGACCGTTGTCGCCATCGCATTGACCTCCGCTGCGTTCGGCGCGTTCGCACAAGACCCGACGACCACCACGAGCACATCGCACAGGAGCGAGACGACGGTCGCCGGCGGTTCGGATGTCGCGGCAAAGACGCGCGCCAAGGCACGCGTGGTCAAGCGCCATGTCCGTGCGGATGCCAAGGCCGTCAGCAACAAGGTGAAGGCCGAGACGACCAGGGCCGACACGACGGTCTCGACCACGACCTCGACGACCGATACCGCCAAGCCGGGCACGACGGTCTCGTCGTCGACCAAGACAACCACCAAGTAAGCACTGCATTCTCCGGTCGTTGAAGGGCCGTCTCGACGGCCCTTTTCTTTTGTCATTGGCGCATTGGTTCCGATACGATCCATCGCGACTCGATCAGTGCCTCGCGATTGCGCTGCGCGACATGATCGTGCTGCTCGGCGAACGATTCTTTTTGCCTGAGCGTCCTCAATCGCCCAACAAGCTCCGCCGCATCGCGCGCCGCAGCCAGCGCTTGAGCACGTCGAGGGGCGTTTCCACTTCGGGTCGCACCGCCTGCTGCGGCCCATGTGCAGCATCGCGGCGGCAAGCCCGGCATGATCAGGCTCATCGACGAACGCCACTTCGAGTTCGACGACGTCGCCGGCAACGGCCAGATGATCACGGTCGGTAATTTGCGCGACAACGACCGCGTGATGCTGTTCCATGAACGAGCCCGTGGCACTCTACGAGTGTCGACATCTACGAAGCAAGCAACGTCATGCAAGCCATCGTCCTCAGCGCATACGGTAGCGCCGAAAACTTTCGCCTGGCCGACCTGCCGGTCCCGCCTCTTCGCAAGGGCGACGTCAGAATCCGGGTCAAGTCGATTTCCTTCAACCCGATCGACTACCAGATCCGCCAGAGTCTTCCTGAGAGCAGCCAGGTCACGTCGCCGATTCTTGGCCGGGACCTTTCCGGCGTCATCGACGCGGTGCACGAAGACGTGGCCGATTTTCATCCGGGTGACGAGGTCTACAGCTACGTGTCCAAACTGGCGAGCAGCGGTACCTATGCCGAGTACGTGAGCGTTCCTGCGGAGTTGGTGGCGAAGAAACCGCTGGTGTTGACTCACGATCAGGCCGCCGCTGTTCCGGTGGTAGGCATCACCGCAAGTCTGGCGCTGGAGAAAGTCAACGCCGACGCGTCCCGGTCAGTATTCATCGCAGGCGGTGCTGGCGGCGTCGGGAGCTTCGCCATTGTGCTCGGGCAACATCTCGGAATTCGGCACTTGATCACTACGGCAGGCAATGCGACGAGCCGGGCGTACCTAATCGAAAAAGGCGATCTGAAGGACGCTCAGATCGTCAGCTACACGGATGATGACTTCATCACCCAAGCCATTAATAGAAACGGTGAGCCGTTCGACTGCGTGCTCGACTTCGTAGGCGGCGCGATGCTTTCAGCTTGCTGCCAGTTACTCGCGGTGGACGGTCATCTCGCTTCCGTCACAGACGCTCCGCGTCAGGACGATTTCGAATTTCTATTCCAGAGAAACGCTTCGTTCCACGCGGTGGGTGCCCATGCTTACTCGCTGACTGACGATCGCGCCTGCTGGAAAAAATACCAGGACATGCTGACGCAATTTGCGAGAATGTTCGATAGTGGCGCGCTACGACCGCCTTACGTCACCAATGTCGGATCGTTGTCGATCGAAACTGTGAGACAGGCCCACGATCTGCTGGAACGCTCTGCCGTGCAGGGAAAATTGGTGATGTCCTGCCCGTGAGCCCGAAATTGGCAACGAGGTTTCGGTCTGTGGGCCGGAGCGCAAGCCGGACGGCATTGGTGGGCATGTGAGGATTTGTCGAGCGTGACTCGCTCCCCGGCATCGATATCGGCTACGCATTGCTGCCGGCGGTTCGAGGCAAGGGCCTTGCCCGCGAAGCCGCTGTAGCGCGCCTCGTCTACGGTGCGACCGTACTTGGGTTGACTCGCGTCGTCGCCATTACTCGCGAGGAGAATCGGCGTTCGATCCAAGTGCTGGAGCCTCTAGGCATAGTGCTGGAGCGCAAGGCGCAAATGGGCGGGCGACGACCACGAGGCGATGATTTTCGCTTGGGGCCCTGTCCGGCATGTCTCCTGCAAGCACAACAGCGATTGGAGCCGCCCAGCAACTCGCGAGCGAAGGCATCGCGCTGTTCATGTCCGGCGCATTGATTCCGATGCGATCGATCCCGAACATCTCGCATGTTCAACCGTGGAAGACGAGTTGCGCGCGTGCGCTATCGTTCGTCATGGCACTCGTGCAGGAGATCATCCGCAACAAGCGCGACGGCGGTCGGCTGTCGAGTGCCGAGTTCGCCTCCCTGTTCGGCGCGCAGCCCGACGGCGCAACCGACCCATCGAACTCGCGCGCAAGCGACGCGCAGCTTGCCGCGCTGGCGATGGCGGTCTTTCTGAACGGCCTCGATCGCGACGAGACCGTCGCCCTGACCTGTGCATTGCGCGACTCGGGCCGCGTGCTCGACTGGCGCGGTCTCGATCGCCCCGTCGTGGACAAGCATTCCACCGGCGGCGTCGGCGACACGGTGTCGCTGATCCTCGGCCCGCTGGTCGCGGCCTGCGGCGGCGCGGTGCCGATGATCTCGGGTCGCGGTCTCGGGCACACGGGCGGCACGCTCGACAAGCTGGGCGCGATTCCGGGTTACGTAACGACGCCGGATATCGCGCGCTTGCAGCGCGTGGTGCGCGAGGTCGGCGTCGCCATCGTCGGCCAGACCGCCGAACTGGCACCGGCCGACGGGCGCCTGTACGCGGTGCGCGACGTGACCTCGACCGTCGAATCGATCCCGCTGATCACCGCGTCTATCCTGTCGAAGAAGCTCGCGGCGGGACTGGCCTCGCTGGTGATGGACGTGAAGGTGGGCTCGGGCGCGTTCATGCCCACGCTCGAAACAGCGCGTGCATTGGCGTCGAGCATCGTCGAGGTGGGTCGGGGCGCGGGGCTTGCGACGACGGCCTTGTTGACCGACATGGATCAGCCGCTCGCGCCGTGCGCCGGCAACGCGATCGAAGTGCGCTGTGCGATCGACGTGCTGACCTGCGCGTACACCGACGAGGGGCCGATGGCCCGCCTGACCGAAGCGACGTTCGCTCTCGCGGCCGAGATGCTGGTGTCGGCGCGTCTCGCATCGAACCGCGATGCGGCGCTCGAAGCGCTGGCCCGGGCGTTGGAGTCGGGGCGAGCGGCCGAGTGCTTTGCAAGGATGGTCGCGGCGCTCGGCGGGCCGAGCGATCTGCTCGAACATCCGGATCGACATCTTCCTCGCGCCCCGTTTCAACGTGCCGTGCTCGCGCCATCGGACGGATTCGTTTGCGCAATCGACGTGCGCGCACTCGGCATGGCGGTAGTCGCGATGGGCGGCGGGCGGCGTCATGCAGAGGATCGCATCGACCCCGCAGTGGGGCTGAGCGGTTTTGCGCAGATCGGCGCGCAGATTGGCGCGGGTGATGCCATCGCGCTGATCGATGCGCGCGACGAAGCGCAAGCCGCACGCGCGGCAGCAGCCGTGTTGCAGAGTTATTCGATCGTCGACGACGGGCTTCGCGATCGAAGCGGGCCGCCTCGACAGGCCTCCGTCGTGATAGAGACCATCGCATGAGCACAACGGGATCGACCTGAGCTAAAGGGCTTCCGTTACCGAGGTCCGGGCGTTTAGACTCCGCCGAACCGGCGGGCAAGCGAGCTGCCCGCACTGAATACAGGGGACGACCCATGGCAACCGTGATCGTTTCGCATGGCAACACGTCGGCCGAACGCCGATTCTTTACCGGGATGGCCCTCGTCCTGCTGGCGTGCGTCCTCGTCGGTTTCTCACGTAGCTTCTTCCTGCGACCGCTGTTCCCGGACTTGCCTTCGCCGTCGGAGAAGATCTTCTACGTGCACGGCAGTGCGTTCAGCGCATGGATCGTGCTTCTGGTGGCGCAGGCGTCGCTGATCGCGGGCCGCCGTATCGACCTGCATCGCAAGCTGGGCACGGTCGGCGCGGTGCTGGCCGTTGCGATGGTGACACTGGGAACGCTCGGAGCATTGATCGCCGCCCGTCGCCCCGCGGGTTTTGTCGGCGTTCCCATCCCCCCGCTGCAATTCCTCGCGATCCCGATATTCGACATGGTCCTGTTCGGGACGTTCGCGTGCCTGGGCTTCATCCGGCGCCGTAACGCGCAAAGCCACAAGCGCTGGATGCTGCTCGCGACGATCAACCTCGTCACCGCGGCCATCGCGCGCTGGCCGGGCGTATTCGATTTCGGGCCTCCAGCGTTCTTCGGCCTGACGGACCTGTTCATCGTTGCCTTGGGAGTCTGGGATTTCCGCACGCGCGGCCGGTTGCATCCGGTCACGCTGTGGGGCGGCCTGCTGATCATCGTCTCGCAGCCGCTG
This sequence comes from Burkholderiales bacterium, assembly GCA_038254545.1. Classification (GTDB taxonomy): domain Bacteria; phylum Pseudomonadota; class Gammaproteobacteria; order Burkholderiales; family Burkholderiaceae_D; genus CAHJXF01. Next base: position 18,344 of record JBBSGB010000033.1, on the reverse strand, counting down.
CGGCTCGTGGTCTCGGGTACCGAGGCCTGGCTCGGCTTCGCTCGATGGGCTACCGGCCTGCTCGGATAGCTCGCGTGGCTCGGCAAACCGCGCCCTTCTTGCTACACTCGATCGACCAGCCAGCGATCTCCGCGATGAGCCCCGCGCCAAGGAGGACTACCCGATGAATTCGGCGTTAAGTACCAGCCTTCTGGTCACCATCGCATTGGCCGGCGTCGATGTCGAAGCCAAGCCGCTGGAGCGATGCATCCTCTCGCTCGAGGCCAGACCCGCAAACGTCGACGCGTCGGGCGAACCGATGCGCGTCGATCGTTACAGCAAGCCTCGCTGCCCGCTCGCGGTGACCTATCCGGGCAGCGCGGCACCGCGCAACGACGCGCGCAGCCTGCAGTTTCGACCTCGCGCTATATCCGACGACGAAGCCCGGCTGGAAGACCCCATGGATGCGGAGCCCGAATCGATCGCCTCGCCCCGGCAAGCGCTGCATGTCTGAGCGGCGCGCTGGTGGCCGCGTTTGCGTCCACCTTTGCCTTGTCATCTAGCACGATGCCCGCCGTTTTCTTCGACGAGATGACCGATGCGGACGATGGCGTCCGCGCCCACTACGCAGGTTTCAAGAGCTGGCTCGACAGCCAGGGTGGCGAGTCGATCGCGGCCAAGCGCGCCGAAGCCGAACTGATCTTTCGCAGGGTCGGCATCACCTTCGCCGTCTATGGCGATCTCGACGAAAAGGGCGGCGGCACCGAACGCACCATTCCGTTCGACATCATTCCGCGCGTGATCCCGGCATCGGAATGGCGCACGCTCGAAGCGGGCCTGCGTCAGCGCGTCACGGCGCTCAACCGCTTCATCCACGACGTCTATCACGATCAGGAAATCCTCAAGGCCGGCATCGTGCCGCCCGGACGAATCCTCGGCAACGCGCAATACCGACCCGAGATGCAGGGGGTCGATGTGCCCAAGGACGTCTATGCGCACATCGCCGGCATCGATGTCGTGCGCGTCGCCAATGCAAGCGGCGCGGGCGAATACTTCGTGCTCGAGGACAACCTGCGCGTACCCTCGGGCGTGTCGTACATGCTCGAGAACCGCAAGATGATGATGCGACTCTTCCCCGAGTTGTTCGCGAGGAATCGCGTCGCACCGGTCGCGCACTATCCTGACCTGCTGCTCGACAACCTGCGCGCGGTCGCACCCACGGGCGTGACCGATCCGACCGTGGTGGTGATGACGCCAGGGATGTACAACTCGGCCTACTTCGAGCATGCGTTCCTCGCGCAGCAGATGGGCGTCGATCTGGTCGAAGGACCCGACCTGTTCGTCGAACGCGAGCAGGTCTTCATGCGTACTACGCAAGGCCCGCAGAAGGTCGATGTGATCTATCGCCGCATCGACGACGACTTCCTCGACCCGCTCGCGTTCCGGTCCGATTCGTCGCTTGGCACCAAGGGATTGCTCGCGGCTTATCGCGCCGGCACTGTCGCGCTCGCCAACGCGATCGGCACCGGCATCGCCGACGACAAGTCGATCTACCCGTACGTGCCCGCGATGATTCGCTTCTATCTGGGCGAAGACGCGATGCTGGCCAACGTGCCGACCTATCAATGCGATCGGGAAGAAGACCTCGAGTACACGCTCGCGCATCTGGCCGAGCTGGTGGTCAAGGAGATTCACGGCGCGGGCGGCTACGGGATGCTGGTCGGGCCGGCCTCGACGCGCGCCGAGATCGAAATCTTCCGCGAGGTGCTGATCGCGCGCCCCGACAACTACATCTCGCAGCCGACGCTCGCGCTGTCCGCCTGTCCGACCTATGTCGACGCCGGCGTCGCGCCGCGCCACATCGACTTGCGTCCCTTCGTGTTGTCGGGCCACAGCGTTTCGATGGTGCCCGGAGGCCTCACGCGCGTCGCGCTGCGCGCAGGTTCTCTGGTGGTCAATTCGTCGCAGGGCGGCGGGACCAAGGACACCTGGGTGCTCGAGGACTGAGATGCTCTCGCGTACCGCCGACCACTTGTTCTGGATGGCGCGCTACGTCGAGCGTGCGGAGAACACCGCGCGCATGCTCGACGTCAATCTGCAGACGTCGCTGTTGCCGCAATCGGAAAAAAATGCCGCGGAAGGGTGGCGCGCGCTGCTCGGCATTTCGGAATTGCAGGCCCGCTACGACAAGCAGCACGACCAGCTCACCGCCCGCGAGGTGATCGACTTCATGGTGCGCGACCCGTCGAACAGCTCGTCGATCTACTCGTGCATCCGGCGTGCGCGCGAGAACGCGCGTGCGGTGCGCGGCTCGCTGACGACCGAGGTGTGGGAGACGTCGAACGCGACGTGGCTCGAACTGAACAATCTGCTGGCCACCAAGTCGCTCGATCGCGACCCCAGCGATTTCTTCGAATGGGTCAAGTTCCGCTCGCATCTTTCGCGCGGCGTGATGATCGGCACGATGTTGAAGGACGAGGCGTTTCATTTCGCGCGCATGGGCACCTTCCTCGAACGCGCCGACAACACCGCGCGCCTGCTCGACGTGAAGTACCACGGCATGGCCGAGCTGGGACGGCTGGTCGAACCCACGGCGGTCGAGCGCAATGAGACGCAGGCGAGTTCACAGGCCAGCTCGCAGGGCGACTTCTATTATTGGGCTGCGGTGCTGCGCTCGGTCTCGGCGTTCGAGATCTATCGCCGCGTCTACAGCGACCTGATCACGCCCGCGCGCGTGGCCGAGTTGATGATCCTGCGCTCCGACATGCCGCGCTCGCTGTCGGCGTGCATCAACGAAGTCGTCATCAATCTGGCCGCGGTTCGCAACCAGCAGTCGCAGGACACTGAACGACGCGCCGGCATGTTGCGTGCCGAGCTCGAGTTCGGACGCATCGACGACATCCTGCAGGCCGGCCTGCATGCGTGGCTGACCAACTTCCTCGAAAGAGTCAACAACCTGGGTGCGGGAATCAGCCGCAACTTCCTCGTGTGGAATTCCTGAATCGTCCAGCGCGCAGAATGCCTGCCTGATGGCGGCATTGCACGCACGACCTCTACACGATTCATCACGCGACCCGATTCATTCATCTGGAGAAAAGCGTTGGCCATCCACGTCGCGCTGACGCATGTCACCGAGTACCGCTACGACCGGCTGATCGCGCTCGGCCCGCAGGTTATACGCCTGCGGCCGGCGCCGCATTGCCGCACGCATATCCTGTCGTACTCGCTGTCGGTCTCCCCCACCCAGCACTTCATCAACTGGCAGCAGGATCCGTTTGCTAACTATCTCGCGCGGCTCGTCTTCCCGGATCGCGTCGATCACTTTCGCGTGACCGTCGACCTGGTCGCCGAGATGGCGGTCTACAACCCCTTCGACTTCTTTCTCGAAGACAGCGCCGAGACCTTTCCCTTTCGCTACACCGAGACCCTGGAGCGCGAGCTCGCGCCCTATCTGGTCAAGGGAGAGTCCACTCCGCGCTTCGCCGCATTCGTGGCCAGCGTCGCGCCGCGTGGCGGCATGAAGGAACGCACCATCGATTTCCTGGTGGGCCTGAACCAGCGCGTGCAGGCCGACGTGCGCTATCTGATCCGCATGGAGCCCGGCGTGCAGACGCCCGAGAAAACGCTGGTGTCCGCAGAGGGCTCGTGCCGCGACTCGGGCTGGCTGCTGGTGCAGACCCTGCGCCACCTCGGCCTCGCCGCGCGCTTCGTGTCGGGCTATCTGATCCAGCTCAAGCCGGACGTGAAGTCGCTCGACGGTCCGTCGGGCGCCGAGTCGGACTTCACCGACCTGCACGCATGGTGCGAAGTCTTCCTGCCGGGTGCCGGGTGGATAGGCTTCGATCCGACTTCGGGGCTGCTCGCGGGCGAAGGCCACATCCCGCTCGCAGCGACGCCCGAAACCGGAAGTGCGGCGCCAATCTCGGGCATCGTCGAGACGAGCGAAGTCGACTTCAAGCACACGATGAAGGTCACGCGCACCTTCGAATCGCCGCGCGTGACGCTGCCGTATACGCCGTCGCAATGGAGCGCGATCGATGCCCTCGGTGAACAGGTCGATGTGCGCCTGAACGCGATGGACGTGCGCCTCACGCAAGGCGGCGAGCCGACCTTCGTGGCCGTCGAGAATCGCGATGCGGGCGAATGGAATGTCGATGCGCTCGGACCCACTAAGCGCGCGTACGCGCTGCGGCTACTACCGAAGCTCGTCGAACGCTACGGAGCGAATGGCTTCGTGCATTTCGGCCAGGGCAAGTGGTATCCGGGCGAACCGTTGCCGCGCTGGGCGCTGTCGACCTTGTGGCGCGTCGACGGCGAGCCGTGCGTTGCCGATCCGTCGGTCTTCGCCAACGACTTCGCGCATGACCAGGACGCCGGCCCCGATGACGGCGTCGGTGATCACCACGACAAGAGCCATACGAAGCAGACGACACACGGCATAGTCGATGCGTCGCGTCTCGTCTCGCAGATCGCGGCGCGCCTCGCCATCCCTGCGGATGTCGTGATTCCCGCATACGAGGACCCGTTTCACGATGCGTGGCATCGGCAACGCCTTCCCGTCAATTCGCAGTTGGACGAAGCCAGAGTCGAGCGTGCGGGCATCGCAAATGAATATGCACAACCGGTCGGCTTCGTGCTGCCGCTCGCGCGCGCCGAAGATCTGCCGCATCCGGCCGGCGATGCGCGCGCCACCAGCGGATGGGTCACGAGCCGCTGGCCGTTGCGCGGCGAGCGCCTGCAACTCGCGCCGGGCGACTCGGCGCTCGGTTACCGCCTGCCGCTCGACGCGCTGCCGTGGGTTGCGCCCGAGGACTATCCGTATCTGATCGCCAACGATCCGTCGGAAGCACGTGCACCGCTGCCGCGCTACGCCGAATTGCGCGCGCGCGTTGGCGACGCATCCGCCGCATCGATCGGCTTGTCGACCGGCGCCGGCCCATTGCCATCGGCGCCCATCGGCCAGTCCGCAAAGGAAATCGTCCGCACCGCGCTTTCGGTCGAGTGGCGCGGCGAACGCCTGCGCGTCTTCATGCCGCCGCTGGCGGACGCCGAGCGCTATCTGGAACTGGTCGCGGCCGTCGAGGCGAGTGCGCATGCGCTCGGCCTCGCGGTGGTGCTCGAAGGCTATCTGCCGCCGCGCGACCCGCGCCTGAAGATGCTGCAGATCACGCCCGACCCCGGCGTGATCGAAGTTAACATCCAACCGGCGTCGAGCTGGAAGCAACTGGTCGATCACACCGAATATCTCTATCGCGTCGCGCACGAGACCCGCCTGTCCACCGAGAAGTTCATGGTCGACGGCCGGCACACCGGCACAGGGGGCGGCAATCACTTCGTGCTCGGCGGCGCGACGCCGGCCGACAGCCCGTTCCTGCGCAACCCGCGCCTGCTGACCAGCCTGATCGGCTATTGGCATAACCATCCGTCGCTGTCGTATCTGTTCTCGGGTCTGTTCATCGGCCCGACCAGCCAGGCGCCGAGAGTCGACGAGGCGCGCGACGATCAGCTCTACGAACTCGAGATCGCCTTTGCCGAGATCAAACGACAAGTGAGTGAGCGCCGCGATGATCAAATACCCGAACGCGCGACCGTGATCGTGCCCGGCCACGAGGAGCCGTATGCGACGCCGTGGATGGTCGATCGCGCGTTGCGCAACATCCTCGCCGACGTGACCGGCAACACGCACCGCTCCGAGTTCTGCATCGACAAGCTCTACTCGCCCGAAGGTCCGACCGGCCGCTTGGGCCTTCTCGAACTGCGCGCCTTCGAGATGCCGCCGCACGCGCAGATGAGCCTCGCGCAGCAATTGCTGTTGCGCGCGATGGTGGCGCGCTTCTGGGAGCAGCCGTACGCGGCGCCGCTGGTGCGATGGGGCACGGCCTTGCACGATCGCTTCATGCTCTCGACTTTCGTGCGTAGCGACTTCGACACCGTGATCGCCGAACTGGTCGAAGCCGGCTATCCACTAGAAGTGTCGTGGTTCGCGCCGCACTTCGAGTTCCGCTTTCCGCTCGCCGGCGAAGTCACCGCAAGCGGCGTTCACCTCACTTTGCGCAGCGCGCTCGAACCCTGGCACGTGCTGGCCGAGCAGACCGCTCAAGGGGCGACCGCGCGCTACGTCGATTCGTCGGTCGAGCGCCTCGAAGTGATCGTGCAAGGCCTGTCCGATCCACGGCTCGTGCTTGCGGTCAACGGCCGCATGCTGCCGTTGACGCCGACCGGACGCGCCGGCGAATTCGTGGCCGGCGTGCGCTTTCGCGCGTGGGCGCCGCCATCGGCCTTGCATCCGACCATCGGCGTCGACGCGCCCCTGACCTTCGACATCGTCGATACGACCAGCGAGAAATCGGTAGGCGGATGCCGCTATCACGTGGCGCATCCGGGCGGCCGCAACTACGACAGCTTTCCGGTCAACGCCTACGAGGCCGAGAGCCGCCGCCTCGCGCGCTTCTTCAAGATCGGCCATACGCCCGGACACATCGTGCTCGAGACGCCGAAGCCAGGGCCGGAGTATCCGATGACGCTGGACCTGCGGCGCACGCGCGCCTGATTTGCCCTTGAGCCGCGCCTGACACCACTGTGCCCCAATCGCTCTTCCAGTCCGACTACGTCCAACACGCCGCGGCAATCGCAGATCGCCTCGCATTGCCGCCGCGCGAAGGGCACTTCGACGAGTTGCGCGGGAGCGCAGGCGCATTGCGCGAATCGTGGCAACGCTTCTTCGAATTGCTCGGCGCCGACGGCTTCGCGGATCTCGATAGGCGCCAGGATGTGGTCGCGCGACAGATCCACGAGAACGGCATCACCTACACGGTGTATGCCGACGAGGGCCCGCCGCGCCCCTGGTCGCTCGACCTGTTGCCGTTCATCGTCGATGACGTCGAGTGGCATGCGATCGAAGCAGGCGTCGCGCAGCGCGCGGCCTTGCTCGATGCGATCGCGAGCGATATCTACGGCCCGCAGCAACTGATCGCCGAAGGTCTGATCCCCCCCGCTCTGGTGCAGGGCCATCCGGGCTACATGCGCGTGATGCACGGCGTCGATGTGCCGGCTGACGTGCGCCTGCACATCGTCGCCTTCGATCTCGCGCGCGGACCCGACGGCGCGTGGAGCGTGGTCTCGCAACGCACGCAGGCGCCCTCGGGCCTGGGCTATGCGCTCGAGAACCGCCTGACGATCTCGCGGCTGTTTCCGGAAGCCTTCAACGATCTTCGCGTCCAGCATCTGGCGGCAAGTTATCGCCACGTCGTCGACATGCTCGAAAAACTCGTGCATCGCGAAGGCCACACGATGTTCGACGAGCCGGTGCCGGTGGACCTGAGCGAGAGCACGCTCGAACGCGCCTTCGCGAGGCTTGGGGTCGACGAAGATGCGCAGGAGCGTGTGCCGCGCATCGTGTTGCTGACCCCCGGCCCCTACAACGAGACCTATTTCGAGCACGCCTATCTGGCGCGTTATCTGGGCTTGCCGCTGGTCGAAGGCTCTGACCTCACGGTACGTGGCGAGCGCGTCTATCTGAAGACCATGCATGGTCTAGCGCGCGTACACGCGATCCTGCGGCGCCTGGACGACGACTTCTGCGATCCGGTCGAGCTTCGATCCGAATCGACGCTGGGCGTGCCCGGCCTGATCCAGGCGATACGCGCACGCCACGTGCTGGTCGCCAACGCGCTCGGTTGCGGATTCCTGGAGTCACCGGGGTTGAACGGATTCCTGCCCGCGATCGCGCGCCGCATGTTGGGCGAAGAGTTGCGTCTCGCATCGTTGCCGTCGTGGTGGTGCGGCGAGTCGGCGGCACGCGTGGCGGTGCTTCCCGATCTCGCGCATCGCGTCGTCAAGCCCACCTACCCGGCAACCGCGGCGCGACCTTCGTTCGAGCCTTTGATGGGTGCGACCGCATCCGTGAATCAGTTGGACGTCTGGAAGAAACGCATCGAGGCCGACCCCGATGCGTACACGGTGCAGGGTCATCTGCCGCTGTCTCAAGCGCCGACCTGGACCGGCGGACGCATCGTGCCGCGCGCGGCGATGCTGCGCGTATTCGCGATCGCCGATCCCGGGTTGGGCACACGTGCCGATGGTGACAAGCGCTGGCGTGTGCTGCCCGGCGCGCTCGCGCGCATCGCCAATCGCGATCGGCAGATCGTCTCCATGCAACGCGGCGGATCGAGCCTCGACACCTGGGTGCGCACTGAAGGCGAGGTCGATGAATTCTCGTTGCTGCCCGCCAAGCTCCAACCCGAAGAACTGGTCGCCGCACGCACGACGCGCGCGCGTCCGGTGTCGAGCCGCGCCGCAGAGAACCTGTACTGGATGGGCCGCTATACCGAGCGCGCCGAATACGGCGTGCGTCTCACTCGCCTCGTGCTCAACCGGCTGCCCGCGGACGACAGTCTCCCGTCTTCGTTCTTCGATGCGGTCCACGAGTTGTGCGTCATTGCGGGCTTGGCGCTGCGCGCAGTGCCTTCGCCACGCATCGCGCCGCGCGTGTTCGAGCGTGCGCTGCTCGAGGGCCTTCCCGCGTCCGGCGGCAATCGCGGCGTGGGTTTCGCGCTGCATGCGATGTCGCGTGCGGCCGGACAGATTCGCGACCGCCTGTCGTCCGAACATTGGCGACTGGTTTCATCGACGGTCGAGGATTTCGATGCGCGTCTCGGCGCGCGGGTCGATGCGATGCGATCCGACGCGACGGTCACCGGCGCGGTCGCGCGCGACGCGCTCGAGCACGTCGGCACGCAACTCTATGCGATCACCGGCGCGCAGACCGACCGCATGACGCGCGACGACGGCTGGCGGCTGCTCACGATCGGACGCCAGATCGAGCGGATGCAGACCATGTCGAACGCGCTGAGCATCATGCTCGAGCACGAGGTGCTGCAAAGCGAACGCGATCGTGCCTTCGCATTGGTGCTCGGCCTGTTCGACAGCACCATCACCTATCGGTCGCTCTATCAACGCCGGCAGGAGTTGCCGGCGCTGCTCGACCTCGTGATCTTCGATACCGAGAATCCCCGCGCGCTGGCAACCATGGTCGAAGTATTGCGCCGCGAACTCCCGCGCCTGCCCGACACCGGCGCGGGACCCGCAGGCGACCTGCTCGCCGGTTTTCCGCATGAGGGCATCGGCACGACCCTGCCCGCACTGGTCGAGCGCGACGACGAAGGCGGGATGAGCGCTGCGCTGGTCCTGACGCGCGAACTCACGGCGCTTGCACGCAGCTTGTCGAACGACATCGCGCTGCGCTACTTCAGCATCGTCGGCGACCTGTGGCAGACGATCGCGCGGTGAATGCCGTGGTTCCCAGGCACGCTGCCGCGCGCGATGCGGCAGGCGACGGCGCCGTAGATGCCGTCGTGCTCGAAGTCGTCCACGACACCAGCTATCGCTACGCGAGCGATGTCGCGCTGGCACACCACATCGCCTATCTGCGTCCCGCAGCTCCGTCACACCAGCAGCTCGAAAGTTTTCGGCTCGACATCGTTCCGACCCCGACGATAGAACGGGCCATGCTCGACGTATTCGGCAACCGGCGCACCTACTTCACGCTCGACACGCCGCATGCGAGGCTCGCGGTGCGCGCCACCAGCCGCGTGCGCATCGCTCCACGATACGAAGGCTTCGCGCCATCGGCGACCTTGCCGTGGCAGCGGGTGGCGCAGCAGCTCGCCTATCGCTCGGCGGCGATCTACGCGCCGCCCAGCGAGTTCGCATTCGCATCGCCTTTCGTTCCACGTCATCGCGAACTGGGAAGCTATGCGGCGCTGTCGTTTCGAGAAGGCGCACCGATCGCGGAAGCGGCGATCGACCTCATGCATCGCATGTTCGAAGACTTCACCTACGTTTCCGACAGCACCGACATCACCACGCCCGTGCTCGAAGCCTTCGGCGCGCGCCGCGGCGTGTGCCAGGACTTCGCGCACATCATGATCGGCGGCCTGCGCGCGCTCGGTCTCGCGGCGCGCTACGTCAGCGGCTATCTGCTCACGAACCCGCCGCCGGGCCGTGCGCGTCTGGTCGGCGCCGATGCATCGCATGCGTGGGCATCGGTGTGGTGCCCGTCGCGTGATGGCAACGGCCGGGACCACGACGGCCTGTGGCTGGACCTCGACCCGACCAACGACGTGATTCCCTCGACCTCGCACGTCACGCTCGCAACCGGGCGCGACTTCGGCGACGTGAGTCCGCTGCGCGGAATCATCCGCGGCGGGGGCGAACATCGGTTGGCGGTAGGCGTGACGGTGCGACCCGTCTGACGACCATTTGCGAACGCGCCTTGTGTCAACTGGCCTGTCCGATCCGCCGTTGATGGGTGCAGGACCGCCCTCGCCTGCTCGGGGGTTTCGAACGACAGGAGACACGCATGCTCAAGAGACTGATGGTTTCGCTCGCGACGGTGGCCGTCGCATTCTTCGCCGCGACCGGCTTCGCGCTCGCGGCGGTCGATGTCAATAGCGCTGATCAGGCGCAGCTCGAATCGATCAAGGGCATAGGCCCGGCGATCTCGGCGAAGATCATCGCCGAACGCAAGAAGGGCAACTTCAAGGATTGGGCCGATCTGGAAACCCGCGTCTCGGGCGTCGGCGACAAGAACTCGGCCACGTTCTCCCAAGCCGGGCTGACGGTCGGTGGCAAGGCCAAGGCCGATGCGCCCGCGATGGCACCAGCCACGACGAGCAGCAAGACGACCACCGGCAAGTCCGGCACGGCGTCTGCCGCGGTCCCGCCGTCAGCCGACGTGAACAGCAAGACCACGGTCACGAAGTCGAGGACCGAGGCGCCGAGCACCACCGCGGCCGTGTCGAAGAGCACCACCACCGCGACCAAGTCCGACGCGATGGGCGACACCAAGGCCACCAAGACGACGACCATGAAGAAGGACGGCAAGGACGGCGCGGCGATGGCGACCGAGACCAAAACGACGAAGTCGTCCAAGGCTGATGACGCAGCGACCACGGAGACCAAGACCACCAAGTCGAAGTCCAAGAAGGGCGACGCAACTGCGACCGACAGCACCACCACGACGACGAAGAAGTAAGCCTCGCTGCCCCACGGGGTTCGCATCGTCGAGCCCCGCGTTGCAGGCCCCACACCAGACCCCGCCTTCGCGGGGTTTGGTTTTTGTGGCTACACTGATCGCCTTCTTTCGCCCTTCATCGTCACTTCGAAAAGCTCAGCTTCGTTCTCCATGCAGGCCAGTTCTTCTCGCGCGCAGACGCACACTCACGCCGACATTCGCTACCCGACCATCGAAGACACGGTCGGCAATACCCCGCTGGTGCGGCTGCTGCGCATTCCGGGCGAACGCAACCAGAGGCGCGGCAACGTCATCCTCGGCAAGCTCGAGGGCAACAATCCCGCCGGATCGGTGAAGGACAGGCCGGCCCTGTCGATGATCAGGCGCGCCGAGGAGCGCGGCACCATCAAGCCCGGCGACACGCTGATCGAAGCGACCAGCGGCAACACCGGCATCGCGCTCGCGATGGCGGCCGCGATCCGCGGCTATCGCATGGTGCTGATCATGCCCGAGCACCTGTCGATGGAGCGCCGCCAGACGATGCGCGCCTTCGGCGCCGAGATCGTGCTGACCTCGAAGGATGGCGGCATGGAGTTCGCGCGCGACCTCGCCGAGAAGATGCAGAGCGAAGGGCGGGGCGTGATCCTCGACCAGTTCGCCAATCCCGACAACCCATGCGCGCACTACGAGACCACCGGCCCGGAAATCTGGCGCGACACGCAGGGTACGGTGACGCACTTCGTGTCCAGCATGGGCACCACCGGGACCATCATGGGCGTATCGCGGTTCCTGAAGGAAAAGAATCCTTCGATCCGCATCGTCGGCGCGCAGCCCGACGAGGGCTCGCAGATTCCCGGCATCCGCAAATGGCCCGAGGCTTACCTGCCGAAGATCTTCGACGCGTCTCGCGTGGACCAGACCGAGAACGTGAGCCAGGCCGATGCCGAGGCGATGGCGCGCCGCATGGCGGCCGAGGAAGGCATCTTCTGCGGCATCTCGGCTGCGGGAGCGCTAGTGATCTCGCTGCGCGTCGCCGAGACGCTCGAGAACGCCACCATCGTCTTCGTAGTTTGCGATCGCGGAGACCGCTATCTCTCGACCGGTGTGTTTCCCGCCTGAGACACTTGCGTCGCGCGGCGCTGCCTTTGTGCTCGCTGCGGTGGCCACCCCGCACATCTTTCGGGTATCGTAGTCGCCGCAGTTCCGGTCCGATCACAGGAAGACCATGGACATCGAAGAGTCGAGGCAGTCGATTCTGGAGCGCTTCATCAGCGAGCATCCGGATCTCTATGAAGTCATCAAGACGCGCCATCGCAACAAGATCGGCAAGAGCGCGCTACTGCACAAGGAATTGCTCGCGTCTTACCAGCCGCTGGTCGATGAGGGCACGATCCGCCATCGCGTCAACAAGTCCAACAGCTTCCGTGTCAACGGCGAATACATCCAGGTCGCCTATCGCATCTCGATACGCGCCTCCGACGGCAAATGGCAACGCATCGACACCGGCAAGGAGTCGATCAAGCGCGAGTACGAGAACTTCGTGCGCCGCATGCTGATCGCCGAGCATCTCGATGCGATTCGCGCGCACGTCGATGCGCTGCGCGCGCCGGCCGAGGAAGCGGAGTATTCGGTGCCGGACCTGACGTCGATCTGGGGGCCGCGGTAGGTCTATCGGCGTGCCATCCGCAGCGCCTTGATCGTGCCCCCCAACTCGATCACCGAGAACGCATAGAAGTAGCTGCGGTTGTAGCGCGTGATCACGTGGAAGTTCTGCGTGCCCGCGAGATAGCCCACGATGGCGTTGCCGCTCGCATCGCTGCCGCTGGGCAGGTCGATCAGCGCGAGCGGCGTGCCAGGTGGCGTCGCCTGGCCTGCCCCGGCGCCTGACGATGCTGCGGCAAATCCCGCGGCCACCAGGTCGGCATAGGCATAGCTCGGCGCGCTGCCCGCGCTCACCATCGCCTCGATGCTCACAGCCTGCAGGGGATCGAAGGGTTGCGCATGTACCAGCGGCACATGGGTAACAAGATCGCGGACCCATCCGTGCTGCGCCAGGAAGTTCGCGACGCTGCCGATGATGTCGGCGGTACTGCCCACGAGATCGATGCGGCCGTCGCCGTCATAGTCGACCGCAAAGCGCAGGATGCTGCCCGGCATGAATTGCGGCATGCCGATCGCGCCCGCATAGGAGCCACGCAAGGCGGCGGCGGCGCTTGTTCCACCCTTCATGTCGCTGGCGTCGTTGCGCGTGAGGACCAGGGCATCGGTCAATTGCTCGCGAAAGAAAGCCGAGCGGTCGCGCGCCTTGTTCGGATAGTCGAACGCCAGAGTCGTCAGTGCGTCGATCACGCGAAAGCTGCCGGTGTTGCGACCATAGACGGTTTCGACGCCGAGGATGCCGACCACGATCTCGGGCGGCACGCCGTAGTCGCGCTCCGCACGTTCGAGCAGCGCCGCGTTGTCGTCCCAGAACCTGAAGCCCGAGCCCAGGCGCACCGGCTCGACGAAGCGGGCGCGATAGACGTTCCAGTCGCGCCTGACGTTGACCGTTGCGGGCATCATCAGGCGCGCCGCGGTTGCGCTGTAGTGCGCGTCCGCGAACAGACGGATCAAGGCGTCGCGCGCGAAGCCTTCGCGCGCAACCAGCTCGTCGATGTAGTCGAGTACGTCGGCGCGTTGCGAATAATCGATCGGTTCGACCGAGGGCTTCGATGCAACGGGCTTCTTCGGTTTACGCTTGGCCGCGACGGCCGCGCCTGGACTCGCGATCGCGGCGAGGCCGAAAGCCAAGGGACGCGCAAGCGGAAGCGCGAGCGCGAGTGCAGCCGAACCGCAGAAGCGACGTCGAGCCGAAGTCATGTCAGGAACGCAGCGCGGCGACGCTCGCGGCGAAGCGGGCGCGCAGTGTGGCGCCCCCGCCGGCGTCGTGTCGCGCACAGCGCAGTTGCTCATAGAGTGCGATGGTCGCGTCGGCCCGCGCTCGCAAGGGCTCGGGCAGGCGCTCGCGAATTCGCGCGAGATAGGCGCGCGGCCCTTCGGACGCATGGCGCTCGCTCGCATGCGTGGCCGCATCTTTCGATCGCGCCGCGCGCGCCAGGGTCGCGCAGGCCTTGTCGTACAACATCACCATCGGGTCGGGCCTGACACGGCGAAACACGGTGAGCGCGCCGATGCCGGCGAGCAGCGCACCGAACGTGATGATCAATGCGATCGTCAGCACCTGCCAATCGATCTTCTCGATGCCCAGCCCCGACAACAGCGAGCTCTGCCGATCGGTGTTGTACGCGAGCACCCATTGATTCCAGGCGTTGCCGACCGCATCCCAGTTGAAACGCGTCTTCTGCAAGAGGTCGGCGAGCCACGAACCCTGCCCGCCAAAAACTTTGAAGCCAGCAAAGCCCTGCGCGTCCGCGAGCGCTTCGGCCGTGCCGCGCTCGATGCGATCGGGCGCTACCGCGGCCGTCGGATCGACGCGCATCCAACCCTCGCCCGTCAGCCACACCTCGGCCCACGCATGGGCGTCGCGCTGCCTGACTTCGAGATAACCATCGACGGGATTGATCTCGCCGCCCTGATAGCCGGTCACGACGCGCGCCGGGATGTCGAGCGCGCGCATCAGGACCACGAAGGCGCTTGCATAGTGTTCGCAGTAACCGCGCTTGCTATCGAAGAGAAACTCGTCGACCGAGTCGCGACCGAGCGGCGGCGGATCGAGCGTGTAGACGAAGCCCTGCGTGCGGATCATCGCGATGGCGCGATCGATCAGCGCGCGATTGTGACGCGCTTCTTCGTTCGTTCGTTCGATCGATCCTGCCAGCCCCGCCTCGCTGCGACCCGCTTCGGCCTGCATCTGCGCGGCGAGGGCATGCGTACGGGGATTGAATCCTGGCGGCAGCTCCAGCCAGTCCTGCATGCGCGCGCGGCTCTCGTCACCACCCACCCGATAGCGCGTGTACGACCTGGCGGTGTACAGCACGCGATCGTGGATCAGGCTGTCGGCGACGACCTGCAGATCGGGCCGCACGCGCGCGGCGAATGCGCTCGACGTCGGCCGCTCGGGAAGGATGTCTAGCGCGAACAGCCACGGCCGATTGCTCGGCTCGAGCGTCACGCTGTAATCGACCGCCGATGCGGGATCGATCACGATGTTGCGCGATGCATTGGTCGATGCGGACGCGCGACGCACGCGCAGCGGCATCAGAGAGGACGTCAGCGGCGTCCACGCTCGTCCATCGAACACACCCAGCACCGGCCCGCGCCAATAGCGTTCGGCCGGCACGGGAGTACGGCCCGTGAAGCGCGCGCGAAACGCGATCTCGCGCGACTCCGACAGGCGACCGAAGCTGCCGGGTGACATCGTCTCGGACAGCCCGGTCTTGGCCGCGTACGCGTCGCTCGGCATCCCCCACAGCGGTCCTTCGACGCGCGGAAAGAACACGAACAACGCGGCCATCAACGGCAGCGCGTAGAGCACCAGCCGCGCGGCCATGCTCGCCTTGACGCGCCAGCGCGGCTCGCGCGACACGAACTGCACCGACACCAGCGCGGTGACCAGCATCCACAGGCCGACCATCAACACGGCGGCCATCGCCATCGATTGCGATTCGAATAATGCGGTCAACATCACGAACAGGCACAGGAAGATCACCACGAAGATGTCGCGGCGCGCGCGCATTTCGAGCAGCTTCAATCCGAGCAGGATCACCACGAACGCCACGCCGGCGTCCTTGCCGAAGATGGTTCGATACTGCAGCCACACGGCAATGCCTGCCACGCAGGTCAGCGCGATCGGCAGCAGGCGATGCGGCAGGCGATGCCCGCGCCACGTGATCCACGCGCGCCACACGATCAACGCCACGACCGTGGCGCTGACCCATGACGGCAGCACCAGCGCGTGTGGCGCGAGCACCCACACGAGCGTGAGCAGCAGCCACATCATGTCGCGCACTTCGCGTTCGCGTCGTGCGATCGCCGCGATGACGCGCGAGACCGCGCGATCGCGAGATGGAGGTGAAGTGAATGATGCGGCGGGCCTGGACGATAACCCCGCCGAGGATGACCGCCACGACTGCGGCAGCAGGCTCATCGCGTGAAAAGCGCAAGCGCTTCCAGGCAGGCCGAGCGATGCGCCGGACCGTGAGCGGGCACGATGCGAACGGTATGCAGGTCGAGGCCATAACGCGTCGCCTGCGCTTCGGCATCGAGCACCCAGCGCGCGATCAGCGAGAGCGCGGCCTCCTCGGCGTCTCGATGCGCGTCTTGCCGTGTTCCTCGCAGTGCACCTGCAAATGCGGCCGTGTGCGCGAGCGCGGCATCGAGAGTCAGCCACGCCTCGCCGCTCGCACCGCCGTCGAACATCTTGGTGAGCGGCCGCCCTTCGGGATTGCGCGCCATCGCACGCCAGGCGATGTGGCGCACCGGATCGCCGGGTACATACGCGCGCAATCCGGCGAAGTCCTCGCTGCCGCGCACGTGATGCGCCTCTGCTTCCCGTCCATCACCCTCCGCGAACGGCAGCGGCACACCGGGCTCGGCGGGACGCGGATAGACCAATGCGTAGAGCGCGGGTTGCCAATAGCTCCACGCGCGCCACAGACCGAGCGGAAAGCGTGTCGTCAGCGTGATGCGCGGCATCGCCTGCATGCCGCGGCGCGTGGTCGGCACCGGGATCGTCACGTCCTCTTCGAGACCGGCGGCGGGATCGCAGGGGACGCTCTGCGCCAGGCCGTCGAATCTAAGCTTGATCGCATAGCGGTCGAAGGCGGCCGCGTTGCGAATCACCAGCCGATAGTCGGCAGGTTCCCCCGCGAACACCGGATCGACCCGCAGCGGCCGCAGATGCAGGTGCGCGAGATTGCGAAACGTCAGCAGCATGCCGATCCACGCCACGCCGACCACCATGAACGTGAGCGCGAAGCCGAGCGACAGCGAATAGTTGATCGAGCCCAGCAGTAGCGCGACCAGCATCAATGCCAGCATCAGGCCGGCGCGCGTGGGCAGGATGAAGACGCGGCGCTGGTTGAGGAAGACCTCGCCCGCTTCGGAGCCGCGCGGCTGAAAGACCTTGGTCGCGATGTACGCACGGAGGCGCGTCGCAGACGCACTCATCGCATCCTCACGAGACCGGCACGGTCGCGAGCAGTTGCAACGCCGATTCGCGCTGCGCGACGTGCGATGCGCCGCGCGGCGCCAACGGCCGCAGGCGATGGTTGACCACCGGCACCCACACTGCCTGCACGTCCTCGGGCAGCACGTGGTCGCGTTGCGCAAGCAGCGCCCAGGCGCGTGCGGCCTGCAGCAGCGACAGCGCACCGCGCGGGGAAAGGCCCTCGGCGAAGGTGGCGGAGTGACGCGTCGCTGCGACCAGGGCCTGGATGTAGTCGAGTAGCGCAGACGAAGCGTGGACACCGCGCACCTCGGACTGGAGCGCCAGCAGTTGCGCGGGATCGAGGATGCGGTTCAGTCTCCTCATCAACAGGCGTCGGTCTTCGCCCTCGAGCAGCGCGCGCTCGGCACGCGCATCGGGATAGCCGAGCGCGATGCACATCAAAAAGCGATCGAGTTGCGACTCCGGCAACGGAAAGGTACCGATCTGATGAAAGGGATTCTGCGTGGCGATCACGAAGAAAGGTTCGGGCAACGCGCGAGTCGCGCCGTCGGACGATACCTGGCGTTCTTCCATCGCTTCGAGCAGGGCGCTCTGCGTCTTCGGCGTGGCGCGATTGACTTCATCTGCAAGCAGGATCTCCGAGAAGATCGGGCCGGGATGAAATACGAAACGGCCCGCGGCCCCGGTCGCTAACGCGCCGTCTTCGCGCCGCTCGTAGATCGACACGCCGACGATGTCGGTGGGCAACAGGTCGCTGGTGAATTGCACGCGCGAGAAGCGCAGCCCGAGCGACACCGCGAGTGCATGCGCAAGCGTGGTCTTGCCGACACCTGGCAGGTCTTCGATCAGCAGGTGACCGCCGGCGAGCAGGCAGGTCACGCATTGCCGGATGGCGGTGTCCTTGCCGAGGATGACTTCGGAGACTTGCGCGATCAGTGCGTCGAGGGATAGCTGCATGGGCGTGGATTTTCGCACGTGCGCCTGCCGGACTCGTGCTCGGGCATAATCGTCGGCTCTGCGCCAGGCATCGGCAGCCACCGCTGTCCGCCCCATCGTCATGAACACCATCCCGGAAGACTCTGTCGGCATCGCGACCGACGTCGCGTCGGCATCCGATTGCACTGCGAGAACCCGTGCGGTCGTTACGGCGTGGTATTCGCATCCCGATTGTTCGGCTCACGAGATGGGCTCGTGGCATCCCGAGTGTCCCGCGCGCCTGGCCGCGATCGAAGATCGCATGAT
>JBBSGB010000032.1:0-42723 GCA_038254545.1 Burkholderiales bacterium | reverse complement strand
CGCACCTGCGCCTGGCCACCGAGGTTGCCTTCGGTGCCGACCTCGCGCGCCACCCGTGTCACCTCGGACGCGAAGCCGTTGAGCTGGTCGACCATCGTGTTGATGGTGTTCTTCAGTTCGAGAATCTCGCCCTTCACTTCCACCGTGATCTTCTTGGACAGGTCGCCCAGCGCAACTGCGGTGGTGACCTCGGCGATGTTGCGCACCTGACCCGTCAGGTTCGCGGCCATCGCATTGACGTTGTCGGTCAGGTCCTTCCACGTGCCGCCGACGCCACGCACATCTGCCTGTCCGCCAAGCTTGCCGTCCGAGCCGACTTCGCGCGCCACGCGCGTGACTTCGGACGCGAAGCCGTTCAACTGATCGACCATCACATTGATGGTGTTCTTCAACTCCAGGATCTCGCCCTTGACGTCGACCGTGATCTTCTTGGACAGATCGCCCGATGCCACGGCCGTCGTCACCTCGGCGATGTTGCGCACCTGGCCCGTCAGGTTCTCGGCCATCAGGTTGACGTTGTCGGTCAGGTCCTTCCACGTGCCGCCCACACCGGGCACCTGCGCCTGTCCGCCGAGCTTGCCTTCGGTCCCGACCTCGCGTGCGACCCGCGTCACTTCCGATGCAAAGCTGATGAGCTGATCGACCATCACGTTGATGGTGTCCTTCAACTCGAGGATCTCGCCCTTCACGTCGACGGTGATCTTCTTCGACAGGTCGCCACGTGCGACCGCGGTCGTCACCTCGGCGATGTTGCGCACCTGGCCCGTGAGGTTCGCGGCCATCAGGTTGACGTTGTCGGTCAGGTCGGCCCACGTGCCCGCCACACCCGGTACCTGCGCCTGGCCACCGAGATTGCCTTCGGTGCCGACCTCGCGCGCCACGCGCGTGACCTCCGACGCGAAACCGTTGAGCTGGTCGACCATCGTGTTGATGGTGTTCTTCAGTTCGAGAATTTCGCCCTTCACATCGACCGTGATTTTTTTCGACAGGTCGCCCGACGCGACGGCCGTTGTCACCTCGGCGATATTGCGCACCTGGCCCGTGAGGTTGTCGGCCATCAGGTTTACGTTGTCGGTCAGGTCCTTCCACGTGCCGCCGACCCCGGGTACCTGCGCCTGCCCGCCGAGCTTGCCTTCGGTACCCACCTCGCGCGCCACACGCGTCACCTCGGATGCGAAGCCGTTCAACTGGTCGACCATCGTGTTGATGGTGTTCTTCAACTCGAGGATTTCGCCCTTCACTTCCACCGTGATCTTCTTCGACAGGTCGCCCGATGCGACGGCGGTCGTCACCTCGGCGATGTTGCGGACCTGACCGGTCAGGTTGGTCGCCATCGCGTTGACGTTGTCGGTCAAATCCTTCCACGTGCCACCCACACCCGGTACCTGCGCCTGTCCGCCGAGCTTGCCTTCGGTGCCGACCTCGCGTGCCACGCGCGTGACTTCGGATGCGAAGCCGTTCAACTGATCGACCATCGTGTTGATGGTGTTCTTCAGTTCGAGGATCTCGCCCTTCACTTCCACCGTGATCTTCTTGGAGAGGTCGCCCGATGCCACCGCGGTCGTCACCTCAGCGATGTTGCGCACCTGACCGGTCAGGTTGGTCGCCATCGCGTTCACGTTGTCGGTGAGATCCTTCCACGTGCCGGCGACGCCCTTCACGTTGGCCTGGCCGCCCAGCTTTCCCTCGGTACCCACTTCGCGAGCTACGCGCGTGACCTCGGACGCGAACGAGGCAAGCTGCTCGACCATCGTGTTGACGACGTTGCCGATGCGAAGAAATTCGCCGCGCAACGGACGCCCGTCGATCTCGACCGTCATCGTGTGCGACAGATCGCCCTTGGCGACGGCGCCGATCACGCGGGCGACCTCGGCGGTAGGCTGCACCATGTCTTCGATCAGATCGTTGACCGAACGAATCGCGGTTTCCCATCCGCCGGTTGCCGACTTGATCCGGCCGCGTTGCGTGATGCGCCCTTCCTTGCCGACCACCATCGAGAGCCGCTCGAACTCGCGCGTAAGTTCTTCGTTCAGGCTCACGACCTCGTTGAAGAGCGATGCGATCTCGGCGTCGCCATCGGCGACGTCTTCGGGCAGTCGCACGGAGAAGTCGCCGCGGCGCAGGCTTCGTAGCGCACTGACGATCTGACGGCGGTCCAGCACTTCGTGGGATGTTTCGACTTTCACTGATGCTTCCTTCGCAATATTGCTGCGTTCATCTGTTGATGCGTAAGTCTAGCAACGGCGCACGCTTCGCAAAATCGAACACGTCGCGCAGGGAATGCGTCTTTAACCAGAGGTTGCTCCAATTCCACGACCGCAGCAAAAACCAGTGATGGTCCTACACGATCGAGCGCCCTTCTCCACTCGCATGAAGAAAAGCCCGCGAGAACGCGGGTTGCGACGCGGAGTTGCCTCAGGGCGTTTCCCTGGCGCAGTCGGGCGGGTTGATGCGGTGAGCGCTGATGGTTTGAATCAGCTTCGAATGTCCCGCCTCGAAAGCCGCGATCGCCGGGGCGATCGCGGCGATTTCGACATCGCCGGCCGTCCACTTTGCAAGGCCCCGAAACAGGCCGAGACGCAACTCGCCCAGTTCCCGTTTGGCCGCGTAGAGTTGTGCGAAGCGCTCCTCGATGTTCTCTTCATCGCTGTCCTCGTGAGTGCGGATCGAGCGTCGCGATCCAAGGCGTTGTGAGCTTGATCTGTCGGACGTCGCGCGCCATGTCGGCGCGAAGCCAGTCTATGCTTGCGACGCGTTTTCTCAATATCTTTGTTCGGGTGCCGGTGGAGACATCGCCGCGAGTGCGTTGCCTTTTTCCATCGTAGGCATCGGTACGTCAGCGGAGGCCTATCGGCGTGATCACGCCCCGCTCCTTGCGGGCTTGAATCCGAGTTTTTTCATCGCTACTGTCAATGTCTGTTTCGTCTTCCAGTAAGCGGCCCAGGGATCGGTCGATTGAAACGAAAGATATTCGCGAGCACTTGCGATGGTCCACTGCGCACCGCTCTGGAGTTCGTAAAGCTCATCCCATCGGACCGGCATCGAAACGCCCATCCCGGGTCGGGATCGTGCCGAATAGGCCGCCGCGGTGGTCGCACCGTGCCCGTTGCGCAGATAGTCGACGAACAGTTTGCCGACCCGGTTCGCGGCCCCGCTTCTTGCCACGAAGCGCGAAGGAATCGTCCTCGCCAGATGCTGCACGATCGCCTGCGAGAATTCCTTCACGGCATCGTATTCGAGCCGCGGCGCGAGCGGGACCACCACGTGCAATCCCTTGCCGCCGCTGGTCTTGAGCCACGACTCCAGCGACAACTCCGAGAGCATCGTTCGCACCAGGGTGGCGGCTTCCTGGACCTGCTGCCACGTCGTGCCCTCGCCGGGGTCGAGGTCGAACACGATGCGGTCGGGCTTGTCGATATTCCTCGAAGTCGAATTCCAGGTATGGAGTTCGATCACGTTCATCTGCGCTGCACCGGCTAGGGCTTCGGCCGTGTCGATCTCGAGCAGAGCGGCATGGCCGGGCCATAGCGCGGCGTCGAGCTCAGTGATGCCGGGGATGCCGATCTTCTCGCCGTGTTTCTGAAAAAAGAGCTGGCCCGTGACGCCAGCGGGCCCGCGCACCAATGAGCAGGGACGACCTTGAAGATGGGGCAGGATCCACTCGGCAACCGATTCGTAGTAGCGGACCAGATCGAGCTTGGTGAGGCCTGTGCCTGGATCGATGACGCGTTCTCCGTGCGTCACGCGAATACCGCTCGATGCCGCGCGCTTCGCAGTTGCTTTTCGCGTCGGCATCGCACCCGCCGGCTTGGCGGCAACCTCACGGGTAATCGCGCGTGCCGGCTTGTCGGTTCGCAATGCGACGAACGATGCGTGCCGGATCTGTCCGTCCGGCGTCCATTCCGCGAACTCGACTTCGGCAACCGCGCGCGGCAAGAGCCAACGTTCGCTGCCGGCAACGCGTCTGGACCAACGGCCAGGCTGCTTGACGGTAGATGGATCGAAAGGCGACTGCGGCGTTTGAAGCTTGATGAGCTTTTGATGAAGCGCGTGCGATTCGTCGGCGCTCCACCCGGTGCCGACGCTGCCTGCCGGAATCAGCTTGCCGTTGTCGTCATGAATGCCGAGGATGAGGCTTCCGACCTGGGACGCGCCGTTGGTGCGATCGACGAAGCCGCAAACCACAAACTCCTGGCGCTGCTTGCACTTGAGCTTGAGCCACGTTTCGGTGCGGCGCGATTCATAACGCGCATCGCTGCGCTTGGCGATGATGCCTTCGAGCCCGATCGCACACGCAGACGACAGCAGCGACGCGGCATCCGCGTCGAAGCTCTCGCTATGTCGCACGCGATCGCTGGCATTGCGGTCCAGGAATGCGTTCAGTACCCGCCGGCGTTCGGACAACGGTGCGCTCCGCAAATCGTAGCCGTCGAGGTACAGGACATCGAAAAGGAAATAGACGATCGTGTCCGTGCTCTTCCTGTCGAATGCCTTTTGCAACGCATTGAAGTCCGGCACTCCGGCCTTACCCAACACGACGATCTCGCCGTCCAGCCATGCGGACTTCGCGCCAAGCTTCCCGAGGTCGTCGACGATGTCGGGCATTTTGTCGGACCAGTCGTGCCCGCCGCGTGTGATCAGGCGAGGCCGGCCTTTTTCGATTCGCGTGAGTATTCGATAGCCGTCCCACTTGGCCTCGTAGATCCAATCGCCGGCCAACGGAATGCCGGCGGCCAGAGTCGCCAACTGTGGCGAGAGAGTGTCGGGCAACGGGGCCTTGATGGCACCGGCGATGTCCGAGTGAGACGCACCGTCGCGCGCGGCTCTCGACTTCGCATCCTTCGTCGACGGGGCAACGGGACCGCTGTTGCCGGCCGCGGGTTCAATGGCGCCAGCGTCGGGCTCGACCCTCGCCGCGACCTGCCCCAGCGGTTTCGAGATCACGCTGTCCGGCAATGCGGCGACCACGTCGTATTCGGAGAGGGGACGCGCGTACGCGTCCCGCTTCTTGAACAAGAGCCACGGCTGTTGCCGGTCGCC
The DNA here is from genome assembly GCA_038254545.1 of Burkholderiales bacterium. Classification (GTDB taxonomy): domain Bacteria; phylum Pseudomonadota; class Gammaproteobacteria; order Burkholderiales; family Burkholderiaceae_D; genus CAHJXF01. The sequence continues at coordinate 37,683 of JBBSGB010000032.1, read as the reverse complement.
GGGTTTCGCAATCCGGACGAGTTCCCAAAGCCCGGCCATCTTTTGTCCGTGCAACTCGAAGACGAGCTTGCCGATTTTCAGCCCCTCCCGAGGGTTGCCGACGGGAGTCCACGTGCCGTTGTCCCAGACGATCACCTTGCCGGCGCCATATTGCTTGGGCGGAATGGTCCCTTCGAATGCGCCATAAGCCAGGGGGTGGTCTTCGACATGGATGGCCATGCGCTTGACGGTCGGGTCGTAGCTCGGTCCCTTGGGAACCGCCCACGACAGCAGCACGCCATCGAGCTCGAGACGAAAGTCATAGTGAAGCCGCGTTGCCGCGTGCTTCTGAATGACGAATGAAAGTGACCGCGCGGGCTTCGCGTGCTTGCCCTTCGGCTCCGAAGTGATCTTGAAATCCCGCTTCGACCAATAGTGCGCAAGCGGTTCGCGACGATCGTTAGGCATCCTGCATCGTAGCGCCGCTTGTCCGTTGGCTCTTGTCGGGCAAACCCTGTGCGTGTTTGTCAGATATCTCCGGCATGAAATGCAGTCGTTCGCCCACTTCACCGGACAGGCGATCGTCGGACGATCGGGCGGTCGCTTCTCTTGTTGCGACGATTCCCGCGCCAGAAGCGCCCATCACTGACGATCACTGTCGAGGAGTCTGTCATGCCACGCGGAGACAAATCGAAGTACACCGACAAGCAGGAACGCAAGGCCGACCACATCGCGGAGGGTTACGAAAAGCGCGGCGTGTCAGACAAGGAAGCCGAGCGGCGCGCCTGGGCCACCGTCAACAAGGACGACGGCGGCGGGAAGAAAAGCGGATCCGGCCGTGGATCGGAGACGGGCCATCCCGCTGCTCATCGAGGCGGCGCGCTTGGCGGCGGCGCCGCCGCGTCGCGCTCGGCCGCGGACCGTTCGGCCGCGGCGCGCAAGGGCGCAGCGACCCGCAAGCGCAATGCGGAGAGTCACAAGCACCACTGAAGTACGGGACGAGAGCGGGTCTGGACGCGATGCCGGGAATAGGTCTTTGTCCGGCCCGAAATTACGGGTGGATCGGCTAAGGCACAAGCCGGTGTCCGCTAAGGTGAATCGAGCGCCCTTGAAACAGCAACGCCACGCAAGCGCGTAAGCCCACCTGAGCGATACCGCCCCAAACATCATTTCACTGGAGATATCTCGTGCCCACGACCCACACCACCACGTCGAAGACCGCCCCGAAGCCCGCCAACTCCTCCGGCGGCGTCGATGCCACCGCACTGCTGCACAAGGATCACGAGACGGTAAGCGGTCTCTTCGAGCAATATGAAAAGGCGCGCAGCGCCACCAAGAAGTTCGATCTCGTGCAGGAAATCTGCAACGAGCTCACCATCCATGCGCAGGTCGAAGAGGAAATCTTCTATCCGGCTGTGCGCACGTCAACCGCGGACGACGACATGATGGACGAGGCAGCGGTCGAACACGCCAGCCTCAAGAACCTGATCGCGCAAGTCAAGGGCAAGGACGTCGAGACCGAGCCGATGTTCGACGGAAAGATCACGGTGCTCTCCGAGTACGTCAAACATCACGTAAAGGAAGAGGAAGGCGAGATGTTTCCGAAGGCACGGAAATCGGGAGTCGACTTGAAGGCTCTTGGCGCGCAATTGCAGACGCGCAAGGAGGCACTGAAAGCGAAGGCCTGAAGATCGTCCTTCACTGGCATTCGCATGCAAGAAGCCCGCAATGCGGGCTTCTTGTTTTTTGCTTGCCCACTCGTTGCTCAAGCGTGACCGACGAGATCCTTCACACGTACGGACAGCGCGTCGATCGTGAATGGCTTCGTCAACACCTGCATCCCGGGCTCCAGATGCCCGTTGCCGACCACCGCATTCTCCGCATAGCCGGTGATGAACAGCACCTTGAGTCCGGGACGCACCACCCGTCCCCCATCGGCGACTTGTCTTCCGTTCATGCCGCCGGGTAGTCCCACGTCGGTGATCAACAGATCGATACGAGCGTCCGACTGCAGCACCGCGAGTCCTGATGCGCCGTCGCTCGCTTCAAGCGTGGCGAACCCGAGCTCCTCGAGTACCTCGGTCACCAGCATCCGTACCGTCTGCTCGTCATCGACGACGAGCACGGTCTGACCCTGCTCCGCGCGAGCGACGACATGTGACCCGGTAACATCCGCACTCGATGCCGCACCATGCTTGCGGGGCAGGTAAAGGCACATCATGGTGCCCCGGCCGACTTCCGAATGGATGCGCACCTGCCCGCCGGATTGACGCGCGAAGCCATAGACCATCGACAGCCCCAGCCCTGTTCCCATGCCGATCGGCTTGGTCGTGAAGAATGGATCGAAGGCGCGCTCGATGACCTCGTGCGTCATGCCGGTTCCGGTATCGGTGACGCACAGCGAAAGGAATGGTCCCGGCAGCAGATCGCGCTCGCGCGCAGCATGCTCGTCGAGCCATTTGTTGGCGGTCTCTATCGTCAGCCGACCGCCATCGGGCATCGCATCGCGCGCGTTGATGCACAGATTCAATAGTGCGTTCTCCAACTGGTTCGGATCGATCAGCGTGGTCCAAAGCCCGACGGCCCCGACGACGTCGACATGGATAGCCGGCCCCATCGTGCGCCGGATCAATTCCTCCATCTCCTGGATCAGACGGTTGATGTCGGTCGGCTTGGGGTCGAGCGTCTGACGGCGTGAGAACGCGAGCAGCCGGTGCGTCAGCGAAGCTGCCCTTCGCGCCGCGGCTTGCGCCGCATTGACGTAGCGATCGACTTCGCTGATGCGGCCTTGCGCCACGCGTCTTTGCAAGAGCTCCAGGCTACCGGAGATGCCGATCAGCAGATTGTTGAAATCGTGCGCGAGGCCGCCGGTGAGTTGACCGACGGCCTCCATCTTTTGCGATTGCCGCAATTGATCTCGAGTCGCTTCGAGCACGGCGGAAGCATCCTTCTCGGCCGTGATATCGCGGCCGCTTGCGTAGATGAGATTGCTTTCGGGCGTCGAGGTCCAGGAGATCCATCGATAGCTTTCGTCTCTGTGGCGAAAGCGATTTTCGTATCGCGACGTGGGCTCGCACGTCGCACGATCGTGCGCTTGCTCGGTCGAGGGACGGTCGTCGGGATGTATCAGGTCGAGATAGCGATGCCCGACGATTTGATCGGTCCGCAAACCGAGGATGGCCATCCATGCCGGATTGGCCGCGCGGAAGATTCCGTTCGAGTCGACGACAGCCAGCAGGTCCTGCGAGATCTGCCACGACCGGTCGCGCTCGGCGATCGTGTCCGCAACCCGCTGTTCGAGCGTCTGGTTCAGATCGCGCAACTGCTCTTCGGCCTTGAGCTGATCCGTGATATCGGTATTGGTGCCGAACCAGCGGACAACCTCGCCGGCCTCGTTGCGTATCGCCTGTGCGCGGCTGAGAAACCAGCGGTATTCGCCGTCACGGCTGCGCAGCGGGAAGGTGTCTTCCCACAGCGCTCCGGTACGAAAGGCCTCGGAAACTTTTTCGACGACTCGATCGACGTGGTCGGGGTGGTGAACCTTTTGCCAACCCCAGCCCTGCATCTCCTCGAGCGTCGTGCCGGTGTAGTCGTGCCAGCGCTGGTTGTACCAATAAATCGAACCGGTACCGTCCGCCGTCCATGCGAGTTGGCTGATGTTGTCGGCCAACTCGCGAAAGCGTATCTCGCTGTCGCGCAATGCCGCTTCGGCGCTGCGGGTCGCAGTGATATCGATCACCACACCGGGAAAGTGCGAAGGGCGGCCTCTCACGTCATTGCGGCAGCGGCCCCGCGCGCATACCCACCGCTCTCGACCGCCCGCATCGACGGTGCGGAATTCCTCCTCGTACTCGTCGGTGTTCGCCATTGCGCGCTTGATCGCGGCGCCGATGCGGCCGCGGTCCTCGGGATGAATTCCTTCGACGAACGCTTCGGGTGGAACGCCCTCGGCAGCCCGCACCGGCTCGACGGCGAACATGCGCGCGAAGTTCGCATCGGCATAGACGCGATCCGTCGTCAGGTCCCAGTCCCATATGCCAAGCGTGGTCGATGCGCCCAGCGCAAGCGTCAGGCGCCCTTCGATCGAAGCGAGCCGCTGCTCGGTCCGCCTGAGTTCGGTGATGTCGCGCCCGATGGAAACCAATCGCTCGGGCGCGCCATCGGGTCCGGGCAAAGACGAGATCACCACGTCCCACCATTTGGGCGTGCCCTTGTGCGTCGGACAAAAACCCTGGAAGCGTCCGACGCCTCCGGCACGCGCCTGCGACACCGCGTGGAGTGCGGCCTCGTGATCGCCTTCGCTCCAGACGCGCAGCCACGAAAGCCCTAGGATCGGCTCGACGTCCGATATCTCCATGCTCTCGATTCCCCCCGGACTCACATACAGCGTGTGGCCTTCCAGATCGAGCACGACGATGCAGTCGCGGCTCGAATTCAGGATCAACGTGTTGAGGTTCTGCGCATTGCGCAGAGTTTCATCGGCGCGCAACGCTGAATCGAGGTCACTGGGCGCAGGCCGCCCTTCCATCCGTCGGAAAGCCAAGTCGGCTGCGTATTGAGGTGCCATTGCGTCGTGCGCTCGGTCGGCGGAGGTGGCTGCATCGGATGATCGACGCCGTGCTTGCGAATTGGTCGCGTGCATCATGGCAACTCGAACGCTTCTCGAAGGCGCCATACGCCACGCGCACTATAGCGGAGACTGCCGGCCGACGGCGCAGCCATCAGACACTGCAAGAGTGACTGGATTTCCGACTTCCGATTGCAACTCGTTGCCCGCAATTGCATCGATCGTCGGTATAAGAGTCGCGCCTACATCGCAGCGATTCGCGCATTCGGGACAATGCCGCGGACACCCGAGAGCGTGCTTCCCGCGGTAATCCCGGTTCATCCGAAGGCGACGTGGTAGCGGACTCAGCGAATGCTTGACGCGCATGGCGCAAATTTTTCAACCGCGACTCGTTCTCTGGCTCAAGCTGGGCGCGTTCGCCGCGTTCGCGCTGTTCGCAGTCTCTGTCCTTGCCTGGCGTATCAGCGTGGCACCGCATCCTGCAGTGGGCTCTCCGGTCGAGCAGGTCGTGCCGTTCAGTCACAAGCATCACGTCGGCGATGTCGGGCTTGATTGCCGCTATTGCCACACGTCGGTCGAAAAGTCTGCGTTCGCGGGCCTGCCGCCCACGCACACCTGCATGACCTGCCACTCGCAGTTGTTTACCGATACGCCGATACTCGCGCCGGTCGTGAAGAGTTTCGAAAGCGGCAAACCCTTGCAATGGAATCGCGTGCACGACTTGCCCGACTTCGTCTATTTCAACCACAGCATTCACATCGCCAAAGGCGTCGGCTGCGCGACCTGTCACGGCCCGATCGATCGCATGCCGCTGACGTGGCGCACCGCGTCGCTCGAAATGCAGTGGTGCCTCGAATGTCATCGCGCACCGGAGGACCATGTGCGGCCGCTCGACAAGGTGTTCGATATGGATTGGAAGCCCACGGGCGATCAACTCGCCCTCGGCAAGGAGCTGGTCGGCAAGTACCACATCCACACCGCGGGCCTGACGGACTGCTCGATTTGTCATCGTTGATCGCCCTCCCGCCGACTCGCCATGACCGTCACCCCGATCGCATCCGTCCGTCTCGATGAGCTACGCGTGCGGCTCGCCACAAAGCACGGCGCGCAGTTGTGGCGCAGCCTCGAAGAGCTCGGAGAAGGCAAGGCGTTCGGCGACTACCTGACACAGCAATTCCCACGCTACGCCGAGCAATACGCGTATGACCGGCGCGAATTCCTGAAGCTGATGGCCGCGTCGCTCGCGCTCGGCGGACTCGGCGCGTGCAGCCGCGAGCCGCAGGAGAAAATTCTTCCGTACGTCAACGCGCCGTCGGGATCGATCGCGGGCGAGCCGCGCTTCTTCGCGACCGCGACCACGCAGGGTGGCTTCGCGACGGGCGTGCTGGTGGAAAGCAATATGGGCCGCCCCACCAAGGTCGAAGGCAACGCCTTGCATCCGGCCAGCCTTGGCAGCACCGACGTCTTTGCGCAGGCCTCGGTGCTCGACCTGTGGGACCCCGATCGCTCACAGTCGGTGACGCATAAAGGGCAGGCCAGCACGTGGGAAGACTTCAGCGCGATGTTGCAGCGACGTTTGATCGGCTTGTCGAAGAATCAGGGCGAGGGCTTGCGCGTGTTGACCGAGACGGTCACTTCGCCAACGCTTGCGGCGCAACTGAAGACCTTGCTTGCCCGATATCCGAAGGCGCGTTGGCATCAATACGAGCCCATCAATCGCGACAACGTCTATGAAGGAACGCGGCTCGCTTTCAGCGAAGCGTTCGATGTGCGCTATCGCTTCGACAAGGCGAAAGCGATCCTGAGCCTCGACGCGGATTTCCTGGGCGCGGGCAACGCGCGCGTGCGCTATGCAAGAGACTTCGCGCAAGGTCGTGGTGCGGGCGGGCAGGCGTCGGATGCACGGGTGGCGAACCGCTTGTATGCGATCGCGGGCAGTCCCAGTCTGACGAGCGCGATCGCGGATCATGCGCTCGCCTTGCGTGCCGGTGACATCGAAAACGCGGCGCGACGCATTGCGAAACAACTCGGCGTCGCGGTCGATGCACCAACCGAACTCGCCGGCACGAACGACCCGTGGCTCGTGGCGTGCGCGCGGGATCTGCAGGCGAATCGCGGCGCATCTCTCGTGATCGCAGGAGAAGCACAGCCGCCGTCGGTGCATGCGCTCGCGCACGCCATCAATCACGCGTTGGGCAACATCGGCGCGACGATCGCGTACACCGCTCCGGTGATTTCCGACCCGTCGAATCAAACGGAATCCCTGCGCGCCTTGTCGCAAGACATGGCCGCGGGCGCGGTCGATACCCTGATCGTGATCGGTGGCAATCCGGCCTGGTGCGCGCCGGCGGATATGCGCTTTGGTGAATGTCTGTCCAAGGTGCCGCTCACCGCAAGGCTCGGCCTTCACGACGACGAGACTTCGGCGCATTGCCAGTGGCATCTTCCGACCACTCATTTCCTCGAGACTTGGTCGGACGCGCGCGCCTTCGACGGAACGGTGACGATCATGCAGCCGCTGATCGCGCCGCTGTATGCGGGGAAGTCGGCCCATGAATTGCTCGCATTGCTTTCCGGCGAAACACGATCCACCTCGCATGACATCGTGCGTGGGCACTGGAGCGACAAGCTCGGCGTCGACTTCGAGCATGGATGGAGCAGCGCACTGCACGACGGCGTCGTGGCGCACAGCGCGCTTCCCGAAAAAAACGTCGCGATCAAGGGTGGTGCAATCGCTCGCCGGCCTGACGTGGCCGGGCACGCCGATGATGCATCGCTCGAACTGATCTTCACGCCCGACCCGTCGACCTGGGACGGCAGCTTCGCCAACAACGCGTGGCTGCAGGAATTGCCACGGCCCTTGACCAAACTGACTTGGGACAACGCGGTGCTGATCGCACCCGCGCTCGCCAAACGACTTTCGCTGGCGAACGAGGATGTAGTCGAGTTGCGCCATCTCGGCCGCACGCTCGAAGGACCGGTGTGGATCGTTCCCGGTCATGCCGATGGCACGGTGAGTGTGAGCCTCGGCTGCGGTCGCACGCATGCGGGTCGTGTGGGCAACGCACACGGCCTCAACGCCTACGCATTGCGAACGTCCGAAGCGCCATGGTTCGCCAGCGGCGTCGAGATCAAGAAGACCGGCAAGACCTACCGGCTCGCAACCACCCAGCACCATCACGCGATGGAAGGACGCGACCTGGTTCGCACCATAACCGTCGCCGCGTTCGAGATGGATGAACTGGCCGCGACCAGCCGACAGCGCGCGACGATACCGGACGACACGCTCTACCCCGAGGTCAAATACGACGGCTATGCATGGGGCATGGCGATCAACCTGGGCACCTGCATCGGATGCAATGCCTGCACGATCGCATGCCAGGCCGAAAACAATATTCCGGTGGTGGGCAAGACCGAAGTCGCGCGCGGACGCGAGATGCACTGGATAAGGGTCGACCGCTATTACGAAGGCGAGCCGCAAGCGCCGAAGACGCACTTTCAGCCAGTGCCCTGCATGCAATGCGAACGCGCGCCCTGTGAGGTGGTCTGCCCGACCGAAGCCTCGGTGCACGACTCCGAAGGGCTCAACGTGCAGGTTTACAACCGTTGCGTCGGCACGCGGTTCTGCTCGAACAATTGCCCGTACAAAGTACGCCGCTTCAATTTCTTCCAATACGCCGACGAGAATACCGAGAGCCTCAAGGCGCAACGCAATCCGGAAGTGACGGTGCGCATGCGCGGCGTGATGGAGAAATGCAGTTATTGCATACAACGCATCGCCAACGGCCGCATCGAGGCCGACAAGGATGGCCGGCGCATTCGCGACGGCGAAGTCGTTACCGCGTGTCAGGCGGCGTGCCCGACCCAGGCGATCACCTTCGGCGACCTGAACGATCCGAGCAGTCGCGTCAAGGCGCTCAAGCGATCGCCGCTCAATTACGCGTTGCTCGGCGAGCTCAACACGAAACCGAGAACGACGTATCTCGCGAAGCTGACCAATCCAAATCCGGATGTCGCAGCGGATGTCGCGAAGAGTTGAACATGTCGTCCACGATCACCGCATCCGCAGCCGGCGCCGCCGCCGCGACCGACGAGGGACTCGACGAGACCCGACTCAAGGTTCTCAAGGGCAACTACACCTACGGATCGATCTCCGACAAGATCAGCGAAATCGTATTGATGCGTCCGACCCACTGGGGCTGGTACGCGGCCTTCACGTTTTGCAGCGCGCTCACGCTGTTGTTCATCGTCGCGATGAGCTATCTGTTCTACAAGGGCGTCGGCATCTGGGGCATCAACATCCCGGTCGCGTGGGCCTATGCGCTCACCAATTTCGTCTGGTGGGTCGGGATCGGCCACGCCGGCACTTTCATCTCGGCGTTCCTGTTGTTGCTGCGACAGAAATGGCGCACATCGATCAATCGCTTTGCCGAAGCGATGACGATCTTCGCCGTCGCGATGGCCGGGTTGATGCCGATCCTGCACCTGGGCCGCCCGTGGTTCTTCTATTGGCTGATCCCCTATCCGAGCATCATGAATGTCTGGCCGCAATGGCGCAGCCCATTGGTGTGGGACATCTTCGCGATCGGCACCTACATCATCGTGTCGATCCTGTTCTGGTACATGGGAATGATTCCCGATCTGGCCACGCTGCGCGACCGCACCGCCAGCCGCGCGAAGCAAATCATCTATGGCCTGGGCGCGCTCGGCTGGCGCGGTGAGGCACGCCAGTGGAAACGCATGGAGACGGCGTATCTGCTGATGGCCGGGCTCGCCACACCGCTGGTGATTTCGGTCCACAGCGTCGTGTCGCTCGACTTCTCCTTCGGCAACACGCCCGGATGGCATTCGACGATATTCCCGCCCTATTTCGTCGCCGGTGCGCTGTTCTCGGGCTTTGCAATGGCGCTGACCATTTCGATTCCATTGCGCGCGATTTTCGGCTTGAAGGATTTCATTACCGCACGGCACCTCGACAATATCGCCAAGATCATGCTGGTTTGCGGATTGATCGTCGCCTACAGCTATGTCGTCGAGATATTCATGGCTTTCTACAGCGGCGACGAATTCGAGAAATACATGGTCATCAATCGAATGACCGGACCTTATGCGCCGATTTACTGGTTCGTGATCCTTTTCAACGTGGTGATTCCGCAATCGTTGTGGTTCAAACGAATAAGGTTGAACGTGGTGGCGCTTTTCGTTCTATCCATCATCGTCAATATCGGCATGTGGCTCGAACGCTTCATGATCATCGTCACCAGCCTGCATCGGGATTTTCTGCCGTCGAGTTGGGGCATGTTCTATCCGACTTTCTGGGACTGGGCGATCCTGATCGGCTCGCTCGGTTGCTTCGGCTGGCTGTTCCTGCTGTTCGTGCGCTTCCTGCCGGCGATATCGATTTCCGAAATGAGGAAGCTCGTGCTCGAGAAACAGGAGGGCGCGCTGTGAAATCCGCTTCGCCGCGAGCGACGCCGCGCGTCGCTTCCATGTACGGGCTGATCGCCGAATTCAGCGATGACAAGGCGCTGGTCGAAGCCGCGACGCGCGTCCGCGCCGAAGGCTATCGCAACATCGACGCCTATGCGCCGTTCGCGGTCGATGGCTTGAGCGAGGCGATCGGTTTTCGCAAGGATCGCATCGCGCTGATCGCGCTGCTGGGTGGTATTTTCGGCGGCGTGGGCGTCTATTTCCTCCAGTGGTACACGGCGGTGATCGACTACCCGATCAATGCGGGCGGGCGTCCCCTGCATAGCTGGCCGGCATTCATTCCGGCGACTTTCGAGATGACCGTGCTCGGCGCCGCGCTTGCAGCTTTTTTCGGCATGTTGATTCTCAATGGATTGCCGCGCTTGAATCATCCGATATTCAACGCGCCTGATTTCGATCTCGCATCGCGCAATCGTTTCTTCATTTGCATCGAAGCGTGCGACCCGAAATTCGATCCGGAAGAAACGCGGACGTTTCTGCAAGGTCTCGAACCGCTGAAAGTCGCGGAAGTCCGGTATTGAGGAAACCGGCGATGCTTATTCAAATAGCCGGCTTGTGTGCAATCGCGATTGCGCTATCGGGTTGCGAAAAGGCCGCGCAGAACATGTACAACCAGCCGAAATACAAACCGCTGGCGGCGAGTTCCTTGTGGCGCGACGGCCAATCGGCGCGACCCGACGAACCGGGCACCGTGGCGCAAAGCGGCGGCGCACTCGCCGGCACTTCGAGCGGACGGCTCGGCCAACAACCTGTGCCGGATCTCTCCGCTCCCACCTACCCGGTCGATGAGCGCGGACAAATCAAGGCCGACCTCGCTCTCGAGAACGCGCCGCCCTCGTTCGCCGGCAACCCGCTGCCGCCCACGATCGCCACGCTGCGTCGAGGCCGGGAACGCTTCAACATCTATTGCGCGCCCTGTCATAGCGAGGCCGGCGACGGCGACGGCATGGTCGTGCGTCGTGGCTTCCCCCGCCCGCCGTCGTATCACACCGACAAGCTGCGCAATGCGCCCGATGCGCACTTCTACAGCGTCATCACCAACGGCTACGGCGCGATGTATTCGTACGCCGACCGCGTCGAACCCGACGACCGCTGGGCCATCGTGGCGTATATCCGCGCGTTGCAACTGAGCCAGAACGCGCGCGTCGCCGACGTTCCGCAAGAGCAGCGAGCCGCGCTCGCCAAGGCCGCACCATGACCGCCTCTTCGCAAGCGGCGCCGGTGTTCGACACGCGTCGCATGGAGCGCGCTGCGTGGATCGCGGGCGCAGTCGGCGCGTTGCTTTTCATCGTCGCCGCGTATTTCGATATCGGGACCGCGTTTCAATCCTGGTTGTTCGTATGGTGGTTCCTGATCGGCATCCCGCTCGGAAGCATGGCTGTCATGATGGTGCACAACCTTTCGGGCGGCGCATGGGGTGAGTTGATACGCCCTGCGCTCGATGCGGCGGTCCGCATGTTGCCGGTTGCGCTGCTGTTATCGATGCCGCTGTGGTTCGGGTTGAGCGAGCTCTACATCTGGGCGCGGGCTGCCGAGGTCAGCGCAAGTGCGCTGCTACAGGCCAAGGGCTGGTACCTCGACCCGACCTTCTTCTACGTGCGGGCCGCGATCTATTTCGTCGTCTGGTTCGTTCTTGCCCATCTGCTGCGCAAGTGGTCGTTCGGGCGCTTGCAGAAGGGCAATGCCGTTGCCGCCCGGCGCCTGCGCACGGTCTCGGCGATCGGCCTCTTGTTCTACGGCGTTACAGTCACGTTCTCCGCGGTGGACTGGATCATGTCGCTCTCCCCGCAGTGGTATTCGACGACGTTCGGATTGCTTGCCGGAATCGGCCAGACGCTGTGCGCATTCGCGTTCGCCATCGTTTGCGCGGCGTGGCTGGTTCCGGGTCGCGTGGATAACCTCCCCAGCGTATTTCAGGATCTCGGCAACCTGCTCTTGATGTTCGTGATGACTTGGGCCTATCTCGCGTTTACCCAATACCTGATTATCTGGGCCGAGGATCTTCCCCATGAAATTGTCTGGTATCTGCCGCGCGTAAAAACCAGTTGGCGCCTGATCGCGATCTTCCTCGTGATCTTTCATTTCGCTATTCCATTTTTGGTACTGCTCTCCAGGCGCGCAAAGCGTGCGTCGCGTTCGCTAGGCTTGTTGGCCGCCGGTCTTTTGTTCGCGCACCTGGTCGATTCGTTCTGGCTGGTGACCCCGACCTTTCGCGTGACGGGCTTGGCCATTACCTGGAGCGACGTATTTGCGCTACTCGCGCAGGGCGGCATCTGGTTCGCGCTGTTTGCTCGCTCGATCGCAGGCGCCGATACGGCATCCAGGCGATCCGCGACGGGCGCCGAGGTCGTCGATCATGGCTGACGCCTCATCCCGTACGGCCCGAGCGCGCGGACACGAAGTTGCCGACGTCGCTGGGCGGCGTATCGCATGGGGGGCGGTGGGGCTGGTGGTTTCGCTGGGCGTCGTCGCATTGACGGCATTCTCGGCGCACGGCTTGCTCCGTCCCGATCGCACGACTGGCGAGTCCCATGCGCAGGCGCCCACGCAGCCCATCGCGCAGCCGGCGATTCCATCGACGCCTCAGTTGCAAGCCGAGCCGACGCTCGACCTGAAAACCCTGCGCCAGCAGAAAGGCGCGATGCTCGACCGCTATCGCTGGATCGATCGAGGCAAAGGCGTCGTGCAGGTTCCGATCGAGCGCGCAATGCAATTGGCCGTCGAGCGCAGTGCGACGACGCATCCCGACGACAAGAAACAAGCGGAGGCGCCGCAATGAGGCTCGCACGCATCGCTGTGTTCGTATGCGCATGCGTTTTTTCTACGGCATGTGCGGCGGCGAATCCGGCCTCTGAACTCCTCGGCGATCGCGTGGGATTCGATCAGCACCTGAATGCAACGATCCCGCTCGATGCTTATTTCCGCGATGAAAGCGGGCGCGACGTGCAGCTCGGCGACTACTTTGATACAGCGCCCGTCGTGTTGGTGTTCGCGTATTACGGCTGCTCGACCCTGTGCCCGACCGTGATCAGCGATCTCGCCGAGAAGCTGGACCGAAGCGGGTTGACGCCGGGCGGTCAATACCAAGTCATCGTCGCCAGCATCGATGCCGGCGACACGCCGGCGATCGCGTCGTCAAAGAAGGTGGGATACCTCGGAAGCCCGCCCGGCCCGCGGACCGAGAAGGCCTGGCATCTCCTGACGGGAACCCAAGCCAGCATCTCGGCGTTGACGCAGGCAGCGGGTTTTCGAGCCCTCTACGATGCCGACGCCCATCAATTCGCCCACCCCGCCGGCATCGTCGTCCTTACGCCTCAGGGGACGATCGCGCGCTATTTCTTCGGCTTCGATTTCACGCCTCTTCAATTGCGATCGGCACTCGACGAGGCTGCGGCGCGACACATCGCGTCGCCCGTCGAGCGCTTGTTGCTGCTGTGCTTTCACTTCGATCCGTCGATCGGAAAACACAGCGCGACGATCATGCAGGCGCTGCGCGGCGTCACGATCGCGGCGCTGCTGATCGCGTTGACGGCGCTGATCGGCTTGCCTGCCTGGCGACGCATGCGCACACGGCGCGAGCGGCGGTCTCTTCCCGTCGCTTGAGGTCCGTTCATGGCCATGTGGAATTTCCCACTCTTTCCCGACAAGGCGTCGGCGCTGGCGGGCAGCGTCGATACCTTGTTTTTCGTCTGGCTGGGACTGGCGGGATCGGTCGCGTTCGCCATCGCGATATTGATCGTCTTCTTTTCGGTGAAGTATCGGCGCGGCTCGAAAGCCGATCGCGAAATGGCGCCGCAAGCCGTTCAGCAGAAAAGAAATCGCCGCATCGAATTCGCCTGGATCGTCACGCCGCTGATTCTCTTTCTCCTGATGTTCGGATGGGCTGCGGCGCTGTATTACGAGCATGCGGCTGCGCCCGACAACGCGATGGAGATCTATGTGCTCGGCAAGCAGTGGATGTGGAAACTCGAGCACGCAGGCGGCCAGCGCGAGATCAACGAATTGCACGTGCCACTGGGCCGGCCGATCAAGCTCGTGATGACCTCGCAGGACGTGATCCACGATTTCTTCATGCCGGTGTTTCGCATCAAGCAGGACGTGCTGCCGGGGCGCTACACGACGCTGTGGTTCACCGCGACGAAGACCGGCGACTATCACGTGTTCTGCTCGCAATACTGCGGCACCGATCATTCGCGAATGATCGGGCATGTGGTGGTGATGGAGCCGGCCGCGTTCGAAGATTGGCTCGTGAATGGGAACGATGCGGGGAACAATGCAGGCAACACTGCAGGCAACACCAGCGGCAACGGCTTGCCAACGATGGCCGCACAAGGCGCAGCCCGTTTTCGCGAATACGGTTGCAGCGGCTGCCACGGCGCCAGCGCGTCGGTGCATGCACCGAAACTCGAAGGTCTGTTCGGCAAGCCCGTGCAGTTGTCCGACGGGTCCACCGTGATCGCCGACGAGCGCTACATCCACGACTCGGTGATGCTGCCGAAGAAGGAAATCACCGCCGGCTATGCACCGATCATGCCGTCGTTCGCGGGTCAGATCGGCGAGGAAGAATTGCTCGACATCATCGAGTACATCAAGTCGTTGAAGAACGCATCACCCGGAGTCGTGCGATGAGCGCTGTGTCCTTGCCTGTACGCGAGACCTATCTGAACAAGGGCTTCAGCGTCTGGTCGTGGCTCTCGTCGGTCGATCACAAACGGATTGCGATCCTCTATGCGATTTCGATCACGCTCTTCTTCTTCATCGGCGGCGCCGCCGCGACCCTGATTCGCCTCGAACTGATCACGCCCGCCGGCGACCTCGTCAGCGTCGAGACCTACAACAAGCTCTTCACGATGCATGGCGTGGTGATGGTGTGGTTCTTCCTGATCCCATCGATCCCGTCGACGCTCGGGAATTTCCTCGTGCCGCTGATGATCGGCGCGCGCGACCTCGCGTTTCCGCGATTGAATCTCGCGAGCTGGTATCTCTACATTCTCGGCGGCCTCTTTACCGTCGGCGCATTGGTCGCGGGCGGCGTCGATACCGGCTGGACCTTCTACACACCGTTCTCGACGATGTTCTCGAACACGCACGTGTTCGCGGCGGTTGCGGGCGTGTTCATCGTGGGCTTCTCGTCGATCCTGACGGGGCTGAACTTCATCGTGACGATCCACAAGATGCGCGCGCCGGGCATGACGTGGTTCCGGCTGCCGCTCTTCATCTGGTCGATGTATGCGACCTCCATCATCTTCGTCCTCGCGACACCCGTACTCGCGATGACCCTGTTGCTGATCACCATCGAACGCTTCTTCGGCGTCGGCGTGTTCGACCCGGCGTTGGGCGGCGACCCGCTCCTGTTCCAGCACCTCTTCTGGTTTTATTCGCACCCCGCGGTGTACGTGATGATCCTGCCCGCGATGGGGGTGGCGAGCGAGCTGATCACCTGCTTTTCGAAGAAGAACGTGTTCGGCTACAAGTCGATGGCCTACGCCGTGCTGGCGATCGCGATCGTCGGCTTCCTCGTGTGGGGACACCACATGTTCGTGAGCGGCCAATCGGTTTACGCGGGAACGGTGTTCTCGATCCTGAGTTTCCTGGTGGCGATTCCATCGGCCATCAAGGTGTTCAACTGGACCGCGACGCTCTACAAGGGATCGATCTCGTTTCACGCACCGATGCTTTATGCGCTCGGCTTCGTCGGCCTGTTCACCATCGGCGGCATGACTGGATTGTTCCTCGCGTCGCTCGCGCTGGACGTGCACGTGCACGACACCTACTTCGTCGTCGCACATTTCCACTACATCATGGTCGGCGGTTCGGTCATGGCGTTTCTCGGCGGCATTCACTTCTGGTGGCCGAAGATTACCGGCCGCATGTATTCCGATGGATGGGCGCGCTTCGCGGCAATACTCGTCTTCTTCGGTTTCAATTTGACCTTCTTTCCGCAATTCATACTCGGATATCTCGGCATGCCACGCCGGTATCACGAATATCCGCCGGAATTCCAGGTATTGAATGTCCTGTCGTCGGCCGGCGCGTCGATATTGGCGATCGGTTATCTGTTGCCGCTCTGTTATTTGTTCTGGTCGCTGCGTTATGGCGCGCCGGCGGGTCCGAATCCCTGGAGTGCAAAAGGCCTGGAATGGCAAACGCCATCGCCGCCACCCACCGAGAATTTCGCGGCGATCCCGATCGTGACCGAGGGGCCGTACGCGTACTCGAAAGAGGATCGGGACCATGACTGACGCTGTGATCGTCGCGCAGCAATTCGACGACGCCGAGCAACAGCGCACGGCGTCGGACCTCGGCATCTGGGTCTTTCTCGCGAGCGAGATCCTGTTCTTCGGCGTGCTGTTCGCCGCGTACACCTTCACCCGCCTGCGCTATCCCGAGGCCTTCGCGGCGGGAAGCCGGCTCACCAATGTCACGCTGGGAAGCATCAATACCGGCGTGCTCCTGACCAGCAGCCTGACGATGGCGCTCGCCGTGCGTTCCGCCAAGTCGGGTGCGCGGAAGCTGACGGTCCGATTTCTGTACGCGACGATGGCGCTCGGGCTGATATTCCTCGCCATCAAGGGCGCTGAATATTATCTCGACTACACCGAGCACCTGGTGCCAGGATTCAATTTCGCTTATTCAGGCCCGCACGCGGCTCAAGTCGAACTTTTCTTTTATCTCTATTTCTTCACGACCGGCGTCCATTCGCTGCACATGATCATTGGAATATGTGTTGTGGCGGTGATTGCGACGATGGCCAATCGCGGCGCATTCAGTCCCGGATACTTCACACCGGTCGAAGTCAGCGGCCTGTATTGGCACCTGGTCGATATCGTCTGGATATTTCTTTATCCACTGCTCTATCTGGTGTCGAGAACATGATCGCCCATCCCATGCCGACTGCCAGAACCTATCTGTTCGTCTGGCTCGCACTGATGGTCTTGCTGCTGCTGACGTTGGGCAGCGCATACGTGAGCCTGGGCTGGCTCAACTCGGTCATCAACCTCGCCATCGCAGCGGCCAAGGCGTTGCTGGTCATGCTCTTCTTCATGCACCTGCGATCGGGCCATTACGTGTTGCGTATCGTCGCGGCGGCGGGGTTCTTCTGGCTTGCGTTGTTGATCGGGTTGGCGATGACGGACTTTGCGACCCGGTAGGGATGCACGGACTCGGGTTCACCGACTGATTCGCTCGGATGATAGCCTGCCGATACAATTATTCCTGGCCACGCCAAGCGACATCGCATGACCAATACCGAACTTCTTTTTAGAGCCGACGCCTATCTCCGCGAAGCGCAGGCCCGCGTGATCGCTGCCAACGAGAATGGCATCCAACTGGATCGCACGATCTTTTATCCGCAAGGTGGCGGGCAGCCGGGCGATCGCGGGACCATCGTCCGCCACGACGGCACGGCGATGGAAGTATTGAACACCGTCTATGCCGACGACAGGACGACGGTTCTTCATCAGGTTGCACCTCACCCATCTCTTCCGGCGGCCGATGAAGTCGTGAAGCTCGTGATCGACTGGCCGCTGCGCCACTCGCGCATGCGCGTGCACACGGCGCTCCACTTGCTGTCGGTCGTGTTGCCCTATCCGGTCACCGGCGGGTCGGTCGGCGACAAGGAGGGACGCCTCGATTTCGATTTGCCCGACGCCGGTCTCGACAAGGACGAGATCGCCGCGCGACTGCAGGAGATCGTCGATCGCGACGTCGAAGTCGGCGACCGCTGGATCACCGACGATGAGTTGCACGCCAACCCCGGCCTCGTCAAGACGATGTCGGTCAAGCCGCCGATGGGTTCGGGCCGCGTGCGGTTGATCGACATCGCCGGTCTCGACCTTCAGCCCTGCGGCGGGACGCACGTGCGGCGCACTGGCGAGATCGGCAGGATCCTGATCACCGCGATCGAGAAGAAGGGCAAGCACAACCGGCGCGTGCGACTGGTCCTGCCTTGAATGTGACGCCCGGTAGTCGCATGACCCGCTCGAGTCACGCGCGTACGAGCAGCTTCCCCAGATTCGCGCCCTCGGACAAGCTACCCAACGCCTCGGGCAGTTGCTCGAAGCCTTCGGCGATGGTCTCGGGCAGCACCACCTCACCGGCCTTCACCCAGGGCGCGATGATGCGTCGCATCTCGTCCATGCGCGCCGTGTAGTCGCGAGCGAGGATGCCCTGGATGGTGGCGCGCTAATACAGCATGTGCGCGAGCAGCCGCGAACCTTGTGGAGGCGCGTCGAGCCCGCCGTCGTACTGGCTGATCTGGCCGCAGATGACGATGCGCGCGCGACGTGCGATCTGCGCGATGACGACATCGGTGGTGTCGCCGCCGACATTGTCGAAATAGACATCGACACCATCAGGGCATGCGGCGTACACGGCATCGGCAAGCGAGGCAAGCGCGCGATGCGCCTTGTAGTCGATCGCGGCATGCGCGCCCAGGCGTTCGGTGAGATAGCGACACTTCGCCTCGCCGCCGGCGATGCCGACCACGCGACAACCCGCCTTCAGGCCGAACTGCACGACCAGCGAACCGACCGCGCCGGCGGCACCAGACACGACCAGCGTTTCGCCGGGCTTGGGCCTGCCGGCCTCCATCAGCCCGAACCACGCGGTGCGGCCCGGCATGCCGAGCACGCCGAGCGCGGTCGTGACCGGCGCTTCGTCGGGATCGAGCCGCGTCAACGCGTCGCCATGCGCGATCGCGACGGTCTGCCAGCCGGTGTAGCTTGCAACCCAGTCGCCCGCCGCAAAGCGCGGGTCGCGGCTGCGGATCACCTGGCCGACCACGCCGCCGCGTTGAGCGATGCCCAGCGGATGCGGCACGTCGTAGGTATCGCGTTCGGCCTGCTGGATGCGCATGTACGGATCGACGCTGAACCAGCGCGCTTCGAGCATCACTTCGCCTGCCGCGATATCCAGAGGCAAGGTGCTCGTGACGAGGTCGTAGTGTTCGCGTCCCACGCGGCCTGATGGACGGCGTGCATAGATCCACTGGCGAGTTTCGATGGCATCGGTCATGGGCAATATCTTTCGCGAAAATGCAGTTGTGGAAAATTCGTTTTCGATTTGACGCCGGCTTCGCATGGCATCCGCTGCTCGAGCGTCGCTGCCCTGGATTCGGTTACCCTTCAACGCCCGGGACGCAACATTCCATCACCAATCTTCCGCATGATGCCTGCGCGCGAACGCGTCCCCACCGAACAAAATCGTCTCAACGTCGTCATCGGCGCGACCTTTCTTGTCTTGTTGGGCGTGGTCACGCTCTGGGTCGCGCAGGCCTATAAAGCCAGGCTCGACGAGGTACGGCATACCGTCGAAGTTCAGCGGCGCGTGGGCATGCTGTTGTCCACTCTACTGGATGCGGAAACCGGCCAGCGCGGCTATCTCGTCACGGGCGAGGAGAGCTATCTCGCGCCCTACAGATCGGCGCGCGAGCGTCTCCCGCAGGACACGGCTGCGCTTCGTTCCCTGATCGCCGACAACGACGAACAGGCAGGGGCCTTGCAGAGATTGCAGCCGCTGATCGACGCCTAACTCGCCAGGATGGAAGAGACGATCGGGCTGCGTCGCGCGAGGCAGACCGAGGCCGCTTTCGATGCGATCCGCTCCGGCATCGGCAAGCGCACGATGGACAGGATCCGCCTGGACATCGCTTCCATGAGCGACGTCGAAGCGCGCTTGCTGAAAGAACGTTCGAACGCAAGCGGCGCTTGAGCTATCTATCTTCCGCGCTGCCCCGCGATATTGCTGCTGACGATGCTGGGCGGCCTGAGCGTGCTGCTGTTGCGCGAGCGCCGCGACGCGCGGGCACTGCTCGACGCCAACGCCCAGATTCTCGCTGCGAGCGCGCACCTGGAGCGCGAAACGTCCGAGCGCGCCAAGGTGGAAGACCAGGTGCGGCAGATGCAGAAGATCGAGGCGGTGGGCCAATTGACGGGCGGGATCGCGCACGACTTCAACAACATGCTGCCAGACACGCTCAATTGAATACTATTTGCGACTTGATCTGATGTTCGTCAGGAGTGTGGGCAGCCGGGGGTAAACCTCCTTTTCCCGCTAACGTACTGGTAGTCGATGCAAGTGGCAACGCCACCCTTTTCATCATGGCTCTCCCACGCGCTCACGCCGCCACCCGTAAGAGACACTATCTCTCCTGAGGTGTAGTGCCCGGGCGAGAGATCAAAATACCGATACTTGTTATCCACCAGACCAGGTAAGGCAAACCGCTGAACAAACAGGGCGCCGTCTGGCCCGGTCAAACGCAACTCGGCGTCGCCGGAGTTCTGCCTGATATAAGTTCCGATCCTCACACCTATGCGCTTGAGATCTGTCCGATCATCGCGGCGGATCGAGGTCATCATAATAGCGATCGGCGAGCCTGCGCTTAACTGCGAGCCAGCCTCGACCTTATACTCCGACACATTGGACTCATTCTCGGTCATGTAATAGCGCTCAAGAAGAACTCTTGGAAAATAAATACTTACAATAGCGATAAACAACAACAATGGCCCCACGGCCATTCTTTTCCAGGGGCCCTCGAATAGACTCGAAAGACCACTCAGCGCATAGCCTAGGATAATTAGCGGCCCGATAAAATACCTGCCTTGGATACCCTCAATTATTTTTGCGGGCAGGGAGCCTGCGTTCCAAGTAAGAAGCAGAGAAAGAAATATCAGAGAGCACGAGGTGAGCGACAATCCCACAAGAATTACTCGAGAATGCCAATCAACTTTCAAGTACCGGAAAGAAACCGAGAGGATTCCAAGAATTACCAAAGCATCCAGTGTCATGACGTAAAAATAATCATCGAATTTTGTATCGAGCCAACCCAACATACCAATAAACGAGTTTCTATAGAATTCTGCTTTGGCTGGATCCGAAACCGTATTTATTATGGCATTCATCACCAGGGTCGGTTGTTTGATATAAAAAATAATGGCATGATAGGTCGAATGACCTGCATCAACACGACCATCATACGTGTACTTGGCAGCAACGAGTGTCCAGACCAATGCAAATATAGTTAATCCAATAAATTGCCAATATAGCGCTCGCTCCCTCCGTACAAACCAAATCAGCAGTGGAAGCACCAAGAAAGGGAGAAGATGCAATCGCGAAGTCGACAAGATCACGATACAAATCGCCAATAAGTACGACATCCACATCGGAAAGTCGAGCTTACCGATATATCCACGCATAAACAGGGAAACGGAGAGACATGTCAATGCAGTTGTAAAGGCGTCGAGGCTGGCCGATAGAAACTGAAAAACGCTCATCGGAAGAATGAGCAGTCCCAATATAAATGCATTAACAGGGAATATGGAAAACGCGACGACGAGCGCGGTTATGCTAAATGCGAGGACGAAGAATCGAGCCAACTGATAGGAATTTCCCACAGAGAGGCCCAAGCTCTCGCCAAGGCCGAGCCCAATTGACTGTGGCAAATAAGCGAGTGGGAAATAGTATCCCGTCCCGGCAGCCGAACGAAAAATGCGACGCCCGGACCAATTGATCGAGGAAGCATCGTGCTCCTCCTCCTGGGACAATGTTTTTTGCGGGTGGAAAGGCAGGTTTTTATATTCGCTAAAATAGGAAAGCAATCCGGTGTCGATTTCACCCCCGGAAGCGCGGCCTTGTGGAGAATGCAAAAGTATCTGGCCTCTAGTAAGCAAGTAGGCCCGCTGGATATGATCAAACTCGTCAGGCGACTGAAAGGGCGGAATCAGCGCAGAGAGCATCGAGCCGAGCACCAAGATCAACAGAAGTAACCACGGGTCTATTTTAGTTTCGACGCCTTCGAGCAGCAATCCGGTTCCTTTCACGACTCAAGCCCTGACCGCAACGATAATGCCCGCCATGATCATTGCGACGCCGACGAAGTACTGCGACTGGAAACGTTCTCCAAAGGCATAGTGGCTGCCCAACGGTACCAAAACGAAAGCCAGCGCCATCAATGGGTAGACACGCCCCAGTTCTATCTTCTGCAACACCCAAACCCAGGCCACCGAAGTGATTCCGTACAAGCACATGGCGGCTAGAAGCGTCCCTGCGGTCTTAAGCGCGAGGAACGATCCATTTTCGGCGAGCGAAGTAGCGCTGATCTTGAACAAAATCTGTCCAACTGCTAAACCGAGGACGCAAAGGAGTGCTGCCACGTAGGTCATCATTGGCGGACTTCCTGTTTGACTACGGCGGCATGAAAGGCAAAAAACAAGTTGAGATCAATTGACGAAACCGGAAGTGGCCACCAGGCTTCCTTTGCATCCGGAAAATAATGACGCAAAATTGCAATGAGGTTGTTGCAGGAATTAACGTGTTCCCTTGCCATCACGTAGTCGTATGCTATTCCCTGCGCAATGGCATTCTTTCGCGGTCCGAGACGCCTTCCCAGTCGCCAGGCAAGCCCCGGATCTGTTGGAATCAGAATCGACAGCACGCCACCATGCCTGAGCACCCTGAGCCACTCTTTCAACGCGAGGTGCGGCTCGTTGATGTGTTCAAGAACATGTGTTGCAATAAGCCTGTCGAAAGTGTCGTCCGAATAATTCAGGCTGGTGCCCGCTTGAGCTTCAAACTTCACTTGACCATTGTGCATTCCAGCAAGTTTGTGTTTTGCGACCTCGAGCGTCTTCGGGTCTAAATCTGTAAGTATGTACTCGTTGAATGCATGGCGAACAAACGGAAGGTGTTCTCCGGTTCCTGCGCCAATTTCGAGTACTCGATCAAAATGCGCCTGTTTGCCGTATTCTTTCTCGACAAGCTTGTGACTCGCTCGCATGACGAATGATTGGAGAGGGCTCGAATAATTCGAATCATCGTACACGTCCGAGAATCTCTCCCGGTAATCCAACCACGCCTTGTCTTCATGCTGCATTTTGAGCCTCCTTTCTATTCTTCACTGACTTTTCATTGCGTCTCAAGCGATGAAATGGCCTGCTTGGAACTGATTCTATGTCATATCCCAAAAACGCTAATATCAGTTGCAGCCCAATGATGACTGGCAATGCGGCGAGCATTACTGTGCCTGGTGATGACGAAAGACCTATGCTCGATGACTTGATCCAATGATACGATCCAAACAGAATACCAAACAGGAACATGGATAATCCAAGCGGAAGTTCGATCGAGGCGAGTGACATATCTCGAAGGTAGTAATTGTAAAAGATCCGCTTGCCGAAATTGCGCAGATGCTTGATCAAGAACTCACCGATAATTCTCGAGATTCTCAGACTACTTGGCTCGTCGCCATATTTTGCATTCATCGGGATATCAACGACGACAGCGCGCAACGTATTGAGCCGAAAGAGCATGTCGGTTTCAAAAAAATATCGGCGACTGATCTTGTTGAATGGGAGATGTCGAACAACGTCTTGGTGGATAGCCGTATAGCCATTCGTGGGGTCGAACAGATTCCAGTAGCCGGATGAAAGCTTCGTCATGAAGGACAATGTCGCGTTGCCCAGCAGGCGTGCTTTGGGCATCGCGCGAATCTCTTCGAGGTCGAAGAAGCGGTTTCCCTTGGTGTAGTCGGCTTCGCCGGACAGGATGGGCGCTATAAAATCCGGTATCAGGCTTGCATCCATCTGGCCATCGCCGTCCAACTTGACGATGATGTCGGTGTCTTCCGCAATGGCGGCTTTGTAGCCGGTCATTACCGCGCCGCCGACACCCTGGTTCTGCGGGGTTCGAATGATAGTAACTCGCTCGTCCGAGCAATTGCTTTCTACAAAACTGCCCGACCCCTCAGGGCAACAATCATCGACAACATAGATGCGGTTCACCTCTGGGCCAATCTGATCGATCACGGCGAGGATGTGATTGCGCACCTTGTAGCTTGGTATTACGACTGCGATTTTGGGAGGTGTATTCATCGGGGCGATCTTTCCCGTTTGGCTTAACGGAATTGCTTGGAACCCGTGGGAACGCATGGGGTCATATTCGGTAAGAAAAAAGCCCAACCGGCAAGGGATGGGCTTTGAGGTCCTGATGTAGACGGCGGGAATCGAACCCACGTCGGCAAATATTCCACATACAGTTCTACGTGTGATACGGGCTTATTCGCATCTAACCGCGTGCCCCTCCGGCTAACAGACCATCGGTGCACGTCGGCGCCGGAGAGGCGGATTGTACCCCTGTGGGTTCGCTGGAGGAGTAATCGCTTCACAAAGCGGTGGCTTGGATATGGCTTATCCTGAACGCGGTCGCGCCTCTGATGTTGAATGGGCGCTCTGGGGCCAACCAGACCAGTCCGCTCGAACCCTTCATCGCGCATCTGCAACGTTCATTCCGGCAGTAATGGAGGCTCGACACGACAAAATCCCGGTTTCTCCGCCTCGATGCCGCAACCTGAAGATCGCAATCATCGCGAACCCGGCGGCCCCTACTTCGGGCGCCTTCTGATCGTGCTGTTCCTCGCGGTCGCGTTCTGCGCGTTGCTGACGTGGGCGGTCAGCACTTATATGCAAAACTGACGACCTCGCCAGGATCACGATGCCCATCAACGCTCTCAAGCGGGCGCTGGCCCGAGGCGAACCGCAGATCGGTCTGTGGCTCGCGCTCGCCGACAATTACACCGCCGAAATCGCCGCGACCGCGGGCTTCGGCTGGCTGTTGATCGACGGCGAGCACGCGCCCAACGATGTGCGCTCCATCCTGGGCCAACTCCAGACGCTCGCGGCCTATCCGTCGCATGTGGTGGTCAGGCCGGTCGATGCGCACGTCGCGGTGATCAAGCAATTGCTCGACGTGGGTGCGCAGTCGCTGCTCGTGCCGATGATCGAGACCGCGGAGCAGGCGCGCAGCGTCGTCGCGGCCACGCGCTATCCACCCGCGGGCATGCGCGGCGTTGGTTCGGCCATCGCCGCGCATCGCGATGGAATCAGCACGCCGCCTATCTGCGTGAGGCCGACGACCAGATCTGCCTGCTGCTGCAGGTCGAGTCGCAACGCGGCATCGACAACCTCGACGCGATCGCCGCGGTCGAGGGCGTCGATGGCGTGTTCTTCGGTCCTGCCGATCTCTCGGCATCGATGGGACACCGCGGCACCTCCGGCGCGTCCGAAGTGCAGGACGCAATCGAGACCGGCATCGCGCGCGTGCGCGCGGCCGGCAAGGCGCCGGGGATTCTTGCGTTCGACGCTAAGCTCGCGCGCCGTTACCTCGAGCTGGGCGCGCTGTTCGTCGCGGTCGGTGCGGATGTGAGCTTGCTCGCGCGCGCCACGCGCGAACTCGCCGCGTCGTTCAAGAACCGATAGCGGCAACCTCCTCGAAGCCGATGAAAGCTCGTTGAATAAGTAGGCGCAGCGACTCGCGTCTGCGCGCACGACGCTCACATCGGCGGCGCGACGCCATCCTTCTCGACGATCACGCGCTGCGCCGCGTATTCCCCGGCCTTCACCAGCGTGGCGATGACAAACACCTTCTTGCCGGACACGAGATCGCTGTGCGCCGCGGGAGCGAACGTCACGACCGGCGCGCTTTCCGGGACGGTGCCGGTCTTGCTGCCGCCCCTGTAGGAAAGCTTCAGGTCGCGCCCGCTGGTGCCCTGCACGACCGTATCGACATTCGCATTGGTCATCGTGCTGGTCGGGCTCAAGTCCCACGGGTAGTGTCCTTCATTGGAGCCACGCGCGGCTTCGGGAAACACCAGCACCTCGGTGGCCGTCAACTTGCCGTCCGCGTTCGGTGTCGCCGCGGTCCCGATGAAGGTGCCGGGCTTGATGTCCGCAAGCTTGACGTTCTTGACGGTCGACACGACCACTTCGGGCTTGACGGCGATCGTTACGTTGTCGGCATTGGTGCGATGGACAATCATCGTGTCGCCGATCATCGAGACGATCTCACCGCGAATCCGCGAGGGCGTTGCAGGTGCCGTCTGGGCTGCCGCGGCGCTGGCAAACACGAGAGCAGCAGCAGTCATGCTGAATTTCATGCGAGGGGACATGTGGGCTCCATCGATGTAGGGAGACGGACAGACACGCGGCCAGGACTGTCGTTCACCAAACCTCGATTTATCCCGGCCATGCGACCAGGGGCGCGGGCACCGCCGACACATGCTGCGCGATCGCCGCGGCTTCCTGCGCCTCGAGCGCGCGAACGAAGGCATCGCGCTTCTGCAATCGCGCCCAATAATCGGCGACCGGTGCCGGAAATTTCGACGCGAGGTCGAGCAGGTTGGCGAGCATCAACGCATACCCGACCGAGACATCCGCGGCGGTGAAGCGCCCCGCGCAGACATACGGCTCGTTCTCGAGCACCGCTTCGATGCCGCGCAATCGTGACAGGAACCAGCGCGTGTAATCCTCCGCGACCTGGCTCGAGCGCCGCTGCTCGGACTCGAAGCGCGAGTAGCGCAGGATCAGGGTCAGCGGAAAGGTCAGCGTCGCCTCGCCGAAATAGAGCCACTGCAGATAGGCCGCGAAGTCCGGCGTATCGCTGGCCACGTCGATCGTCGCTGCGCCGTAGTGCGCCGCGAGGTAATGGCAGATCGCCGACGACTCGGTCATCCAGAGATCGTCGTCGAAGAAAGCCGGAACCGTGCCGAGCGGATTGACTGCAAGGAAAGCGCGTGCGTGCACGCGCGGCGGGAACGGCAGCATCTTCAACTCGTATGGCAGCGCCAGCTCTTCGAGCATCCACAGCACGCGAAACGATCGCGCGCTCGCGCAGTGGTGCAGCTGGATCACGCGAGCTCTGCGACCGACGCCGTGGCGCGCTTGGCAAGCGTCGCGCGCGTCACTCGCGAGTTGGGCGCCCGTCCGAGGCGATCGCTGATCCATGCCGAGGTATCGACCAGTGCGTCGAGAGCTATGCCGGTGTCGGCACCCAGTCCCTGGAGCAGATAGACCACGTCCTCGGTCGCGACATTGCCGGTCGCGCCCTTCGCATACGGACAGCCACCGAGTCCCGAGATCGAACTGTCGAACGTGCGCACGCCGAAGCGCCACGATGCGTACACGTTCGCGATCGCCATCCCATAGGTGTCGTGATAATGGCCCGCGAGCTGCGTGACTGGCACGCGCGTCGCCACTGCGTCGAGCATGCGCTCGACCGAGGCCGGCGTACCGACGCCGATGGTGTCACCCAGCGAAACTTCATAGGCGCCGCGTTCGTGCAAGGCCTGCGACACATCGGCTACCGCCTGCGGCGCGATCGGCCCTTCGTACGGGCACGCGATCACG
Organism: Burkholderiales bacterium; assembly: GCA_038254545.1. Lineage (GTDB taxonomy): Bacteria > Pseudomonadota > Gammaproteobacteria > Burkholderiales > Burkholderiaceae_D > CAHJXF01. The sequence continues at coordinate 10,470 of JBBSGB010000032.1, read as the reverse complement.
CACGAGACATAGCCGCGCACCTCGATGCCCCGAGCCTTCGCGGCCTCGAACACGGGCTCGAAACGCGCGATCGATTCGGCGATCGAGCAGTTGATGTTCTTCTGCGAAAAACTTTCCGATGCCGCCGCGAATACCGCGACCTCCGTAGCGCCCGCATCGGCGGCCGCCTCGAAGCCCCTGAGATTGGGCGTGAGCACCGGATAGCTCACGCCGGTTCGCCTCGTGAGCCGTCGCATGATCGCGTCGTGATCCGCCATCTGCGGGATCCACTTCGGCGACACGAACGAGGTGGCCTCGATGACGCACACGCCCGCAGCGCCGAGCCGATCGATCAACTCGAGCTTGGTCTCGGTCGTGACGGTCTGCTTCTCATTCTGCAGGCCGTCGCGCGGCCCGACCTCGACGATGCGCGCTTTCATGCTTGTGTCGGTGCGAGTGTCCATGCACGAGTATCCGCGAGAGTTCAAATGATCAAACCAACATCTCGAAATCGACCAGCTCCGCGCCGTCGGCCACCTGATCGCCGGGCGCGTAATGAAACGCCTTCACCTTACCCTTGTTGGGCGCTGTGATGGTGTGCTCCATCTTCATCGCTTCGAGCACCAGCAGCGGCGCGCCCTTCTCGACCGTCGCCCCCGCCTCGGCCATCAACGCGATCACCTTGCCGGGCATCGGCGCCTTGAGGCCGCCTTCGAGCTCGTCGCCCTTGCCGCCGACATTCAAGGTATCGACCATCGCGATCGGCCACGAGCGCCCCTCGAAGAAGACGTGACGACGTTCGCCCGCCGCGACCACGGCCGCACGCAGGCGACGTTCGCCCAGTTGCGCCTGCAGTTGACTGTCCGGACCGAGCGTGCCGCGCGCGAAGACGCGCTGGCCGTCGAGCGTCAACTGATGCCCGCCGCGCGCAGCTTCGATGATCACGGTCTGTTGAACCTCGCCATAACGCAGCGTCATCGTGCGCTGTGCGCGACCGTTCAGGCGCCAGCCATCGAGGATGCGCCACGGCGAATCGCGGTCGGGCGCGTCGGCCGCCTGTTTCTCGGCAAGCCGCGCTTCGCGGCGCAACTCGGCCAGCGCCGCGAGCAACCACACGTCGTCGGGGACGGTGAGCTTCTCGGGAAACAGCAACGCGCTCTCGCGCTCGATCAACCCCGTATCGAGATCGGCATGCGCGAACGACGGCGTCGAAACCAGGCGTGCGAGAAACTCGACGTTGTTCGCGACCCCGACCACGCGATATTGCGCGAGCGCCTGGCGCATGCGCGCGAGCGCCTGGCGACGATCGCCGCCCCACACGATCAGCTTGGCGATCATCGGGTCGTAGAACGGCGTGATCTCGTCGCCCTGCTCGACGCCGGTATCGACGCGCACGTGATCGGACTCGGGCGGCGGCGCGAGATGAAGGAGACGGCCGGTGGACGGCAGAAATCCCTTGTCGGGATCCTCTGCATAGATGCGCGCTTCGAGCGCATGACCGTCGATGGACAATTGATCCTGCGTCAGCGGCAGGCGTTCGCCCGACGCGACGCGCAGTTGCCACTCGACCAGATCGAGTCCGGTGATCATCTCGGTGACCGGATGCTCGACCTGCAGGCGCGTGTTCATCTCCATGAAATAGAAGCTGCCGTCCTGGTTGACGATGAACTCGACCGTGCCCGCGCCCACATAGGCGACTGCCTTCGCGGCCTCGACCGCGGCGTGGCCCATCGCGGCACGGCGCGCATCGGTCATGCCGGGTGCGGGCGCTTCCTCGAGTACCTTCTGATGGCGGCGCTGCACCGAGCAATCGCGCTCGAACAGATGCACGACATTGCCGTGCGTGTCGCCGAACACCTGGATCTCGATGTGGCGCGGCTTCAATACGTACTTCTCGACGAGCACGTGGTCGTCGTTGAATGAACTCTTCGCTTCGCGCTTGCACGACACCAGCGATGCGCCGAAGTCCTCGGCGCGATCGACGCGGCGCATGCCCTTGCCGCCGCCGCCCGCACTGGCCTTGATCAGCACCGGATAGCCGATATGCGCGGCCTCTTCGGCGAGCAGGGCCGGCGTCTGATCGTCGCCGTGATAACCCGGCGTGAGCGGAACGCCGGCCTTCTCCATCAACTTCTTGGCTTCGGATTTCGAACCCATCGCGCGTATCGCAGCGACCGGCGGGCCGATGAAGACGATGCCGGCTTTCGCGCAAGCCTCTGCAAAGACTTCGTTCTCCGACAGGAAGCCGTAACCGGGATGAACCGCTTCGGCGCCGGTGCGTTGCGCGGCTTCGAGGATCCGATCGGCAACGAGATAGGACTCGCGTGCGGGCGCGGGGCCGATCGCCACCGCTTCGTCCGCGAGCCGCACATGGCGCGCATTCGCGTCGGCTTCCGAATACACCGCGACCGTCGCGATGCCCATGCGGCGCGCGGTCTTGATCACGCGGCACGCGATTTCGCCGCGGTTGGCAATCAGGATTTTCTTGAACATGGTTTCGCGGTCACATCCTGAACAAGCCGAACTTCGTCGGCGCGATCGGCGCGTTGAGCGCGGCCGACAGCGACAGCCCGAGCACGCGCCGCGTCTGCGCGGGATCGATCACGCCGTCGTCCCACAGCCGCGCGGTGGCGTAGTACGGATGTCCCTGCTCTTCATATTGCTTGCGAAGCGGCGCCTTGAAGCTCTCTTCGTCGTCGGCCGACCACTGGCCGCCCTTGCCTTCGATGCCGTCGCGTCGCACCGTCGCAAGCACGCTCGCCGCCTGCTCGCCGCCCATCACACTGATGCGCGCGTTCGGCCACATCCACAGAAAGCGCGGCGAGTAAGCGCGTCCGCACATGCCGTAGTTGCCGGCGCCGAACGAGCCGCCGATCAGCATCGTGATCTTGGGCACCTGCGCGGTCGCGACCGCGGTCACCATCTTCGCGCCGTCCTTCGCGATGCCCGCGTTCTCGACCTTGCGGCCGACCATGAAGCCGGTGATGTTCTGCAGGAACGCGAGCGGCACGCCGCGTTGCACGCACAGCTCTATGAAGTGCGCGCCCTTCTGCGCCGACTCGCCGAACAGGATGCCATTGTTGGCGATGATGCCGACCGGCATGCCGTAGAGATGCGCGAAGCCGGTCACCAGTGTGGCGCCGTAACGCTGCTTGAACTCATCGAGCCGCGAGCCGTCGACGACTCTCGCGATGACCTCGCGCACGTCGTAGGGCTTCTTCGTGTCCTGCGGAATCACGCCGTAGATTTCTTCGGGGTCGTAGGCCGGCTCCTCGATCGCCGCGAAGCTCACGCCGTTGGGCTTTTTGCGATTGAGATTGCCGACGATGTGACGCGCGATGTAAAGCGCATGGCTGTCGTTCTCGGCCAGATGATCGGCCACGCCCGAGATGCGCGTGTGCACGTCGCCGCCGCCGAGATCTTCGGCACTGACGACTTCGCCCGTCGCGGCCTTCACGAGCGGCGGCCCGCCGAGAAAGATCGTGCCCTGGTTGCGCACGATGACGGTCTCGTCGCTCATTGCCGGAACATAAGCGCCGCCGGCCGTGCACGAGCCCATCACGACCGCGATCTGCGGGATCGCCTTGGCGCTCATGTTGGCCTGGTTGTAGAAGATGCGGCCGAAGTGATCGCGATCCGGAAACACTTCATCCTGGCGTGGCAGATAGGCGCCCCCCGAATCGACGAGATAGATGCACGGCAGATGATTCTGCTCGGCGACTTCCTGCGCGCGCAGATGCTTCTTGACCGTCAGCGGATAGTAGGTCCCGCCCTTCACGGTCGCGTCGTTGGCGACGATCATGCATTCGGTGCCCGCAACGCGGCCAATGCCGGTGATGACGCCGGCCGACGGCGCTTCGTCGTCGTACATGCCATGCGCCGCGAGCTGGCCGAGCTCGAGGAAAGGCGTGCCAGGGTCGAGCAGGCGGCTGACTCTTTCGCGGGGCAATAGCTTGCCGCGCGCGGCGTGCCTGGTGCGCGCCACTTCACCGCCGCCCTCTTCGACTTTCGCGACCTGCGCGTGCAAATCGTCGACCAGCGAACGCATCGCTTTCGCGTTGCCCTTGAATTCTTCCGAACGCGGATTGAGTTTCGATTCGAGCTTCATGCTTCGGTACTCGCGTCGCGTGTCGAGATGAGTCGCATGGTCGTCGTCACATCGACTCGCTGTACAGCTCGCGCCCGATCAGCATGCGGCGGATCTCGCTGGTGCCCGCACCGATCTCGTAGAGCTTGGCGTCGCGCCACAGGCGGCCGGTCGGATATTCGTTGGTGTATCCCACGCCACCCAACACCTGGATCGCTTCGCCGGCCATCCACGTCGCCTTCTCCGCCGAGTAAAGAATCGCTCCCGCCGCATCCTTGCGCAGAGTGCGCGAATGGTCCGCACGATCGCACGCCTGCCCAACCGCATACACGTAGGCGCGCGACGCCTGCCAGGTGGTGTACATGTCCGCGAGCTTGCCCTGCATCAACTGGAATTCGCCGATGCTCTGGCCGAACTGCTTTCGTTCGTGCACGTAGGGCAGCACCACGTCCATGCACGCGGCCATGATGCCGAGAGGTCCGCCCGACAGCACCGCGCGCTCGTAGTCGAGACCCGACATCAGCACCTTGACGCCGCCGCCGACATTGCCCAGCACGTTCTCGACCGGCACTTCGCAATCGGTGAAGAAGATCGGCCAGGTGTTCGAGCCGCGCATGCCGAGCTTGTCGAGCTTGCTGCCGTACGACAGCCCCTTCGTGTCCTTCTCGATGATGAACGCCGTGACTCCGCGCGGTCCGCCTTCGGCGTCGGTCCTCGCATAGACGATCATCGTGTCCGCATCGCCGCCGTTGGTGATCCACATCTTCGAGCCGTTGAGCAGGTAGTGGTCACCCTTGAGATCGGCGCGCAGCTTCATGCTGACGACATCCGAACCCGCATTGGGTTCACTCATCGCGAGCGCGCCGACGTGCTCGCCCGACACCAGCTTGGGCAGGTATTTTTTCTTCTGCGCTTCGCTGCCGTTGCGGCGCATCTGATTGACGCACAGGTTCGAATGCGCGCCGTACGACAGGCCGACCGACGCCGACGCGCGCGACACCTCCTCCATCGCGACGATGTGCGCGAGGTAGCCGAGGTTGGTGCCGCCGTATTCCTCTGGCACGGTCAGGCCGTGCAGCCCGAGCTCGCCGAGTTTCTTCCACAGATCGGCGGGGAAGACGTTGTCGCTGTCGATGCTCGATGCACGCGGTGCGATTTCCTGAGCCGCGAAATCGACAACGGCGTCACGCAGCAGCGCGACGTTTTCACCGAGATCGAAGGTGAGGGCGGGTACGTGGGACATCGGCTCTCCGGGAACGGGTTTCTCTCTTGGCTATCCTAGCTTTTTTGCGGTGTGGGCCTGGCTCACGATCGCGAGACTATCGACCGCTCGCCTCCACGCGCACGCAGTCACGTCCTCCCGACTTCGCCGCGTAGAGAGCGTGATCGGCGCGCCGCATAGCGTCCGCATAGCCCGAGTCGTCCACCGCAAAGGTTGCGACGCCGGCCGAGATCGTGATGCGGATGGTCTTCTCGCCTGACGAGGCGATCGTCAAGTCGCGAACCGAATCGCAGAGCGTCTGCGCCACTCTGACGGCGTCGGCAAGCGGCGTTCCCGGAAGCAGGACCGCGAACTCTTCGCCGCCCATCCGGGCGAGGCAATCGGATGTCCTGATGCACGCGCCAAGTTCCGCGCTGATCGCGCGAAGCACGTCGTCGCCGGCATCGTGGCCGAAGCTGTCGTTGACGCGCTTGAAGTGATCGATGTCGAGCATCAGGAACGAAAGCGGGGCGCCGGCGTTGCGCGCCCTGTCGATCTCGATCTCGGCGACTTCGAGAAAGCGTCTGCGGTTCGCAACGCGCGTCAACGCATCGGTCATCGACTGTGTGAGCAGCCGTTGCTCGAATGCCTTGCGCTCGGTGATGTCCTCGAACGAGCAGACGACCGCGTAAGGTTCGGGCGCCTCCTCGGAGAACAGCGGCTCGGCGTTGATCGAGATCCAGATCTGCGAGCCGTCATATTTCTTCAAGCCCATCACCGCGCCGTGCACGGCCTGCCCCAGGCGCAGCGCCAGCAGCGATGGATGCTCTTCGTCGGGGAACGACTCGCCGTTCTCGCGGATAGCCGAGCCGGGCTCGGGCGTGAAATGACTCGCGGCCAGTGCCTCGATCGTCATCCCGAGGATGCGCGCCGCGCTACCGTTGCAGGCGAGCACCTTCAATTCCCGGTCCTGCAGGATCACGCCTTCGGACAAGGCAGAGAACACGGCTCGAAACCGCTTTTCGCTTTCGACCAGCGAATTCTCGGCAATCCGTCTATCGGTCGTGTCGGTGTACGTGCGAACGACGCCTCCGTCCGCGAGCGGTACGCTGCGCACCTCGATGTATCGGCCGTTCGGACGCCGGCGCTCGTAGGTTTGCGCCGTGTCGAGCAGGCCGCCCGCCTCGATGAACTTGCGCACGTCTTCCGGCGTGTGCTTGAACTCCGACGTCTGCCATTGATGCTCGAGCACTTCGGCAAATGGCGGTCGGGATGCCATCAGTTCAGCCGGCAGCTCGAGCAGGTCGAGCGCCCGCTTGTTGCACACTTCGACGATGCGCTCGGCGTTGATCATCATGATGCCCTGATCCATCCAATCGAGCGTCGTCTCAAACATCGCGCCCTTGTGCGCCAGCGAGGTTTCGCTTTCGCGCAGTGCCGCGTCGCTTTGCCTTTGCGCCTGGAGCGCAACGCGAGTCGAATCGAGTTCGGCAGCGAGGTTCTGCAAGAGCCGCGACTTCTCGGCGGAAAGATCGATCACCTTCCTGGCCGTCCGCCAGTTCGCCGCGAGAAAGCCGGCCAATCCACCGCACATCAGCAGTAGCGCCGCGGTGAGCGTTGCGCGCATCGGGTTTGCCGACGACGCGGAAAGCACGATCGCCGCGAACATGATCGGCGCGGCATAGCCGATGCACGCCAGCGGAATCACCGACAGCGCGGTGACCGAGGCAAGGCTGAGAAACATCGCACCCGAAAGCAGTGCCGCGAACACTTCGAACGGCGTCCGCGAAAAGTAGAAGAACATCAGCGCAGCCCATACCAGGCCGAGCGCGGTCGAATGTGCGATCACGCGGACGATGCGCCGTCGCGACACGCGTTCGGGCACAGGACGGAGGCGCAAACGCAGCCAGCTAGAAACCATCGGCGCGATCAGCAGTGCGATGCTGACGATCAGCGGCCACAGTAACGACGCCTCGACATAGTTCGAGAGCGCAACGGTTGCGATCACGGCGCCCGCGCCGTTGCCGATCGCAATCACGGGAAGATGACGAACCAGCGCCGCCGACTGCTCGACGCGAACCTCGTTGCGATCAAGCGCTGCTATCCATTCGCGCCACAGCGCAGGGACGTTCTGGTCCTGCATCGATATTCACGGGTGGATAGGGTCGATCCAGTGTATCGGAAGTGAAACGGCCCATCGCATCGTAAGGAGGCCGATCGATCCCGAGGCCGTCGCCACGGCATGAAAAATGGTTTGGGTTGTTCAGAAAGGCGAACATGAGTTCGTGTGATCATTCGACCCCGGCCTTGTAGTCCGTCGACCGGGAGAACGGAGACATGCAGACAACGAAGTCAGGCGAGCGACCGGAGCGTAGCGAGGATCGTGTGGATTCGGCCCTTTCCATCGAACGCTTCGGTGCGCAGCGCCGCATCACCATCAAGCGCATCGAGAAGCACAACGCGCTCAGTCGCGACGTGCTCGACGGACTCGCGCGCGCCGTTCGCATCGCCGCCGCCGATCCTTCGGTCAACTACGTCGTCATTCGCGGAGATGGCGCGCGCTACTTCGCGGCAGGCGGCGATCTCGTGGACCTCGCAACGATACGATCCGTGGAAGCGACTGCCGCGTTCGCATCGACGTCGCGTTCGGCGCTCGACGCGATCCGCGACAGCGCCGTTCCCGTGATCGCCTGGCTGAACGGCGATGCGCTGGGCGGCGGCGCCGAACTGGCACTGGCCTGCGACCTGCGCGTGATGACGCCAGGCGCTCGCATCGGATACGTGCAATCGCGCCTCGCCATCACGTCCGCGTGGGGCGGTGCTGCGGACCTCTGTGCCGTCGTCGGACCTTCACGCGCGCTGCGCATGATGGCGCGCGCCGAGATGATCGGCGCCGCGCAGGCGCTTGCCGAAGGTCTCGCAGACGCAGTCCTCGACGGCGGTCCCGACGACGTCGCGGCAAGGGTTTTTTTTGCGCCACTGGACGCGGCGTCGCGCCACGTCCTGATCGCGATCAAGGCCAACGTCGCGGCCTGCCGTTCGACGTCGACCTACCAGGCCGCGCGCGAAGTCGAACACGCGAATCTCGTCGCAACCTGGACGCACCCCGCCCATTGGGCCGCGGTCGATCGCGTGTTCACGCGCTCGCGGTCCGCCCCTCGCTGATAAAAAACATGCCTCTCGATCGTTCACCTTCACTGCCTCCGCGCGTCCAACAGAGCACGGCCAGCGGCATCGACATCCCGGTTGTCACCGACGCTTCGGCCGTCGATCTCGATCGCATCGGCGTGCCCGGCCAGTTTCCATTCACGCGAGGGATCTTTCCGGACGGCTACAACGGGCGCCTGTGGACGATTCGGCAGTATTCCGGGTTCGGTACCGCGGAAGAATCGAACGAGCGCTACAAGTTCCTGCTGGCCAGCGGCCAGACCGGCCTGTCGGTCGCTCTCGACCTGCCGACCCAGTGCGGCTACGACCCGGTCGATCCGATGGCGCGGCCCGAGATCGGCAAGGTCGGCGTGTCGCTGTCGAATCTCTCCGAAGCCGAGATCCTGTTCGACGGGATCGACCTCGCGAACATTTCGACCTCCTTCACGATCAACGGCACGGCCGCGATCGTGTACGCGATGTATCTCGCCGTCGCGGACAAGAAGAACGTGCCGCGTTCGAAGCTGACGGGAACGATACAGAACGACATCCTCAAGGAGTACGTGGCGCGCGGCACCTGGATCTTTCCGGTGCGGCCTTCGATGCGCCTGATCGCCGATTCGATACTGTTCGCGAACGATGCCACGCCGCGCTTCAATCCGATCAGCATCGCCGGTGCGCACGTTCGCGACGCCGGTGCAACGGCCGCCGAGGAGATGGCGTACACGCTCGCCAACGGGCTCGCCTATGTCGACGAGCTTCGCGCGCGCGGCGGAGACGTGGAGAAGTTCGCCAAGCGTCTGTCGTTCTTCTTCTATGTGCACATGGACTTCTTCGACGAGATCGCGAAGTTCCGCGCCGGCCGCCGGCTGTGGGCGACGTTGATGCGCGACCGCTACGGCGTGCAGGATCCGAAGGCCCAGCACTTTCGCTTCGGCGTGGTCTGCGGCGGATCGTCGCTGGTGGCTCCGCAGCCCTACAACAATATCGTTCGCGTCGCCGTCGAGACGATGGCCGCGGTGTTCGGCGGCGCGCAGTCGATCTTCACGTGTGCCTTCGACGAAGCGTTCCAGATCCCGACCGAGGCTTCGGCCGAGATCGCCGTGCGCACGCAACAGATCATCGCCTACGAAAGCGGCATCGCACGCTCGGTCGATCCGCTGGGCGGCAGCTTCGTGCTCGAGCAACACACCGATCGCATGCAGGCCGAGATCGAGAAGATCATCGGCGAGATCGATGCCTACGGCGGCGTCATCCCTGCGATCGAAGACGGATGGCTGCAATCGCGGCTTGCGCATCGCGCGCTCGAACGCAAGCAGAAGAACGATACCGGCGAGACCGTGGTCGTCGGTCAGAACCACTTCCGGTCCGCGCAGGACGAGGGCGACGTGAAGGACGTGTTCAAGCTCTCGCCCACCGTCGCGGCACGCGCGCTCGAGAAATTCGAACGCGTGCTTCAGACGCGCAATGCGAGCGCTGTCGAAAAAACCTTGCAGCAAATGACGACCGCTGCAGAGAACGATCGCGAGAACCTGATGCCGTATCTGGTCGACTGCTGCCACGCCTATGCGACCGTGGGCGAGATGGTGCGGGGCCTGCGCACCGTGTGGGGTGATTTCAAGGAACCGGTGAACCTATGAGCGCAGCGACGTCTTCCGAGCCACGCGCGGACGCGCCCGACACGGGCCGTGGACCGCTCGCGGGCAAGCGCATCCTGGTCGGCAAGCCCGGTCTGGACGGACACGACATCGGCGCGAAGATCGTGGCGCTGACGCTGCGAGATGCCGGCGCCGAGGTGATCTACACGGGCTTGCGGCGCAGCCCCGAACAGATCGCGCGCGTCGCCGTCGATGAAGGGGTCGATGCGGTCGGCCTGAGCATCCTGTCGGGCAGTCATCGCGAACTCGTCGAAGAAGTGATCAAGCAGCTCGCCAAGTTCGGTTCGGGCGACATCAAGGTGTTTGTCGGCGGCACCATCCCGTCGGCCGATCGCGACGCCTTGCGCGCGCTCGGCGTACGCGGCATCTACACCGCCGACATGGCGCTCGCCGACGTG
>JBBSGB010000031.1:0-42804 GCA_038254545.1 Burkholderiales bacterium | reverse complement strand
ATCCGTACGATCTGATGCCGGGACATCCGTTGCCGAAGAAGGCGGCCTGAGGCCTGCGCGATGAGCCGCATGGTCCGGCACTTTCTCGTGATGGCGCGCGCCAATCGGCTCGCCAATCATCGCCTCGACGCGGCTTGCCTCGCCCTCACGCACGACGAATGGGTCGCGCCGCGCACGAGTTTCTTTCCGAGTATCGCCGCGACGCTGAACCACATCCTTGTCGTCGATTGGTACTACCTGGATGCGCTCGAAGAAGGCGGGCGCGGCGCGGCGGCCTTCGCGAACGAGGTGCCGTGCGCGACGATGGCCGATCTCGCGCGCGAGCAGCGCATCGCCGACGAGCGTCTCATCGCGTTCTGCGCGGGACTCGAAGATGACGCCCTCGCCCGCCGCGTGCCTTTCGATCGCGGCGCGCGTGGCAGGCCTCTGGACCGCATCGATCGCACGCTCGTGCATCTGTTCATGCATCAGACCCATCATCGCGGTCAGGTGCACGCGATGCTGTCGGGCACGTCGGTCGCGCCGCCGCAGTTGGACGAGTTCCTGATGGAGACCGATGCAGTGTTTCGCACCGCCGACATGAAAGCCGTCGGCATGACGGAAGCCGATCTCGTGCCCTGACGTCGAATCATGATTCGAAAATGAGCGACTACTTCGCAACGCTGGCGCGCTACCACCGCTGGGCATCCGAACGCCTGCTCGAATCGATCGCGCCGCTGAGCGACGAAGACTATCGACGCGACGTCGGCCTGTTCTTCGATTCGATCCACGGCACGCTCAATCATCTGGTCGTCACCGACGACTTGTGGTTCGCACGCTTTTCCGAAGGCCGCTCGCCGGTGATCGCACACGATGCCGAAGCGAGTTCCGATCGCGACGAGGTTGCGCGCCTGCTGCTGGCTGCCGTCGGTCGATGGGATGGCTTCGTCGCGTCGATTCCCCCCACGCGATACGGCGAGCGATTCGACTATCGAACCATGCGCGGCAGCGACGTCAGCCTGCCGTTCGCCGCAACGCTCGGCCACGTGTTCAATCACGGCACGCATCATCGCGGGCAGATCACGGCGGCGATCAGCGGGGCGGGCGCCAAGACCCCCGAGCTCGATCTCGTGTACATGCTCCAGCAGGAGCAACCCACGTAATGCGACCCGCATGCTGAACAGCCTCGACTCCACGCAGATCGTCGCGCTCGCGGCCGCGCTCGGCTGGGCCAGCGGCATCCGCCTCTACCTCGTGCTGTTTCTCGTCGGCATCGTCGATCGCATGGGCTGGGTCGCGATGCCCGAAGGCCTGCACCTGCTCTCGCATCCGCTGGTGCTGGCGGCGTCGGGGCTGATGGTGCTGGTCGAATTCTTCGCAGACAAGATCCCGTGGGTCGACAGCATCTGGGACACGGTGCACACCTTCATTCGCATACCTGCGGGAGCGCTCCTGACCGCGGCGGCGTTCGGCGCGCTCGATTCGCACGGCGGTACCGCCGGCACGCTCGCGGCCGCCATCGTCGGCGGCTCGCTCGCGGCGGGCGCGCATCTGACCAAGAGTGGCACGCGCGCGCTCGTCAACACGTCGCCCGAGCCCTTCTCCAACATCGGCCTGTCGCTCGGAGAAGACCTGCTGGTACCCGGCGGCCTGGCGCTCGCGCTGCTGCATCCCTATGTATTCTTCGGCCTGCTCGCGGCGCTCATCGTGCTTGCGATCTGGCTGCTGCCGAAGATCTGGCGCTTCATCCGGCGTCTGTTCGTCCGGCTCGAGCCGTCGCATCGACAACGATGAGCAAGCCGCTTCGCATCGTGTTCTGTGCGCCCGGCGCCAAGCCCGAAGCGTGGCTGCGCGATCTGCATCGCCTACTGCCCCATGCCGACTTGTTCACGTGGTCGCAGACCAGCGACGATAGCAATGCGATTGCGGACTACGCGATCGTGTGGAGTCCCCCCGACACGTTCTATGCAAGCCAGCCGTGCCTGAAGGCGATCTTCAACCTCGGCGCAGGTGTCGACGGCCTGATGCGTGCGCAGGCCTTGCCGTCGAACCTTCCGGTCATCCGCCTCGAAGACGCAGGCATGGCGCCGTTGATGGCTGAATATGTGGTGCAGGCGGCGGTGCGCTACGCGCGCGAGATCGACGCTATGGAGGCCGACGCTCGCGCGGGAAAATGGGCGCCGCGCAAGCCTACCGATCGCGCCGATTTTCCGGTGGGCGTGATGGGTGCCGGCGCGCTCGGACGCCCGGTGGCGAAAGCGCTGGCCGCGCAGGGCTTTGCGGTGTCGGTCTGGTCGCGATCGCAGAAGACCGTCGACGGCCTGCGCTGCTTCGCGGGTGCGGATCAACTACCGACCTTCCTCGCGGCCACGCGCATCCTCGTGTGTCTCCTGCCGCTCACGCCCGACACCGAGAACATTCTCGATCGCGACACCCTGAGTCGATTGATGCCGGGGGCGTTTGTCATCAACGTCGCGCGCGGGAGGCATCTGGTCGACCAGGACTTGCTGGCGTTGATCGCCGAAGGCCGCATCGTCGCGGCGACCCTCGACGTGTTTCGCGAAGAGCCCCTGCCTGCCGAACATCCGTTCTGGAAGGAGCCGCGCATCACCATCACGCCGCACTGCTCGGCGCTCACGCAGCGCAAGGCGACGCTCGAGCAGATCGTCGGGAAGATCGCGAGCCTGGAACGCGGCGCACCGGTCAGCGGCGTCGTCGATCGAGGCCGCGGCTATTGATGCGGCGGCTATCGATATGACGGACGACGACGAGGTTCCGTCGCCTTGCATCTCGATCTGCAAGATGGACGCATCCTGCGGAACCAGCGAAGAACGCGCCGCCGGCGGTTTGTGCACGGGATGCCTGCGCACGCTCGACGAAATCATCGAATGGGGACGCGCGACGCCCGACCGCAAGCGAGCGATCTGGGCATCGATAGAATCACGCAGGAAAAACAACCGCTCATGAAAAATCTCGACTGGTACTTCGACTTCATCTCACCGTACTCCTACCTGCAGAGCGCGGTGCTCGACCGGGTCGCGGCCCACGCGCAGATCCGCCGGCGGCCGGTGCTGTTCGGCGGTCTCCTGAATCACTGGGGGCATCTCGGTCCCGCGGAGATTCCGCCCAAGCGCGAGTGGACGTTCCGCCACTGCGTGTGGCTTGCGCATCGGCACGGCATTCCGATGACGATGCCGACCGTGCATCCCTTCAATCCCTTGCCGTTGCTGCGGCTGTCGATCGCACTAGGCAACACTGCCGACGTCGTCAACCGTTTGTTCCGTCATGTGTGGGTCGACGGACATGTGCCGAGCGATCAGGATGCGTGGCTGGCCTTGCTCGACGAACTCGGCGTCGCGGAGTCGTCGCTGAGCGCCGACGCCGTCAAGGATGCGCTGCGGGCCAACGGCGCCGATGCGCTGGCCGCGGGTGTGTTCGGCGTGCCCACCGCGGTGGTCGATGGGCAGACCTTCTGGGGGTTCGACGCGACCGAGATGCTGCTCGACTATCTGAACGATGCCCCGATCTTCGCCAGCGATGCGATGAAACAGGCCGACCGACTGCCGCAAGGTCCGGGGCGTCCGCAGGCGGCGCGCAACCGGGCCTGATCATGATCGACACGACGGTCACGCTTCCGCCCGGCATGCAGGTGTTCGAACGCGGCTGGCTTTCGTCGAACTGCGTGCTGTTCGACGACGAAAGCGGCGCGACGCTGGTCGATACCGGTTTTCAGTCGCACGCCGAGCACACGCTTGCGCTCGTGATGCACGCGCTCGAACGCGATGGCAACCCGAGGCTGCGGCGCATCCTCAACACGCACTTGCACTCGGACCATTGCGGTGGCAATGCGCTGATCGCCAAGCGCACGCGCTGCGAGATTGTCATCCCGGAAGGCAACTCGTATGCGGTGCGCCATTGGGATCACCGCTTGCTGACGTTCGAATCGACCGGGCAGCCGTGTACGCGCTTCGACTTCACCGACACGCTCTCGGCGGGCGACGTGTTGACGATGGGCGGCATGGAGTGGGAGGCGCTCGCCGCGCCCGGGCACGACGTCGATTCGCTGATGTTCCATTGCGAGGCCGAAGGCATATTGATCTCCGGCGACGCCCTGTGGGAAGACGGCAGCGGCGCGATCTTTCCGAGCGCGAAACCCAGGACGCTGGCCGAGGATTTCAGCGCCGCCTTCGAAACGCTGGGTCTGATCGATACCCTGGAGATCCGCATCGTCATTCCCGGCCACGGCCGCCCGTTCACCGACGTTGAAGGCGCGCTGGCGCGTGCACGCAGCCGGATGAATTACCTGTCGTCCAATCGCGCCAGCAACGGGCGTCACGTCGCGAAGGTGTTGCTCAAGTACCGCCTGCTCGACAAGCGGCGCATGCCGATGGTGGATGTGGTCGCGATGTTCCGCGACGTGCCCGCGATCGGGTTCGCGAACCGCGATATCGGATTGCCGTACAAGGATCTCGCGAACCGCACCGTGGACGCGCTGGTGCGGGCGGGCGTGGCGCGCGTCGAAGGCGATGTGCTGGTCGATGTTTGACCGCAAGCGCCGCCATCCAGGGCAGCCGCCGCGATGGGATAATCGCCTTCCCATCCCGAAGCAGAGGAGAGCGACGTGATCCTTCTCAAGAAGCGCGCCACATCGGCGCTCGCAGCAGCGCTCGTGGCATTCGCAGCACCCGCTTTCGCGCATCACGGCTGGAGCGACTACGACGCCGACAAGCCGCTCACGTTGAACGGCACCATCAAGACCAGCAGCTACGAGAACCCCCACGCGACCATCGCGCTCGACGTGAGCGGCAAGGTCTACACCGTGATCCTCGCGCCCGTTTCGCGGATGGAAGGGCGCGGCGCTGCGCGCGAGGCCGTCGCCGTCGGCAAACAGATAACCGTGGTGGGCTACCCGAGCAAGACGCATGCGGGCGAGGTGCGCGCCGAACGCATCATGTTCAAGGATGCGGGCGCCGACAAGACGGTCGAGTTGCGTTGAGCGTTCGTCGCGTCCGCGCGGGAGTGACCATGCGCGCCGCATGGATCGCCGCAATTGCCGCACTGGTCGCGCTCGCCGTACCCGCGTTCGGTCATCACGCGTGGAACGAAATCGACACCGCGCGAAGCTTCGCGCTCGACGGCCGGGTCAAGTCGCTGAAGTGGGAGAACCCGCACGCCAGCCTCGTCCTCGAAGTGAGCGACGGTGATCACAAAGGCGAGTGGACGGTCCTGATGAGCGGCCTCGCGCGCATGGATGCGCGCGGCGTCGCCGCCGATACGGTTGCCGTCGGCAAGACGCTGGTGCTGGCCGTGTCGCCGTCGCGCGGTGATGCGCGTGTGGTTCGTGCCAACCGCATCACGTCCGACGGCCACGAATATGTGCTGTATTGACGCCGTGCGTTCGGCGGGCGGGACCGGCATAACGTGATCGACGTCAACCCTGCGGCTCGTCTCGGCGAGGCGATCGCCAACACGTCGCTCGGCGTCGCGCTGCGGGAATCGACCTGGGTCTATCCGCTGGTCGAGACGATCCACATCATCGGCTTCGCGCTTCTGGTCGGATCGATCTTCGTGGTCGATCTGCGTCTGCTCGGCGTGCGGCGCGAGGTCGCACTTGCGCCGCTGTTGCGCTTCGTGCTGCCGGTCACGCTGACGTGTCTGCTACTGGTCGTGCCGAGCGGTCTGCTGCTCTTCACCGCGCACGCCAACGATCTCGTCGGCAACCGCGCCTTCATCGTCAAGATCATGTTGCTGTTCGCCGCGGCGACCAACGCGCTGATGTTTCACGTGGGGCCGCTTCGAGCCCAACTCGGTGCTGAAGTCGATGCGGCTTCGGGCACGCCGCCTCGCGGGTCGACGCGCGTGTTTGCGACGGTCTCGATCGTGCTGTGGGTTGCGATCCTGGTCGCGGGTCGCCTGATCGCCTACGTGTGAGCACGCCCCCGGACGCGTCCGCCGACGCCTTGCAGCCCATCGCGCTGTTGCCGCTCGCGGTCGTTGCGATCGTGCTGGTTGCGCTCGCCACGGTGTTCCTCGACGCCGGCACGCTCAACGTCGATGGCTTCGTCATCGTGCAATCGGTCACGCGCGCGGCGCCCGATACCTTGTGGGCGATGCTCACGATCTGCGGCACCGGCGTGGTCGCTTTCGCGTTGCTGTCGCCCACGCTCGCGTGGCAACCGCGCTGGTTCGCAGCGGCGCTTGCAGCCGCGTCGCTTGCGGGCCTCTATTCGAACGGGATGAAGCGCGTCTTCGCATTGCCGCGACCGGCGTCGGTGCTCGATCCTTCGCGTCTTCACGTCATCGGCGAGACCCTGCACGCCAACAGCTTTCCGTCGGGTCATGCGGTGACGGCCTTCACGCTCGCGGCGCTGCTGGTGCTCGCGTCGAAGAAGCCGCTGCAGACCGCGTCATGGGCCGTGCCCTTTGCGCTGCTGATCGCCTTCTCGCGCATCGCGGTCGGCGCGCACTGGCCGGCCGACATCGCCGCGGGTGCTGCCGGCGGATGGATATGCGGCGCGCTCGGCGTGGTGATCGTTGTGCGCTGGCGCATCTGGAACACGATGGTCGGCGCGCGCGTGATGGGGGTCGTTGCGATCGGCATCGGCGTGTCGCTCTTCATCATCGATCTCGGCTATCCGCTTGCGTTGCCGCTGCAATATTTCGCTGGAGTCGTTGCGATCGCTTCGGGGATCGCGGCGATCGCACGACCACGTCTCGATCCGCTGTTGCCGCATCGGGCTGACGCGCGATGACGCGCGTCGTCGGCGCCGAGCGCCCGCCGGGCGCGACGATGCGCACCGTCCTTCTTCGAACGCTGACCACACTCATCACGCTCGCGTTGCTCTGGTGGGTGATCGCGGACGCGCGCTGGCAGGGCGTCTCCGAGCGTCTCGCACGCATCGATGCGATCGCGCTGGTCAGCGTCGCGCTGCTGTTCGCGGCCAGCTATGCGATGCGCGGCGCGCGTATCTATGGGGAGTTCAAGGACGAGCTCGGCAAAGAGCGCGGCGCCGACGGCAGCCCGACGCGCCGCTATCTGCGCATCCTGCGTCTCACGCTGGTCCACAATGCGCTCGTCAACGTGATGCCGTTTCGCAGCGGCGAAGTCGCCTTCCCCGTGTTGCTCACGCGCTGGTTCGGCATCGCGACCGGCCGCGCGGTGGTCGCGCTGCTGTGGCTGCGCGCGCAGGACGCGTGCGTGGTGCTGGTGCTCGCTGCAATCGTGTGGCCCGGCATGCCGCTCGCGTGGCGGCTCGTTTCTCTGGCGGTCATCGTCGGCGGCGCATGGGCCGTGCCGATGTGGGCGCGACGCCATCGCTACACATTGTCGAGCGAATCCGGCGAATCGAATACGGGCAAGCTCGCCCGGCTGCGCGCACTGCTGGCACGATCCACCGAAAGCAACCTGAGCGGCTGGATGTGGACGATCGCGAACTGGAGCGTGAAGCTGGTCGCCGAAGCGTGGCTGGTCGCGCTCGCACTGGGGCCGCGTGAAGGAAGCTACGACGCAGGCGCGGCCGTACTCGGCGCCATCGGCGCAGAGCTCGCCGCGATCCTTCCGGTACAGGGCATCGCAGGTTTCGGCACCTTCGAAGCGGGGGCCGCCGCGCTGATGGCAACGCAGGGCGTCGCGATGGCGACCGGCCTCGAAGCCGCGCTGGTGCTGCACGCGGTGGTGCTTGCGCTCGCGTTGATTGCCGGCGGGCTCGGCGCGATCCTGTTGCCGGGCCCACGCACAGTCGCCTGACCAACGACTCCCTCGCACGCCGGCAAGCCCGCACGGGCGATCTCTTTCTCGAACTTTACGTTCAGCACACCGCATCGGGCAAAATGCCGCGTTGGCCTCCACGGTTTCATCGATGAACGATCCGCGCCCACCTCTTTCCGCGTCGCCCACCGCATCCCCCGAAGCGCGTCTGTCTTCGCTCGCGCCTCTGGCCACCGACGCGGCAGGTTCGAACCTCGCGGTGGCGACCACCGCGCTGCCTCCCCATCGCCTCTCGATCATCGTGCCGATGTACAACGAGGCCGACAACGTCGCGCCCTTCGTCGCGCGCGTGCACGAGGCGCTCGCGGGCTATCCGAGTCCGTGGGAGTTGATCCTGGTCGATGACGGCAGCGTCGATGCGACCTGTACCGAAATGCGTCGCGCGCGTGAGCACTGGGGCGCGCAGGTGCGGCCGCTCGAACTGATGCGTAACTTCAAGCAGACCGCGGCGATGCAGGCGGGTGTCGATGCGGCGCGCGGCGACGTGATCGTCACGCTCGACGGCGATCTGCAGAACGATCCTGCGGATATTCCGCGCCTGGTCGGGCGCCTGCTGAACGAAGACCTCGACTGCGTGGCGGGCTGGCGCCAGGATCGGCAGGATCATCTGCTGCGCACGATTCCGTCGCGCATCGCCAATCGGTTGATCGCGCGCGTCGTCGGCGTGCGCCTGAACGACTACGGCTGCAGCCTCAAGGCGTTTCGCGCGAGCGTGCTCAAGAGCATCCGGCTCTATGGCGAAATGCATCGCTTCATCCCCGCGTGGCTAGCCACCGTCACTTCGCCGCGACGCATCGCCGAAGAGCCGGTCACGCATCACGCGCGCGTGCACGGCGTCTCCAAGTACGGCATCTCGCGCACCTTCCGCGTGATGCTCGACCTGATCTCGGTGTTCTTTTTCATGCGCTATCGCGCGCGGCCGGGCCATTTCTTCGGCGGCGTCGGCATGATGCTGATGGCCTTGGGCAGCGTGATCCTGGCGTGGCTCGCGTTCGTGAAGTTCGGCCTGGGCGAGCCTATCGGCACACGACCGCTGCTGCTCTTCGGTTTCTTCTGCCTGATTGCCGGCGCGCAGTTCGTCTCCACCGGCGTGCTCGCCGAAACGCTCGCGCGCATCTACTTCGAGTCCGGCGCCGCTGATCAATATCAGATACGCCATCCCGAAACCGTGACCGAGGCCGAAGACTGGTATGAGCCGCGCGACGGTTGACGAGAACGAGGCCGAGGGCGCGACGCGATACATCGCGCCCGCGCCGCTCGATCGCCGCTCCGTCTGGCTCGCGTTTTTCCTGCCGCTGGCGCTGCTGTCGGTCCGGCTCGGCGGCGCGCCGTTGTTCGATGTCGACGAAGGCGCGTTCTCCGAAGCCACGCGCGAGATGTTCGAGCGCGGCGACTTTCTATCGACCTACCTGAACGGCGCACCGCGCTTCGACAAACCGATCCTGATCTATTGGTTGCAGGCGCTTTCGGTCCTCGCGTTCGGTGTGACCGAGTTCGCGTTTCGCTTGCCGTCGGTGCTAGCCGCCGCCGTGTGGTGCCAGGCCGTGGCGATCTTCGCCGCGTCGCGCATCGGTAGCCGAAGCGCGCTGTTCGCGGGTGCGATCGCAGCGACGAGCTTCGGCGTGTTCGTGATCGGTCGCGCCGCGACCGCCGACGCGTTGCTCAACATGTTGCTCGCGCTCGCACTCTTCGATGCGTGGCGCGTGATAGAACACGTGTCGAACAACGCGTCCTTGGCGCCATCGCTGAATGCGGCGATGGCGAGGCCCGCGCTCTATCGCGCCTATCTATGGATTGCGCTCGGCGTGCTCACCAAGGGGCCGGTCGCGGTGTTGATACCGGTGGCGACGGTGTTCCTCTATTCGCTGGTTGGTCGCAGCCGCCGCAATGCGCACCGCAATACCGGCGACGTCGCGCACGGGTTTGCGATACGCGACGCGATGCGCATGTTCTTCAACCCGATCGGATGGCTGATCCTCGTCGCCGTCGCGGCGCCCTGGTATGTCGCGGCGCTGGCGATTCACGGCCGCGAATTCATCGACGGCTTTCTCCTGAAGCACAACGTCGAGCGCTTCACCGGCACGTTGCAGGGCCACTCGGGCAGCGCGTTCTATTACGTGCTGATGGTGCCGCTGTTGATGTGGCCGTGGCTCGCGTGGCTGATCGCGGCGATTGCATCGGCACTGCGCGATCTGCGTGCGGGAGCGATGGATCCGTTGCGCCGCTTCCTGTGGATCTGGTGCGTGTTCGTGATCGTGTTCTTCTCGCTGTCGGGGACCAAGCTGCCGCACTACGCGCTTTACGGATGTGCGCCGCTGTTCGTGCTGTGTGCGGCCGAGTATGAAAGAGTGCGCAACAGATGGCTCGCCGCGATACCGGTCTTCGTCCTGATCGCGTTCGTGATCGCGCTGCCTGACGGACTCGCGCACGCAGCGAACGCGGGATGGATCAAGGACGCGTTCTATCGCGCAATGGCCGCGCGCGCAGAGGCTGCGGTGCCCGATTTCTATCGCCTGATCGCATGGACCGGGGCGGCGCTTGCGTTGCTCGTGATCGCATTGCCGCTGTATCGAAACTCCGAGCATTCGCGCGGCGTGCAGGTCGCCGATCGCATCGCGGCCGCGTCGGTGATCGCGACGCTGTTGCTGTGCCTGATCGGCGCGCCCTATCTGGGCGAAGTGCTGCAGGGCCCGGTCAAGCGGGCGGCGCTCGTCGCGCGCACGATGCCCGAGGCGGCCGTGACGTGGAACTTCCACATGCCGAGCTTCGCGGTCTATCGCGAACGCGTGACGCCGATCGGGACGCCGACATCGGGACAGCTCGGCCTCACCCGCATCGATCGGCTGCCGAGCGATATCGCGGTCGACCGGCTGTTCGAGGAAGGCGGCGTCGTTCTCGTGAAACGTCGCGGCCCCTGACGATGGCCGGACCGACCCGCGCGTTCTGGCAGGAACGCTTCGAGACGAAGACCACGCCGTGGGATCGCGGCGAACCCGGCCCGCAACTGATCGCGTGGCTCGGCAACGCCATCGAGCCAGGCCAGCGGATCGTGGTCCCGGGATGCGGTTCGGGATGGGATGTCGCTGAGCTCGCGCAGTTCGGCGCGAAGGTGACTGCGATCGACTACGCGCCCGCAGCGGTCGAGCGCACCCGCGCGCTGCTGCACGCGCACGGTCTTTCGGCCGAAGTCATCGACGCCGACGTGCTCCGGTGGTCGCCGCCGCAGCCGGTCGATGCGGTGTATGAACAGACGTGCCTGTGCGCGCTGCACCCGGATCAGTGGATCGCGTATGCGGATCAACTGCACCGATGGCTGAAACCGAACGGCAAGTTGCTCGCGATGTTCATGCAGAAGCCTCGGCCCGAGGGCGCGCAGGGTTTCATCGTAGGGCCGCCGTATCACTGCGACATCAACGCGATGGGCGCGCTGTTTCCATCCGATCGATGGGAGTGGCCGAGCCCGCCTTATCCGGGGTCGCCGCATGCGATCGGAGCGATCGAGCTTGGGGCTGTTCTGAGGCGGCGCTAGCGGATAGGACGCCGTCGCGCTCGGCATACACTGAATGCGTCCGGCGTACGCCTGACCACGCGCGCTAAACCCGTTGCATGCTGTCGAAGGCTGATCCAACAACCTGTGGAGATCGCGTGGTTCCCATTCACTCCAATGCGCATCTGACGCGCGAGACGATGGCCTTCGTACTGGCCGGAGGTCGGGGCAGCCGTCTGATGGAATTGACCGACCGCCGTGCGAAGCCCGCGGTGTTCTTCGGCGGCAAGACCCGCATCATCGACTTCGCATTGAGCAACGCGCTCAATTCGGGCATCCGCCGCATCGGCGTGGCCACGCAATACAAGGCGCACAGCCTGATCCGCCACCTCGCACGGGGCTGGAGCTTTCTTCGCGCCGAGCGCAACGAGAGCTTCGACATCCTGCCGGCCAGCCAGCGCGTGTCCGAAGACCTGTGGTACCGCGGCACGGCCGATGCAGTCTTCCAGAACATCGACATCGTGCAGAGCTACGCGCCGAAGTACATGGTGGTCCTGGCGGGCGACCACATCTACAAGATGGACTACGGGTTGATGCTCGAGCAGCACGTCGAAACCGGGGGCGACGTGACGGTCGCCTGCGTCGAGGTCCCGCGCGAAGAAGCGAGCGGCTTCGGCGTGATGCACATCGACGGCTACGACGTGATCCAGAGCTTCTTCGAGAAGCCCGCGGACCCGCCCGCCATCCCGGGCAAACCCGACAAGGCTCTGGCATCGATGGGTATCTACGTCTTCGAGACGAAGTATCTCTTCGACCTGCTCGAGCGCGACGCCGCCGACCCCGATTCGAGCAACGACTTCGGCCGTGACCTGATCCCGACGATCGTGCGCGAGGGCAAGGCCGTCGCGCACCGCTTCGCCGCTTCGTGCGTGCGCTCGACCCACGAGGCCGAGAGCTACTGGCGCGATGTCGGCACCGTCGACGCGTACTGGGAATCGAACATCGATCTGACCGCGATCACGCCGGCCCTCGACCTGTACGACACCACGTGGCCGATCTGGACCTACAGCGAACTGACGGCGCCTGCGAAATTCGTCCACGATGAACCGGGGCGTCGCGGCACGGCGATCTCGTCGCTCGTGTCGGGAGGTTGCATCGTGTCCGGCACCGAGCTGCGCAGCTCGCTGCTCTTCACCGGCGTGAGAACCAACTCCTATGCCCGCATCGAAGAGGCCGTGATCCTGCCGTACGTGGAGGTCGGTCGACACGCGCGGTTGAAGAAGGTCGTGATCGATCGCGGCGTCGTGATTCCCGACGGACTCGTGGTCGGCGACGATCCGGAACGGGACGCCGCGCGTTTTCGCCGCACCGATAGTGGCGTGTGTCTCATCACGCAACCGATGATCGACCGGCTCTCCGACTGAGACGATGGTCGCCACGACGCCGTTACCGGCTGTGCGCCCGTTGAAGGTGCTCGCCGTGACGTCGGAAATGTTCCCTCTGGTCAAGACAGGAGGGCTCGCCGACGTCGCGGGTGCGCTGCCGTCCGCACTGGCGCCGCTCGGCGTCCAGGTCTGCACGCTTGTTCCCGGCTACCCGTCCGTGATGGCGGCGGTGCGCGACGCGTCGGTGCTGTGTGATTGGCCGCAGTGGTTCGGCGGGCCCGCGCGTCTGTTGAACGCGCGTTGCGGCGCGTCCGCGCTGATGGTGCTCGACGCACCGCATCTGTACGATCGTCCCGGCAATCCCTATCTCGACGAGAG
The DNA here is from genome assembly GCA_038254545.1 of Burkholderiales bacterium. Taxonomy (GTDB): domain Bacteria; phylum Pseudomonadota; class Gammaproteobacteria; order Burkholderiales; family Burkholderiaceae_D; genus CAHJXF01. The sequence continues at coordinate 29,807 of JBBSGB010000031.1, read as the reverse complement.
CGGCAGCGACTGGAGCGACAACGCCGAGCGCTTCGCCGCGCTGGCCATGGCCGCTGCCCGCATAGCGTGGGGCGAGGTCGCGGCATTCGTGCCCGACGTGATCCACGCGCACGACTGGCAGGCCGCGCTGGTGACGGTCTACCTGCGCTTTCTCGGCGAAGGGAAGCGACGTCCCGCGACGGTGCTCACCGTGCACAATCTCGCGTTCCAGGGACAGTTCGATGCGCGCGTGTTCGCCCGCCTCGGCCTGCCGGCCGCGGCCTTTTCGACGGATGCACTCGAATACTTCGGCGACATCAACTATCTCAAGGCCGGCATCCTGCTGGCCGACGCCGTCACGACCGTGAGCCCGACCTATGCACGCGAGATCCGCACGTCGCGCGATGGCATGGGCATGGACGCGATGCTGCGCTGGCGCGCAGAGGAAGTGCGCGGCGCCGTGAGCGGCATCGTCAACGGCATCGACACGTCGGTGTGGGATCCGGCCAGCGATCCTTGGCTTGAGCAGACGTACGACGTAGCCAGCCTTGACGCACGCGCCGTGAACAAGCGCGCCGTCGAACGTCGATTCGGTCTGTCGCACGACGATGCGCCGCTGGTGTGCATGATTACGCGGCTGACGGCGCAGAAAGGCATCGACCTGGTGATCGAGGCCATGGATGCGATCGTCGCGAGCGGCGCGCGGCTGGTCGTCCTCGGATCCGGCGACACGGCGCATCAAGACGCACTGCGCGCATGTGCGAAACGCTGGCCCGAAGCCGTCGCCGTGGTCCTAGGGTACGACGAGGCGCTCTCGCATCTGATGCAGGGCGGCTGCGACGCCATTCTCATTCCCAGCCGCTTCGAGCCCTGCGGCCTGACCCAGCTCTATGGACTTCGGTACGGCTGCGTGCCGGTCGTCTCGCGCGTCGGCGGCCTGGCCGACACCGTGATCGACGCCAACGATGCGGCGCAGAAAGCCGGTGTCGCGACCGGCATCCAGTTCGACGCGGCGACCGCGGACGGCGTGCGCGAAGGGATACAGCGCGCAGCGGGCCTGTTCAATCAGGCCGAAGCGTGGAGACGCATGCAGACCAACGGCATGCGTGCCGACGTCGGATGGACGAGCTCCGCGCTCGAGTACGCCGCGTTGTACGAAAGACTCGTTCGCCGTTCGGCAGATTCGCGTTGAGGCGGCGATGCGGACCGACGCGGCCACTGCCACTACCTCTTTGTCGTGAACGTGCGACGTTCGTGCGCGTCAGGTCAACGCGTCCGTGACCCCATACGCCTGCATCTGCGCGGCAAATTTCGCCACCTCGTGGCTGAGGATCACGATGTCGTGCGACTTGCCGTCGCGATCCTTGACGTGGTCGTGCAGCAGCGCCTCGGGCCGAAAGCCCAGGCCTTCGAACACCGCGATCGCGCCGCCCTGGTCCACCGTCATCTGCGCCGTGAGTTTCTCGAGTCCCATCTCGAGAGCGAGGGCGAAGCTTTCCTGCGTGAGCTTCTGGCCCACGCCTTGCCCGCGCAGTGCGGACACGACCAGCACGCGCAACTCGCCGACGTGGCGCGACCACGACCATTCGTCGCGCACGATGGTCGCGCAGCCGAGCACCTGCGCGCCTTTGGTCGCAAGCACCGTGACGATAGCGCCGGTGCGGGTCGCCTCCATCCATGCCGCCACGACCTTAGGCTCGCTGATATCGCGCGGCAGGAACAGCAGATCGTGGACGGATAGCTGTTGCGCGAACGCGAGGACCGCCGCTTCATCGGCCGGCGTCATCAGCCGCAGTTCGAGGTCGCCGCCATCGCACGCCAAGGTGCGGGGATATGACCTGCTCACGGTGCTCGTCATGTCGAACGCTTCCCCATCCAGGCGTCAAGCCTGGGCCACAGCCGCTTGATCGCGTTGCCCCCGGCCACGAGACTGACGTGGCCGCCCTTCAAGACGATTTCTTCCTTGTCCTTCGAGCCGATGTTCGCGACCAGCGGCTTGGCGGCCTCGTACGGCACGATGTGGTCATGCTCGGCGAGCGCATGCAGCACCGGCACCTGGATGTTGCCCAGGTCCACGCGCTTGCCACGCAGCGTCAGCTCATTCTTGTAGAGCAGGTTCTCCCACATGAACGCCTTGGTGGTCTGCCGAAAAAGTTCGCCCGGCAGCGGCAGGATGTCGGCGACCCAGCGGTCGAACATGCGATACGACTTCACGAATTCGTCGTTCCACATGTTGTCCCACAACTGCACCTGGCCGGTGAAGCGGTCCGCGGGCCGCAGCATGTTGAACGATTCGAAGATCATCTCGGGCGGCGCGTTGCCCATCGTGTCGACGAGGCGATCGACGTCGAAGTAGCGCTTGTCGCTCCACTTGTTAAAGAGTTCCATCTTCGTGAAGTCGACCGGCGTGGTGAAGAGCGCGAGGTTCTTCACGGGGCCGTCGGCATGCAGCGCCATGTAGATGGTGGAGAGCACACCGCCCATGCAATAGCCGATCAGGTTCACATCGGTCTCGCCGGTCGCCTGCTGCACGCGCGCCACGCAATCGGGAATGAAGTCGAGCGTGTAGTCCTCCAGACCCAGGCGCTTCTCCTCGGACCGCGGCGGATTCCAGTCGATCATGAAGACGTCGTAGCCCTGCTTCAGCAGGAACTCGATGAAGCTCTGGCCGGGCGCGAGGTCGAGGATGTAGCCGCGATTGGTGGTGGCCATCACGATCAGCAGCGGGATGCGATAGATCTCGTCGACCATCGGCCGGTAGTGATAGAGCGCGAGCGTGCCGCGACGATGGATCAGGTCGCGCGGCGTGGCGCCCATCTTCGGGTCAGAGGACGACAGGTAGTCGAGCCCTTTGATGTTGCGTTGGAGTGCGCGGTCGATCTCCTGTTGGACGCGGGTGCCGATCGATGCGGGGGAGGCACTCATCGACGAGCCTTTGCCCTTTTGGGCGTAACCACCGGAGTCGGTGCGACCGGCGCTTCGGTCGGCGGCTTCTTCGTTCTGCGCGGCGCGACCATCGCCTTGGCAGCGTTCACCGAAACCTCCACACCCGTGAGCTGCTCGATGGCCGCCGACATCGCGATCAGCCGATCCTCTATCGCCTGGAGTCGCTCTCCAAGCGCCTCGATGTCGGCGCGCGTCGGAAGGTTGAGCGCCGTGAGGTAGCGTGTCGAGACTTCGTCGGATATCTTCTTAGCCGCCAGCGTCGCGCTCATCGTCTTGCCCATGCCTTGCGTAAACTGGTCGGACTTGGTGGCCTCGTTGGTGAATTGGTTTGCTCCTTTTTCGAACTGCGACACCATGTCGCGCCAGAGCGCGAAGGGATCGAGCGGTGAAGGTTCTGCCATCACGGGCCTCCGGAAAAAGTTCGCCTATTAGACAACGGGGCGTCGCAGATGGGGACCGACCTTTTCATTGCCTGTCGATTCGAGAACGATGCCGGTGGCCGCGACGCCTTCGGGCGGGTTCTACGTCTGGTGCTGTTGCTGTCGATCTGCGGCCCAGCGCATGCCGATCTTTACGCGGTCGATGCGACCGCCAAGCCGACCGCCATGGCGAGGCCAGCGGCGAGCCGGACGCAGAATAGCGAGGCAATCCCGACCCTCGCAGGGACGGGCGATGCATTCTTTGCGGCGTTGCCGGTTGGTCGATGGGTGGGCATGGCCGCATCGTCCACCATCCGCAAAGCCGTGGCCGAATTCGCCCCGGATTACCGCGAGTACGGCAACACCGGGATCGCCTCGATCACCCGGGCATGGTCGGGCGCAGGCTTCGACCCCGAGACGGGAACCTTCTATATCACCGGCGGCGGCCATTTCGATTCCAACTTCAACGGCATCATCTCGGCCAACGCGGAGACCGGCGTATTCGGGGTGCCGATTCAGCCCACGGTGTTGACGCCCGGACAAGTCGCCGCGATCAAGGCCAGTTGGCCCCCCAATAACCCATGGATTTCGTGGGGTCAGGCGATGTACCCCAGTCCGTATTATTACGATGGCAAACCCGGCGCGATTCACACCTACGGATCCATCTGGTACGCGCGGGGAAAGGTCATTATGCCGGGTCGTATCTACGACCTGGCCACGCGAAAATTCTCCCATTATGAAACGCATGCAGGATCGCCCGGCGGCATGGGCCTGGAGGTCGGCAGGCGGTTGATCGGCGTGAATCAGATCGTCGACGATTATTGGAGCCTGCTCCATTTCGATCTGGATACGCAGACCGAAAGCGTTTCCCACTTCGGCGTTCCCTATGAGCCGGGTATCGGGCTTGCGTACTCGTTCAACGGTCAGACCTTTGGCTGCGCGATCGGCAACGTGCTCTATTTCATCAGCACGCAAACGGCCCAACCCGCTTTCGGAATTCCGGTCGCGTGGAGCATGGACGTCACCAAGGTAGCGCCGAATTACACGGCGACCAGATTGAAGCCCACGAACGCCTGGTCTGCAGAGGACATGGCTGGCCTGCAGATGAACACGATGGCGCTCGATACTGACAAAAACATCCTTTACATCCCGTCGAAGGACCTCAGGTATTTCCTGACGTGGAAGCCACTGACCGGGGAGTTGGGCAAGGTCGTGGTCTCCGGCGCGGTGCCCGTAGCGCAAGGCAACTCCGCTTACGGACGGCTGCGTTACTACCCGAAGAGAAAATGCCTGGTGCTCGTCAACAGCATCGACGAGCCCATTTATTTCTTGCGATTGTCCTGATGTCGTCGATGCTCGCGGCTCGTCGTGCTTGCATCGCGCGTCATGAAGATTGCAACTCGAACGATCGGCGCAGTCACTCGCGCATCACGGGCAACACGCGATCGACATGCTCGATCGACTGGCGCGGTCCGGCCGGCGTCATCTTCCCGTACGCGGCGAGCAGGTCGGCGCGCAGGTCGCCCACCAACTTCACGAGTTCGGAAAAGCGCACGCCCTGTCGTACGAGGTAGGCGACGTAGGTGTGATGAATGGAATTCGCCGTGACTTCGTCGGCGTGCTCGATCGCGGCGTCGTGCGCGGCGTAAAGCAGTGCGGCGTCGAGGTCGGCCTCGGACATCGGAGCGCCGTTGCGCGCAGTCACGACCGGCGAGTCCGAGCTCTGTCCGTCATCGGGCAGCAACGCGAGGACGTTCGGCGGGATCGATAGCTGACGCTGCGCTGCGCCGGTCACTTTTGCGACACCCGCGTCGCGGTCGATGTCGCCGCAACAAAGCTGCACGACTTCCTGCGCGGTGAGGCCCGTCGACAGCAGCGCGATGGCCGCGCGCAGGTCGCGGTCCGCCACGTCGAACAGAGCCCTGTGCTCCCCGGTCGTCAGTTCGCGCGGCAATATCGGCGGCGCGGGCAGCGAGGCAGGCGGCCGCGCTGCGACGTCGAGCAACGCTCGCGGCAACTCCATTCCGATCGCCGCGCTCGCATGGCCGCCCAGCGGCATCGGCATCCAGGTCTGCGGCACGATCACCGTGGCGGGCTGGGGCGGCGGCCGATTGAAGAGTTCGACGATGCCCATCGCGAGCAGTGCGACGAGCAACGCGCCGCCGAGCACGAGCGCCGCATCGCGCGCGTAGAGTGGGCTGACGGGCGAGGTCGGCGTCGTCGCAGACTCCACCAACTCGACCTTCGGCACACGCGCGCTCTCTTCGGCTTCGAGCGCGGCGAGGCGCTCGACCGCTTTCTGTCGCAACTGCTGGACACGCGCGAGCTCGTCCTGCATGCCCCTGTATTCGTTGAAGCGCGACGTGAAGCTCTGCACCGATTGCTGATTGGCCGCCAGTTGCTGGCGCAGCCGTGCGGCCGCTGCGCGCGCGCCGGCGAGCTCCTCGCGCGCTTCCTGAAGCGCGCCCTGCTGGCTGGTCTGTCGCTGCGCGACGATCTGCTGCTCGATCTCGACGAGCCGCTCGCGCTGCGACCTCACGCGCGGATCGATCTGCATGTACTGCGGCGTGAAGGTGCGGGCCACTTCCTTGAGGTCGGCGCGTATGCCAGCCGCCTGTTGCTCGAGCGCGGCCAGCGTCGGATTGTCCTTGTTGCGCGTCACCGATTGGCCGGCCTCCTGCGCTTCCTTCAATGCGCCCAGCCGCGCTTCGGCTGCGACCACCTTGTCGTTGGCCGCGTTGAGTGCGGCGCCGGCGCCTTTCACTTCGGAGAGGATCTGGTTCTCGTCGCGCTCGAGAGAGACGATGTTGTAGCGCGCGCGGAACGCATCGGCTTCCCTGCGCTTGGCCGCCACGCTCTCTTCGAGCTTGCGCGCCTCGTCGCGAACCTCCACCACCGCGTCGACCGACGCGATCTTGTAGCGTTGAGTAACGCTGACCTGATAGGCCGCGACCAGCCGATCGACGAAGGCCTTGAGGAACGTGGGTTCGCCCCCTCGCGCCCGCATCGACACGACGTTGGTCCCTTCCACCGGCGTCACCGAGAGCATGGTCTGCAGCGACGCGGCAGGATCGACGAGCGAGACCGCGGGTGGCGGTACGGGCGCGCCCTTCAGGCGTTCCCACGCTTCGGCAAGCAGGGTCCGGCTGGTGAGGAATTGAACTTCGTCGCGCAGGAAGTTCGCCTGTTCGCCGGGGCGGGCCGGGTCGTTGGTGCGTTGTCCGGTCGCGGGCACGAGGTTCAGCCGCGCGGTGGCTTCGTAGATGGGCGGGCGCGAGTAGTCGTAGATCAGGCCGACGAGCGAGAACAGCGCGAAGACGATCAGGAAAACCGTGAGCCGGCGTCGGTTCGCGCGGCGGGTGCGCTCTTCCGCGCCAAAGTTTCCGTGCGGGTCGCGGGTGTCGAAGAAGGTGCTGCGGAGCATGCGAGACGTCTCGTTGTGTAGGGGGACGTGTGAGCGAGCGGCGAAGTAGTGCCGAAGGTAACGCAAGTCAATCTGTTCCGAAAACCGCGGAAACACCACTGGTTGGAACGAATGGCCTGCGTTGGTCAACGACGACGTTCCCACAATTTCAATCGCCAGAGGTTTGTGAATACCCGCGAGTCCCAGATAATGCCGGCCGCTTCAACGCCCCGCGAACCCTCTACATGACCTCAAAAGAAAAAGCCCGCCTGACCATCGACCGCAAGCTCGACGCTGCGGGATGGATCGTGCAGGACTTCAAGACATTGAACCTCGGCATCGGCCGCGGTATTGCCGTGCGCGAATATCCAACCGACAGCGGCCCTGCGGACTATGTGCTGTTCGTCGATCGTGAAGCGGTGGGCGTCATCGAAGCCAAGCGTGACGAAGCCGCCGAGAACATCACCGCGACTGAAGGACAGACCGAGCGCTACGCGAGCGGCCTGCTCAAGTGGAGAGTCAAGACGACTCCGCTGCCTTTTCTGTTCGAAAGTACCGCGCAAATCATTCGCTTCACCGATGGCCGTGACCCAGCGCCGCGCTCGCGCGAACTCTTTCACTTCTTTCGTCCCGAGCAAATGGCGCAATGGTTGGCGCAAGCCGATACGTTGCGCGGCCGGTTGGCGGCGAACATGCCGGCGCTGCCAACCCGCAACCTACGCGACTGCCAGGTCAGTGCCGTTACGGGATTGGAAAAGTCGCTGGCACAAAACCGACCGCGTGCACTCGTGCATATGGCAACCGGCGCGGGCAAGACCTTCACGGCCATCACGTCGGTCTATCGCCTGCTCAAATTCGGCGGCGCCAGGCGCATCCTGTTTCTGGTCGACACGCGCAATCTCGGCAAGCAGGCCCATCAGGAGTTTATGGCTTACACGCCGCCGGACGATCCTCGCAAGTTCACCGAGCTCTACAACGTGCAGCGCCTGGCCAGCAGCAACATCGACCCGCATGCGCAGGTGTGCATCAGCACGATCCAGCGCATGTACTCGATTCTGTCGGGCGAGACTATCGATGAATCGGCTGAAGACCTTTCGCTCAACGAACTGCAACAGACCATCAAGCAAGCCAAGCAGGTCAACTACAACCCGCTGGTCCCCATCGAGACCTTCGACTTCATCGTCATCGATGAATGCCATCGCTCCATCTACAACCTGTGGAAGCAGGTGCTCGATTACTTCGATGCGTTCCTGATCGGCCTGACCGCCACGCCCGACAAGCGCACCTTCGGCTTCTTCAACGAGAACATCGTCGCCGAATACTCCTACGAGCAATCGGTCGCCGACGGCGTGAACGTCGGCTACGATGTCTACGAGATCGAGACTGAGGTCACCCGGCTCGGCTCCGAGCTCAAGGCCAGGCAGTGGATCGACCACCGCGACCGGGAGACCCGCAAGAAGCGCTGGGCCGAAACTGAAGATGACCTGCTCTATGCCGGGCGCGAGCTCGACAAGTCCGTCGTCAACCCCAGCCAGATTCGCCAGGTCATTCAGGCGATGAAGACCGCGGTCGAGACGCAGATCTTCCCCAACCGCAAGGAGACACCGAAGACGCTGATCTTCGCCAAGACCGACAGCCACGCCGACGACATCATCAACATCCTTCGCGAGGTGTACGGCCAGGGCAATGCGTTCTGCAAGAAGGTGACCTACAAGGCCGAGGAAGATACCGACAGCATCCTCGCTGCCTTTCGCAACGACTACAACCCGCGCATCGCCGTCACCGTGGACACGATCGCCACCGGCACCCACGTCAAGCCGCTCGAGGTACTGCTCTTCATGCGCGACGTGCGTTCGAGGGGTTACTACGAGCAGATGAAGGGTCGTCGCGTGCGCAGCCTGGGCGCCGACGACCTCAAGCGCGTGAGCAACAGTGCCGACGGCGCCAAGGCGCGCTTCGTGCTGATCGATGCGGTGGGCGTTGAGAAGTCGCTAAAGACGGAGAGCCGTCCGCTGGAGAAGAAGCCCGGCGTCTCGCTCAAGGATCTGATGCAAGGCATCGCCATCGGCCACCGCGACGACGACACGGTGCTCAGTCTCGCGAATCGATTGGTGCGACTGGGCAAGCAACTCGATGAAAAGGCTCTCGTGCGATTGGAGAAGGCAGCCGGCGGCGTGCCGGTCGCTGAACTCGGCAAGGCGCTGATCGTCGCGCTGAATCCCGACCGCATCATCGAAGCGGCGCTCGCCACTGCGAAGGCCAAGGGCATCACGCGGTCTGAAGAAACGCTTACGGCCGAAGAGATTGCTGCTGCTCGCGCAGAGCGCGTGGCCGCCGCCAGCGCGCCGTTCGACCTACCCGCACTGCGCGACGCGATCGAATCCGCGCGCCGCGAGCACGAGCAACTGATCGACCACATCAACCTCGATCAGGTCACGTTCTCGGGCTTCAGCGCGCAGGCCGAAGAGCAGGCGAACAAAGTCATTCAGACGTTTGCGCAGTACATCGCCGAGCACAAGGACGAGATCGCCGCGCTTTCATTTTTCTATCAGCAGCCCTATCAGCGGCGCGCGCTCACGTTCGGAATGATCGAGGCACTGCACGATGCATTGGGCCGGCCACCGCCGATGCTCACGACCGAGCGCCTGTGGAGCGCCTATGCGCGCGTGCAGGCCTCGCAAGTGAAGGGCGCGGACACGCGACGGCAACTCACGGACCTGATCGCGCTGGTGCGTTTCGCGATCGGCCTCGACACCGAGCTCAAGCCTTTCCGCGCAAGTGGACAAGCGATTCCAGGACTGGACCTTCCGCCACAACGCGCAACGCCCGACCGCGTTCACGCTCGAGCAAATGGAGTGGCTGCGGATGATGAAAGATCACATCGCTGCGAGTTGCAGCATGGGAAGGGAGGACTTCGACTATGCGGAGTTTGCGGGGCGTGGTGGATTGCAGAAGGCCTGGGGGGTTTTCGGTAGTCAGCTTGATGAGTTGATGACGGAAATGAATCGGAGTTGGTTGGTGAGCGCGGCTCTGCCAGCCGGGTGGGTTTGCGCTACGTTGAAAGACGTCGCGCTTTGGGGGTCTGGTGGTACGCCATCTCGTTCGAATCCCATGTACTACGTTGGAGACGTGCCATGGTTCAAGACTGGCGAACTGGGTCACCGCCTTATTTCCCGATCAGAGGAGTGCATCTCGGAGGAAGCACTAGCAGCTTCCAGCGCTAAAGTCTTTCCACGAGGTTCCGTTGTGCTTGCCATGTACGGAGCCACGATCGGAAAGGTATCGATTCTTGGTGTCGATGCTGCTACTAATCAAGCGTGCGCTGTGGGTACACCTGATGCAGTTGGCACCGGGTTCCTTTACGCCTTCTTGATATCCCAAACGAAGGGTTTCATTGACGCAGGACGAGGGGGAGCGCAGCCAAACATTTCGCAAGGCACCGTCAGAGAGTGGCCAGTTCTCGTGTCTCCGGCGAACGAACAGACCCGCATCATCGAAAAGCTAGAAGCACTGTTGTCTGATCTCGACGCCGGCGTCGCAGAACTCAAAGCCGCGCAGAAGAAACTCGCGAAGTATCGGCAATCGCTGTTGAAGGCCGCAGTGAACGGCACGCTGACCGCGTCATGGCGTGAAGAGCAACGGCAACGAGCGGGCGAGCCAGAAGAAACCGGTGCGCAGTTGCTCGAACGCATCCTCATTGAACGTCTCTCACGATGGGAAGCGAAGCAAGTAGCGATGGTTGAAGGACAAAGAAAAAGACCATCGATAGGTAGCGGGAAAAAATATCGACCGCCGATACAACCGTCGATGGACGATCGAGACGACCTGCCCGCTGGCTGGGCCGTGGCATCGATCGATCAGTTAGCACGCGTCGGCACCGGCGTCACTCCGCTTCGATCCAAGGTTCAATACTTTGCGAGCGGGACCATTCCTTGGGTTACAAGCAGTGCCGTCAATAACGAGGTCGTGCATCAAGCTGCGGAATTCATCACTGAGCTTGCTTTGAACGAATGCCGGCTTCATCTCTTTCCGCCCGGAACGCTCCTTGTCGCAATGTATGGAGAAGGCAAGACGCGAGGCAAGACGTCCGAACTCTCGATTTCGGCCACGATCAACCAAGCCCTCGCCGCGCTCGTGTTTGAAGGCGAGGCACAAGAATGCAAATCTTTCGTCAAGCTGGTTCTGCAGACGAGCTACGAACGATTACGCGAGCGGGCATCCGGAGGAGTTCAGCGAATCTCAATCTCGACATAATCAAAACGATCGTTGTTCCATTGCCGCAAATCGATGAACAATTCGAGATCGTGCGCCTGCTCGCAGATCAACTCGATCAGTTGAATGAGCAAAGAGCCGCGGTCATTTTGGGTCTCAAGCAGGCCGCCGCTCAACGCCAGAACATCTTGAAAGCCGCCTTCTCAGGTCAACTTGTTGCGCAGGACCCGGACGACGAACCCGCGGCCGTATTGCTCGAACGCATCCGGTTCGAACGAGCCACTCGCATAACAATCAGCCCGTCACGCGCACGAAAGCAGAAGACAACGGCATGAGCGACCTCGTTCCTTACGCCGGCCTGCTGGCCGATATCAAAGAGCGTATCCGGGCGGCACAGACCCGTGCGGTGCTGGCTGTCAACGCAGAACTGATCCGGCTCTACTGGCAGATCGGTCAGCCGCAACATCAAGCTGATGCTGCAGTTCTATCGGACCTACCCAGCGTTGTTCGCCGCGGCTGGCGCAATTGGGCAACCGCCGGTTGCCCAATTGGAAAACGAATCATCCGCCGCCGCAAAAGGGCAACCGCCAGTTGCCCTTTTGCCATGGGCCCACAACGTGCTGCGAATGCAGTCGGTAAAGGACGAGACAACGCGCTTCTGGTACGCGAGACAAACCCTTGATCGGGGCTGGAGTCGCGACGGGCTCAAGTTCCAGATCAACGCACAGGCGCATGTGCGGCAGGGCAAGGCAGTCACCAACTTCGCGGCACGGCTGCCGGCACCGCAGTCCGAACTGGCGCAGCAGGCCTTCAAGGATCCTTACGTTTTAGAATTCTTCACGCTCGACGTGGCGTTCCGCGAGCGCGAGCTCGAGACCGGCCTGGTCGCGCATGTAGAAAAGTTCCTGCTCGAACTCGGTCAGGGATTCGCGTTCGTCGGGCGGCAATACCACCTCGTCGTCAGTGACATCGACTTCTACATCGACCTTCTCTTCTATCACCTCAAGCTGCGCAGCTACCTCGTGATCGAGCTCAAGCGCGGCGACTTCAAGCCCGAATACGCGGGCAAGCTCAACTTCTATTGCAACGTGGTGGACGAGGCGCTGCGTCACGCGAGCGATGCGCCGACCATCGGTCTGATGCTGTGCCAGGGCAAGGACAACGTCCTCGCGGAATACGCACTGCGCGGCATCGACAAGCCCATCGGTATCGCGAGCTATGAGCTCACGCGCGCATTGCCCAACACCTTGCAAAGCGTGTTGCCCAGCATCGAAAGCATCGAGGCCGAGCTGAGCGGCCTCGCATCACACCCTGATCCGGATTCGCAAGCATGAACGCATCGACCCTCGTCCAGAAGGTCTGGAACTTCTGCCACACGCTGCGCGATGACGGTGTCGGCTATGGCGACTATCTGGAGCAACTGACCTACCTGCTGTTTCTCAAGATGGCGCACGAATACGCGCAGGCACCTTACAACCGAGACACGCACATTCCGGCCGGCCACGACTGGGCGTCGCTGCGGTCCCGGGTGGGCGAGCCGCTCGAAGCCCATTACCTCGCCACGTTGCACAAGCTGGGCTCGCAGCCCGGCATGCTGGGCGCGATCTTCTTCAAGGCGCAAAACAAGATTCAGGACCCGGCCAAGCTGTCGCGCCTGGTGCAGATGATCGACGCCGAGAGCTGGGTCGGCATGGACACCGACACCAAGGGCGATCTGTACGAAGGCCTGCTGCAGAAGAACGCCGAGGACACCAAGAGCGGCGCCGGCCAATACTTCACACCGCGCCCGCTGATTCAGGCGATGGTGGAGTGCGTGCGTCCCGAGCCGATGAAGACGATCGCCGATCCCGCATGCGGCACCGGTGGATTTTTTCTTGGCGCCTATCAATGGCTCACGCGCTCAGGACAAACGCTGAACCGCGCGCAGAAGGAACACCTGCGGCACAAGACTTTCTTCGGCAACGAGATCGTGCCTGGCACACGACGCCTGTGCCTGATGAACCTGTTCCTGCACAACATCGGCGACCTGGATGGCGAGCCCACCGTGGAGCGTGCGGACGCGTTGATTGCCGACGCCGGCAAACGCTTCGATTACGTGCTGGCCAATCCGCCCTTCGGCAAGAAGAGCAGCATGACCATCACCAACGAAGAAGGCGAGGAGGACAGGGACGCGCTCACCTACGAGCGGCAGGACTTCTGGGAAACCACGTCCAACAAGCAGCTTAACTTCCTGCAGCACATCGACACCATCCTCAGGGACACCGGCAAGGCCGCCGTGGTGCTACCCGACAACGTGCTGTTCGAAGGCGGTGCGGGCGAACGCATACGCCGCAAGCTCCTGGAAAACTGCGACGTGCACACGCTGCTGCGTCTGCCCACCGGTATCTTCTATGCCAACGGGGTGAAGGCCAATGTGCTGTTCTTCGACGCCAGGCCCAAGGACGGCAAGGTGCATACGAAGGAGGTGTGGATCTACGACCTGCGGACCAACATGCACTTCACGCTGAAGACGCGGCCGTTGAAGCTCGACGATCTGCGCGACTTCATCTCCTGTTTCAATGCCGAGAACCGCCACGAGCGCAAGGAAACGGAACGGTTCAAGCGCTACGACTATCGCGACCTGGTCGCCCGCGACAAGGCGAGCCTCGACGTCTTCTGGCTCAAGGACGACGACCTCGACGATCTCGATGACTTGCCCGCGCCTGATGTACTGCAGCAGGAAATCATTGAGCACCTCGAGGCCGCGTTGATGGCGTTCAGGGATGTTGCCGCGTCGCTTCCGAAATCAGGCCAGTGACGGCCCACGGTTGGCTTCGCACATAGCGACTGCGCGCTACAACCGCACCGGCTCGGGAATCCGATACCCATACCGAACCGCCGTCATCTCCGCCAGGATCGCCACCGCAATCTCCGGCGGCGTCCGCGCGCCGTTCTTCAAGCCCACCGGCCCATGCAGCCGCTCGATCTGCTCGACTGTGACATCGAACTCCAGCAGCCGCTCGCGACGCTTCTCCTGATTGACCTTCGAGCCGATCGCGCCCACGTAGAACGCGTCGCTCTTCAACGCCTCCATCAGCGCGAGGTCGTCGAGCTTGGGGTCGTGCGTGAGCGCGACGATGGCGCTGTGCGCGTCGGGGCGCATCGCCAGCACCGCGTCGTCGGGCATCTCGGTGGTCAGCGTGCTGCCGGGTACCTGCCATTGCGCGGTGTATTCCTCGCGCGGGTCGCAGACGACGATCCCGTAGTCGAGCGCCTGCGCCATCTGCGCGAGGTAGAGGGTCATCTGCCCCGCGCCGACGATCAAGAGGCGCCAGCTCGGACCGTGCAGCGTCGCGAGCGTGCGGTCGGTGATGGCGAGCGCGTCGCCGCGTCGATCGAAGGCGTCGGCGGGTTCGAGCGTAACCTCGCCGGTTTCGAGATCGAGTACGCGCCGCAGTCGCTGGCCGTCGGCCAGGGCGGTCACCAGATCATCGATGCGCGAGCGGTCGGTGATCGGCTCCATCACGAGTTCGATCGTTCCGCCGCACGGCAGACCGAAGCGGTTGGCTTCCTCCGCGCTGATTCCGTACTTGACGCGCTCCGGCTTCGCGAGCGCGAGCCCGCCGCCATCGGCATTGCGGACCTTCGCGACCAGGTCGTCTTCGATGCATCCGCCCGATACCGAGCCGGCGATGCTGGCCATGCCGGCTTCGCCTTCGCCGATCGCGACGATCGCGCCGACCGGCCGCGGGGCCGACCCCCAGGTCTGCACGATCGTGCCCATCGTGATGCGCCGGCCTTCGGCGCGCCAGGCGGCGATGGTCTTCAGGACGTTGAGGTCGACGTTGTCCATGCGGGATCGAAATGGCGCGATTGGAGACTGGCGGGTGCGGAATGGTAGACCCGAAGGCGCCTCGAATGTCAGGGCGCGCGTCTCGCGCACGGATCGGCGCGAACCTCGATCCGGATGATGCGTGACGAGGTCGATATCGATCGACATGGACCCGATCGTCAGTGCCTGGGCGACCCCGCGCGCAGTCGAGCGATGTCTTGCGCCCGAAGCGACCACGACGCGCGCTCCGGCGCGTAGCGCTGCCGCAGATAGTTGGCGAGATCGGCGATCTGCCGGTCGTCGAGGCTGTTGCGAAACGCCGGCATGAAGCCGGTCTCGCGCGACGCGGGTTCGCGAATGCCGTCGAGGATCACGCGCACCAGGTTGTCGGGTCGCGCGCTCGACAGGTTGCTGTCGAGATCGAGCGGCAGGTTCTGCCCGAACACCTCGGGACCGTTGCCGTCGTGATGGCACGCGCCGCAGGCGCCGGTGAAGAGGCGTTGGGTTGCGTTGCGCGTCGTGGGGTCACGCGTCGCGATGGCTGCGTTGCGTTGGACCAGCGCGCGGGCGTCGGAGGTCATGGCCGCCTCGGTCGCTGTCGACGAGGTCGTGAACGAGGCGAGGTAATGCGCTATCGCACGCACGTCGTCGTCGGGAACGCCGTTGAGCTCGTGCACGACTTCGATCATCGGTCCGGCAACCCCACCGTGCTGTTCGGTATGTCCGACGCGCAGATAGCGGTAGAGCTCGTTTTCGGTCCAGGGCAAGGGCGCGTGCGAAAGCGCGGTGAGCGGCGGCGCTTCCCAGCGGTCGGCCATCGCGCCGGCGAGATAGGCTGTCCCCATCCGCTCGGCACCGAGGGCACTGCGCGGCGTATGGCAGGCCCCACAGTGGCCGAGCCCATCGACGAGGTATTGGCCGCGCGTCCACAGTGCCGAGCTTTCGTCAGGTGCATCTGCGCGGCTTCTTGCTTGAGACGAGACCGGACCGGCTTCGAGATGGAGAGCGTTCCACAGCGCCATCAACGGCCGCGCGCTGAACGGAAATGTGAGCCGTGTCTTCGGTACCTCGGCTAGCACCGGCTGCCGGCTCATCAGCCACGCATAGAGCGCGGCGAGATCGTCATCGGTGGTGCGCGTGAACGCGGTATAGGGAAACGCGGGATAGAGAAAGTGGCCGTCGCGCGAGATGCCCTCGCGCATCGCCCGCTGGAACGCGCTGAACGACCAGCGGCCGACTCCCGTGTCGGGATCGGGCGTGAGGTTGGTGCTGTACACGGCGCCCAACGGCGTCTCGATCGCGCGGCCTCCCGCGTTGGAGATGCCGCCAGGTGCGGTGTGACAGCCGACGCAGTTGCCCACGGCAGCAAGGGCGCGTCCTCGTTCGATCAGTTGGGGTGAATAAATTCTCGACGCGGCGAGGTCGACGGGCGCGATCGTCGAACGCCATCCGACTGCGGCGCCACCGAGCGTGATGAGCCCACCGGCAACGGCGGCGAGAGTCGCGGCCAGGCCTTTGCGTCGCGCGGGCCACGCAGCGTTTGTCGGAAGCGCCGATGCACGGGCGCGCGCGTCTTCATCGCGAGGCGTCTTCACGCCGCCGACTTCCGCGGGGTTCGACATCAACGCAGGGTTCAACCCCGCACGCACCACCTCTGGTGTGAACGGCGGTTCGCGAAAGCGTACCCCGGTCGCATCGAAGATCGCGTTCGCGATCGCGGCCGTGCCGGGAACCGATGAGGACTCGCCGACACCGAGCGGCGCTTCGCCCGGGCGCGGCATCGTCATCACGTCGATCGTCGGCACATCGTGGAACCGCAGGATCGGGTAGCTGCCCCACTCGCGGCTGACCGGAAGGCTGGTGAGCGGATCGAGCGCGACCTTCTCGGTGAGCGCGCGGCTGGTCGTCTGCACGACGTTGCCGTGGATCTGGTGCCGCACGCCGGCCGGATTGATCTCGAGTCCCGCGTCATGGCCGACCACCACGCGCGACACGTGCACCGCACCGCTCTGGGCATCGATTTCGACGTCGGCGACCCATGCCGACCACGCGGCGCCTGAGCCGGGAAACTTGCTGTGGACATAGCGTGCATATGCGAAGCCCTGCCCCTTGAGGACGCCGTCGCTCGACGCCTGCTGCTGCGGCTGCGTGTGTGCGATCCATCCGGCACGTTCGCGCGTCGCGCGCACGAGTTCGGCCGCGCGCGGGTCGTTCAGATAGCGCAGCCGGTAGTCGACCGGATCGACGCCGGCCTCGGTCGCGAGCTCGTCGATGTAGCTTTCGTGTGCGAACGAGTTGGGCAGTGCCGACACGCCGCGCAGCCATGACGCGCGCAGGATCGGTGCCATGTCGAGCGCGGTGACGCGCAGGTTCGCGAAGTCGTAGGGCGGCACCGCGGTGCGGTCGCCCATCTCGAAGGCCTGTGCGACCGGGTCGATGCGGCGCGTGAGCAGCAAAGCCAGCGTCGGTGCCGCGTTCGAGGGATAGGAAGTGGTGAAGTCGTAAGCCGCCGGCGAGCCGTCGGAGGCAAGGCCCCCGCGGACCTGCATCAATTGCGCCGCGCCCTTCGGCTCCCAAAGGTTTTCTTGTTCGCGCGTGAGTTGCACGCGGACCGGACGACCGGTGGCACGCGCCATCAGCGCCGCATCCGCCGCGACGTCGTCCGCACCGTTGCGGCCGTAGCAGCCCGCCGCTTCGAGCCGCACGACCTCGACGGCGATGTCGGGCACGCCCATCAGCGTGGCGAGATCGGCGCGCAGGACGTGAGGGTTCTGCGTGCCGGCCCAGACCGTGAGTCCGGGAGCGGACCGATCGCCATCGTCGTCGTGCCAATGCGCGACCGCGCACGAGGGCCCGATCGACGCGTGCAGTTGATAGGGCCAAAGATAGGTCCGCTCCATCGAGACGGAGGCGCGCGAGGTTGCGGCGTCGACGTCGCCGCGATCGACCAGCGTGCGCGACGTGGCGGGGTTGGCGCGCAGCGCAGCGCCGAGGTCGTCGAGCGCTCGCATGCCGGGCCATGGCTTCCACCGGACCCGGAGCGCATGCATCGCGGCCTCGGCCGCGTCCTCGCGCTCGGCGACGACGCCGACGAAGTCGCCTTCGACCACCACCGCGACGACGCCCGCGATGTGCGCGATCGACGACTCGTCGACCGATTCGAGCGTGCTCCCCACGAAGTCACCCGCATCGACGCCGACGTAGGGCGGGCGCACCACGCGACCGTGCAGCATGCCGGGCACGCGCATGTCGTGCACGTAGAGGTATTCGCCGGTGGCTTTCGCGGGGATGTCGATCCGCGGCACGTCGGTGCCGACCAGCGTGCGCTGGTCCGCAGGCTTCAGCGGCGTTGCGAGGTCGAGGCGCAGCTCGACGTGACGGCTTCCGATCAGGTCGCCATAGGCAAGACTCGCTCTATCGGGCTCACCCCCCGGCTCACCCCCGGGCTTACCCCCGGGCTCGGCCCCGGTCTCGCGCCCGGTTTTGCGCGAGAACACGACGCCTTCGCGCGCGTCGAATGTCTCGACCGGAACATCGCGTCTCGAAGCGGCCTCGGCGAGCAACCACGCGCGGGCCTGCGCGGCCGCGGCGCGCAACGGCGCTGCATGCGTCTGGATCGATGCGCTCGCGATGGTCGGTCCCTGGTTCGGTACCCGCGCCGTGTCGCCGAGCACGACGTCGATCCGATCGACCGGCAGGTCGAGTTCTTCGGCGACGATCTGCGCGAGTGCAGTCGCGAGCCCGGTGCCCAGGTCGACGTGGCCATGCAAGGCAATCGCCCGGCCGTCATTGCCGACGGCGAGAAGGATCTCCAGGCCTTCGGCCGGGTCGGGCGGCACGACCGGCGGCTGCGCGAGGGACGACGCGGACGACGTGGGCAGCGGCGGGACTTCGCGCACGACCAGCAGCACGCCGTTCGCCGCGTGAAAGTCGGCACGCGTACGCAGCGTGTTCGAACGGTGAGAGACCGGCACGTCGCTACAGACTCGGGTCCGGCGAGAAGGCGTCGTCGTGCATCGCGTCGCCGCGACGCGCACGCATCCGCTCCGCCGCCAGCCGCACCGCCTGCATGATCTCGACGTGCGTTCCGCACCGACAGAGATTGCCGGCGAGCGCCGCGTGAATCTCGGCATCGCCCGGATTCGCGACGCGCGCGAGCAATGCGACGGTCGTGATGATCATGCCGTTCAGACAATAGCCGCACTGCGCGGCCTGCGCGTCGATGAAGGCTTGCTGCACCGGATGCGGCGCTGCGCGCGAGCCGAGGCCTTCGAGCGTCGTTACGCTGCGTCCTTCGATGCCGCCGACCGGCACGACGCACGAACGCGCGGGCCGGTCGTCAATCAACACGAGGCATGCGCCGCATTGCCCCAGACCGCATCCGTACCTGGGTCCGTTCAGGCCGGCGTCGTTGCGCAGCGCGTGCAGCAGCGAGGTATCGCGCGGCGCCGCAAGCGTTCGCGACTGTCCGTTGATCGTCAGCGCGACGCCTGCGGGATCGACCTGCATCGCGCCATCGTCCGCCACGTCAGGGGCGCGCGATGTCGCCCGATGCGATGCGCTTCACGCCGCGCGCGGTCATCGTTTTCCAGGCTGCAGCCAGCGAACCGCCGAGGTCGATCGCGCGTGTCGCGTCCTCGATCACGTAGGTCGTGAAGCCGGCCTTGCGCGCATCGATCGCGGTCCATGCGACGCAGAAGTCTGTGGCGAGTCCGACCACGTAGACGGTCTTGATGCCGCGCGCCTTCAGATAAGCGGCGAGACCGGTGGTGGTCTTGTGGTCGGCCTCCTCGAAAGCCGAGTAGCTGTCGATGTCCTTGTGATATCCCTTGCGGATGACGAGCTGCGTGCGCGGCAGCTTCAGGTCCTTGTGGAGCGCCGCGCCGTCGGTACCCTGCACGCAGTGGTCCGGCCACAGCACCTGCGGCCCGTACGGCAAGTTCACGGTCTCGAACGGCTTCTTGCCGGGATGGCTGCTCGCGAACGAGGCGTGTCCCGGTGTGTGCCAGTCCTGCGTGAGCACGATGTTGGCGAATGCCGGCGCGAGGTCGTTGATCACCGGTACCACGTCGTCGCCGTGCGCGACAGCGAGCGAGCCACCCGCGACGAAGCAGTTCTGCACGTCGACGACGATCAATACGCTGTCGGCATCGGGCTTGACGGGCGGGGCGGCGAAGGTGGATGCGGGCATGACGGAGAAGATGAGGATTGCGAGACTCGGCAAGCAGAGCGATCGAAGCATCGGGGTCATCGAAGGTCCTTCATCGGTTGCTTCCCTTCAGGAAGGGCATTCATTGTCGAGCGTCAAGCATCACACGATTCGCATTCGTCAAACACCCAAATATGCTCGCCGCACAACTTCGTCTGCTGCAAGCGCGGCCATCGTGCCGCTCCAGCGGATCTGTCCCTTCTCGAGGACATAGGCGCGATCCGAGACCCACTCGGCGAAGTGCAGATTCTGTTCCGACAGCAGGATGCTCGCACCTTCGGCCTTGAGCGCGAGGATGGTGTGCGCCATCTGCTCGACGATCACCGGCGCCACGCCTTCGGACGGCTCGTCGAGCAGCACCACGAAGGGATTGCCCATCAGCGTGCGCGCGACGGTCAGCATCTGCTGCTCGCCACCGCTCATCCGTGCGGCGAGGCGGTTCGGCATTTCGCCGAGGTTGGGAAAGAGCGTGAAGAGTTTCTCGGGCGTCCACGCCGGCGCCTCGCGGCCGTCGGGCCACCGGCGCGCGGGTTGTCGGCCGACGTCGAGATTCTCGAGCACGCTCAGGTCACCGAACACGCGTCGATCTTCGGGGACGAAGCCGAGGCCCAGGCGCGCGATGCGATAGGGATCGGCGCGCGCGATGTCGTGGCCCATGAAGCGCACCGCGCCGCGCCGCTTCGCGATCAGTCCCATCAGCGTCTTCAGCGTGGTCGACTTGCCTGCGCCGTTGCGGCCCATCAGCGCGACGACCTCGCCGCGACACACGTCCAGGTCGACATCGAACAGGATCTGCGCAGCGCAGTACCAGGCGCACAGACCGCGCGCTTCGAGCAGGGGCTCGCGCAATTCGATCGCGTCGACCGCATCGTCGATCACGTCAACGTTGACGGAGTTCGACGAGGGATTCGTCATGCGACGCTCACCGCGACGTCGGCCGCTCGCGCACGTTTCTCGAAGGTCTTGCCGCTGCCGAAATAGACCTCCTGCACTTTCGGATGGGCGCGAATTTCAACGCCGGTCCCTTCGGCGATCAATTGCCCGCGCGCCAGCACGATGATGCGATCGGCATGCGCGAACACCACGTCCATGCTGTGCTCGGTGAACAGCACCGCGATCCCGCGCTCGCGCACGAGTTGCCGGGTGAGCATCATCAGCGCATTGCGTTCCTGCGGCGCCATGCCCGCGGTCGGCTCGTCCATCAGCAGCAGCCTGGGCTCGTTGGCCAGTGCGATCGCGAGCTCGACGCGCTTGACGTCGCCATACGCCAGCGCGCTGCACGGCCGTTCGGCCTGCTCCTCCATGCCCACGCGCGCCAGCAGCGCGAGCGCATCGTCGCGTCGATGCCGCGCTGCGCGACGCCACAGCGAGCCGTTCAGGCCGTCGGCCGACAGCAAGGCCATCTGCACGTTCTCGATTGCCGTGAACGAAGCGAAGGTCTCCGCGATCTGGAAGGTGCGACCGACGCCGAGCTTCCAGACCGCGCGCGGCGCGAGGCCGATCAATTCGCGTCCATCGAGCGTGATCGAACCGACATCGGCGCGCAGCTGGCCGTTGACCATGTTGAAGGTCGTCGATTTGCCGGCCCCGTTCGGACCGATCAGCGCGAGCAGTTCGCCCGCAGCGAGATCGAACCCGATGCCGTCGACAGCCTTCACACCGCCGAAGGACTTGCCCAGATCGCGGACCGAAAGCAGCGCACTCACGGCGTCGCTCCGGATGATGGCACCTTCTGCCGCGGAGACGAGGGCGACCGCGGCGGCAACCGCGACCGCGACACGCGTTCGAACAAGTCGCGCGCGAAGCCGGCGATGCCTTGCGGAAACGCGAGCACCAGCACCAGGATGGTCGCGCCGAGCAATGCGCGCCAATACTCGGTGCTGCGCACGATGATGTCCTGCAACCACGTGAACGCGACGGCGCCGACCAGCGGACCCGACAGCGTCTGCAGGCCGCCGAGCAGCACCATCACCAGGCCGTCGACCGAGCGGTTGACCGACATCGTGTCGGGCGAGATGCTGCCTTTGGAGAACGCGAACAGGGCGCCCGCAATGCCGGCGAAGCCGCCTGCGATGATGAAGGCGAACCAGCGCTGCCGGCCGACATCGATGCCGATCGCATCGGCACGCAGCGGCGAATCGCGGCCTGCGCGCAGCGCATAGCCGAACGGCGAGAACAGCATGTGGCGCAACGCGAATACGGCCGCGGCGACGATCGCGAGCGTCGCGAGGTAGTAGGTGCGCTTGTCGGACAGCCACACCGCCGGCCACACGCCGACGAGCCCGTTGCTGCCGCCGGTCAGTGCGTCCCACTGAAAGGCGATCGACCAGACGATCTGCGCGAACGCGAGCGTCAGCATTGCGAGGTACACGCCCGACAGCCGCACGCAGAACCAGCCGAACACCAGCGCGCCCAGTGCCGCGACGAGCGGAGCCGCGAACAGCGACACCTCCATCGGCAGGTCGGCACGCAGCAACAGCAGGGCGGCTGCATACGCGCCCAGGCCGAAGTACGCCGCGTGGCCGAACGAGTGCATGCCGCCGGGACCCATCATGAAATGCAGGCTGGCGGCGAACAGAGCCGCGGTCAGCAGATCGATCGCGAGCACCGTGAAGTAGGGCGACTGCGAAGTGATCCACGGCAACGCCACGAGCAGCGCGAAGAGGACGATGGCCGCGGTCGCTCCGCGTCGACCTGCGGGCTTCGGTGGCGCTTCCGGATCGCCCAACGCGCGGGTCGGCGCCTGCGCGCGACCGAACAGACCCCAGGGCCGCACCACCAGCACGATCGCCATCACCAGGAACTCGACGACCAGCGTGAGCTTGGAGAACGAGAAGGAGATGCCGAAGACATCGACCGTGCCCAGGCCGATGCAGATCGCCTTGACCTCGGCGATCAGCAACGCGGCGACGAAGGCGCCCGGGATCGAGCCCAGTCCACCGACCACCACGACCACGAAGGCGTCGCCGATCGTGACGAAATCGAGCCCGAGGTTGGCGGGTTCGCGCGGCACCTGCAACGCTCCGCCGAATGCCGCGAGCGCCGAGCCGAACGCGAACACCGCGGTGAAAAGCCAGGCCTGATTGACGCCGAGCGCGCCGACCATCTCGCGGTCCTGCGTGGCCGCGCGCACCAGCGTGCCGAAGCGCGTGCGCGTGAGCACCAGCCACATTGCGGCCAGCACCAGCGGCCCGATTGCGATCAGCAGCAGGTCGTAGCTCGGAAAGCGCCGTCCGAGGATCGCGATCGATCCGGTCAGGCCGGGCGCGCGCGAGCCGAGCAGATCCTCTGCGCCCCACAGCCAGAGCGCAGCATCCTTGATCACGAGCACCAGCGCGAAGGTTGCGAGCAACTGGAAGAGTTCGGGCGCGCGATAGATGCGACGAAGCAGCGCGATCTCGACGAGACCGCCCAAAAGGCCGATCGCAAGCGCCGCAAGCGGCAGCGCGATCCAGAATCCCGCCGGTCCGAGGACACCCGTCAGGCGATCGGCGAACGTGTATGCGACATAGATGCCGAGCATGTAGAACGAACCGTGCGCGAAGTTGACGATGCGCGTGACGCCGAAGATCAGCGACAGGCCGGCCGCGACCAGGAACAGCGACGACGCACCCGCGAGCCCGTTGAGCAACTGGACGACGAGGGCGCTGAGCGTCATGGCGCAGCAGTGCCGCGGCCGGGGGGGCGCGGCACTTGAGGAAGCGGTTGCAAGACCGGCTGCGAGCGCGGAATCAGGAGGACGGCCGCAGTTTCTTCACTTCCTCGGCACTCGGCAGGAACTTCGCGCCGTCGAGGTAGCGGAAGTCGACCATCACGCCCTTGCCGTTCTCGTTTTTGGTCCGTCCGACGAAGGCGCCCATGGTCGACTGATGGTCTTCGGGACGAAAGGTGATCGGGCCGAACGGGGTCGAAACCTGAAGTCCCTTCAACGCGACGATCAGCTTCTCGGTGTCGCTGCTCTTCGCCTTGTTGCCCGCGGCCGCGATCGTCTTGATCAGGCTGTAGCCGACCACCGAACCGAGGCGCGGATTGTCCTTGTACTTGTTCTGGTACGCGGCGAGGAAGGCCTTGTGCTCGGGCGTGGGGATGCTGTTCCACGGATAGCCGGTGACGATCCAGCCGTTGGGCGTTTCGTCCTTGAGCGGATCGAGATACTCGGGTTCTCCGGTCAACAGGCTCACCACCTCGACGTCCTTGAAGAGCCCGCGCGTGTTGCCCTCGCGAACGAACTTGGACAGGTCGGCACCGAACAGCGCGTTGAAGATCGCGTCCGGCTTCGCGTCGGCCAGCGCCTGCACCACGCTGCCGGCGTCGAGCTTGCCGAGCGGTGGCGCCTGTTCGGTCACGAACTCCACGTCGGGTTGCGCGGCCTTGAGCAGCTGCTTGAACGTGGCAATCGCGGTCTGACCGTATTCGTAGTTGGGATACACGAGTGCCCAGCGCTTCTTCTTCAGCTTGCCCGCCTCGGGAACCAGCATCGCGGCCTGCATGTAGGTCGACGGCCGCAGGCGGAAGGTGTAGGCATTGCCGTCCTGCCAGACGATCTTGTCGGTCAGCGGTTCGCCGGCGACGAAGGCGATCTTCTTCTGTTTGGCGAAGTCGGTGAGCGCGAGGCCGATGTTGGACAGGAAGCTGCCCGCCAGCACGGCGATGTTCTCGCGCGAGACCAGTTCCTCGGCGGCGCGCACTGCATCGCCTGGATTGGCGTTGTCGTCGCGAGTGATCAGCTCGATCTTCTGGCCGTTGACGCCACCAGTCGCATTGATCTCGTCGACCGCGAGCTCCATCCCCTTCTTGTAGGGCTCGAGGAACGCGGGCTGAGCCTTGTAGCTGTTCACCTCGCCGATCTTGAAGGTGGCCTGCGCGTGCGCTGCGGACGCGGCCAGCAGCAGGCTGCAGGCGAGGCCCTTGCCCCATGCGCTGGTGATCGACGCAGTGATCCCTGCGGCGGCTCGAACAGAAGATTTCATCGCGGACTCCATGGTGTGGTCATGTGAATTGCATTGAAGACCGGCTGCCATCAGCGCAGGCCGTCCTCGCCTTTGATCTCGTGCACCTGCAGGCCGCCGATGCGCGCCAGCGGCCGTCCGCTGTCGGTGAGAGCGACGGCGACGACGATCTCGTTGGCGCGCGGCGCATCGCCGACGCGCGCTTCGATCGCATCGAAGTGGCTGCGCACGAAGGCCGCGTCCTTGTGACCGAGCGGGACGTCGATCGCCGTGCCCAGACCGCCGCGCTTCTTGGCCGACGGGACCAGCGCCGCGCCGCCGCCGACGGCGATCCGCAACGGCGCGCCGAGCTTGGGATGGAGGATCGCAGCCGCGTGTTCGAGTTCGCCGGCCTCGCCGACGATGGCGGCCTTGCCGTAACTCTCGACTTTTTCCGGTGCGATGCCAAGCGCCTTGACGCATTCGCGTCCGAGCAGACCGCCGAGCTCTTCGCCGATCGCGATCAGTTCGTCGAGCGATTCGGCGTAGCGGGCCGCGTACGGGTTCTCGATGACCGCGATCGCCAGTGCCCTGCGCGCAGGCGGGTCGATCGCGCGATGCATTTCGACGCGCGTCTCCTCGACCTGAATGATCAGTTTGCGGATGCGGGCGGGCATGTCGATGGTCCTCTATCGTAGGCGATCAGTTACAGGTGGTCAGGGACGCGCGAATCATCGCTGGCCGTCCCATGCCTTGATGTCTTGCGGCGCGAGTCCGCCGACACGCGCATGCACACGCGCACCGGTGCTCATCGCGAGAATCAGCACCAGCTCGTCGGACGCGGGCGCACCGGGCACGCGCATTTCGATCGTATCGAAGTGGCTGCGCACGTAGGCCGCGTTGATGTGGGTCATCGGGACGTCGAGTGTCGCACCCGGCCCGGCAACCTTCTTGGTCGATGGCACGATCGCGAGCGCGTTGCCCGGCTGCTCGCCGCTCGTCAACGGCTTCTCGCGGCCTGCAGTCCATCCGAGCAGTTCGCGCATCGCGTATCCACCGGGGACGTGCCACAGCGCGCCGTGTTCGAGTTCGCCGGCGGCGCCGATGATCGCGCCCTTGCCGTAGCCGGTGATGCGCTCGGCCGCGACCGCGAGCGCATCCAGCAGCCGCCGCGCGAGGTCGACACCGAGCGGCTGCAACGCATCCATCATCGGCAGGATGCCTGCGACGTAGCGGCCCGCGAAGGGATTGGTGAGCACCGCGGCGATGGCCCCGCGTCGCAAAGGCCGTTCGGGCGGCGGACCGAACTCGTGATGAATCGTCTCGACCTGCGTGAGGACGCGGCGCACCTCGATCATCGATGTGCTCCAGGAGATCCACGTCGCGGAGGTGGGACTTCACCTGCGTTCATGCGATTCATGTAGCAATGACTGAAGCAACTCGACGGCACTCGGTGCCGTATCGTTGAGATCTCCGGAATGCGCTTCGCCGCAGCGTACAGGTTCGGCACGGTCGAGGTCCATGAACCAGCCCTGGCACACCAGTGCAGACGACCAGATCAGGCCGGCATCTCGCAAACCGCGCGCGCGCTCGCGACCTCGCGCAAGCGCCTCGTGCACCAGTCGCACCTCGAGGCGCGGCACCTGGACCGTGACCGGGATCATTCCGAGATCGCTGTCGTCCTTGAGGGCGCTGGCGGGACGACGTTCGACTCGATCGTCGTCGACATCGACCGCATTCGCAATGACGGTCGCGGCGGCATCGGCTGCGGCGGCTGTTCGTGCCAGCACGGTGACGCTGTCGGCGATGCCGAGCGAAAAACTGCGGCCGCGCCAGCCGCTGGTCGCGATGTCGCGCACAGGCAGCGCGTGATGGATGTCGAATGACGCGTCGATGCTGGCCGCCGCAGGGAAGCGAAGATCGAAGCGAAGGTCGAAGCGCGCGAGATCGGCGAACAGCCCCACGCGCAGCGAGGCATCCGGCGTGAGGTGAAGCGCGATATCGCCGCCGTTGTTGATCCACGCGCGCTCGATGCCGGGCCTTCGATAAGCGCCGATCAATTCGTCGGCGACCGATCCTGCGACCGCGGCCATCGGCGTGATGAACACCGCACGATGCGGTTCGCAGGCGGACCACATGCGCCGCGCGACGGGTCCGATCAGCGGACACGCACCGGCGACCCCACCGGCGACAGGACGCTTGAGCACAGGAAGTTCGCGGACTAGTTCATCGAGTACGCCGGTGAAGCGTTGCCACGCCGCCTGGTGTGCGCCGGCGACCGCATCAGCGTTGCCGTCCGCTCCGATCACGAGGTCGATCGGTCCGTGCTGGAAGTGCCAGCGGCCTCCGGACAACGCGTGCCGTTCGGCGGCCATGGTCGCGTCAGCCGAGCAGCGGTGCGCGGCCGAGCGGCCAGGGGTTGCTGCTGCCAAGAGGCTGCCATCGACGCGCTTGCGGCGCGCCGTCGTGATGCCACGCGCCCTGCGCGAGCACCTCGTCGATCGAACGCACATAGTCCATGTGACCGCCGAGCGCGCGATAGTCGGTGAGGCGCATGCTGAATTCGATCGGCGCGACGATCGCCGGCGTGGGCACGGTGCCGAAGCTGTTCGGCGGCATGCGTGACACGTCGACCATCACCGTGATGCCGCCGCCCGGCCACACATACGCGGGCGCGCCGCCGCAGGTGACGTTCACCAGCGAGTCCTTGATGGCGCGCGTGAGCAGCACCGGATTGTCGGTGACGCCCGCGCGCAGGCTGCCGCCGGCGCCGCCGACGAACAGCACCGTCGACAGCGAGGGCTCGCAGTTCTCGCCGATGCGCGCGACGATCTTCGCGATGGCCTCGGGCATCGCGGTCTCGCGCGGCGCCAGCGCTTCGTCGAGGACGTACCACGCCGCATGTTCGCCGGTGGTCGAGACCATCAGCAGCGTCAGGCCCGGTCGTGCCGTTTCGGGGTCCCAGCGCTCGATGATCGTCATCGGATCGGTAAGGTCGGTCCCGCCCCAGCCGGTCCCCGGATTGGCGACCTGGAAGTAGCGGCCGGGCGTGGACTTGCGGCCGCGGATCTTCAAACCCGATGCCGGCATGTGCAGGCAGCGGCCGGCCTGATGTTCGGTCAGCACGCCGGTGATGTGATCGTCGATCACGACAACTTCGTCGACCAGTCCGTTGAACTGTTGCGCGAAGATGCCGATGGTGGCCGACCCGCAACCCACGCGCATGCGTCGCTCCTCGACGCCACCGACGATCGGCGCCCGGCCCGCCTGCACCGTGACCTGCGCCCCGCCATCAATGCTCAATTCCACCGATTGCTGGTTGCCGAGCAAGGCCATCATGTCGACCGTGACGCGGCCTTCCTTCTTGCTGCCCCCGGTGAGGTGGTGCACGCCCCCGAGCGACAACATCTGCGAGCCGTACTCGGCGGTCGACACGTGACCGACGACTTCGCCCTTGCAGCGGACGTTGGCCTGTTCGGGTCCGAGCCAGCGGTCGGTATCGATCTTCACCTTCAAACTGCAGTAGCTGAAGATGCCTTCGGTGACGGCGGTGATGAGATCCACGCCGTCGGCCTGCGAAGACACGATGAACGGCGCCGGCTTGTAGTCGGGGTAGGTGGTCGACGCGCCGATGCCGGTCACGAAGACGTCGGCGCCGTCGACGGTCGACGCCGACGCCGACGCACCGGACGAGGGTTCGAACGGCACGAGTTCGTTTGATGCGTCGGCGAGCGCGCCGCGTCTGTCCTCGCTAACACGCCTGAGGAATACGACCGGATCGACGCGGACCAGGACTCCGCCGACGTTCGCATAGCGGTCGCACGCGCCGGTGCGGCCGTCGCTGATCTGGCAGAGCACCGGACAGGTGTTGCATTCGACCTTGTCGCCCGCCATGCGCTCGCTGCGCGGCGCGCTGCGACCGAAAGCCGCATTCCCCGATTCGGCGTCGACGCTCAGATCGCCGAGCGCGGGCAGTCCGTCGGTCCTGGTGTGTTCGGTCACCCGCGCTTCCTTTCTCGAATGCCGCGACGTTCGGAGGTTCGGATGCGCCTGAACGACGCGCACACTTTCATGTAGTGGACACTGAACGAATTTGTGATGGATACTACATTCGAGATTTTTGGTGCGCAAGCGTCTTGCTTTTTCACGATCCACCATGCACACCGCGTCTTCGGTCCCGAACAAGCGGCAGGCGGCGAAGTCTTCTTCGACCGCGGCCCGTCCCGGCGTACGCCAGATCGCCGCGCAGGAAACGCGCAACAGCATCCTGCGCGCGGCGACCCGCGTCTTCGCGCGGCGCGGTTACGACGGCGGTCGCGTCGAGCAGATCTCGAAGGCGGCCAGGTCGTATGACCGGATGATCTATTACTATTTCGGCAGCAAGGAAGGCCTGTTCATCGCCGTACTCGAGGAGATGTACCGGCGCTTCAACGAGGCGGAGTCCGCGCTCGAACTCGACATCGACCAGCCGGTCGCGGCGCTCGAGGCCGTGACGCGCTTCATGTGGACCTATTACCTCAGGAACCCGGAGTTCATCACGCTGCTCAATACCGAGAACCTGCATCGCGGCAAGCACATCGCGAAGTCGCTGCGCGCCCGCGAATACTCGTCGCCGGCCGTCGCGGTCCTGGGTCGGGTGCTCGACGCGGGGCGGGTGCAGAAGGTCTTTCGTGCCGATATCGTGGCGCGCGACGTCTATCTGATGATCGCGGCGATGGGCTACTTCTACCTGTCGAACCGCTACACGCTGTCGGCCTTCCTGGGCGAAAATCTGCAAAGTCCGGAAGCGCTTGCGCACTGGGAGTCGTGTCTGGTAGCGACTGTAGGGCGTACCGTGGGCGTGCTGCCCGCGCGACAGCGCGCGGCCGGTCACGCCAGAAGCGAAAGGAGCATCGCAATT
>JBBSGB010000030.1:0-42804 GCA_038254545.1 Burkholderiales bacterium | reverse complement strand
GAGCGACCGAAGGCCGGCGACGCATTTGAACACGCCGGCGCGGAGTTTCCGCGCGGCCTGTTCGCCGCCTTCGACCGTTGATGCCGCAGGCTTTTTTTACGAGCTGTCAGAAGAATTCCGACAGCGCGACATGCGTCCCGCCCGCTTCACGCGCAGGCAACCGACCACTGTCGCCGCACGCGGTGGATCGGCACACTTGCAACCATTCCACCCGAGCCAACGGAAGTCGCCATGAAATTCGAGAACCTGCTGTCGGAAGTGCGCGAAGCCAACCTGTCGTATCTGATGCTGGCGCGCCAGATGATCGTCGAAGACAAGGCCGAAGCCAGCTATCGACTTGGCATCGACACCGGCCTGGCCGACATGATCGCATCGCTGTCGACAGGGCAGCTGCTGAAGATCGCGTCCTCGAACATGCTGATGTGCCGCTTCCGCTTCGACGACCGCACGGTGTGGGACCTGATCACCAGCCACTCGAAGGATCGCGAGACCGGCATGGGCCACGTCCACGCCGCCATCCTGATGGGCTCGCGCGAATTGGAGGCGGTGCAATGAAGCTCGCCAATAGCGGTGCGAACGCGGCGGTGAAGAAGTCGCGCAGCGTCCTGGGCGAAGCGCGCCAGATCGAACTGGCGAGCGAGCTCGCACGGATGGGCGCGCGACTCCAGGTGCTCGAGTCCGAGACCACGCTTTCCCGCGAACGCCTGCTGCGTCTCTACAAGGAGATCAACGGCGAGTCGCCGCCCAAGGGCATGCTGCCGTTCTCGACCGACTGGTTCCTGACCTGGCAACCGAACATCCATGCGTCGCTGTTCCTGGGCAGCTACAAGCATCTGACCGGGCATTGCAAGCTCGCACGCGCCGACGCACTTGTCAGCGCCTATCGCCTCTATCTCGAACAGACCACATCGTTCCGGATGGAAATCAAGTTGTCCATCACGCGCGCCTGGATCCTCGTGCGCTACATCGACAGCGGCATGCTCGGCACCACGC
Source organism: Burkholderiales bacterium (assembly GCA_038254545.1). Classification (GTDB taxonomy): domain Bacteria; phylum Pseudomonadota; class Gammaproteobacteria; order Burkholderiales; family Burkholderiaceae_D; genus CAHJXF01. Next base: position 41,811 of record JBBSGB010000030.1, on the reverse strand, counting down.
CGTGCACCTCGTGCGGCGGACACTTCGTCACGCATCGCGACGACCTCAACGATCATTTCGTCTGCGGCCTGTGCAACGTGCCGTCGCGCGCCGGGAAGACGCGGGCGTCGAAGGCCGAAGCGGCCTGAAGTTTCTGCGCTCTCCTGAAAAGGGGCAAGCAAAGGTCAATGTCCCTTCCCTTGCGGGGAAGGGAAGATCGGCCTCAAGATTTCTCACGTCAGGCCGACATCCTGTGCACTCTTTCATGCCCCGCATCGCTTAGGCAATGCGTGCGGCGCTCACGCACAGCGACTCGACCACGAGTCATCCAGGAATTCCTCGTACATGTTTGCCATCATCGGAACGCTGGTCCTGGTCGGCTCGGTCTTCGGCGGCTTCGCCTTGTCGGGCGGCCATCTTGCAGCGCTCGCGCAGCCTCTTGAACTATTGATGATCGGCGGCGCCGCGATCGGCGTGTTCGTCGCCAGCAACCCGCTCAAGGTCGTCAAGGCCACTCTCAAGGCGCTGCCGGGCACCGTGCGCGGATCGCGCTACAGCAAGGCGGTGTACATGGAGCTGATGGCGCTGCTCTACGAATTGCTTTCGAAAACGCGCAAGGAAGGCCTGATGTCGATCGAGCGCGACATCGAAGCACCCAACGAAAGCGCGCTGTTCGGCAAGTATCCGAAGATCCAGGCCGACCATCACCTGATCGAGTTCATCACCGATTACCTGCGCATCATGGTCAGCGGCAACCTCAACTCCTTCGAGATCGAGAACCTGATGGACAACGAGATCGAGACCCACCATCACGAAGCCGAGATTCCTTCGCATGCAATTCAGCGCGTCGGCGACGGCCTGCCGGCGTTCGGCATCGTCGCCGCGGTGATGGGCGTGGTGCACACGATGGAGTCGGTCGGCGCGCCGCCGTCGGAGCTGGGCATCATGATCGCGCACGCGCTGGTCGGAACCTTCCTCGGCATCCTGCTGGCCTATGGCTTTGCCGCGCCGCTCGCGGCCATCCTCGGACAGTCGGCCGGCGAGGCCACCAAGATTCTTCAGACCGTCAAGGTCACGCTGCTGGCGTCGCTGCAGGGATACCCGCCGGCGCTGGCCGTCGAGTTCGGCCGCAAGGTTCTCTACTCGACCGAGCGCCCGTCCTTCCAGGAGCTGGAAGATCACGTCAAGCAGGCCAAGGCGGCGCATTGATCGCGCGCGCGCCTTCACGCTGACGCGACGGGAGCGACGACATGCCGGATGGAGGCGAGCGCCAGATCATCCACGTCAAGCGCATCAAGAAGGTTGCGGCCGGCCATCACGGCGGCGCGTGGAAGATCGCATACGCCGACTTCGTCACGGCGATGATGGCCTTCTTTCTCTTGATGTGGCTGCTGGGATCGACCGCGAAGGGCGACCTCGCGGGCATCTCGGATTACTTCAAGACGCCGCTCAAGGTCGCACTCGCCGGCGGCTCGGGGAGCGGCGACAGCTCGCACATCATCAAGGGCGGCGGCAAGGATCTGACGCGCTCGACCGGACAGGTCAAGCAGGGCGAATTGGCCAGCAAGAAGAAAGTCATCGACATCAAGGCCGCCGAGGCCGAGCGCGCACGCATCGAACGCGAGTATCTCAAGGGATTGCAGACCAAGGTCGAAGCCCTGATCACGGCCAGCGCCAAGCTCGCGCCGTTTCGCAACCAATTGCTGATCGACATCACGAGCGAAGGGCTGCGCATCCAGATCGTCGACGAGAAGAATCGCCCGATGTTCGACAGCGGCAGCTCGGTGTTGAAACCCTATGCGCGCGACATCCTCCACGAGTTGTCGTCGGTGTTGAACGGCGTCGATCATCGCATCGGCCTTTCGGGACACACCGATGCCGCGGCCTATGCCTTCGGCGACAAGAGCTACAGCAACTGGGAACTGTCGGCCGATCGCGCCAACGCGACGCGCCGCGAGCTGGTGCAAGGCGGGCTCGCGGACAACAAGATCATCCGCGTGGTGGGCCTGGGCTCGGCGGTGCTGGCCAAGCCCGACCAGCCGTTCGATGCGGCCAACCGGCGGGTGGCGATCGTCGTGATGAACAAGGTGACCGAAGACAGGGTCGGCCGCGACGGGGTGGAGCTGGAGACGACCGAGGCGGCGCCGGTCACCGGCGAAGCGATCGCGTCGGCGCGGAAGTGAGGCAGCGGCAAAGCGCCGGACAGACAGCGCCGCACGAATAACGCCGCGAATCCTGTTCTATTCGCGGCATGGGAGACAGGGGCTGACGCCCATCATCGCGTCAATCCCCAAAGGCCGATCTCAAGGCCATCTCTACCATGTCAGACGGCAGCGACCTCGAAAGAACCGAATCGCCATCGCCGCGTCGCCTCGCCAAGGCGCGCGAGGAAGGGCAAGTCGCGCGATCGCGCGAACTCGCAACCTTCCTTGCGTTGCTCGCAGGCGGACTCGGCTTCTCCGCGCTGGGCGCGCAGTGGGTCGCGCACACCACGCACTCGCTCTCGGGCAGCCTCGTCATCACGCGTCGCGAAGCCTTCGAGACCACCGCGCTCGGTGAACGCCTCACCTCGTTCGCCCTCGATGCGCTGATCGCGATCGCTCCGCTGCTCGCGTTGATCGCCGCTGCCGCGATCGTCGGCTCGGCCGTGCTGGGCGGCGTGATCTTCTCGAGCAAGGCCTTCGCGTTCGATATCAAGCGCCTGTCGCCGGTCAAGGGACTCAAGCGCACCTGGTCCGTCGACGGGCTCTCCGAACTGATCAAGGCAATGACCAAGTCGGCGTTGCTGGGCGCGATCGGCGGCTGGATCCTGTGGACCCATCGCGATGCGTTCGCCGGCCTGGGCGCGATGTCGCTGACCGCTAGCCTCGCCACGCTCGGTCAGATCATGGTGCGCGACTTCCTGCTCTTGACCGGCGGCCTCGCGCTGATTGCCGCGGCCGACGCGCCGCTGCAACTGTGGCGCCACCACAAGGCTCTTCGCATGACGCGCCAGGAATTGCGCGATGAAGCGCGCGAGAGCGAAGGCGACCCCGCGCAGAAGGCGCGCATCCGCAGCCTGCAACGCCAGGCCGCGCAGCGCCGCATGATGGCCGAAGTACCGAAGGCCGACGTGATCGTCGTCAACCCGACGCACTACGCGGTGGCGATCGCCTACAACGCCTCGATGCGCGCACCGCGCGTGGTCGCGAAGGGGTCGGCGTTGATCGCGTTGCGCATCCGCGAGGTCGGCAGCGAGCACCGCGTGCCCATCCTCGAAGCGCCGCCGCTCGCGCGTGCGCTCTTCAAGCACACCGAGCTGGGCCGCGAGATTCCATTAGCGCTTTACGAAGCCGTCGCGCTGGTGATGGCCTACGTCTTCCAGGTCAAGCGCTTTCGCACGCATGGCGGCGAGTATCCGAGCACGCCGGCGGGCCTGCCCGTCCCGGCGGAACTGGACTTCACACCGGCCGCGGATGAACAAGAAGACGAAGAGGTAGTCACCGCATGAGCACCGCCATCGCCCCGGGCAATCCATTGATGAAACGCTTGCCGTGGCTGTCGTCGCGCGTCGCCACCGATCTCGCGGGCCCTATCCTGGTCGTGCTGGTTCTGGCGATGTTGATCCTGCCGCTGCCGCCGCTGCTGCTCGACCTGTTCTTCACGTTCAACATCGCCATCGCGATGCTGGTGCTGCTCGCGTCGATGCACGTCGAGAAGCCGCTCGAGTTCTCCATCTTTCCGACGGCGTTGCTGCTCACCACGCTGCTACGCCTGTCGCTGAACGTCGCCTCGACGCGCGTCGTGCTGATGCACGGCCACACCGGCCCCGACGCGGCCGGCAAGGTGATCGAGGCCTTCGGACATTTCCTGGTGGGCGGCAACTTCGCGGTCGGCATCGTGGTGTTCGCGATCCTGGTCGTGATCAACTTCGTCGTGATCACCAAGGGCGCTGGCCGCATCGCCGAAGTGTCGGCGCGCTTCGCGTTGGACGCGATGCCCGGCAAGCAGATGGCGATCGACGCGGACCTCAACGCCGGCCTGATCGGCGAGGATGTGGCTCGCAAGCGCCGCGCCGAGATCGCCGACGAAGCGGACTTCTTCGGTTCGATGGACGGCGCGTCGAAGTATGTGCGCGGCGACGCCATCGCCGGCATCCTGATCCTGTTCATCAACATGCTGGGCGGCATCGTCGTCGGCATGATGCAGCACGACCTCTCGTTCTCCGAAGCCGGCAAGACCTACACGCTGCTGGCGATCGGCGACGGACTGGTCGCACAGATCCCGTCGCTGATCATCTCGATGGCGGCCGGCATGATCGTGTCGCGCGTGGGTCGCGGCGAGAACCTCGGTCATCAGGTGGTCGCGCAGATGTTCCGCAACCAGAACGCGTTGTTCGTGACCGCGGGCGTGCTCGCGCTGATCGGCATTATCCCCGGCATGCCGCACTTCTCGTTCCTGTGTCTCGCGGCCGCCGCGGCGGGTATCGCGTTCGCAAGGAAGAGCGCCGTCGCGAAGAAGGCGTCGCTGGACGCGACCGTCGTGCCGGTCGCACCCCAGACCTCGCTCGAAGCGACCTGGGACGATGTCTCGACGGTCGATGTGCTCGGCCTCGAAGTCGGCTACCGGCTGGTTCCCCTGGTCGATGCGTCGCAAGACGGCGAACTGTTGAAGCGCATCAAGTCGCTGCGCCGGAAGTTCGCGCAGGAAGTCGGCTTCCTGCCGCCTGCGGTCCACATCCGCGACAATCTCGAACTACGCCCGAGCGGCTATCGCATCACGCTGAAGGGCGTGATCGCCGCCGAAGGCGAGGCCTACAGCGGCATGCTGATGGCGATCAATCCGGGTCACGTCGCGGCCGCATTGCCGGGCACTGCGACCAAGGATCCGACCTTCGGTCTGCCTGCGATCTGGATCGAGGCCGCGCATCGCGATCACGCGATCTCGAACGGCTACACGGTCGTCGATGCCGGAACGGTCGTCGCCACCCATCTGAATCACGTCGTGCAGACCCATGCGGCCGAACTGCTCGGGCGCCAGGAAACGCAGCATCTGATCGACGTGCTCGCGAAGTCTTCGCCCAAGCTGGTCGAGGAACTCACGCCCAAGCTGCTGTCGCTGGGCACGGTCCAGAAGGTGTTGCAGAACCTGCTGTCCGAGCAGGTGCCGATCCGCGACCTGCGCACCATCGCCGAGGCACTGGCCGATCACGGCGCTCGCACCCAGGACCATACGACGCTCACGTCGACAGTTCGCGTCGCACTCGGCCGCGCGATCGTGCAGCAGGTGTACGACAACGCGAGCCAGCTCGCGATGATCGGCCTCGACCCCGAGCTCGAACACGTGTTGCTGCAGGCGGCCAACCTGTCGGATGGCGACACGCCGGGCATCGAGCCCAACCTCGCGCAGACCCTGATCGACGAAACCGCGCGTGCCGTGCGCGTGCAGGAAACGCAGGGCCTGCCACCCGCGCTGCTGGTCGCCGATCGCCTGCGTGCGCCGCTATCGCGCTTTCTGCGTCGCGCCATTCCGCAACTCAAAGTCATCGCGGTCGGTGAGATACCCGACCACCGCACCGTTCGCCTGAACACCATCGTTGGAGCACGCGCATGAACATTCGTCGATTCACCGCAGAGAATTCGCGCAGCGCATTGCGGCAGGTTCGCGAGGCACTTGGCGGCGACGCCGTCATCCTGGCCAACCGCAGCATCGAAGGCGGCGTCGAAGTGCTCGCCGCCGCGCCCGATGAAGTCGAGGCGTTGACGCGGCGCATGTCTGCGACGATGCCAGCCGCTACGTCCGGCATGTCGTCCGGTATGGTGCCCGCATCGATGCTTGCCGCGCAGCCCAGCGTCGAGGCTGCGAACACGCCCGCTCGCAACCGGCTGGCCTCGCTGTTCGCGCGCCGTACCGCGCCGCCGGCCGCATCGACCCCGACGCCCGCCATCAGCCAACCGATTGCCGCGCCCGCAGCGTTGAGCGCCTATGCCGACGACTTCGCATCCGAGCTCGATACGTCGGGCGACGACGTCGGCGCGCGTCTGGCGCCTGAAGCGGTTGCGTTGGCAGCGTCCGATCGGCGACCGATGCCCGTGGTCGAAGCAATCGCCGTGACCCAACCCGCTCCGGCGCAAAGCGCGGCCGTGATCGAGACGACTCCCGCACCGATCGCTGCGCTCGAACCCATCGTTGTTCCCGTCCCGCAAGCGCCCGCAGGTTCTCCCGTCGATATTTCGGATGCGGTGGCACGCGAGGTCAGCCGCGAGCTCGGCCGCGACGTGATTGCCGATGTCACTCGCGATGTAACGCGCGACGTGACGCGAGACGTCACCCGCGACATGACTCGCGAAATCCGCGCCATGCAGGCGACGCTCACCGAGCAGTTCGCCGAACAGCTCGCCACCCTGAGCTGGACCGATGCGATGCGTCGCCAACCGGGCCGCGCCAAGCTGATGCAGGAACTGATCATCGCGGGCTTCTCGCCGTCGCTCGCGCGCCACATCCAGGAGCGCCTGCCCGACGACTTCTCCAACGGCGAAGCGCGCGATTGGGCGCAGGCGATCCTGCGTCGCAATCTTCCGGTCGCAAGCGATGCCGACGAGCTGATCAACCAGGGTGGCGTGTACGCGCTGGTCGGTCCGACCGGCGTGGGCAAGACCACCACAGTGGCCAAGCTCGCCGCGCGCTTCGCGATGACGCACGGCGTCGACCAGCTCGCGTTGATCACCACCGACGGTTTCCGGATCGGCGCGCAGGACCAGTTGCGCATCTACGGAAAGATTCTCGGCGTGCAGGTGCATTCGATCCACGACCAGGCATCGCTGTCCAGCGCGATCTCGCATCTCACCGACAAGAAGCTGGTGTTGATCGACACCGCCGGTCTCGGCCAGCGCGACGAGCGCGTGGCCGAACAGATCGCGATGCTCAGCGGTGCGAAGGCCAAGCGCCTGCTGGTGCTCAACGCGACGGTCGATGCCGAGACGCTCGATCACGTCGTGGGCACGTTCGCCGATCGCGACTTTGCCGGCTGCGTGATCACCAAGACCGACGAGGCCGCACGCCTCGGGCCGGTGCTCGATGCGGTGATTCGTCATCGGCTGAAGATCCACTACGTCTCGACCGGCCAGAGAGTGCCCGAAGACCTCGAGCGCCCCGATGTGACGCGGCTGGTGCAGCGCGCGCTGACGCGTCCGCTGCCGCGGCCGGCGTTCGACGTGCGGGCCGACGACGAGCCGACATGGATGTCGGCGATGGCCGAGCGCGCACGTCCACTCGACCTGACGCTCTGCACGACGGAGGCTGTCCATGCCTGATCAGGCCTCCGGTCTGCGCAGCCTGTTCGCGCGTCGTCGCCCGTCGCTGCTGATCGTGACGGGCAGCGATCCGGACAAGGGCGCGGTCGCCGCGCACTTCGCGCGTGAAGCCGCCGCGGCCGGTCGTGCGACCGTGCTGATCGACGGCAGCGCAGGCGAGGTGGCAATGGCATGCGGCACGAGTTGCCGTTACGAACTCGCGCATGTGTTGGCGGGCGACAAGGAGCTTGAAGATGTCGTCAAGGTGCTGACCCCGCATCTGCTGTTGTTGCCGGCAGCGCGCGCTCTCTCGCGCTTCGGATCGTTCACCGCGGACGAGGAAGCGCGTCTGTCTCAAGCATTCGCAAGCGGCATCGCGGAGGCCTTCATGGGCGCGGGCACGCAGGACGCTCAGGTCGACCTGATCGTCGTCAACGCCGAACACGGCGAGGCCGCGCGCGCCGTCGAAGCCTTCGGCCGCGATGCGAGGGTTGTGATGGTCGCATCCGACCAGCCGGCCTCGCTGCGCGGCGCGTATGCGGAAATGAAATCCCTGTCGCAGGACCAGGGGCTGGAGAACTTCGAGATCGTGGTTCTCGCAAGCGGCGATGCGGCGGGCGCGGGCATCGTATTCACCAATCTCGCCAACGCCGCACGCCGCTTTCTCGAGATCGAACTGGTCGATGGAGGCGCCGTGCCCGTAGTCGCGGAGGCCCGGGCGCTGAGCACCGGACTTTCGAACGCGAGCGCACGACACAGCCCGCTTTCGATGCGCGCCTCCACAAACTCCGCCGCGTCCGAGCTATCCGCCAGCGCGGTGGCCGCGGCTTCATCTTCACTATCCACCCACGAGGTGTCCCATGCTGCAAACGCTTGAACGCAGCGCGCCCCTGACCTACAACGCCGCGGGTCTGGTCGCGTCCGATGCACTGGTGCGGCAATACACGCCGCTGGTCAAGCGCATCGCCCACCACATGATTGCGCGGCTGCCGGCGAGCGTGCAGATCGACGACCTGATCCAGGCCGGCATGATGGGCCTGCTCGACGCCTCCTCGCGCTATGACGAGACCCAGGGCATCCAGTTCGAGACCTTCGCGGCGCAACGCATACGCGGCGCGATGCTCGACGAGCTGCGCGAGTCCGACTGGCTGCCGCGTTCGGCGCGCAAGGCGCAACGCGACATCGACGCGGCCACGCAGAAGGTGCAGCAGCGCGAGCGCCGCGCCGCAACCGAATCGGAAATCGCGCGCGAGATGAATGTGCCACTGGCTGACTACCAGCACATGCTCCACGACGCGCGCGGCAGCCAGTTGGTGCATATCGACGAGTTGCACGGCGACGACGACGAATCGTTCTTCGAGCGCCATCTGCCCGACGAGCGCGAAGAACCGTTGGCGCGATTGTCCGACAAGCGCTTTCGCACGGCGCTGGTGGAGCACATCGCAACCTTGCCCGAGCGCGAGAAGCTGATGATGGGTCTCTATTACGAAGAGGAGTTGAACTTTCGCGAAATCGCGGCGGTGCTCGGCGTGACCGAGTCGCGCGTCTGCCAGATGCATAGCCAGGCAGTTTCGCGCCTGCGCGTCGGGTTGAAGGACTGGGGCTTGAAGGAGAAGGTCGCAAAGGGCCGCGTCACGAAGGCCGGCAAGAAATGAACCGCGTCGATGCATTGCGCGATGGGTTTCGCGCGGCGACCGGCCGCGGCGAAACCCGCATCGACTCCGGCACGCTGCTCGGCTTGGTGCTTGCGGTCGCCGGGATCTTCGGCGCGCAGACGATCGATGGTGGACGCCTCGGCTCGCTGCTGCAGGGCACGGCCTTCATCATCGTCGTCGCCGGCACGATCGGCGCGGTGCTGGTTCAGACACCGCCGGCGGTGTTCGCGCGGGCGTTGCGGATGGCGCGTTGGGCTTTGTTTCCGCCGGTGCGCGAACCCGATCGCCTGATCGGTCGGCTGATCGACTGGGCGCAGGTCGCGCGCAAGGACGGCATGCTCGCACTCGAGAGCCGCTTGCGACAGACCGACGATGCGTTCGCGAAATCGGGCCTGCAGATGGTCGTCGACGGCTTCGCGCCCCATCATCTGCGCGAGGCGCTTGACGTCGAGCTGGCCGCGCGCGACGAGATGCAACGTTCGGCCGTACGGGTCTGGGAAGCGGCCGGCGGCTATGCGCCGACCATCGGCATCATCGGCGCGGTGCTCGGGCTGATACACGTGATGGAGAACCTCGCCGACCCGACGCGCCTGGGCGCCGGCATCGCAGTCGCGTTCGTGGCGACCATCTACGGCCTGGTGTTCGCCAACCTCGTGCTGCTGCCGATCGCCGGCAAGTTGCGCAATGTCGTCGCCGAAGAATCGTTGATGCGCGAGCTCACGCAGGAAGCGCTGGTGGGTATCGCCGCGGGCGAGCATCCGCAACTGATCCGCGCGCGGCTGAAGGGTTTCCTGCCGACATGAATGCACCGCTGCGGCGTGCCGATCGGTTGATGATGGCGGCGGCGCTCGACGAGCGCGCTGCGTTGGCGCGCGAGTTCGAGTCGCAATCAGGTAATGGCGGCTACATCGGCGGTTCGCATCGGCGCCGTCGTCGCGGCCGACGCGGCGAGCGCGAAGCCGACAAGGCCTTGCACAACCACGCGACCGAGCGATGGATGGTCTCGTATGCGGACTTCATTACCTTGCTGTTCGCGTTCTTCGTCGTGATGTACGCGATGTCGTCGGTCAACGAAGGCCGCTATCGGGTGTTGAGCGGTGCGCTCTCCACCGCGTTCAGCCCTGGGGAGGGTGAGAACAATGTAGGCAACGCGCCGGCGCCGCAAGGCGTCGCCCATGCGGAAGAAAAGGCGATCGCGAAGGCTACGGTCGTTGCGGACCCGGCAGTCAAGCCGGCCGCAGCCAGCGAACCAGGACCGCCGATCACACCCGCCGATCGCGACGAGATCGTCAAGACCGCGGAGCGCATGCAGCACATGCAACAGCTCGCGACGAAAGTCGATGCACACCTGCAAGCGCTGGTGCGCGACGGGCAGGTCAGCGTGACGCGCGGCGCGCGCGGCATCGCGATCGAGATCAACGCGGCAGTGCTGTTCGATCCGGCCAAAGCCGAGTTGAAGCCCGCCTCGCACGAAGCCCTGCGTTCGGTCGCACAAGTCCTCGCCGGATTCGTCGAGCCGCTCCAGATCGAAGGGCACAGCGACGACGTGCCGATCACGACGCGCGAGTTCCGATCGAACTGGGAGTTGTCGTCCGCGCGGGCGGCCTCGGTGGCGCGCTTTCTGATCGCCGAAGGCATCGCGCCCGGTCGGGTCGGGATTGCCGGCTATGCGGAGTTCCGACCGCTGGTCGGCAACGCCGACGCGCAGACGCGGGCGCGTAACCGCCGCGTGACCCTGGTGGTGTTGTCGGCTGATGATTCGAAGCCGAAAGAGGGGGAGCCGAAGCCGGAGAGCAACGCGGCGAATTGACGGTCGTCCTATGATTCGCTTCGGTTGGCATTGGACACGACGCGACGAATGACAACGAAACCCGAAGCCGATGCCAGTGCCTGACTTCTTCGTGCCGACCACGCTCCAGACCCCACGCCTTCTGCTGCGTCCGATGGTCGAAGCCGATGCGCCTGCGCTATTCGCGATCCATTCGGATCACGAGACGATGCGTTACTGGAGTACGCCGCCGTGGACCGATCCCGCCGAAGGCCTGCGCGTGATCGATCGCGATCGGCAGGGCCTTCGCGATGGCGCTTCGATTCGACTCGGACTCGAACTGCGTGAGCGGTACGATGCGCCGAAGATCATCGGCACTTGCACGCTCTACAACTTCCAGCATGTCAACCGGCGCGCGGAGATCGGCTATTCATTGCATCGTGCGAAGTGGGGACGCGGGCTGATGCACGAGGCGCTCACGGCGCTGCTGAGCCATGGTTTCGAGAATCGCGTGCTTCATCGCGTCGAAGCCGACATCGATCCACGCAACCTTGCCTCAGCGCGCAGTCTCGAGCGGCTCGGCTTCCTTCGCGAAGGCCATCTGCGCGAGCGCTGGATCGTGAACGGAGAGATCTCCGACACGGCGCTTTATGGCTTATTGAAGAGAGACTGGGATACGCGCGACGCGTCCCGCTAGCAGGACAGCGACTACTGCGCCGGTCAAGGCGATGCTAGCTGCTCAAGCCGCCGTCCACTGCACGGGCACGCGACCATCCGCCCCGTACAGCCCGGCCTGGTTGCTCGCTTGCGCGAGCACACCGACGGCACGCGCGTTGCGGTCGCTGTGACGCCGCACGACCCGCGCGCGAACATCGTGACGCTGACGCAGGCGTTGATAAAGCTCGATCAACTCGGCGTCCTCTGCGTCCCTTCGGGCGCCACCATCGTCGTCGATCACCGTGCGCAGGTGCATGGTCTTGCGACGCGCTTGCGCGGCCTCGACGAGCCGTGCGGTCAGGCGTTCGCGTTCTTCTGCGACTACGCACAAGCCTTCGGCGCCGCGCGATTCGAGCAACTGTTCCTCGCGTTCGAGCAGCAGTTCGAGACCGATCAGCAGCGAGCGCTCGTCATCGCCTTCGAGAGAAGTGCTGAGCGCGCGGGCGGATTGGAGGGCTGCATTCATATAGGTCTCCATCCGATCGCGATCAGGACTTGCCGGTGAGCAATTGCCCGACGCTGTCGATCAGCTTGTCGGCGATGGCTTCGGGATTGACCTTGAAATGGCCTGCGCTGATGGCTGCCTTGATGGCTTCCACACGCTGCGCGTCGAACGGCGCCTCTGCATTGCTGACGCCAGCCGCCTGGAGCGCGCGGGAGGTGTCGCTGATCTGCACACTGCCGATCGCGGGTGCGGCTTCTGCCGGCCGGGCCGCGGTGCTGGCCGTCGTTTTCGTGGTGTTCGCGCTATCGGCAGGGCGTAGTGCGCGAGTCACGTCGTTTTCGATCTTCATCTTTTCTTACCTCTTCCCAAGGGGGTATTCGACAGTGGGTCTATCGGCAGCGGCTCTGGAGACTTGAGCATGCAGGACCGGAATTTCACAAGGCTGCGGCATGACAGGGTGAGCTCAACGGGGCAGCTCGACGCGATGATCGGCCAATAGCGTTCCGTTGACCAGCGCACCGCTCACCAGGCGGATCAGCACGTTGGCGCCCGGATCGGCGGCGCCGACCGAATGTCCCTCGGATGAGATCGAGAAGCCTTCGCCCGAATAGACCACTCGCACCGCGTCGCCCGGATTGATGCGGCCGGCTTCGCGCAGATCCGATGCCGCGAGCGCGCGACCCATTGCGACGGGTCGCTGCACGATGCGGCCGAGCGGTGCCGGCATGCGGCCGTCGATGGTTGCGAGCCCGCGTGCAGGCGCGGCCGTGATTGTGTTCGCTGTTCCAGATGCGCCTTGCCTGGCAATGGCAGCCGCGGCGTCGATATCGGCGGTCGTCAGCGCTGCTTGCGCCTGGACCAGATCTACGGAACCCAGAGGATCACCGGCGCGCAACGCACGCGTGCTCTGCCAGACCGCAGCCTCGACGCGAACATCGGCAGCAAGAAAGGTTTGCCAGCTCGCGCCTTCGATGCAGCGTATGCCGACCAGCGTCTTGCCGACCAGCCGTGCGCCCGGTGGGATGAAACCGGCAATGCGTGCGCAGGGCGCGAGGTTGCGGCGAACGTCGAGCGGCGCGACGTTCACGGTCGCGATGGCGCTGCGCGTTGCGATGACCGGCGCGAGCGCATCCATCAGCGTGGCATGGCCGACCGCCTCGGGCGTTGTCGATACCTCTGCACCGCGTGCATATGAAATCAAGCCGAGTACGCCGGCGACCGCGAAAGCGCAGCCCGCGGCGAATCGCCGCGTGGTGCGCAGCCTCGCGAATCGGTTCGTTTCGTAGATCGTCAGTCGCATGGTGGTGGGCCTGGACGCTCGCATCGACAGTGCCGCCGGGATTGGTCGGAGAAGTCGATGGCGCATTGAAACGCACAAGTTCATCGGCTCTTCATCCGAATTGAGCAGGTTTTTCGAGTCTTCTCCGCTGATCGACCCGCGACCCGTACGCACAGACTGGCGCCATCCCAAAAAGCCCATGCGCCACGAATCGAACCCATGAACGCACTCGACGCCGCCTTTCGCTTCCACGAGACCGCTCTGAAGATCGGTACGCAACGTCAGCAGGTGATCGCCTCGAACATGGCGAACGCCGACACGCCGCGTTATCAGGCCAACGACGTGAACTTCGCCGATGCGCTCGCCCGTGCAACCGGTGAATCGGGCAACGGTCCGAGCGCACCCGCGGTGGCGATGCATGCGACGCACGCCGGGCATGTCGAGCGCGGTGCCGTCGTCGTCTCTCCCGCCGACCTGACCGCAAAGCCTGCCACCCAGCCTTCGATCGACGGCAACACCGTCGATATGGACAGCGAACGCGCGGCCTTCGCCGACAACACCGTGCGCTACGAAGCGTCGTTCTCGTTTCTCAATCATCAGATCAAGACGCTGATGTCGGCCATTCAAGGCTGACTTCAGTCAACGCGCGAGGTAATCATCATGAGCATGAACGACGTCTTTCGCATCTCGTCCTCGGCGCTGACCGCGCAGTCGCAGCGCCTGAACACGACCGCCAGCAATCTCGCCAATGCCGAGAGCGCGGCCGGTCCCGACGGCCGTGTCTATCGCGCCAAGCAGGTGGTGTTCCAGGCCGAACCGATCGGCAACCACGCCGAGAGCGCGGGCGTGTCGGTCGCTCGCGTGGTCGAAGACAGCGCCGAGCCGCGCCGCGCATACGACCCCAAGCATCCGCTTGCCGACGCGGACGGATACGTGAGCATGCCCAACGTCAATGTGGTCGATGAGATGGTCAACATGATCTCGGCATCGCGTTCCTATCAGACCAACGTCGAAGTGATGAACACGGCCAAGACGCTGATGTTGAAGGCACTGACGCTGGGCAATTGAAGCGTGCAACCGAAATACGCAACTGAGCAGGCAACCAGGAAAATTTCATGATCGATTCGATCGCCAGCACCACAAGCACTGCAAGCACCGCTAGCGCAGCGGCCGCCAAGGGTCCGGCTGCGGGCAGCCAGGACTATTTCCTCAAGCTCCTGGTTGCGCAGATGAAGAATCAGGACCCGCTCAATCCACTCGACAACGCGCAGGTCACCAGCCAGCTCGCGCAGCTCAACACGGTCGAAGGCATCAACAAGCTTGCGACCAAGCTCGACGCGCTCTTGGGAACCAACAACGCTGCACAGTCGCTGCAGGCTGCCGCGCTGGTGGGCCATGCGGTGATGGCGCCGGGTACCACGCTCGCGTTGCAGAACGGCCAGGCGATCGGCGGCGTGGAATTGACGGGCGCGGTCGATCACCTGACCGTCACCATCAAGGACGCGTCGGGTCGCGTCGTGCACACCACCGACCTGGGCGCGCAGGAAGCCGGCGTCATGAACTTCGTCTGGGACGGGTCCACCGATGCGGGGACCGCCGCCACGCCGGGCAGCTACAGTTTCGCGGTCGAGGGCAAGCTGGGCAGCAGCAAGGTCGTCGCGAACACGCTTTCGACCGGGGTCGTCGCGAGCGTAACGCCAGGCGCCGACGGCGCGTCGCTGCTGGTGGGCGGGCTGGGCTCGTTCGCGCTCGCGCAGATCAGACAGATCTACTGACCCACCTCTCTCTCAACATCCACGCATTCGTTCTCGTAAACATTCCCATCAGGGTAAGGAGCATTCGATGAGTTTCGAACAAGGTCTATCGGGTCTTTCGGCAGCAGCCAAGAACCTCGACGTGATCGGCAACAACGTCGCCAACACCAACACCGTCGGCTTCAAGTCGTCGTCGGTTCACTTCGCCGACATCTATGCCGGTGCGGCCGGTTCGGTCGGCGCCAACGACGCGGGCATCGGTACGCGCGTCTCGGCGATCGCGCAGTCGTTCGGGCAGGGGTCGCTGACAGCCACCACCAATCCTCTCGACATGGCGATCAACGGCTCGGGCTTCTTCAGGCTTTCGAACAACGGCGCGATCACGTTCAGCCGCAACGGCCAGTTCCATCTCGACAAGTCGGGCTATGTCGTCAACGACAACGGTGCACGCCTGACCGGTTATCCCGCAGGACCGAGCGGTATCGTTCCTACCGCTTCACCGAGCGAATTGCTGATCTCGCAAGCCGATGTGGCGCCCCTGCCCACCGGCAAGGTCGATGCCACCGTCGGCCTGGACTCGCGCGCGCCAGCGCTCGCCTCGGCGAGTTTCGATCCGGCCAATTCGACCACCTACAATTTCGCGACTTCGACCTCGGTGTACGACTCGCTCGGCAATGCGCACGCACTGTCGATGTATTTCGTGCCCACGGGACCGGGCGCCGGCGGCGAGAACCGGTGGGACGTGTTCGCAACCAACGACGGCACGGCCGTCGGCGCCGGCGCGATCGGCACGCTGACCTTCGGCAGCGACGGGCTGATCGACACGACCGCGACGACCTTGCCGTTCGCGATCTCGACGCCCATCGCAGGAGGCGCGTCCACGCCGCTCGCGCTCAAGCTCGACTTCACCGGCTCGACCCAATTCGGTACCAAGTCGGGCGTCAATCAACTGAAGCAGGACGGCTATACGTCGGGTCGCTTGTCGAGCTACACGGTGTCGGACGACGGCATCATTCTCGGCCGCTATTCCAACGGTCAGACCAAGGATCTGGCGCAGATCGCGCTGGCCAACTTCACGTCGCCCGAAGGTTTGGCGCCGTTGGGCAACAACGTCTGGGCCGAGTCGTCGAAATCGGGTCCGCCGCTGGTCGGTGCTCCCGGCTCGGCTAGCCTCGGGTCCTTGCAGGCGGGCACGGTCGAAGAATCCAACGTCGATCTCACGGCCGAACTGGTCAACATGATCACCGCGCAGCGCAACTACCAGGCCAATGCGCAGACCATCAAGACGCAGGACCAGCTGATGCAGACGCTCGTCAATCTGCGCTGATCAATCGTTCGTGACCTAGAGAAGACTCCATGGACCGTCTCGTCTATACCGCCATGTCCGGCGCGAAGAGCATGCTCGACCGTCAGGCGATGGTGGCGAACAACCTCGCCAACGTCTCGACGCCGGGATTTCGCGCCGACGTCAGCGTCTATCGCGCGATCCCGGTCGATGGGCAAGGCCTGGCGACGCGCACTTCGGTCCTTGAGTCCACGCCGGGCACCGACTTCTCGACCGGGCCGCTGATGGAAACCGGACGCGCGCTCGACATCGCCATCACCGGCCGCGGCTGGATCGCGGTCGAGGGTGCCGACGGCAACGAGGCCTACACGCGCGCCGGCGGCTTCGAGATCAGTTCTGAAGGCGCACTGGTCACACGCAACGGTCGCAATGTGTTGGGTGACGGCGGTCCGATCGCGATACCGCCCAACACCACGGTCTCGATCGGCCGCGACGGCACGGTGTCGGGCGTGCCGACGCAACCGCCGTTCACCAGCATCACGGTGCTCGGCCGCATCAAGCTGGTCGATCCCGAAGAGACCGCGATGCAGAAGGGTCTCGATGGGCTGTTTCGCCTGAAGGACGGCAGCAGCGCCGGCGTGGAGGAAAAAGTTTCGGTGACCTCTGGCGCGCTTGAGTCCAGCAACGTCAATCCCGCGGCCGCGATGGTGGACATGATCGCGTTGGCGCGCCAGTTCGAGATGCAGATGAAGCTGATCCAGCACGGCGAAGACAACGACAAGCAGGCCACGCAGCTGTTGAACGTGGCCGGCTGAGCGCGACAGACGCGACCCATACGACTAGAACTCAACCAAGGATGCCCACATGATCCGCTCGCTCTATATCGCCAAGACCGGCCTCGACGCCCAGCAGACGCAGCTCGACGTGATCTCGAACAACCTGGCCAACGTCAGCACCTCGGGCTTCAAGCGTTCGCGCGCGGTGTTCGAGGACATGCTCTATCAGACCGTGCGCGAACCCGGCGCGCAATCGACGCAACAGACGCAACTGCCATCGGGCCTGCAGATCGGCACCGGCGTGCGTCCGGTCGCGACCACGCGCATCCACACGCAGGGCAACCTGTCGCAGACCGGCAATTCGCTCGACCTGGCGATCCAGGGCGCGGGCTTCTTCCAGGTGCAGATGCCCGACGGCACGACCGGCTATTCGCGCGACGGCTCGCTGCATACCGATGCGCAAGGCCAACTCGTGACCTCGAACGGTTCGCCGTTGCAGCCCGCAATCACGATTCCCGCGAACGCGCTTGCCGTGACGATCGGTCAGGATGGCACGGTGTCGGTGACGCAAGCCGGCAGCGCCGCGCCGACCACGGTAGGCACGATCCAGCTCGCGACCTTCATCAATGCCGCAGGCCTTTCGAGCCATGGGCAGAACCTTTATCTCGAGACCGCCGCATCGGGCACCGCCGCGACCAACACGCCCGGCACCAACGGCACGGGCCTGATCAACCAGGGCTATGTCGAGACTTCGAATGTCAATGTCGCCGAAGAGCTCGTGAACATGATCCAGGCGCAGCGCGCCTACGAGCTCAACTCGAAGGCGATCACGACGTCCGATCAGATGTTGCAGAAGCTGACTCAGTTGTGATGCTGCTTTGACTACACCCAAACCCGCCATGATCTTCTCTTTCCCGATGCGCCTCTTGAATTGCATATTCGCGACCGCGCTCGCATTAGTCCTCGGCGCGTGCGGTTCGTACGATCCGCTGCGTACCGTCGAAGTGCAGAAGCCGCTGACCGCGCGCCCCGCGCCGGTCGCAGCGATCCCCGGCGCACAGACCGGAGGCTCGATCTTCCAGACGGTCAACTACCAGCCGCTGTTCGAAGACCGTCGCGCGCGCAATGTCGGCGACATCATCACGATCGTATTGAACGAGAAGCTGCAGGCCGCCAAGCAGTCGGGCAGCAATGTCGACAAGAGCGGCTCGACGTCGCTTTCGATCCCGAACCTGCACGGCAATCTGCCGTTCAAGTTCCTGCAGGGCACGAGCGCAACGGCCAGCTCCGCGAACAAGTTCAGCGGCAAGGGCGACAGCGCGAGTAGCAATCAATTCACCGGCACGATCACCGTCACCGTCATCGAAGTGCTCGGCAACGGCAACCTGATCGTCTCGGGCGAGAAGCAGATCGGCATCAATCAAGGCTCCGAGTTCATCCGCTTTTCGGGTGTGGTCAACCCGAACACGGTGGTCAACAACAACACCGTCTCCTCGACACAGGTGGCCGACGCCCGCATCGAATATCGCGGCACCGGCTACATCGACGAAGCGCAGACGATGGGCTGGCTGTCGCGCCTTTTCCTCACCGTGCTTCCGTTCTGATGGGAAATTTCGTGGACGACTACTCCTGCATGACGACCAAGACCGACGTGTCGCTTGCGGCTTTTCTTCGCGTGCTCTCGGCGCTCGTACTCGGGGCCGCCGTGCTGGTCGGTGCGCTGTTGGTCGCCGCTCCGGCGCGCGCCGAACGCATCAAGGATCTGGTCTCGATCCAGGGCGTGCGCAGCAACCAGTTGATCGGCTACGGCATCGTGGTCGGTCTCGACGGCACCGGCGACCAGACCACGCAGACGCCGTTCACGGTGCAGAGCATCGCGTCGATGCTGGCACAGATGGGCGTCAATCTGCCGCCCGGCACCAACCTGCAATTGAAGAACGCGGCGGCCGTGATGGTCACCGCGGTGCTGCCCGCATTCGCGCGCCCGGGTCAGGCGATCGACGTCACGGTTTCATCGATCGGCAACGCCAAGAGCCTGCGCGGCGGCACGTTGCTGCTGACGCCGCTGAAGGGCGCCGACAACCAGATCTATGCGATGTCGCAGGGAAACATCCTGCTCGGCGGCGCGGGTGCATCGGCGGCCGGCAGCAAGGTGCAGATCAATCAGTTGAACGCGGGCCGCGTGCCTGGCGGCGCGTCGGTTGAACGCTCGGTCGCGACCTCGATCGGGCAGGGCGAATTCGTCAACCTCGAACTCGAGCAGACCGATTTCGCCAATGCGCAAGCGGTTGCCTCCGCAATCAATCGCGCGGTGCCGGGTACGGCATCGATGATCGATGGTCGTGTCGTGCAGGTGCGCGCGCCGCTGGGAGCCAGCGATCGCGTCGCCTTCCTCGCGGGGCTCGAGGATCTCGATGTCACGCTGTCGCGTCCGCCCGCGCGCGTGATCATCAATGCGCGTACCGGCTCGGTGGTGATGAATCAGGCGGTTACCCTGCAGGCGAGCGCGGTCGCGCACGGCAACCTGTCGGTGACGATCAGCGCCGAGAACAGCGTGAGCCAGCCCAATCCGCTCGCGCAAGGTCAGACCGTGGGGGTCACCAACGCGCAGATCCAGGTGAAGTCGGACAAGGGCGAGCTGGTCAATCTGCCCGCGAGCGCGAAGCTCACCGATGTCGTGAAGGCGCTCAATGCGATCGGCGCCACGCCTCAGGATCTGCTTTCGATTCTTCAGGCGTTGAAGGCCGCGGGCGCCTTGCGCGCCGACCTCGAAGTGATCTGACATGGGCGCGATCCTGTCCACTGCATCGACTTCGCTATCCACCGTGGGTTCGTCGGCCAGCAGCTTCGATCCGCGGTCGCTCGATGCGGTCAAGCTCGCGACCAAGAACGGCGATGCGGCCGCGACCCGCAAGGTCGCGCAGCAATTCGAATCGATGTTCCTGTCGATGATGCTGAAGAACATGCGCGCCACCTTGCCGGGCAGCGATCCGCTGGCGAACGACGCGTCGAAGATGGCGACCGACATGTACGACCAGCAACTCGCACAGAACATCGCGAGCAAGGGACGCGGCATCGGTCTGGCAGACGCGCTGGTCGCGCAGATCGAACGAGCGCAGGGCAAGAAGCCCGGTACCGGGATCGACGCGCTGTCGTCGTCCCCCGCGTCGCATCCGGTGCTGACGATGCCGAAGCTGCGCAACATTTCTCTCGATGCGACGACCGCGTCGGCTTCGCCCGGCTCATCGGCGTCTGGAACCGGCGTGGCAGCCACAGCACCCGCCACCGCCACGCCCGTGCACCGCGACTTCGTCGATCGCTTCAAGGATGCCGCGATCGCCGCGGCCGAAGCCAGCGGCATCCCGGCCAAGATCATCCTCGGGCAGGCCGCGCTCGAAAGCGGTTGGGGCAAGCACGAGGTGCGGGACAGCAAGGGCGCGGGCAGCTTCAACCTGTTCGGCATCAAGGCGGGCGCGACCTGGACCGGGGCGACTGTCGATGCGGTCACGACCGAAGTCGTCAATGGCGTCGCGCAGAAAGTCGTGCAGAAGTTTCGCGCCTATGCGTCGTATGCGGAGTCGTTCATCGACTACGCGAAGCTGGTCGCGAACAACCCGCGTTACGAGAAGGCCGTGCACGCCGCAGGCGACGCGCTGCAGTTCGCGCGCGAGATGGGGCGCTCCGGATATGCGACCGATCCGAACTATGGAACCAAGCTGGCCCAGGTGCTGGCGGGCCCGCTCGGGAAGTTGTTCTGACCCATGGCAAGCCCGAGACCCGGTTCAGTTGTGGCGCGCGCTGCCGATATTGATGGCGACGCGCCGGCGGATTTGAATATTCGCGTCAAGCAAGCGAGGTGAAGCGTGCGAGGTAAATCATGAGCGGCTTGATCGGGATCGGACTGTCGGGTTTGCGCGCGGCGCAAGCCGGCCTCGTCACGACCGGACACAACATCGCCAACGTGAACACGCAAGGCTTCACGCGTCAGGAGACCGTGTTGTCCGCAGCGACGGCGCAGTTCACAGGCGCGGGCTACGTGGGGCAGGGCGTGAACGTGACGACCGTGCGTCGCATCTACAGCGATTACCTGACCCAGTCGGTGCGCGACGGCGTTGCGACCAGTTCGCGCGCCGATGCCTACGCGACCGAAATCAAGCGCGTCGACAGCTGGCTTGCCGATTCGTCGTCGAACCTCTCGTCGGCGATCGACAGTTTCTTTTCGTCGGCGCACACGGTTGCGAACAGTCCGTCCGACTCGGCAGCGCGACAGACGCTGTTGTCGTCGGCGCGCACGCTCGCGGCGCGCTTCAACGATCTCGGCCAGCGTCTCGACCAGCAGGGCAGCGACATCGATCGGCAGATCGGCGACACCATCACCAGCGTGAACACGCTTGCGCAGCAGGTCGCAGGTCTCAACCAACGCATCCTCACCGACGGGCGCGATCCGGCGATCTCGCAAGTCCCCAACGACCTGCTCGACCAGCGCGATGCGCTGGTCAGGCAGATCGCGGGCGCGATCGGTGCGACAGCATTGCCGCAGTCGGATGGATCGGTCAATCTGTTCGTGAGCAACGGACAACCCCTGGTGGTCGGCCGCCAGGCGAATGCGCTCATTGCGGTGCCCGACGATCAGGACCCGAGCAAGCAGCAACTCGCCGTGCAGGTCAGCGGCACGGCGCAGCGCATCTCGACGGCGCAGGTGGAGGACGGCACGCTCGGCGGCTTGTTCCGCTTTCGCGACGACGTGCTGTCGCAGACCAGGAATTCGCTCGGCCAGATCGCGATCGCGATCGGCTCCGCGCTGAATGCGCAGAACAAGCTCGGTCAGGATGCCAGCGGCGCACCGGGCATCGCGCTGTTCAGCGTCGGCTCGCCGGCGGTGATTCCCGCCAAGACCAACAGCGCGGGCTCGGGCCTGGCCGTCTCGATTGCCGATCCGAGTCGGTTGACCGCCAGTGACTATCGTCTCGACTTCGACGGCACGAGCTACAAGCTGACCAATCTCGCGGACAAGAGCACCCGCATCTTCGCGAGCCTGCCGCAGACCGTCGATGGCGTGAAGATCGCCACTTCGGGACCGCTCGCTGCGGGCGACCGTTTCATCATCGCCCCCACGCGCAACGGCGCGCACGACTTCGCGGTCGCAACCACCGATCCGGCGCGCATTGCCGCAGCCGGGCCGGTGATGCTGACGATAGGCTCGGGCAACGCAGGCAGCGCGCGCCAGGCTTCGCTCGCTGTGCTGCCGGCCGATCCCTTGCCATCCACGCTGAGAGCGCCGGTCGATGTGCGCTTCCGTGTTGCGAGTGGCACCACCACTTACGATCTGGTCGATCGCACCAGCGGCTCGGTGTTGTCGGCAGGCAATCCCTATACCGATGGCGCGGCGATTGCGCAGAACGGCTGGAGCCTCACGCTCGCCGGCACACCGGCGGACAACGACCTCTTCACCGTCGGCCCCAACGTCGGCGGCAGCGGCGACAACCGCAATGCGCTGCTGCTCGCGCAGATTCAGCAGAACGTCGTGACCCTGTCCGGCAGCGCGCAGGACGCATACAACGGACTGGTCGGGATCATCGGCAACAAGACCAACGAAGCAGATGCGCTCTCGAACGCAGAGCAGAGCCTGTTGACACAGGCACAGGACAGTCGCGATGCGGTCTCGGGCGTCAACCTCGATGAAGAGGCGGCCAATCTGCAGCGTTACCAGCAGGCCTACCAGGCGGCGAGCAAGAGCATTGCAACCGCATCGGCGATGTTCGACGCGGTGCTCGCTCTGTTCCGCTGATCGCGTCGCCACGACCCACAGAGAAAGCATCTCCATGCGCATCGCCACCTCGACACTCTTCGATCGCGGACTCGCCGCCATCGATCTCGCGCAACGCAATCTGTCGCGCGCGCAACAACAGGTCTCGACCGGACATCGCGTCAACACGGCGGCGGACGATCCGGTGGCGGCCACGCAGATCCTGCGCACCGTCAGCAATCTCGCGACCAACTCGCAATACATCGCCAATCAAGGCATCGCCTCGCATCTGCTCGGTCAGACCGACAGCACGCTCGGACAGGTCGGCGACCTGCTGCAAAGCGTACGCACGTCGCTGGTCGCTTCCAACAACGCCGCGCTGTCGGACAGCGATCGCGCGGCGATCGGCGTCGAGCTCAAGAGTCGCCTCGATGCGCTGGTCTCCCTGGCGAACACCAAGGACGGCAACGGAAGTTTTCTGTTCGGCGGCTACCGTAGCAACACCACGCCGTTCGCGGTCACCAGCACCGGCGTGAGCTACGCGGGTGACGACGGCGCCCGCGCAATCCAGGTCTCGGCGACGCGGCAGATCGGCGTGTCCGAAAGCGGCGCCGATGTATTCGGGCGCATCAGCGCGGGCAACGGCGTATTCACGACCGCGGCATCGACGAGCAACAGCGGCAGCGGAGTCATCGACGTCGGCCAGGTCACGACGCCCGCTTCGTTGACCGGCCACAGCTATCAGGTGCAGTTCGCCGTCAGCGGCGGCGCGACGACCTATCAGGTGGTCGACACGGACACCGGCACGACGGTGCCTGCTCCCGCAGCTACCGGCAATGCCTATACCAGCGGCAGCGCGATCGCGTTCGACGGCTTGCGGTTCACGATCGGCGGCACCCCCGCGAGCAGCGACAGCTTCACGATCGCGCCCGCGGGCCGTCAAAGCGTGTTCGACACCTTGTCGGCCGCGGCCAGCCTGCTGACGACGCCCACCGGCGGCGCAGCGGGACGGGCGCGCGTGGCCAGCGGCGCGCTGGCGGCGATCGCGAATGTCGACAACGCGCTCAATCACATCCTGAACACGCGCGCGTCGGTCGGTGCGCGGCAGAACGAGCTCGATGCCTTGGGATCGAGCGCGAACGCGGCGGACATCGACGGCCAATCGCGCTTGTCCGGTCTGCAGGACACCGATTACGCGAAGGCGATTGCGGAGTTGACGAAGCAGCAGGCGGCGTTGTCGGCGGCGCAGAAGACGTTTGCGATGATAGGGAACAAGACGCTGTTTGATTACCTTTGATCGACAGCGCCGTCGTCTTGGCGCACGGCGCTTCAACCGCTGTGCTTGTCCCGCTTCGCGCTGGCTTCGCATGGCCAGCAGAAACACCGTATCCATCTCGGCCACATAACGTGCTACGGCAGCAAGCGCGGAGCCCCTACACGTCGTCCGTCAACCCATGCTCGACCACATACCGCGTCAACTCCACATTGTTCTTCATCCGCATCTTTTCGAGCACGCGCGAGCGATACACGCTGACGGTCTTGACCGAGATGCAGAGCACTTCGCCGATCTCGGTCAGCGAGTGACCGGCGCCGATCATCTTGAGCGTCTGGAATTCTCGATCGGAAAGGCTCTGGTGCGGCACGCCGTCGTCGGGTCGCTCGACGTGGTCGGCGAGTAGCTCGGCCAGCGCCGGCGTGATGAACTTGCGGCCGGTCGATACGGTGCGCACCGCAGTGACGAGATCGGCCGGCGCGCTCATCTTGGTCACGTAGCCCGAAGCCCCCGCCTTGATCGCGCGCAGCGCGTATTGATCTTCGGGATGAGAACTGACGATCAGGATAGGCAGGCGTGGGTTCTCGGTGCGTATCTGTCGCAGCAGGTCGAGCCCGCTCTTGCCGGGCATCGATACGTCGAGCAACAGCACGTCGAACGCGACGTCGCGCATCGCGCGTAAGACCTCGGCGCCGTTGCCCGCCTCGGCGACGACGCGCAGATCGGGCGATGCGTCGAGCACCGACACCAGGCCCGCGCGCAGGATCGGATGATCGTCGGCGACGATGACGCGTATCGTCATGCCGCACGTTCCAGCGGTCCCATCGGAATGCCGACCATCACCGTCGTCCCCTTGCCCGGTGCGCCGGTCACGTCCATCCACCCGCCCAGCGACAGGATGCGTTCGCGCATGCCGATGATGCCGAAGGCGCCACTGCGACCCACCGTGTCTCCACGCGTACCGGAATCACGCGACAGGCCTTTGCCGTCGTCGCGAATTTCGAGCGTGAGTTCGTCGGCGCGCGAGAACAGCACGATATCGACGTGCTTTGCCTCGGCATGCTTGGCGACATTGTTGAGCGCTTCCTGCACCACGCGAAACAGCGCGATCGATTGACCGGGGGTGAGCTTGGGTTCGAGTTCGGGCTCGTTGAATTCGGTGTCGATGCCCATGCGTTTTCCGAACTCGCGCAATTGCCATTCGATCGCGGGCACGATGCCGTCGTCGAGGATGCTCGGCCGCAAGGCCTTGGCGATGCGCACGCTCGAAGCCGCGACCGAATCGAGCAGTCGATTGAACGCGGCGAGCTTCTCCTGCGCTTCGGCGCTGCCCGCGGTCAACTCTTTCAAGCGCATCACGTCGATCTTCATGCCGGTGAGCGAACTGCCGATGTCGTCGTGGATCTCCCGCGCGATCAAGGCGCGCTGGCGCTCTTCGGCCGATACCATGTGCGCTGACAGGTCGCGCAAGCGCTTTTCGGATTCCCGTATCGCCAGCTCGGCGCTTTTCCGATCGGTGATGTCGGTGATGACGCCGAGGTGGCCGATGATCTCGCCCTGCGCATCGCGGTAGGGACGCATCTGCCCGATCACCCAGGTCGCCGGTCCGCTCGGCTTCTCGATACGGCTTTCGAAGGCAAGCGGCATCAGCGGGTCGGCGGCGAAGAGCGCAGTGGCCTGCAAGGTGGCGCTGTCGGTCTGAAGGCACACGCGCCAATCGAGCCCGCGCGCACTGGTCGCCGCGACGCCGGTGATCTGCGACCAGCGCTCGTTCACGTACACGCACTCCTGCGCGGCGTCGGTGAGAAAGATGCCGACCGGTGCGATCTCGGTCAGC
The DNA here is from genome assembly GCA_038254545.1 of Burkholderiales bacterium. Taxonomy (GTDB): domain Bacteria; phylum Pseudomonadota; class Gammaproteobacteria; order Burkholderiales; family Burkholderiaceae_D; genus CAHJXF01. Next base: position 16,026 of record JBBSGB010000030.1, on the reverse strand, counting down.
GTGCGAAAGCGCTCCTCGCTGTCGCGCAGTGCGCGCAAGGCTTCCACATCGCTGTTGCTGAAGTTCGCGGTAGCACCGAACATCGACGGGACAGTCAACGAATCGGAGTCGCGCACATCGGCCATTGCGGGCCCCCTGGAGCGCGCATCGGATCGAGATTCGAGCGCCGTGCTCGCACGGACCGCGGCGGCGAGCCACACCCTGCGATCTTCCTCGGACCTCAGTTCGGGATAGAGCAGCACCGCCGGTGGCGGCTCGAGGACCTGGACCATAGCCAGGACCGCGCTGATCGAAAGCGTGGCCGGGGCCTGATGACCGAGCACCGCAACCCAGTCGCCTTCGAGCACGGCCTTCTGAAGTTTCGCCGCGGTGTCCACGCATCGCACCACGATGCGCGAGTCGAGCCGTGCGGCTTCGGTGGTCCAGGCTGCCGGGTCGGCCCGCCGGTCATCGACGATGAGAATGCGCAGCTTACCGTCGTGTCTATCGTCGTGCATGGACTCACGAAATGCGAACGCTCGTGCTGGATTGGCGCCGCGAACGGATGCTGATGCGGGACCGGCTTTGCAAGGCGGGCGATGTTAGCACGCAGCAACGCGCGCCTTGTGTCCTGCGCGCACCGTTCACGCGCAGCGTTTGTCTGCAATGCGCGAGCCTACGGTAGGACGTTTGCCAGGCAACGTCCTTTCATCCACCCGCGTTGAGCGCTTCCATCAATTTGCGGCGCGAGGAGAGCAGACCGTTGGCTCCCATGTCCTGCAGGTGGAGTTGCGTCGACGGCGGTTGCGCGTTGGAACCGACGTGGCGTTCGAGCACTTTCAGGAAGGGACGCAGCAGTCGCGGATCGAAATGCCCGGCGCTCTCGAGCACCATCTGCTCGATGCTCTCGCGGTGCGACCAAGCGCGCTTGTAGGGGCGCACGTTGGTCAAGGCGTCGTAGACGTCGGCCAATGCGACGATGCGTGCCTCCAGAGGAATGCGCTCGCCCGACAGGTTGTTGGGGTAGCCGGCGCCGTTCCACCATTCGTGATGATGCCTGGCGATGATCGCAGCCATTTGCAAGGTCGGGTCATCGGAGCCTTGCAGGAGAAAGGCGCCCACTTCGGCGTGGGCTCGCATCGCGGTGACCTCGCTCGGATCGAGCGGACCCGGCTTGAGCAGGATCAGCTCGTTGACGCTGATCTTGCCGATGTCGTGCAGGCGCGCCGCGTGATCGATGCGAACGCAAAACTCCTGGTCCATGCCGATCTCTTGCGCCAGCATCCCGGCGAGCCGGCCGACCCGAAAACAATGCTGGCCGGTCTGGTCGTCGAAGAATTCGGCAGCCAGCGCCCAGTTCTCGGCGGTGTGATACGCGTTGGTGCGGATGGTGTTGCGTATCGACGCTGTTCGCAGCTTGGCGAGGTCGTCGTGGACAGCGGTCAATTCATCGTGCTTGCGGACCTGGCTCGGAGACGCGGCGCCGACAATCGCCGCCGGCGCGGTCATGACGTCCTGCGCCAGCCAGTTGCGCAGGCGCGCGCAAGGATCGAACGCCACGTCGGCTGGTGTCGCCGTCTCGTCGGCAGCACGCGTGACGCCCTTGTCGCTCATCTGGCGATAGAACTTGGCGTGCTTGACGCTGGTGATGTATTCGACCAGTTCCTTGGCGTAGGCGATGCCGACCTTGGAGCTGGAAGTCGCCGCTGTCATCGCGGCGTCCAGATCATCGCGGGCCTCTGAGCCGGACGGCTGCCGGCTATGCACTTGAACCAGCGCGCGCAATACGTCGTCGTGGTAGAGGCGTGTCTGCTTGCTTTTGTGGTGGAGTTCGCGCAGGTCTTTCTTGGCGCGCGCTTCGCGTAGCGGATCGCGGCTGGCCCAGTCGCATAGGGCGGCAGCGGTGGACAGAAGTATCTCGACACGGGGATTTTGTACGCCGGCGGCTCGTTCCCTGGCGGCGGTGATCAACGCGTCGGCGGTCTCTTCGTCGTTGCGGGCGAGCAAGTACATGCAGCGCACATTCTCGAACGTGGCGCGTGTGACGATATCAACAAGGGGGTTATCGATCGCTTCGCACGCCACGGTCATGTACTTCAACGCCGCAGCGTGATTATTGAGCCGATGCGCTGAGAAGAGACCATTGGTTGCGTTGGTAAAACGTAGATGTTCGCCTTGGACTGTTTGAATCTTGCAAGCAAGTGCTTTGTCGATGACTTCGAGCGCATCGAGGTAAAGACCCATTTCTTTCAAGAGAGCACCTGTCATCGTGTAAGCCACGCATTCCAGGAATGGAACGGCCAATTCACGAGCCAGTAAGAGCGTGCGTTCGAGACATCGGCAGGCTTCCTCGAAATTCGCGCTGTCAAGATATACGGCGCTCAAACTGTTCCATGCGCGTCGCTCTAGGTTCTTATGCCCATATTTACTTGCCAACCCTACGGCCCATAGACCGCGTGGAATCCCGTCGAAACTGCGACCGATGCGTTCATAATAAAAACAAGCATCCGACAAGATTACGATTCGTTTTTCGACATCCGACTCGCCATCGATCCCCATCAAGATCGAAGTTAAATGATCGAGTGATTCGCGACCCTCGACACTGAAATCCAGCATTGCGGCAGTTGCCCGCTCTTCAAGAATCTTGAAAGAGGTAGGGCAATTACTGAGGTGACCGTCCTCCAAACTCCTCGCATCCGCAATGACTTCACGGTTCGGCTCGGTGTGGGATTTTTGTGAATGGCCCATCGTGTTGTTCGCAATGTGGTGATGCTACGGTAATCTTTGTCACAGCCTGACATTGTGTGTCAGTTCCTGACGGAATTTATCTGTACTTCACGGAGCACTCTCATGATCGCTGACATCCAAACCCAAGAACTGGCTCTCGAATTGGCTATCGACACACAATATGCATTTGTGGAACAGGCCGAATTGATTCATGTTGGCGGCGGCAACGCTCTGGTGAACTACTGATTAGTGTAAAAGCAACTTCCAAGCCCACGCCGGCAGTTCAGCTTCGCATCGCGAGGCTGATTGCCGGCGTCGCCATTTCTGATTCTTGCTTGCGCGTTTTATTCATGAGCGTACTAGCGTAACAGCCTCCCCGCCGTCTGCATCAGCGCGCTGTCCGCAATCGCCAGCATGACCGGCAGACTCACGATCAGCACGATCAATCCCACGCTGATCGTGATCGGAAAGCCGATCGAGAAGAGATTCAACTGCGGTGCGGCGCGCGTCATGACGCCGAGCGCGACGTTGGTCACGAGCAGAGCAGCGATCACCGGCAAGGCCATGTGCAGCGCCAACCCGAACACCATGCTGCCCTGGAGCGCAAGCATCTTCCAGTCGCCGAAGAGACCTGCGCTCCCCGCGATCGGCAAGGATTGGAAGCTGTCCGCCACGCCCGCGATCATCATCAGCGGGCCATTCGCCGCGAGAAATGCGAGCGACGCGAAGTATCGAAGCAGGCTGCCGATCATCGGCGTCTGATCGCGCGTTTCGGGGTCGATCAGGAGCGCGAAGCCGAGCCCCATCTGCAGACCGATCAGATCGCCCGCGTATTCGATCGCCGCAAAGGCGAGGCGCATAGAGAAGCCCATCGCCGCTCCGATCAGCATCTGTCGAACAATCAACAGGAAACCTTCGCCCGACAACAACGCGACGTCCGGCACCGCCGACACGCCCGGCGCCACGACCACCGTGACGAAGAGTGCGAGGCCGATGCGTACGCGTCTGGGCACGGTTGCGTCGCCGATGATCGGCGCCGTGCCGATCAACGCGGCGATGCGAAAGAAGGGATAGAGCGAAGCCGCGAGCCACGCGAGCAGTTGCGCCTCGGAGAACTGGACCATCGCGTTGCGCCCCGGCCGGCGGTCCGCTAGCCGATTACGTGCGGGATGCTGGTGAACAGGCGCTGCATGTAGTCCACCAGCACCTGCACCATCCACGGTCCGGCGATGATGGTCGCAGCGAATACGCCCAGCAGCTTCGGAATGAACGACAAGGTCGCTTCGTTGATCTGCGTGGCGGCCTGCAGGATGCTGACCACGAGACCGATGATGAGCGCGGTTAGGAGCAACGGCGCGGAAACCAGCACCGCGGTTTCCAGCGCGTTCTGGCTGATCGAAAGGACGGTCTGTGAGTTCATGAGAAGCTCTGGATGAGGGATGCGATGAGCAGGGTCCAGCCGTCGGCAAGCACGAACAGCATCAGCTTGAACGGCAGCGAGATCAGCGTGGGCGACAGCATCATCATCCCCATCGACATCAGCACGCTCGACACCACCAGGTCGATGATGATGAAGGGCACGAAGACGATGAAACCGATCTGGAATGCAGTCTTCAATTCGCTCGTCACGAAGGCCGGAATGAGTACCTTGAGCGGCACGTCCGACGGGCTTTGCACCGCCGGTTGATTGGCGAGCTTCATGAACAGCGCGACGTCGGGTTCGCGCGTCTGCTTCAGCATGAATGCCTTGATCGGCACTTCGGCGCGCTTCAACGCTTCGTCCTGCGTGATCGTCTGCTTGGAGAACGGCAGATAGGCCTCGTCGTAGATCTTGTCGGCCACCGGCGTCATCACGAACAGCGTGAGGAAAAGCGCCAGGCCCACCATCACCTGGTTGGGCGGCGAGCTCTGCGTTCCCAGGGCATGACGCAGCAGCGACAGCACGATCACGATGCGCGTGAACGCGGTCATCAGCAGGATGATCGCGGGCAGGAAGGTCAATGCGGTGAGCAGCAGCAGCAACTGCAGCGACAGCGAGTAGCTCTGCCCGCCGCCGGCGAGCGGGGTCGAGGTCAGGGCCGGCATCACCGAGAGATTGGCCGCCTGCTGCGCGAAGGCTGCGATCGGCGTTGTGTATGCGAGCAGAGCAGCAGCTATGACGCTTGCGGCACGTGCGATACGGCGACGCGCAACTGGGTCCCCGGCCTTCGCCGGGGAGGCGGATGCGGGGTGCGTCACGAATGGTCCCGCGCTGCGCGAAGACGATCGATGAAGCGCGGCGTGCCGGCGGTCGATGCGACCGCAACGTCTGCATCGGCGAGCTCGGAAGCATCGGCCGTGTGCAGCAGTCCGACATGACCGGGCGCTACGCCGAGCAGCAGGGTTTGCGTGCCGAAGCGAACCACGACAACCTTCTCGCGCGGCCCGACCGATGCGCCGCCGATCACCTGCACGATGCTGCTCGACCGCGCACGCGGGCCGATCTTCTTCATCAGCCAGCCTGCGACGAAGATCAGTGCGATCACGACCGCGAGACCGAAGAGACCTTGCATCAATCCGAAGACCGGCGACGCAGCAGGCGCGCCGACTGCGGTCGTGGTGGCGACGGTGGTCGGTGCAGCCGTCTGCGCATGCGCGACGGAAGAGGCCAGTGCGATCGTGGCAAACAGCACGATCGCGTCGATACGACACTTCATCGATTGAGCTTCCGGATGCGTTCGGACGGCGTGATGATGTCGGTCAGCCGAATGCCGAAGCGTTCGCCGACCACCACCACTTCGCCTTGCGCGATCAGGCAGCCGTTGACCATCACGTCGAGCGGCTCACCGGCCAGGCCGTCGAGTTCGATCACCGAGCCTTGCGCGAGCTGCAGGATGTTCTTGATCGCGATGCGCGTGCGGCCGAGTTCGACCGTGAGTTGCACCGGGATGTCGAGCACCAGTTCGATGTCGTTGTTCGCACCACTGGTGGGAGCGCCCGAGAATTTTTCGAGCAGACGTTCGGTGGCGGTCGCATTCATGGTTTGCGCGGCGGGCTGCGCCATGGCGGCAGTCCAGCCGCCGGCATTTGCAGGATCGAGACCGTCGGCGTGATTGGTGGGTTGCGACATGGGTAACTCCGAAAATTTCAATACAGGGTGAACGACGTGCTCAGGCGTTCGACGACGGTGCGATCACTTCCTCGACGCGAATCGCGTAGCGCCCGTCGGCATTGCCATAGCGGCAGCGCAGGACCGGGATGCCGTCGGCCGAGGCGACGATGGTGGGCTTGATGTCCAGCACGATCACGTCGCCGATCTTCATCTCCAGCAATTCCTTGCAGGTGAGCGGTACCGACGCGAGCGTGGCGACGAGTTCGACTTCGGCGGCCGAGACCTGCGCGGCGAGTCGTTCGCTCCAGCGCGTGTCGGCCATCGTGGTCTTCTCGCGAACTTCGCGCGTGATCACGTCGCGGATTGGATCGATGCCGGCCAGTGGCATGCATACCTGGAACCGGCCGGTCGACGTGCCTGAGGTGATCGTGAATCCGAACGCGAGCACCGCATCGTCGGGCGCCGCCAGATTGACGAAGCGCACTTCGGATTCCGAACGCAGCAATTCGAATTGCATCGGGTGGACCGACTCCCATGCCTTCGCGTAGTTGGCGAACACGATGTCGCAGAGCCGGCCGATCAGGCGCTGTTCGGTGGTGGTGAAGTTGCGGCCGGCCTTCGAGGCGGTCATGGTGCCGTTGCCGCCGAACAGGCTGTCGATCACGAAGTAGAGCAGGCTGGCATCGAACACGAACAGCGCGTTGCCGCACGACGGACCCATGCGAACGATGTTCAGGCTCGACGGAATCGAGAGCGCGCCCACGAAGCTGGCGTACTTGGTGACGACCGCGGCATCGGCCGCAATCACCGCGCGCCGACCCGTGAAGGAGTAGAGCGCCGTGTCGAACAATTCGACGAAGCGTTCGTTGATCAGTGACAGCGTCGGCAAGTGGCCGTTGCCGAAGCGCTCGGCCGTGGCGACGTCGAACGATCCTGCGACTGCACCGATGCCGTTAGCGACCGGCGCCACGGACGATCCATCCCGCGCCGGCCACGGGGTCGCAGCCGGTGCATCGGTGGCGACGCCGTCGAGCAGCGTGTCGATCTCGTCTTGCGACAATTGGGCTTCGGACATGGCGACGGGTGCGAAAGAGTTGACGGGTCCGACTACTGGACCAGCATCGAGCCGAGCAGCACGGCCTGGACCTTCTCGCCGTCGGCGCCGAGCGGCGCGCGGGTCTCGGCAAGGATCGCTTCGACCAGCGCCTGCTTGCCCTTCGAGGTTTCGAGATCTTCGGCGGTCTTGGACGACAGCAACAGCAGAAGGCGACTGCGGATCTGCGGCATCCAGGTCTTCACTTTTTCGCCCGTCTCTTCATCCTTCAACTGCAGCACGATGCCCAGTTGCAGGAAGTGGTCGCCGCCCGCGAGGTTGACCGTGAAGGCTTCCAGCGTATTGAAGACCGGTGGCTTGGTGCCCTCGGGTTTCTTGGCCGATTTCGTGCCCTCTTCGCCTTTCGCTTCGACGTCGGCGGCCTTCTGGTGAAACCACCATGCAGCGCCGCCGCCGGCCAGGGCCAGCACGGCGAATACGGCAATCAGGATGACGAGCAGCTTGCGCTTGCCCGACTTCGGCGGTGCGTCTTCGGTGGGCAGGGGGAGGGCAGCGGAAGTGGTGGCCATGGCGTTCGGAAAGAGGATCAACGATGCGGACTGCGCGGACCGTGCGGGGGGTCTTTTTCGATGGACCCATTATGGAAAGTGCACGGCCCGCGCGATGCGCCGAATAGACGAACGAAAGCGGCGTTGATCGCGGGTTTGCCCGGGTGGCGCCGCCGTGGCCTGCAACGGCGCGCTTGCAGCGACAGCGCGGCAGGAAGGCCTTACGCGAAGGTGTCGACCATGCCCAGCGCGCGCGTGACGCGCATCGTGACGGCGGGCGTACCCGCGTCTACTCCGGCATCGGCCGCGAACTCGTTTGCACCGCGGAGGCGCGACGAAGCATTCGCCTGCGACGGGTCGCCATTGAACGCCGGATTGCGCGATGCCGGGTCGCCGACTGCGCAATCGCCGATCTTCAAGCCCTGTTCGGAGAACATCTGCTCCAGCATCGGCCGCGACGCCTCGATGGCGGCACGCGTGTCCGCATGGGCGGCCTGGAATGCGAGGTGCGCGACACCGTTGTCCACGCGCACCTGCACGTCGAGCGGACCGAGATGCTCAGGGTTCAAGCGCAACGCGGCACTTTGTAATTCGTCGATCGCCATGCGGACCATCGCGTTGCCGACTTCGTGAGACCACGCGGGCGTGCCGACCATCTGGCGCAGTGCGTCCGGCGGAGTAGGTGCGGGCGTGGGTGCGGATGTGAGTGCGGCGATGACGTGCGGGGTTGCGATATTGGCGAGCGGATTGAGCGCATTCGAGTCCGACAACGCGTGCAGCGTGCCGGGTTGCGCGGACAGGATTGCCGTTTCCGCGCTGCGTGCGGCATCTCCCGCGGCCTGGCCGACCCGCTCGTCTTTCGATCGAACGGTATTGGCGCTGGGCGCGATCGCGAGACCCTCCTTCGCGTCAGGCCCCCTCGCAATGTCGAGAGCGCGAGCATCGTTCGCCACGTTCGCCTGGTCGATGGTCGATTCGCCCTTGCCCGTAGCGAGAGAATCCGACGATGCGCGCGCAACGGCGGACGACGCATTCTGTGCCGTGGCCTGCGATGCCGGCCCGGCCCATTGAGAGACCAGCGCCAACTGCGCGGCGAGATCGTTCGCGATCGCGTCGTTGGGGGCATCGGTTTTCCCATCCTTGGAGGGATCCTGGAGCGGAACGGCATCGGTCGACACGACAGGGGCATCCGGCATCTTCGAGTCGGGACCGCTCGCATCGTGGCTCCCCTCACTCTTCGGGTCGTCCTTCGCAGCATCCTTTGCGATGCGCTGCGAGAGCGCTTGTGCAAACGGTGCGTCTGCGGGTGCGGCGTCGGTCGCCACCGGCGTATCGACGCTGTCGAACTCCGGACCGACCGCGGCACGCACTGTGCCGTCGACGGCGCCGATGTGGTTCGGCATGGCCGCGAGCGTGCCGCCTGTGTTGGCGATATTCATGAGGCCCGTCCCTGAGCGTGAAGTGATGGTCGCGACGCGTGTGACCGGTGACGCGTGATCAGAATCCGACGTTGCTTTGAAGATGCCTGCGGGTCGCGAACTCGTCGCTGTGTTTTTGCTGGCGGCGCGCGTCGGCCCTGCGTCCGGCGTCGGCCGCCTTCGAGACCATCACGCCGAAGCCTTGGCGGCGGCGTTCGCAGTCCTGCCACACGCGTTCGATCGCATCGGCGTTGGCGCGGCATCGCGCGACTTCGAGTTCCTGCTGGCGAACCGCGTGCGCGACGTTCTGCATGAAGCGATGATGGCCGCGCAAGGTCTCGATCGCGACCGCGACATCGAGCTTTTCGCCGAGCTGCACGTGATAGCCGCTTTCGTAGCGTTGCAAGAGAATGAGCTGTTGTTCGGCGGCCGCGAGTGCCTGGCGCGCCGTGGCGAGTTGCACGGCGTGCGCGTCGCTGCGTTCGGCGGCAAGGCTCTCGAGGAAGGCGAGTTGTTTGCGTTCGGGCATGGTCATGAGGAGCGAAAGTCGTTGTGCTGCAAGGGGCGAGAGCGGCGCAGGCGTACACGCGCCTACTTGGTCTGCGCGACGAGCTGCTCGAGCTCGGCCGCGCTGCTTGCGAAGTCGACCTCCTCGCGCATGTTCTGTTGCAGGAAGGCTTCCATCTGCGGATGCAAGGCGATCGCGCGGTCGAGCGTCGGGTCGCTACCGGCCGCGTACGCACCGACGTTGACGAGATCGCGATTGCGGCGATAGCGCGCATACAGTTGCTTGAAGCGCTTGACGCGTTCGAGCGTCGCTTCATCGACCAGCGAATGGATCGCGCGGCTGACCGATTGCTCGATGTCGATGGCCGGGTAGTGACCCTGATCGGCGAGGTCGCGCGAGAGCACGATGTGTCCGTCGAGGATCGCGCGCGCCGCGTCGGCGATCGGATCCTGCTGATCGTCACCTTCGGTGAGCACCGTATAGAACGCGGTGATCGAACCGCCGCCGGCAATGCCGTTGCCGGCGCGCTCGACCAGTTGCGGCAGCTTCGCGAACACCGACGGCGGATAGCCTTTGGTCGCGGGCGGCTCGTGAATCGCAAGCGCGATCTCGCGCTGGGCCATCGCGTAACGCGTCAGCGAGTCCATGATCAACAGCACGTTCATGCCGCGATCGCGAAAGTACTCGGCGATGGTGGTCGCATACGCGGCGCCATGCAGGCGCATCAACGGCGGCGTGTCGGCGGGCGCCGCGACCACCACCGATCGCGCGAGACCCTCGGCGCCGAGGATCTGTTCGATGAATTCCTTGACCTCGCGGCCGCGTTCGCCGATCAGGCCGACCACGATCACGTCGGCCTTGGTGTAGCGCGCCATCATGCCGAGCAATACGCTCTTGCCCACGCCGCTGCCGGCGAAGAGTCCCATGCGCTGGCCGCAGCCGATCGTGAGCAGCGCGTTGATCGCGCGCACACCCACGTCGAGGGTGCGCGAGATTGGTTCGCGATCGATCGGATTCAAGGGACGGCTTGCGATCGGCGCCTCGGCTTCCGCGATCAGCGGGCCGAGCTTGTCGAGCGGACGTCCCGCGCCGTCGACGACGCGACCGAGCAGCCCCATGCCGACCGGCATCTTGCGGGCCTTGTCCTCACTGCGACGCCACGGCTTGAGCTTGGTGCCGAAACAGGGCGCGGGCGGCCGCGGGTCGACCGCCGATACCCGCGCGCCCGGTGCGAGTCCCTGGACTTCGGTGGTCGGCATGAGAAAGATGCGATCGCCCGCGAAGCCCACCACCTCCGCTTCGGTCGGGCGCTGGCCGGGTTGCTCGACGAGACACGTGCTGCCGATCGGCAGGCGCAGTCCCGCGGCTTCCATCACCAGGCCCGCGATGCGCACCAGGCGGCCATGCCGCATCAGCGGATCGACGCCTTGCACCGCGATCCCGCAGTCGGCGATATAGCGCGACCAACCGGCGAAGGCATCGCCGCTCGGTTTGCGTCCCTGCGACGGTTCAGACGAGCCAGGCATCGTCGCGCTCCAGTTGGGCCATCACGCGGCTCCAGCGCGTTGCGATGGTTGCATCGACTTCGCCGCCGGCGAATTCGAGACGGCAGCCGCCGCGCTCGACCTTGTCGTCGCCGAACGGGCGCCAGCCCGCGTGCGCGAGCGCTTCGCCGAGACGTTCCTCCACGATTACCAGGTCCGACGGATTCACGTGAAGGGCGCCGGGATCGGCACTGCGCGCGATGCCGGCAAGCGCATCGTTGACCAGCGGAACCAGGATTTCCGGCCGAACCGCGATGGTCTCGCGCACCACCTGCCGCGCGAGATCGACCGCGAGCTTCACCAGCGTATCGGCCATCTCGCGTTCCATCCGCGCGACCGATGCGGACACGCCGCTCAACAGCAATTCGAGTCGTGCGCTGCCGTCCTGCGCTTCGGCGAGGCCGGCACGGTAGCCTTCCTCGCGGGCGTGATGCTCGATCGCCACGACTTCATCGGCCGTCGGCAGGTGCTCCGCAGTGACGCGTCTTGCCTTCGGCGTGCTGGTGTTGCCCGCGGCATCGAAGACGCCGATGGTCCACGGCTGCACGCCGACCAGACGGTCGGCCGCGATCAGGCGATCCGAGGTGCGATCCGCGGCGTGACCGGATGCGCGCTCGAAGACGTGATCAGACGAACCCATCGTCGCCCTTTCCACCGAGCATCAACTGACCGTCGTCCGCGAGACGACGCACGGTCTTCAGGATCGCCTTCTGTTCGGCCTCGACGTCCGAGAGCCGCACCGGACCCTTGGCGTCGAGGTCTTCCTTCATCATGTCGGCGGCACGCTGCGACATGTTCTTGAAGATCTTGTCGCGCAACTCCTCGGACGCGCCCTTGAGCGCAATCACCAGCGACTCGGACTGCACCTCGCGCAACAGCAGTTGGATGCCGCGGTCGTCGATATCCAGGATGTTGTCGAAGATGAACATCGCTTCGAGGATCTTTTCTGCGAGTTCCGGATCGCTCGCGCGCAGGCTCTCGATGATGATGGCCTCCGCATTCGATCCGACGTGGTTCAGGATGTCGGCCGCTGCGCGTACGCCGCCCACGTCCGAGCGCTTGACGCGGCCACCGCTGGCGACCAGCTTCTCGAGCGCATCGTCGAGCTCGCGCATCGCCTGCGGCTGGATGCCGTCGAGCGTCGCGATGCGATGGATCACCTGGCCTTGCATGCTCTCCTCGAGCGCCGCGATCACCGCCGATGTCTGGTCGCGATCGAGATGCGCGAGGATCGACGCGACGATCTGCGGATGCTCGCCGCCGATCAATTCGGCGATCGACGCCGCATCCATCAGCTTGAGACCATCGATGCCGCTCGAGCGATCGTTCTTGAGGATGCGGTCGCACAGCATGCGCGCCTTGTCGTTGCCCAGCGCCTTGTTGAGCACCGCGCGCACGTAGGTGTCGGCGCCCGCGTCGATGGCCGGTGTCTGGTCGGCCGCGCCGTTGAAGCGTTCCAGCGTATTGGTCAGGCGATTGCGCGACACGCTGCCCAGGCGCGCCATCGCTTCGCTCAGCTTCGCGACTTCGGACGCGCCCAGATGACGGAAAACTTCGGCGGCCTCGTCCTCGCCGATCGCCAGCATCAGAATCGCGCTGTCCTCGACTCCGGTATCACTCATGGCCGGCGCCTACCCAGTTCCTCACCAGTCCGGCGACGGCCTTCGGATCGTCGCGGGCGAGTTGCCGCGCGCGCTGCAGATGTTCGGGATACGCGAGAACCTGGGTGGACGTCTCGACGCTGGTTGTCAGCGAAGCGGTAGCGGCAGCTTGCGGACTCTGCTGGGTGAGCTTGCGCATCGCCGGCCGCAGGACGCCGAACAGCAGATACGCGACGAACAGGGCGAAGGCGATGTTCTTGCCGACCTCCTTCGCGGTGCCGATGTTCTCGAGGTCCTTCCACATCGGCACATCGATGGCCGCGATGGTCTCGGGCTGCGTGAAGTTCGCGTTGACCACGTTGATCGAGTCGCCGCGCTTCTCGTCGAATCCGATCGCCTCGCGAGCGAGCGCCGTGATCTGGTCGATCTCGGCCTTCGGCAAAGGTTCGGATTTCGCGGTCGCTGCAGCGGCTTTCCCATCCGCGGCTTTGCCATCGACGGGCTTGACGCCGACCGCCTTGCGATTGTTGACCACGATCGCAGCCGACAGGCGCTTGATCGTGCCTACCGGCAGGCGTCGCGTCTCGACGGTGCGATCGAGCTCGTAGTTGATCGTGTTGTCCTTCTTGAGCGACGTGTTGCTCGCAGCACTGTTCGGACCGTTGGCTGCGCCGCCGTTTGCGCCAGCGGGTGCCGCCGCATTGGTCGGCGTATTAGCCTGTGCGCCGGGAATGCCCCCGGGCGCCCCGCTGCCGCTGCCGTTGCTCGACTCGGTGCTTTGCTGGCTGCGCATCGCTGCGGGCAGGCCGCTGCCGTTGGGCTTGAAGGTTTCGGCGGTCTGCTCGGTCTGGCTGAAGTCGATGTCGGCCGTGACTTCGGCACGCACGTTGCCCGCGCCCACGATCGGTTCGAGGATGGCTGCGATGCGCCGCGTATAGGTCTGCTCGAGGTCGTGCAAGTAGGCGAGCTTGCCCGGGTCGAGCCCGCCGACTTCGGCTGCGCGGCTGATGAGGTTGCCCGAACCATCGACGATGCTCACGTTCGCATCGGGCAGTTCGGGCACGCTCGACGCGACCAGATGCACGATGCCCGCGACCTGCGCGCCGTCGAGCGTCCTGCCCGGGAACAGCGTGACCAGGACCGACGCGCTGGGCTTCTGATGTTCGCGCAGGAAGATGGTGGGTTTCGGAATGGCGAGATGCACGCGTGCGCTCTGCACCGACGAAACCGACTGGATCGACTTCGCGAGCTCGCCTTCGAGGCCGCGCTGGAAATTGACCTGCTCCTGCAACTGGGTCGTGCCGAATTTCTGCTGGTCGAGCAATTCGAAACCGACGGTACCGCCCTTGGGCAGCCCCTGCGACGCGAGCTTCAGGCGCGTGTCGTAGATCATGTTGGACGGAACCAGGATCGCGCCGCCGCCCTCGCTGTATTTGTACGGCACGTTCATCTGGGCCAGCGATGCCACCACCGCACCACCGTCGCGGTCGCCGAGGTTGGTGAACAGCACCCGGTAGTCGGGCGTCTGCAGCCAGGTCCACGCGCCGATCAGCATCGCGATCATGGACGCGACCGCGACCGCGAGCCCGCCCATCTGGCGCGCGGGAAGAGCTGAAAGACGTTTGAGCGAATCCATGCGATGTGATTTCCAGAAGCCGGGGTCGAGGGACGGAGCGGATGGCGTGGATTATGGAAAATCCGGCGCCATTGCGATCGTGGGAATAGCCGGACTTTGCGTGCGCTGTTCAACGCTTCGGTCATCGCGCGGGACGCCTAATGTGCACACCTGAGTCGATGTTCATGCAGTCAAGTCAGGAGCTCACGATGGAAATCAGCACGGTCCGTATGCCCGCGATCAACGCACTCGACAATGCCCTGGCGTCGGCCACGAAGAAGACCGACAAGGCGCAAGCGGGCGGAGATTTCGCGAGCCTGATTGCGCAATCGCTCGAAAGAGTCAACGCGACGCAGGGCAAGGCCGAAAGCATGGCCCACCAATATCAGCTCGGCCAGAACGAGGTCTCGCTCGAAGACGCGATGATCTCGATGCAGAAGGCCAACATCAGTTTTCAAACGACGGTCCAGGTGCGCAACAAACTCGTCGCGGCGTACAACGACATCATGAACATGCCGCTGTAGGTTTTCTTCGTCCCGTCTGGGGAAGCGGGTACTAGTCCTTCCGCCGCATCAACTCCACTCGATTCACATAGCGCTGGATCTGGTTGGCGATCTTCGCCGGGATCGATACGAATCGGAATCCGATCCTGACCCTGGAGGGTGCTCCGTTGGCGCAAGGCAGCGCCGGCTTGACGCTCTTCAGCTTCATTTCGAGCGCGATACGGCCGATTTCGGGCAGCGACAGAATCAATTCGTGCTCGCTGTCGTGCTCGCACGCTGAGCATCCTTCCGCGTCGAGCTCCAGCGCAGCGCCTCCGCAACTCAGGTCGACCGCGCGTGCGGGGCTCGCGTTGCCCTCCGCATCGAACACGGTGCAACGAATCGGTGGATCGAGCGGCAGAGGAACGCGAAACCATTCGCGGCGTTGAAGGCGCACCAGCGCCTTGGGAAACTCGACCAGCGCAGCGGGCCCGTCTGCGCACGCGACCAGCGACGGCGCCGACGTATCGAACGTGATCGGGATGTTGTCGAGCTCGGCGACGAACGACAGGCGTTGGGACGCGAACAGCCGGCGGGTCTGCTCGGGGTCGCTCGCGATGTCGAAGATCATGGCGCCGACATCGCGTCGCAATTCGAGCAGGCTCGACACGATCGCGTAGTTATACCCATCCGCATCGCCGAATTCCACGGTGGCCAGCGCGCGTTCAAGGCGCAACCGTTCGAGTATTGCGACGATCTCCCCGGCGTGATGCAAGGTACAGTCGTCGCTCGCAGCGCTCGACCGAAGGGCGCGCGTGGTGGCGATCGCGGCGCTCACGACGCAATCTCCCTTGCCGCGTGCGCTTCGAGCCGATAGAGCCACGCGAGCAATTCGGCCACCGCATGAAAAAGCTGGGATGGTATGGCGCGATCGATATCGATTTGCATCAACACCGCGGCCAGGTTGTTCGATATATGGATCGCAACGCCGTGCTCCTCTGCGCGGCGAATGATTTCGTCCGCCACCAGCCCGCGACCCTTGGCCGTCACGATTGGCGCGGCCATGCCCTCACGATAGCGAAGCGCCGCGGCAAAGCGCGGCGAATCCGACCCGGCCGCATCTTGGCCCGAAGCTTCAAGCGCTGCCACGGTCAGTCCCATCCAAGAGTGCGTCGAGAGACAGCGATGCGGCAGAGCGCATCGCATCAGCCGCGGGCCGGCCAACCGACAGGCCTGCTACGCGCAGATCGATGTGCGCGAACGCGGCGGCAAGTTCGGCGGTGGCGCCAGACAATCGCGTAACGCTGGCTTGGTCGTCGGCATCGAGGCGTACGCGCAGGCCCTGCATCGAAAACGCCAGATGTCCGGTCACGCGACCGAGCTCGGGCAGGTCGATCACGACTTCGCCGCACCAGTGATCGAGTGCGGGATTGTCCAGCGTCTCGTCGGCGCGTTCGTG
>JBBSGB010000029.1:0-44679 GCA_038254545.1 Burkholderiales bacterium | reverse complement strand
GGCATCGAGGCGTACGCGCAGGCCCTGCATCGAAAACGCCAGATGTCCGGTCACGCGACCGAGCTCGGGCAGGTCGATCACGACTTCGCCGCACCAGTGATCGAGTGCGGGATTGTCCAGCGTCTCGTCGGCGCGTTCGTGGCGGACGATCAGTTCCATCTCCTGTCCATCCCACGCAAGTCCCTGCAGGATGAGGGGAACGAAGATCGGCGGCGTGATGTTGGTTTCGATCGCATTGCGAATGGCTGGAAGGGCCGGCTCGCGAATCGTGGCGTCGTCGACAGCGTGCGCAACGAGGGCGGTAGCGGTGGCGACCGCGGCCGCATCGACGTGTGCAGGCTTCGCGTCGGACAGCGGTATCGATTCGATCACCAGCAGCGGCACGTCGAAGCGCACCGGACCGCCCTGGTTGGAAGCCGGCGCAAGCGAACCCGCGAGGGTCTGCAAACGCAGCGCGTCACTGCTCCATTGCGACGCATTCGGGAGATTACGGTTGGGCAGCGACGGATCGCTGGCCGTTCGTTCGCCTTGCTTCGGCGTGTCCGCAGGATCGACGATCGCACGCAGCGGATCGATCGCAAGCAGCCGGTCGATCTGCAGGCGGCGATCGAGTGCGATATCGATGGACCGCATCGATGCCTATCCCGGCGCGGCGCCGCTCCCGTATGCGCGATCGAGGCGCGCAACGGTTTCGGGGCTACGCAACAACGCGTCGAGCTTCTTCAGCCACGGCTGGCTGAGCAGGCGGAGCTCGGCGTCGTCGGCAAGCACGCGCTTCATCAGCCCGAGCTTCTGCTGCCGCAAGTCCGGATCGGCGGGGGCGAGGTCACCCATCTTCGAGAGCTCGACGATCAGGCTCGCGCATTCCTTCTCGACCTCGCAGACCATGTCCCAATCGTCCTCGCGGGCAGCCGAGAGCATGCGACGACTGGCGTCGGCCATGCGCGTGTAGCGTTCGACGATCTGCTTTTCCATTTCGAGACGTTGGTTCATGCGGCGACGCTCCGTCCGAGAGTCAGAGCTTGTTCGACAGGCGCGAGCCCGTGCGTTGCAGCTTCGATGCCGAAATCGACTCCGGTGGGTGATGCGCCGCCAGCCTGCGATCGGCGCAACGCGATCCACGATTCGCGCAGCTCACCGAGCAGGCTGCGCACTTCCGCGTAGATTGCGCGGTCGCCGTTCAAATTGGCCGCGAACAGGCGACGACCCATGTATTCGTAGAGCGCGGCAAGGCTTTCGGCGAGCGCGCCGCCCACCCTTTTGTCGAGGCTCGCCGCGAGCCCCTGGTCGACGATGTCGATGGCCTTCGAGGTCCAGGTGCCGCGGGCCTCGATCTCGCCCTGCACGTGGCAGTTTTCGGCGCGAACGATGGCCTGGATCGCGCCGTCGTACAGCATGACGATGAGCCCGAGCGGGTCGGCCGCGGCCACGCCGGTCTCGATGCCGATGGCGCGATAGGCGTTGGCGCCATACGGAGTCTGGTGATGCATGATGCGTCCTCGTGAATCAGTTGTTGTTGCTCTTGAGCGAGTCCCGCAACGCGGTCAATTGCTGCGTGAGATAAGTGCTGGTGCTGTTGAGGCTGGCGACGAGCGCATCCATCGCGTTGTATTGCGCGGTGTAGCGCGCGCGGATTGCGGCCAGGCGCGGCGTCCACGCGTCTTCGCGCTTCTGCAGATCGGTGATGCTCTGGCTGATGCCGTTGGTCGCCGAGATGACCAGTCCCTGGTCGGTATCGAGAAACTGTCCGAGCACATCGTTGATGCGCGAAGCGATGCCGCGATTGAAATCGATGCTGCCGCGCGCCCCGGTCGTGCCGCCGATGATGGTGAGCTTCAATCCTTCGGTGGCGGTCGCGGTGGCGCCGGTCGCGGTCTTGCCGCTGCCGATGAAACTCGCGCCGGCCAGCGTGCCCGCCACGTCGAGCCCCGACGTCGCAGCCGGTGCGCTTCCGAACAGATTGTCCGACCCATTGCCTCCACCCAGAGCGATTGCCGAAGCCGACCCATAGCGTTGCGAAGTCAGTGTCAACACGCCGGCGCTTTCGCCGACCGTCACGTTGCTGCCCCCAGTCGAGAAGGCCGACGTGCCGTTGATCTTCGCTTGCACCTCGGTCGCAAGCGCCGCTGCGCTGGCGTAGCTGCCTGGCGCGAGCGTGACGGTCGCCGACACGCTGTCGATCGTGACGGCGAAGGTATCGTTGACACCGGCGGTGATCGTCAATCCCGCGGCCGTCGAGCCGACCAGGTTGCCTTGCGTGGCGAGCTGAGTGACGTTCAAGGCGTGATTGCCGATCTGCGTCTTGTCGGTCGCGCCGGTATAGCTCACCAGCGCATCACTGGCGATGCCGGTGGTGGCGAACAGGCGCGAGACCGAGGCCGGATCGCCGTTCAAGGCGCTCGTCAGCTTCGCGTCGTCGACGTCGAGCTTGCCGCTGCCGTTGAACTTGATGCCGACGTCGGCCAGCAGGGTCACGCTGCCGCCGGTGGGAATTACGCTGGCCACCAGCGATTGCAAGCGGCTCGAGATCAATCGCAGCGACGAGTCACCGTTGAGGACGCCGGCCGATTTGGTGGTCGCGTTGTAGCCCGTCAACGATGCAAGATTCGAGACGATGTTGTTGTACGCCGTGACGAAATTCGTGATGTTCTTTTTCGCGGTGATCGTGTCGCGTGCGATCGTGAAAGCCGTCGCGGTCGCGTCCACCTTCTTCAAGTCCAATACGAGCCCGTCAATCGCGTCGGTGACATGGTTGTCGGCCTTCGAGATTGCCAGGCCATCGATGGAAAAACTGGCATTGACCGCGTCGGCGAGATGCTGGGTCTGCGGCGTGCCGCCGACTGCGGTCGGATCGAATGCGAGTTGCGACAGGCCGCTCGCATCCAGGTTGGCGCCGTCGCTGTCGGCGGTCGTCACGCGAAAGCCGTGTGCATCGCCGGTTTTCGTGCCCGAAAAAACCAGGCGGTTGCCAGTGCCATCATTGACGATGGCCGCGGACACGCCGGCGTCAGCACGATTGATCGCGTCGCGAATACCAACGAGTGTGTTGTTGCTGCTGTCGATCGTGATGGTCTTGCTGCCGGCGTCCGCGTTCGGTGTGAAGCTTGAATAGGCGCTGGTCCAGCTTCCGATTTCTATCGCCAGGCTGCCGGTACCGACGACGGTAGTGGTACTTGCAAATCCGCTCGACGCGATGCGCTGGGCGCCGGCCAGGCGATCGACGCGCAAGGTGTGCGTTCCTTCCGAGAGCGCGTCGCTCCGGGTGGGATCGATGGCGATCGCTGCGAGCGTGTCATCGCCTATGGTCGCCGCGAAGCTCGCGAACGCCTTGGGGTCTGCGAGCGTCGCGACGGTACCCTGAAATGATGCGAGTGCGCCGCGCGCTGAGCCGTAGGCCGACAGCTTGGTCTGGTAAGCACTTTCCTGCGCCTTCAGGCGGTTCAGCGGAATTTGCTCGACGTTCATCAGCTTGTCGACGATCCCGGCGATATCCAGCCCCGAACCCACGCCTTGCGTGGTGACTGGTCCGGTGCCGTTTGAAGAGATGGTCGTTGCCATGAGGCGATGAGAGTTATGTGTTCAGCATCGAGCTATGCGCTCAAGCCTTCTCTTCGACGAGAAAGCCCTGCATGCGGTCGATCGCCTGCGCGATGCGAAGCAACTCGGCGTCGGGAATCTGGCGAATCACGGTGCTGCTCTTGTCATCGACGATGGTGGTCACGACGCGATGCGTCCTGATATCGACCTGGTACTGCAACGAGCGCGGATGCGCTGCGGTCGCAGCTCTTCCTGTCGGACCGTTCGCGTTTCTTCGGCATGCTTGACTTCATGGGAAGGTTCGGCCGGCTTGGCCGCACCTTCGGTTCGTGGCTGCACAGCGGGCTGCACCGATGCAGGCAAGCCCGTGATGGAACCGATCGCTTGCGAATCCATGGCGCCACTCCGGTCTATCGCGAAACACGATTCCATGGGACAACTTCATTTGCCAAATCCGCAAGCAACGAATGTCGTCGCCTGCGGATTCCTTGTTCACGAAAACGCGCCCTTGTGAGGAGCGTCTTCATTGGCTACCTGTCAATCAGCCCTTCAACAGTGCAAGCACGTTGTTGGGAATGCTGTTGGCTTGCGTCAGGATCGCCGTGCCGGCCTGCTGCAGAATCTGCGCGCGGGTCAGGTTGGCGGTTTCTGCTGCGAAGTCCGCGTCCTGGATGCGGCTGCGCGAAGCGGACAGGTTTTCGTTGGTCGTCTGCAGGTTCGAGACTACCGACGAGAAACGGTTCTGGACCGCGCCCAGCGTTGCACGCGCGCCGCTGATCTGGCCGAGTGCGCTGTCGATCTGATCGATCGCCAGTTGTGCGCCCGAGTAGCTCGATACGTCGAGCAAGCCCAGGCCGGTCGTGGTTGCGGCTGTGGAGGTCGCAGACGTGAGGCCGGAACCCGTCGTGCCCGTTCCACCGACTAAGACCGTGATGTCGGACTTCGACGTTAGTTGGATCTTGCCGCTCGCACTGTCGATGTACGCATTCACGCCGGTGGTCGTCGCGACCTTGTTGATCGCGTCGACCACTTGCGCTCCGCGCTGTGCCGCAGTGCCGGTCGCGGTGAGCGCGCCGATGCTGGTGCCGTTGATCTTGACGAAGTCGGTCGAGTCGCCCGCAACTGCTGTCGTGGTGAAGCCCGAGACAACTGACGACACTGCCGACGCCGAAGTGACGGTGCCGAGCGCGCTGAGTCTGGAGTCGGTCAGGCCGGAAACCACGATCGTGTCGTTGACCGACGTATTGGCGCCGACCTGGAACACGAAGTTGGGGTTGGAGCCATCAAGTACCTTGACGCCGTTGAACGAAGCGTTGTTCGCGACGCGGTCGATTTCCGACTTGAGCTGCGTGACTTCCGTGTTCAGCGCTGCGCGGTCGCTCGCGCTGTTGGTCGCATTGGCGGCCTGGACGGAGAGTTGACGAATGCGTTGCAGGTTGTCGGTGATGGTTCCGAGCGAACCTTCCGCGGTCTGCGCCAGCGAGATGCCATCGTTGGCATTGCGGGCGGCTTGATCGAGGCCGTTGATCTGGGACGTGAAGCGCTGGGCGATCGCCAGGCCTGCAGCGTCGTCTTTCGCGCTGTTGATGCGAAGGCCGGACGAGAGGCGTTGCAGCGAGGTTTGCAGCGAGTCGCGTGAAGCGTTGAGGTTGCGCTGAGCGTTCAGCGATGCAACGTTGGTACCGATTACTTGTGCCATCTAAAATCTCCTGGGCTGTCGATAAACACCGGCGAGTTCGCCGGGCTAACCGGTGTTCCGAAATGGATGTCAGCCGGTGTTGCAATGCTTATCGGAGGCCCTTCGGAAATATTGAGCAGCGCCTTCAAACTTTCCTCCGATGGCCGCCAATCTAATGGCTGACGATCGGGAGAGAAGCGCTGAATAGATGCGTGAATCGATCGCTGTTCGTTCGGTGCCTGCAACGAACACATGGCGCCGGGGCGCCATGGGGCCCGCGTATCAGGCGGCGTGCGCTTCCGCGACCGGCGCGATGACGATGCAGTTCTTGCCCGCCTGCTTGGCCTGACGCAGCGCGCGATCGGCGCGCGTCATGACATGCCCGAGCGCCTCGCCGCCATCGACTTGCGCGACTCCCGCGGAGAAGGTGATCAACGGGCGATGCGTCTCGTTGGAAATCATGCGATCGAGCAGCGCCCGTTGCATCTTGAGCACGGCGCGCTCGGCCTCATCGACCGTCGTTCTCGGGAACATCAGCGCAAACTCCTCGCCGCCATAGCGGGCGACGATGTTGGCCGGCTGCGCGCATTGATGAAGGACTTCGACCAGGCAACAGAGAACTTCGTCGCCCACCGAGTGGCCGAACTGTTCGTTGATGCACTTGAAGTCGTCCACATCGATCAGCGCGATCGACGGCATGACGCCGCCATCGGCATCGACCATCTCGGCTGCGAATGCGTCTCCGAAGCCGCGCCGATTCATGGCGCGTGTGAGGGGATCCGTGCGCACCAGCGTGCTGGCTTCACGCAACTCGTTCTCGAGTGTCTGGGTGCGCTCCTGCAGAACCTGCACGCGCGATTGCGCCTCGGCCAGAAGGGAATGCTCGGCCGCGACGTTCGATGACATCAGCCGCGCATCGGCCACCAGCATCTGCGTGAGATTTGAAAGCTGCGTGAGGTTGTCGGCTGACGCGATTTGTTCGGCCATGTCGAACATCCTGGTCGAGTAGCAATCGGTCGAGTTGACCAGGCCCGAGAGTCGCTCGAGCAGGGTTTCGGCAAGGTCGCGAATGGCGCGCTTGGTTTCGTCCATGCTGTGCTTGATCGCGCCCTGGCGAACGATCAGCGCGCGCAGGCAACGCTCGGCTTCGTCGAGTTTCTTCTCGGTCAATGGTGCGGTCAGTACGCGGCCGATCTGTTCGATCTGGTTGCCGAGCAAGCCGGAGTCGGGTGTCAGGTCGGCGATGTTCTTGAGCAGCAATGCGAGCAGGCCCGCGAGCCGCATGCTGATCACGCGCTCGGGCAATTCGCTCGCGGCGGGCAACGCGCGCGCCGGGAGATGGGCAGCGTCGATCCGCGAGATGGTCGACGATGAATTCGGCGACAAGATCGACGGTATTGCAGCATGCGAGACGGACGCGGCCGCATTCACATGTCCGTGCGCATATTCAGAACTGTGGTTCCCGCCGAGAATATCGGTGCCGAGAAACTGGCTGACATTCAAGCCGGTCTCGGCGTTCGGTCCATTCCACGACTCCATCAGGCGATTGATCCGTGCGAACAATGCAGGCAGCGGCTCGGCCCGCGGTAACAGCGCGCGCTTGAGCCCTTCGCGCTTCTTGGTGACGGTGATGCCTGCGTGATGGGCATCGATCTGTGCGAGCAGACGATTGATCAGCGATGCGCCGACGCGGCTGTCACCGTCGTCGATCGCGGCCGGAGGCGGATGGTCCGGATGCGTGGCCGACACCTCGCGATAGATGCGTGCGTAGGCCTCGGGCGTCGGGCTGATGCGCGCCTGGGCTATGCGTCGCAGCGTTTCACGCGCGACGCTGTTGATCGCGGCTGATTCGCGAGTCGAGGTCGGAGTCGGATTCGGAGTCGCCATGGCGTCAACTCATGGCGATGAACGCCGTGCGCGGCGAGGCGGCAACCGATTGATATTCTTTTTTCACGTCGTTCGTCAAAAAGCTTGATTGAATTCCCGAAGCCTGGGCGAGCGGCCTTCCCCAAGGTCGCTCGCGAGGCGTGAATGTTCCCTGCTCGATAGCTGCATCGGCAGGTGCGTTCAATTCTTGAATGCCCAGCAACCAGCTCGTGCGGCTCTCGGCTCGCAAAAAGAAAAACCCCGCTGAAGCGGGGTTTCTCGTCATAGCCGGTGGAGAACGAAACCGTTCTCGCGGGTTTACATGTCCATGCCGCCCATGCCACCCATACCGCCCATGCCACCACCCATACCGCCCATGCCACTGCTTGCCTTGTCTTCAGGAAGCTCTCCGACCATCGCGTCGGTGGTGAGGATGAGGCCGGCGATCGATGCGGCGTTCTGCAGCGCAGAACGCGTGACCTTGGCCGGATCGAGGATACCCATCTCGATCATGTCGCCGTACTCGCCATTGGCGGCGTTGTAGCCGAAGTTGCCCTTGCCTTCGATCACCTTGTTGAGCACGACCGAGGGTTCTTCGCCGGCATTGAACACGATCTGGCGCAGCGGCTCTTCGATGGCGCGCAGCACGATCTTGATGCCCGCTTCCTGATCGGGGTTGTCGCCCTTGACCTTGATGAGTGCGCGTGCGCGCAGATACGCGACGCCACCACCGGCGACGATGCCTTCTTCCACAGCTGCACGGGTTGCGTGCAGCGCGTCTTCGACACGCGCCTTCTTTTCCTTCATCTCGATTTCGGTCGCCGCGCCGACCTTGATCAGCGCAACGCCGCCGGCCAGTTTCGCAACCCGCTCCTGCAGCTTTTCCTTGTCGTAGTCGGACGTAGCCTCGTCGATCTGCACGCGCACCTGCTTGACGCGCGCTTCGATGTTCTTGGCGTCGCCCGCACCGTCGATGATGGTGGTGTTCTCTTTCGTGATCTCGACACGTGCAGCCTGGCCCAGGTCGGTCAGCTGCGCCTTCTCGAGCGTGAGTCCGACTTCTTCGGCAATCACTTGCCCGCCGGTCAGAACCGCGATGTCTTCGAGCATGGCCTTGCGGCGATCGCCGAAGCCCGGCGCCTTGACGGCACAGGTCTTGAGGATGCCGCGGATGTTGTTGACGACCAGCGTTGCAAGCGCCTCTCCTTCGACATCTTCAGCGACGATCAGCAGCGGACGTCCGGCCTTGGCAACCTGCTCGAGCACCGGCAACAGATCGCGGATGTTCGAGATCTTCTTGTCGAACAGCAGCACGAACGGGTTCTCGAGGATGGCGGTCTGCTTCTCGGGATTGTTGATGAAGTAGGGCGACAGATAGCCGCGATCGAACTGCATGCCTTCGACGACTTCGAGCTCGTTGTTGAGCGACTTGCCGTCTTCGACGGTGATCACGCCTTCCTTGCCGACCTTGTCCATCGCGTCGGAGATGATTTTGCCGATGTCCTCGTCCGCGTTGGCCGAGATGGCGCCGACCTGGGCGATTTCCTTGCTGGTCGTGGTGGGCTTGGAGAGCTTGCTGATTTCTTCGACGAGCGCAACCACGGTCTTGTCGATGCCGCGCTTCAGATCCATCGGATTGATGCCGGCGGCCACGAACTTGAAGCCTTCGCGAACGATCGCTTGCGCGAGCACGGTCGCGGTGGTGGTGCCGTCACCGGCGTTGTCGCTGGTCTTGGAAGCGACTTCCTTGACGAGCTGGGCGCCCATGTTCTCGAACTTGTCCTTCAGTTCGATTTCCTTGGCAACAGATACGCCGTCCTTGGTGACCGTGGGTGCGCCGAACGAGCGCTCGAGCACGACATTGCGGCCCTTCGGGCCGAGCGTGATCTTGACTGCGTTGGCGAGAATGTTGACGCCGTTGACGATCTTGGCGCGAGCGTCATCGGCGAATAGAACTTGCTTTGCGGGCATGGAGATTCCTTGGTAATAGCGATAGAGCGAGCGATTGGGGCGTGACGCGCGACGAATTACTTCGACTTCGCGCCTTCGACGACGGCCATGATGTCTTCTTCGCGCATGACCATCAGCTCGTCGCCGTCGACCTTGACTGACTGACCCGAATACTTGCCGAAGAGAACGCGGTCGCCGACCTTGACGGCCAGCGGCGAAATGTCGCCCTTGTCGTTGCGCTTGCCGGGACCGGCAGCCAGCACTTCACCTTGGTCGGGCTTTTCGGCGGCGTTGTCGGGAATGACGAGACCGGAAGCCGTCTTGGTTTCCTGGTCGAGGCGTTTGACGATCACCCGATCGTGCAACGGACGCAGATTCATGAGTACTCCTGTGGGATTTGATGGAACGGCTTGGGAAGAGAGAGTCGGGGCGAGGTTGTTAGCACTCGCCGACAACGAGTGCTAATTATACGGGCAAGCGGGCCGAATTCAAGCTGCAGGCGTCAAAAACCGTGCCTACGTCGGGCGCTTCAACGTCGAATTCGCCCCGAAAGATCGCTCACGTATGATCGTGACGAAGCTCCTGACGCGATCCGAATCGACCCGCATGCCACTTCACACGTCGCGCCACCGAATCAACCGCCGCAACGTGCGCGCGATGTTCGTCTCGATAATCTTGCTTGCGGGCGCGTTTGCAGTTCCTTCCCGCGCGGACGACGCTTTGCCGTCGGCTGTGGCAGTTGCCTTGCAGAGTGCGGGAATTCCGGAAAGCGCGGTCGGGATCTATGTCCAGCGCGTCGGTGCGGCCGAGCAGCAAATTGGCCTGGAGGCCGTCAATGCGCAAACGCTGGTCTCGCGCAATGCCGACGACGCAATGAATCCCGCCTCGACGATGAAGCTCGTGACGACCTATGCGGCGCTCGAGTTGCTGGGACCGGCGTTCACATGGAAGACCGTCGCGGCGAGCAATGCGCCCCAGATCGGCAGCAGCCTCGAAGGAGACCTCTATCTGCGTGGTGCGGGCGACCCGAAGTTCGTGGTTGAAAGTTTGTGGCTGATGCTGCGCCAGCTCCGCGGCCACGGCATCAAGACGATACGCGGCGACCTGGTGCTCGATCACAGCCTCTTCGAAGCGGGGCCCTACGATCCGTCGGCTTTCGACAGCGAGCCTTCCCGTCCATACAACGTCGGCCCCGATGCGCTTCTGGTCAACTTCAAGGCGGTCACGCTGCGGTTCATTCCCGACAAGGCGAAACGCCAAGTTCGCGTCGCGATCGAGCCGCTGCTCGCGGACTTCACAATCGCGCCCCTCGCCTACGTCGATGGCACATGCGGCGACTGGAGAACACGCGTCGCCGCGGATTTCACGCGGATCGATCGCATTGCGTTCAACGGCGCATATCCGGGATCGTGCGGCGAGCAGACCTGGAACGTATCGGTCCTCGATCACCGTCAATATGTGGCGGCGCTTTTCAGAAGCCTGTGGACCGAGCTGGGCGGCCGTCTGCGCGGCACGATACGCGACGGCACCACACCGGTCGATGCGCGCGTGCTGGTCGAGCGCGAATCACCCAGCCTGGCCGACGTCGTGCGCGATATCAACAAGTACAGCAACAACGTGATGGCGCGCGAGCTGTTCCTTTCGCTGGCGGCCGAGACGCTGAGGCTGCCTGCGAATCTCGATCGTGGCCAGCGCGTGATCCGGGGTTTCTACGCGAACAGGGGCATCGCGATGCCCGAACTCGTGGTCGACAACGGCTCGGGCCTGTCGCGCCGCGAACGCATCAGCGCGCATTCGATGGCGCGTGTGCTGCAGGCCGCGTGGGCGTCGCCGGTGATGCCCGAGTTGATATCGTCGCTGCCGCTCGTGGGGTACGACGGCACCATGAGAAAGCGCATGAATCTGCGCAGCGTCGCGGGCCAGGCGCACATCAAGACCGGGTCGCTGACCGAGGTGCGCGCGCTGGCAGGCTATCTATTGGCCGCGTCGGGCAAGCGCTATGTGGTCGTTGCGTTCGTCAACCATCCCAATGCGCCGGGCGCACAGGCCGCGCAGGACGCGCTGTTGCAGTGGGTTTACGATCGCGGCTAGTTGCGCGCGGGGTCGCGCCACCGGTTCCGCATTGGCCTCGCATGCGGCTCCGCATTTCAGTCTATTTCTAAGCATCCGTCCGACAGGGGCGAGCGAGTGCTTCCCACATTCGCAACTGCGATATCTGGATAGACTTCACGACTCTTGCGGTTAGACTTCAGCGCATCCGCCTGCCGTTCAAAGGAGAACTCACCATGACGACGTACGACGACGACCGTTACAACGCCCAGAAGGACAGAATGACTCAACACAAGGACAAGATCGTTGGCGAGTTGAAATCAGGAGTCGATGACGCCGAGGGCTTTCTTCGCGCGGCCGCCTCGTCGACCGGCGAGAAGGCAGCCGAGTTGCGCGACAAGGCCACTGCGGCGCTCAAGCGCGCATCCGAGCAGCTTTCGGACTTGCAGGCCACGGTGATGGAGAAAGGGCGTGACGCGGCGATCCTCACCGACGACTACGTGCATGAGAATCCTTGGCAAGCCATCGGCATCGGCGCCGCGATCGGATTCCTGGTCGGCGTCGTGGTCGCGCGTCGTTGATCGACGTGAAGCCTGGCTGGGGTGAGATCTCGTTGCGGCTGGCGGGATTTCATCACACCGTCCGCAAGCCTGACTTGGGATATCGCTCATGATCTTCGGCGCCGGCCGCTCCCGACGTTCGCGCTCCGCGCCGCGACCGAGTCGTCGCGGCGCCAATGCGCCGCTCGTCGAAGATGAGTTGCCTCCCAAGCTGATCCCTTCTCTGCGACAACTGATCTCGACCGCTGCCGGCCTCGCGCATACGCGCCTGGCGCTCGCAGGGGTCGAGCTGGAAGAAGAGATTCAGCGGCTGCTGGGCGCTGCGCTGCTTGGGTTGGTGGCTCTTGTGCTCGTGCTGCTGGCGCTGATTGTGGGGACCTTCACGATCGTTGCAGCCGTGCCGCCCGAGTATCGGGTGGTCACGATGATTGTCATCACGCTCGTCTACCTCGTCATCGCGGCCGTGCTGGCGATGCGGCTGCGTTCGATTTTCCAACTTCGGCCACCGATCTTCGGCGCAACCTTGGCTGAGTTGGAGAAGGACAAGGAAACCTGGTCGCACATGGCGCGCGCGCACCAGGCCGCTGACGATGCGGCGGACCGCCATGCGCATTTTCAGGAAGACGCATTCGCGCACGTGGAACCGGCGGACGTGGTGCCGAGCGCGGAGTCGAGCATGGGATCGCGCACTGCACCTCGCTCGCAAGGAGTCCGCTGATGGCGCATTCGCACGTTCCCTTGCAATTGCGCAAGCAGATGCTGTTGATGCGCGCCGCAGTCGAGCGCGTGGAGCTCGCGCATCATCTCTCCGAAGTGCGGCGTGCGGCGACCCTGAACGCGATCGTGCGCAATGCATTGCCCGGCGATCGATCGCGGAGCTGGTGGTCGCGCGCTATCGAGCTTGCCAAGCGCTATCCCTTCGTCGCCTCGGCCGCGTCCCTGGTCGCAGCGCGCTTCAAGCTGCCGATCATCACCACGGTGGCCAAGCTGGGGGGCGGCGCCGCGCTCGGCTACAAGCTGTGGGAACTCTGGCAGAACCGACCCGAAAACCGCGGCGCAAGCGGCATGAGCGTCTCGGCGCGCCTAGCCGCCGCGAAACGTCGTCGCGCGAACCGCTAGACGCAATCGCTGATCCAGTTTCCCGCATGCCCACCCGCGGTGCGATGATGGTTCGTCGCCCCCATCGGCGCTTGCCGCGCGTCACCAGTCGATTCTTCGCTGCGGTATTCGGCATCGCAATCGCGTCGCAGGCACAAGGCGTCGAGAGCGACGACGCCAAACCCGAAGCCGTTCCCAATCGCCCCACGGTATCGACCACCGCATCGCTGTCGGCACCCGGCTGGTTCGAAGCCGAGTTCGGTGGGCTCTACGCGCGTGATCGACACCCGGACGCGGACCCGATACGGCGCGTGAGTCTTCCCTATTCGTTGAAGCTCGCGTTCTCCGAGAGCTGGGGCGTTCGCGTCGACGGCGAAGCGCTGGTCCGACAGACAGCGAACGATGACACGCGCGACACCGGCTTCGGCGACACGAGCTTCATTGTCAAGCGCCGCTTCGCGATCGACAGTGATTCGGCCTTCGGCCTCGAGGCGGGCGTGACGGTACCGACTGCGCGACGCGGATTGGGCGTCGGCAGCGGCAAACCGGACTACGCGATCAATGCCATCTACAGCGCCGACTTCGGCGACTGGCACACCGACATCAACCTGCTGAACACGCGTATCGGCGCGATCGATCGCGACGCCGGCGAGGGTCACTGGCAGACGCTGGGCGCAAGCTCCTTGTCGAGACGCCTCGACGATCGCTGGGGCATCGTCGGCGAGCTCTCGGGCACGCATCGCCGTGGCGCGAGTGCAACCGCGCAGGCGCTGGCCGCATTCACCTACGCGATCCAGCGCAGCACCGTCGTCGACTTCGGCGTGGCCCACGCATTGAATCGCGCCACGCCGACCTGGCAAGTGTTCGGTGGCCTCACCATGGTGATCGACCGCGTCTGGTGAGCTCGTGCGTCGTTCGCGCGCTTCATTGCCAGCCGAAGCGCCGCGCGTAAATACTTTTTACGGTCTGCGCAAGCGCCACGTACGCGATCAGCACCACCCCCAGCCACGGGAAGTACGCCGTCGGCAAGGCTTCGAACTTGAAGTAGCTCGCGATCGGCGACTGCGGCAGGACGATTGCGACCGCAACGATCAACAGTGTCGTGACGATCAGCGGCCACGCCGCACGGCTTTGCACGAACGGAATCTTGCGCGTGCGAATCAGGTGGACGATCAGCGTCTGCGAAACCAGCCCCTCGACGAACCAACCCGACTGGAATAACGATTGACGCGCGGGCGAGTTGGCGCCGAACACGAACCACAACAGCGCGAACGTGCACACGTCGAAGATCGAACTGATCGGCCCGAACCAGAACATGAATCGGCCGAGGTCGTCGGGCCGCCAGCTCTGCGGCTTCGCGAGAAACTCGGGATCGACATGATCGAACGGCACGGCGATCTGCGAGATGTCGTAAAGCAGGTTCTGCACCAGCAACTGCAGCGGCAGCATCGGCAGGAAGGGTAGGAAGACCGCGGCGATCAACACCGAGAACACGTTGCCGAAGTTCGACGACGCGGTCATCTTGATGTACTTGAGCATGTTCGCGAAGGTCCTGCGGCCTTCGAGCACGCCTTCTTCGAGAACCATCAAGCTTTTCTCTAGCAGGATCAGGTCCGCGGCTTCCTTCGCGATATCGACCGCGCTATCGACCGAGATGCCGATGTCGGCGGCACGCAATGCCGGCGCATCGTTGATGCCGTCGCCCATGAAGCCGACCACGTGACCGCGATCGTGCAGCACGCGCACGATGCGTTCCTTGTGCGTCGGGCTCAGCCTGGCGAACACCGTGCAGCGCTCGGCCTCGACCGATAGCTCGGTATCGCTCATCGCTTCGATCTGCGAGCCGAGCAGGATGCCGCTTCCGTCTACCGGCAAGATCAACCCGACCTCCTTGCAGATCTTGATCGTCACGAGGTCGTTGTCGCCGGTCAGCACCTTGACCGTGACCCCGTGCTCGCGCAGCGCGGCGAGGGCGGGCGCGGTCGATTCCTTGGGCGGATCGAGAAAGGCGATGTAGCCGACCAAGGTCAGCGCCGCTTCATCGGCGATCGCGTATTGCTCTTTGCCCGGTGGGTAGTTGCGCGTCGCCACCGCGACCACGCGCAGACCTTCCGCATTCATGGCGCCGGTCACTTCGCGAATCTGCGCGAGGCGCTCTTGCGTGAGCGCGACGATCTCGTCTCCATGCTGCATCGTCGCGCACACCGCGACGATCTCTTCGACCGCGCCCTTGCAGATCAGCTCGTGATGGTCTTCGCGCTCGGACACCACCACCGACATGCGGCGCCGCTCGAAGTCGAAGGGGATCTCGTCGACCTTGCGATAATTCGTCACCAGGCCGAGCTCGCGATGCATCTCGGCGTGCTCGAGCACCACGCGGTCGAGCAGGTTCTTCAGACCCGTCTGGTAGTAGCTGTTCAGATAGGCGTACTCGAGCACGCTCTTGGACGCTTCGCCGCTCGCGTCGATGCAGCGCTCGAGGAAAATCCTGTCCTGCGTCAACGTACCGGTCTTGTCGGTGCACAGCACGTCCATGGCGCCGAAGTTCTGGATCGCATCGAGCCGCTTGACGATCACCTTCTTCTTCGAGAGCTGCACCGCGCCCTTGGCCAGCGTCGCCGTCACGATCATCGGCAGCATCTCGGGCGTGAGGCCGACCGCGACCGAGATCGCGAAGAGGAAGGCTTCGAGCCAGTCGCCCTTGGTGAAGCCGTTGAGCAGGAAGACGATCGGCGTCATCACCAGCATGAAGCGGATCAATAGCCAGCTCACCTTGTTGACGCCGGCCTGGAACGCCGTGGGCCGCGCATCGACTGCGGTCACGCGCTCGGCCAGCGTGCCGAAGTAGGTGCGGTTGCCGGTCGTGACCACGATCGCGCTCGCCGAGCCGCTGACGACGTTGGTCCCCATGAAGCAGATGTTGTCGAGCTCGAGCGGGCTCGAGGTCGCCGACCCTTTGGACAACTCGCGCGAAACAGAAAATTTCTCGACCGGCAGCGACTCGCCGGTCAAGGCGGCCTGCGATACGAACAGGTCCTTCGCCGACAACACGCGCAGGTCGGCGGGGATCATGTCGCCTGCGGCGAGCAGCACCACATCGCCAGGCACGAGGTCGCGAATCGGCACTTCGACCGGCCGCGCGGGATGCACCGGAAGCTCGATGCCGAAATAGCGCGGCGCTTCGGGTGCGGCGAGTTGCGACACGTCGCGACGCATCACGGTCGCGGTGGTGCTGACCATCTCCTTCAGGCGATCGGCCGCGCGATTCGAGCGCGACTCCTGGACGAAGCGCAGCAGGGTCGACAGCGCCACCATGCTGCCGATCACGATCGTCGCCTTCGCGTCTTCGGTGAGATACGAGACGAAGGCGAGCAGCGTGAGCAGCAGGTTGAAGGGATTCGCATAGCAGTGCCACAGATGCAGCCACCACGGCATCGCCTGTTCGTGCTCGATGGTGTTCGCGCCGACGTCCTCGCGGATCGCATCGGACTCGCTGGTCGTCAGTCCATCAGCGTGGCTGCCGAGCTTTGCAATCAGCCGTTCCGCCGGCTCGCGTGAGGCGTCGAGCAGCGCCGCCGCGAGCGCGCGTGGAGCCTCCTTGCTGACCGCGCTTCGACGCAGCACGTCGAGGATCGCGATGCGCCGGAAATGCCGCAGCATGCGGCGCGTACCGATCAGTCGCGAGAACTGATCCTTCATCAGGTCGAGATTCACGAAGCAACTCCTTGCCACGTGTCGCGCTCACGCGCGATACGCCGCTTTCTCCGCACGTCAACGTGCGGCGCGAATTACAGCGATGCGAATCCGATCGCGTGCGTCATTGGAGTCATTCGAAAATGACCAGCGCACAGAGGAGAGGGTGCCGCCCGCCTTGGAACTCGGCGGCTGCGACCGATAAAGCCGCGTCGCTAGATGCCGAGGGGTGAGTCGATCGTCGATCGACCGGAAGAACTCGAATCAGCGTCCACGCGGAACTCCGGAAATTGAAAACGGCGCGAGTGTAGTCGCATTTGCAAGCGAGGCAAAGCGGAGAAGCTTGCTCGATTTTTCGTCGCGACCTCGGCGAGTGAACTCAGCGATTGGTCAAGGCCGCTTCCGCATTCGCGATCAAGAGATCCAGGCACCGATCGATATCGCCTTGATGCTCGATGAAGAAACCTGCCGCACTGTCTTCCGACACGCCGACGTGGACCGTGACCCAATGCGCCGGCGCGCCGTGGAAGACCGCCTCGTCGGTCTCGTCGTCTCCGATATAGAAGGCGGCATCGCAATGTTCGAAGCGGACCAGGCTGGCGAGGGCATTGCCCTTGTCGGGCGCGCCCTCGGGCAGGAGATTGAACACGCACTTGCCGCCGATCAGGCGCGGCGTCGGCACGAGCTTTGCGACCGCCGCGGCAACCGCTCGCTCGGCCGCCTCGCGATCGGCCGCGAGGCGATAATGGATCGAGATCGAGTAGGTCTTGTCCTCTACGAAGATGCCCGGATCGTCGCCGTATGCGGCGATTGCGGCAGGCCATTGATGCAGCCATTCGCGCGCGATGCTGCCGTGATCGGGCGTGCCGCTGCTCGCGGTCAGCGAATCGGCGAGCGAGTGATGAAGCGGCGCCGGCAGACCCTCGGCGCCATGGTTGCCGATCAGGTGCAGCGGCGTGAATTCGATCCGTTGCCGCATATCGGCGACGCTGCGACCCGTCAGGATCGCGATCGGCACGAGCGCGCCGAGCAAGGAGAGTTTTCTTTCGGTCGTCGCGTGGGCGAACGCGTTGTCCGGACGCGCGACGATGGGGGCGAGTGTTCCGTCGAAATCGAAGCCGTAGAGTGTCCGCTGCTGCGCCAGCCGCTCGAGCGCGGCTTTTCCTTCAGGCGTGAACAGGTGATTCACGTGCGCAGCGAGCTACGCCGCGGCCTTGCGCCAGCGGCCGCGGTCTTCGGCTTCGCTGTGATGTTCGGCGATGCGCCCGCGGATGCGCTCGCGCTGCCGCACGCGCGATGCGTCGAGCAGCATGCGCGCGGCCCAGCGGAAGACGTTGTGGTCCTTCACGATCGCGCGCAATGCGCGCATGCGCTCGCGCTGCTCGGCGGGCGGCATCACCAGCGCCGCATGCAGCATGTCGGCGGTGTGCTCGACGTGGTACGGATTGACGATCAGCGCTTCGCGTAGTTCACGCGAGGCGCCCGCGAATGCGGACAGGATCAACACGCCCTGCTCGTCGTCGCGCGCGGCGACGAATTCCTTGGCGACCAGGTTCATGCCGTCGTGCAGGCTGGTCACCACGCACGTGTCGCAGGCGCGGTAGTGATCGAACACCGACTGCTTGTCGTGATGCTCGATCAGGAGCGCAATCGCGGGAGGCGCTTCGACGCTCGAGCGCCCCGTCACGGGCCCCATCGACGGCCGCGAGAAGCGTCGATTGATGCGCGAGGCTTCCGCGCGCACCCGCGCCTCGAAATTCTGGTACTCCTCGAGCGCCGAGCGCGAGGGCGCCGCGATCTGCACGAACGTGAATCGTCCGACCATTTCGGGATGGCGCTCGAGCATCACCTCGACCGCTGAAAAGCGTTCGAGGATGCCCTTGGTGTAGTCGAGGCGATCGACGCCCA
Organism: Burkholderiales bacterium; assembly: GCA_038254545.1. GTDB lineage: Bacteria > Pseudomonadota > Gammaproteobacteria > Burkholderiales > Burkholderiaceae_D > CAHJXF01. The sequence goes on along the minus strand of JBBSGB010000029.1, from coordinate 26,340 downwards.
GTCCGATCAATTGACCCGCAGGCAAGCCGAGCTGGGCGCGAATATGCAGGCGGCACTGCTCCACCGATTTCTCGAACGCCGGCGCGTCGGGCCAGTCGATCGAGATCGGATAGCTCTCAACCTGCGTGCGCACGCCGCCATAGGAGATCACCGAGATCTCGTGCTCGATGCGCGTCTCGAGAAAGCGGTCGGCGGTCTCGATGAAGTTCTTGGCCTGATAGCGCGTGTGAAAACCGAGGATGGTGCTGCCGAGCAGGCCCTCGAGGATCTCGGTACGCCATGGGCAGATGCCGAAGGACTCGGGGTTGGGCCAGGGGATGTGCCAGAAGGTGATGATGGTCGCCAGCGGAAGACGGTCGCGAATCAGTCGCGGCAAGAGCGCCAGGTGATAGTCCTGTACCAGAACCACCGGGTTCTCGGTGCGCGCTTCTTCGACGACCGCGTCGGCAAAGCGTCGATTGACCGCGACGTACTGTTTCCAGTCGGCGCTGCGAAACACCGGTCGCACATGGGCGATATGGCAGAGCGGCCACAGCCCCTCGTTGGCAAAGCCGTAGTAGTAGCCGTCTTCTTCTTCCTTGGTCAGCCAGATGCGCCGCAGGGTGTAGGCAGGGTCGTCGGGAGGCACTGCCACATGCGACTTTGCGTCGGTCGCTTCGCGGTCGCCAGAACCGCCGCCATGTGCGATCCAGGTCCCCGAGCACGCGCGCATCACGGGCTCGACCGCGGTGACGAGGCCGCTCGCCGGTCGCTGCACCTCGACGCCGTGGTCGGTCTTGACGTGAATGTAGGGTTCGCGATTCGAGACCACGATGATCTCGTCGTCCGAAAGGTGTTCATGCAAGAGGCGTCGCAGGCGTTCGGGGGTCCATTCGCCGCCGTCGTCGCCGGCGCTGTCACGCACCCGGCGCTCTTCGTCGAGTTCTCGCAGGATGCCGCGCACGTCGGCCATCAGGGGGCGAAGTTCCGAGTCATAGGCGGCACCTTCGGCAACCCGCATCGGGCTCACGCCCGCCATGCTTCCCTCGACGCCTTCGAACGGACGCAACACGCCTTCGCCTCGCAGCATCGCGCGCACGCCGGCGATCCACCCGCGCCACGACAGGTGGGCGACCAGCACCGTGATCAGCGACGTGACGACGCCCAGGATCAGGAACAGCAGGATGGTGTACTTGCGCGTGTCCTCGCTGCGGCTCTCGATGAAGCTCATGTCCGACACCATCACCAGCCGGCCGATGTCGCCCTCGGGCGTCTTGACCGGGATCCGGGCAACGTGCACCGATCCCTTGGGCAGCTTGACGATCGAGCCGAGCACCTCACTGGCGTTGTTGCCCACGCGCGTCTCGTCGGGACTCGCCATGCAACCCACTTCGGTGGGCAGATTGGCGCTGCGATAGGCGACGCGGTTGGTGCGGTCGCAGAACGCGATCGCGTAGAGCCGCTCGTTCTGCGTGACGCTGTTGAGCAGCGTCGTGATCTTCTGGTTGGCGCGCTCGGGAACGAGTTCGGCGAGTTGATCGGACAACGGCGCCGCGGCCAGTTGCGCGCGCGAATCGAGATCGCGAACGAACCAGCGCACGGTCAACGCATCGATCTGGGGGACGACGAAATAGGCGAGGAGCGCGAGAGCGGCGATCAGGGGAACGAGGAATCGCAACGACAAGCGCATGGACCGCAGCTTTCGGAAAACGAAGGGATGGCGTTCATCTGGGGCCGAACCCGCGCATTTTATGCCGCTTCTCCACAGCCGTTGCTGCTGATTCGGCCGAAGCAACTATCGGACAACAGGAAGTGCGTGACGGAGGCTGTTCGGGTTCGCGATAAGGCTTCGGGCTTCAATCGATCGCGGCGAATGCTTCACGCGCTGCTGCGATGGTCGCCTCGATCGCGGCATCGTCGTGAGCGGCCGAAACGAATCCCGCTTCGTATGCCGAGGGCGCGAGATAGACGCCGCGATCCAGCATCGCATGGAAGAAGCGCTTGAAGCGCTCGATGTCCGAGCCGCTGACGTCGGGCAGCGCGTGGGGGTTACCGGTCCTGAAGTAGAGGCCGAACATGCCGCCCACCGCATCGCTGCAGAACGTGACGCGGGCATCGGCCGCGGCGCGCGCGAGACCCGCCGCGAGCTTGCCGGTGCTGGCGGACAAGCGATCGTAGAAGCCCGGCACCTCGATTTCGGCGAGAGTCGCGAGGCCTGCGGCAACCGCGACGGGATTGCCGGACAAGGTACCGGCCTGATAGACGCCGCCCTCGGGCGACAGACGGCGCATGACCTCACGCCGCGCTCCGAAAGCGGCCACCGGCAAGCCTCCACCGATGACCTTGCCGAGCACCGTGATGTCGGGCGCCACGCCGTAGATCGATTGCGCGCCGCCGAGTGCGACGCGAAAGCCGCTCATCACTTCATCGAAGATCAACAGCGCGCCGTGCTTTTCGCACTGCGCCTGCATGCAGGCGATGAACTCGGTGGTTGCGCGGACGAGGTTCATGTTGCCCGCGATCGGCTCGACGATCACGCACGCGATGGCATCGCCGTGCTCGGTGAACGCGGCTTCCAGTTGTGCGCAATCGTTGTAGTCGAGCGCCAGCGTGTGCTGCGTGATCTCGGGCGGCACGCCCGCCGAGCTCGGCGTGTTGAAGGTCAACAGGCCCGAGCCCGCCTTGACCAGCAGGCTGTCGGCATGGCCGTGATAGCAGCCGTCGAACTTGATGATCTTCGGACGGTCGGTCGCGCCGCGCGCGAGGCGTATCGCGCTCATCGCCGCTTCGGTACCCGACGAGACGAGACGCACCTGCTCCATCGATGGGACGAGTCGACAGAGCGTCTCGGCCATCTCGATTTCGCCTTCGGTGGGCGCGCCGAACGACAGGCCGCGCGCGGCTGCGGCCTGCACCGCCTGCACCACGCGCGAATGCGCGTGACCGAGGATGGCCGGGCCCCAGCTGCCGATGTAGTCGATGTAGCGCGTGCCGTCGGCATCCCAGAAGTACGGACCTTCCGCGCGGGTGACGAAGCGCGGCACGCCGCCCACCTGCCGGAATGCGCGCACGGGCGAGTTGACGCCACCGGGCGTGGTGCGCTGGGCGCGTGCGAAGAGTTTCTCGTTGCGGGAGTCGGTCACGATGCGGCAGCCTGCAGTGGGTCGGGCTCGGGCTCTGGGATTCGCGCATCGTCGAAGCAACGCGCCAGCGCGGCGGCGCGCCTGCGAATTGCAGCGTTCTCTTCGACGCCGGCAACCACGTTGCCATTCACGCAGAAGAGATCGGTGATCACGGCCGCGGCATTGGCGCGGGCCGCGATCAGGCGCGGCAGGTTCGAGGCATCGATGCCGCCGATGGCGACCAGCGCGATGTTCAGCTCGCGAGCCTGCGCGAACAGTTCGAGGGATGCGCAAGCCGCGGCGGGCTTGGTCGGCGAAGGGAAGACGCTGCCGAACGCGACATAGTCCGCGCCGGCGGCCGCTGCCTGTCTGGCGCGATCAAGACTCGCGTAGCAAGACACGCCGAGGATGCGCGACGGTCCGAGCCGCTCGCGCAGCGCCCGCAGATCGTCCGCGTCGTCGGCGCCGACATGCAGTCCCGCGCCCTCGATATCCATCGCAAGCTCGAGGTGGTCGTTGACGATTAGTGGGCATTGCTCCTCGTTGCAGAGCTTCGCGAGTCGCACCGCCTGATCGGCGCGCAGCCTGGCGTTCGCCGCCTTGTTGCGGTACTGAACCAGGGTCGCGCCGCCTTCGAGCGCGGCAGCCACCATGGCCAGCAATCGCCCGGTATCTGCTTCGTCCGGTGTGATTGCATAAAGCCCGCGAATAGGGTTGACGCCGCGAGGATGGCCGCCGCGCGCGACGCCGGCATTCATGCGCTTCGTGCGCCGCTGTACAGGCGCGTTTCTTCCTTTCGGCGCGCCCAGAAGAATCGATCGGGGATGAACTGCCCCATGCCGGGACGAAAGCCCGCGCTCAAGGCGCGCCAGGTGTAGTCCTGCGCTTCGCGCACCGCGTCTTCGAGCGATGAACCGCTGGCCAGCAAGGCCGCAATCGCCGACGCGAGCGTGCAGCCCGAGCCGTGGTAGGAGCCCGGCAGGCGCTGCCATGCGTCGGCGCGAATCCGCACCGTGGCGCCATCGCGCTCTCCGTAGAGCGTGTTGACAACGTCGCTGGTGTGCTCGTGGGTGCCGGTGATCAAGACCCAGGTCGCGCCCCAGCCGATCAGGCGCGCAGCGGCCGCGTCCAGGCCGATAGGCTGATTCGCGGCCGCGTCATCGCTTTCGTCGACATCGTCCCCGGTGGCGGCGAGACGACGGGCTTCGTAACTGTTGGGGGTGATCAGCGTTGCCTCGGGGATCAGGAGTTCGCGGATCGCGCGCAGCGTGTCGTCGTCGGCGAACGCGTCGCCGCGTCCACTCGCCAGTACCGGATCGAGAACCACGGGGATGTCCGGATAATCCGCCAGGATCTCGGCGACCGCGGCCACGGTCTCCACGTCGCCCAGCACGCCGATCTTGAACGCCGCCACGCGCATGTCTTCGAGGATCGTGCGGGCCTGGTCATCGACGTGATCGGCATCGATCGCGACGAACTCATCGACGCCGGTGGTGTCCTGCACCGTGATGCCGGTCGCTACCGACGCCGCATGACAACCGAGGCTCGCGATCGTCATCAGGTCGGCCTGCATGCCCGCCCCGCCGGTCGGGTCGCAGGCGGAGAAGGTCAGCACGATTGGCGGAGAGGTGGGGGTCATGCGGACGGTGTCGGAATGGGAAGCGACTCGGCTCGTGCGGTGGCGGGCATCGTGCGAGCGGTAAGGCTAAACTCGCGGGTTTGCAAAGCTCGATCGAAGAAATTGCAAAGCGCGCCATGGGCGTTTGCCGTCGCGAACCGCGCATTTTACGCTGCTGCCGTTAACAGCCACCGATCCAACCCCGGACTAGACGACTCGACGATGAAGACCTGGATGTGCCTGATCTGCGGCTGGATCTACGATGAAGAGGCCGGCGCGCCCGAAGAAGGCCTCACCGCCGGCACGCGCTGGGAAGACGTGCCGATGAACTGGACCTGCCCCGAATGCGGCGCGCGCAAGGAAGATTTCGAGATGGTCGAAGTGTGATCGCAAGCTTCGCGCATCCCCTGCGCGTCTAAGGTTTGGCATCCGTACGGTGTCCCTCGCCCGTAGAGCTTTTCCCTAATGGCCGTTGCCCATCCACAACGCGGGTTGAGGGAGGGCGGCTGCTTTCGCCGCGCCGGCCAAATTTCTGACGCTACAATCGTTTCGCTACGCGTCTCATGTGCGGCGCATGGATGCCGATACCGATGTGACGCTCGTCGTGAGCGTCGAACATCCGAAGGGAATTATGGCTTCCACTACCGATATCGCTGGTCTGAAGGTGATGGTGATCGACGACAGCAGCACGATTCGTCGCAGCGCCGAAATCTTTCTCGTGCAGGCAGGCTGCCAGGTGATCCTCGCCGACGACGGCTTCGATGCGCTCGCCAAGGTGAACGACTACCAGCCCGACCTGATCTTCTGCGACATCCTGATGCCGCGGCTGGATGGCTATCAGACCTGCGCATTGATCAAGAAGAGCGTGCGCTTTCATTCGACTCCGGTGGTGATGTTATCGAGCAAGGACGGACTGTTCGATCGCGCACGCGGGCGCATGGTCGGGTCGGATGAATATCTGACCAAGCCGTTCACCAAGGACAGCCTGCTGAAGACCGTCGATGTCCATGCGCGCCGCGCCATGACCTAAAGCTTGAACGTGCCATGCCGATCAAGCTCTCGATACGCCACTCCGCACGACTTCCGCACGCCACATCGCGAACCACACTGGAATGACCTTGCAAAAGATTCTCGTCGTTGACGACTCCGCTACAGAACGTTTTTTCTTCGCCGAACTGCTCAGCAAGAACGGTTACGACGTGGTCACCGCCGAGAACGGCGCGGAGGCCCTGACGAAGGCGAAGAGCGAGCAGCCCGACCTGATCCTGATGGATGTCGTGATGCCCGGGCAGAACGGTTTCCAGGTGACGCGCACCATCAGCCGCGATCCCGGCACGGCGCACATCCCGATCATCATCTGCACCAGCAAGAGCCAGGAGACTGATCGCTACTGGGGAATGAAGCAGGGCGCGAAGGACTACGTGGTCAAGCCGGTCGATCCCAAGGAATTGCTGACCAAGATTCGCGCCTGCGCCGCTTGATCATGTCGGAGCCCCTTTCGCGTTCCACGCAATCATCGTCCGCGGCGTCGTTCACCACGCGACGCGAACGCCTGCGCGAATTCCAGTCCGCATTGTCCGATCGTTTGCGCCGCGCGCAGAGCGCGCCCCTCGCATCGAACCGGCTCGGGCTGCAGATCGGCCAAAGGCGCGTGTTGATCGATCTCGCCGACGCCGGTGAGATTCTCGCGGTTCCCGACATAACGCCGGTGCCGCTGACCAAAGCTTGGTACCGCGGCCTCGCCAACGTGCGGGGCAATCTTCTGGGCATCGTCGATCTGTCGCTGTTCGCGGGAGGCGCTGCGACGCCGCTCGACAAGGACAGCCGGGTTCTCGCGTTTTCAAGCGAGCTTCATTTTTCCAGCGGCATCCTGGTGTCGCGCATGCTCGGTCTGCGCAGTGCGGCTGACCTCGGTGCGGCTTCCGAAAGCGACACGGCCCAGGTGGCAACCGGGCCGGACCTCTACGCGCCCTGGATGCGTGCGCGGCTCGTCGATGCACAGGGGGTGCTTTGGGATGAGCTCGATCTCGCGGCGCTCACCACCGATGAACGGTTTCTGCAGATCGGCCGGTCCTGACGGCGGGCCGCATCCATCGATCGCTTTGCACGGCGTCGATTTCCCAAGTCATGCGGGGCGCTCTATTTTTCGCTACGCGTGCCGATAGACGACAGGACGGGGAATGCCGCTGCGGTAGTTCTCCGACTAACATGATGAGGAAGACATGGCATTCACGTGGTCCTTCGACAAGGGTTTTGGCGGCGCGCGCGACAATGTGCCCGACCGCAAGGCTGCAACGGGCACGACGGCGGGCACGACCGTGATGCAAGAACCGGCAGCCACGGAATCCGAAAGCTTCTCGACCGTCGCGCCGATGCAGTCAACGCCGCCCGCGACAGGCGAGACGATCAACATTCCGCACGTGGCCAAGGCAGTCGCAGCCCCGGCCGATGCCCTCGACGTGACGGCTGGTGCGCTCGCGCGCAGATTGCCCTGGCTGATCTGGTCCACGGTGGCGATGCTGCTGATCTTCATCGTGATGGTGGCGCTCGACCTGCGCAGCAAGTCGGGCGAAACGGCATACGCCGGAACCACCGGCGAGTTGCTGATGCATTCGCAGCGCCTCGCCAAAGCCGTTCCCAATGCCTTGCAGGGCGATGGCAATGCCTTCGCGCAGTTGCGCGACAGCCGCGATCGCCTCGCCACCAACCTCAACGCGCTCGATGACGGAGGCATGGTCGGCGACCGCGAAGTACCGGGCACCAGCGACAACGCCCGGCCCCAGTTGATCGCGGTCCAGAACGACTGGAAGCAGACCTCGAAGAGCGCGACCGTGATTCTCGAGGATGAGAAGCTGCTCACGTCGATCGGCGCGACGCTACACGCATTGAACGATGCAACGCCCGCGCTCGCGCAGGCAAGCGAGCAGGTCGCCGCGCAGAAATTGCAATCGGGCGCCTCGGCTCGCGAAGTCGCAGCAGCTGGTCAACTGGTGATGCTCACGCAACGCCTCGCGCGCAACGCGAATGAGCTGCTGGTTGGCGAAGGCGTCAATCCCGATAGCGCCTTCAGCCTCGGCAAGGACGGCAACACCTTCCGCGATACCGTCGAGGGACTGCTCAACGGCAGCTCCGGCGATACGCGCGACAAGCTACTGGCGCTTCAGAAACGATTTGCCGTTTATCAGACGCAGATGAAGGGTCTGCTCGACAACCTGCCCAAGGTGGTCGCCGCCAAGCAGGCCGGCGAACAGATCTTCAAGGACAGCGAGCCGATGCGCAACCACATGGTTGCATTGCAACGCGCTTATGCCGAAGGCAGCAGCGCATTCCTGTGGCTCGCTTTCCTCACCGGCTTCCTGACGCTCGTGGGTGCGGCGATGATTGCGCGAACCTATGTGAAGAGTGTCGCCCTGCAGGCCGAAGAAGCGAGTCGTGGCCGCGCCCAGGCCGAGCGTCAGGAAGAGACGCTCAAGGCGACCAACGAAACCAACCAGGCCGCGATCTTGCGCCTGATGAACGAGCTGCAGGAGGTCGCCGACGGGAACCTGACGATGCATGCCACCGTGTCCGAGGACATCACCGGGGCGATCGCGGACTCGGTCAACTACACGGTCGAAGAATTGCGCACGCTGGTCGGGCGCATCAACAGCACGGTCGAGCAGGTGACCGAAGCGTCGTCCGACGCGCAGCAGACCTCCACGCGTCTTCTCGCTGCATCCGATGAACAATCACGCGAGATCCGGTCGACCGGCGATGCGGTGCTCGTGATGGCTCGCCAGATCAGCGAAGTGTCGGTGTCCGCGGCCGAGTCGGCAACCGTAGCGCGCCAGTCGCTGACGGCCGCCGAAGACGGCCAGCGCGCGGTGCAGAACTCGATCTCGGGCATGAACGAGATCCGCGAACAGATCCAGGAGACCAGCAAGCGCATCAAACGCCTGGGTGAATCGTCGCAGGAGATCGGCGAAATCATCGAGCTGATCTCGGACATCACCGAGCAGACCAACGTGCTCGCGTTGAACGCGGCGATCCAGGCCGCGTCCGCAGGCGAAGCGGGCCGCGGCTTCTCGGTGGTTGCCGAAGAAGTGCAGCGCCTGGCAGAGCGTTCGGGCGAGGCGACCAAGCAGATCGGTGCGCTGGTGCGGACCATTCAAACCGACACGCAGGACGCCGTGTCCGCGATGGAGAAATCCACGCAGGGCGTGGTCGAGGGCGCCAAGCTGTCCGACGCGGCGGGCCAGTCGCTCGCCAACATCGGACGCGTCTCGCGCCAGCTTGCCGAACTGATCGAGTCCATCTCGGGTGAGACCTCCACGCAGGCCAAGTCGGCCGGCGGCATGGCGTCGAGCATCGAGCACATCCTCTCGGTCAACGAAGAAGCGTCCGATGGCACGCGCCGCACTGCGACGTCGATCCAGCAGCTTTCCGCGCTGGCGCTCGAACTCAAGAGCTCGGTCGCACGGTTCAAGGTCAACTAGGGCCAAATCAAGATCAACTGATGCGCATGCGGCCGGCGTATGCGCCGCCGCGTCATCCACACGGATTGCATAGCCAGGAATGTATCGATGAACGGCGCTTCCGCTCTCGCAGGGCTCGAACAGGATTCCAACGTGCATCGCTCTTCTGACGCGAGCGTCGCATTCGGCGCGCTTGCCGAATCATCGACGCGTTCCGATGTGCATGCGGACGTTGCCGCGGATGTTGACGCGCATTCGGACGCCGCGATCGACACCGCGACCATCGCCTGGCTGCTGCCCGAAATCTCCAAGGCGTTCGACGCGGCCACGGCCGCGCTGCGCAGCTTTCGCGCCGGCGCTGCCGGCGCCGAGCGACGCGACGTGGACCTCGGCCCGCTGCGGGTCGCGCGCTCGCATCTTCATCAGGCCCACGGTGCGCTCGAGATCGTCGAGCTCGCCGGTATTCCCAAGCTGACCGAGGCGATCGAGGAACTGCTGGCCAGCTTCGAAGCCGAGCCCGAGAAGTGCGATGCGACCGCGCTCGACGCCATCATCGGCTGCTGCCGCACCATCGTCGAATATCTCGAAGATCTGCAGGGCGGCGCGCATCAGCAGCCGCTCTACCTGTTTCCCGCGTATCGCGAGCTGCTGCGCGCGCACAATGCCGACCGGATCCATCCGGCCGACCTGTTTCAAGCAGACCTTTCGATTCGTCCGCCGCGCGGCGCGGCGACAGGGAGCGGCCGCGCCGCGCCCGGCACCGATGCGTTTCAGGCGAAGCTCGGCGAAGGGCTCAATGAGCAGCGGACCGCCTTCGAGCTCGCGCTGCTGCGCTACATGCGCAACGATCAGGACACGCGGGCGCTGTCGGCTCTCGCGAATGCGGTTGCCGCGATAGAGGCGTCGGTTGCTGCCACCGCGAAGCCGAACCAGCAGCGCGCCTTCTGGTGGGTGGCGCGCGCCCTGTTCGAAGCGCTGGCGCACGATGGCTACAGCCACGCCGATCACGCGCGCGAACAGCACGCACACCTGAAACGTCTTGCCGGCCGCATCAATCTGCAGATCCGCAAGCTCGTCGAAGGCTCGGCCGCAGTCGCGGAGCGCCTCTTCAACGACACGCTGTTCTTCGTGGCGATCGCGGCACCGGTCACGCCGCACGTGCGTGAAGTTCAGGCGCGCTATCGCCTCGAGAACGCTGTTCCCGCGGACTTCCAGACGCAGCGCTATGGACGCATCGATACGGCTACGCTACGCCATGCGCGCGACGTGCTCGCCGAGGCCAAGTCGGCGTGGTCTTCGGTGGTCGCGGGCGACATGGGACAGATCCAGCACTTCGCGCGCACCACCGGCGCACTGCTCGACGCGGTCGGACCGTTGAAGCGCCGCGGGCTCGCGCAGGTTGCACAGGTGATCGACGGCATCGCCACGGATCTCGGCTTCGATCCGCGCCAACCGGCAGCGGGCGTCGGACTCGATGTCGCAACCGCGCTGCTGTTTCTCGAGGGCGCGATCGATCGTGCGCGTGCACTCGACGATGCGTTCGACGCGCGCGCCGCGATGGTGGTCGAGAGAGTCGAGGCTTCCGCACTGGGCCAGGAGAGCCCAACGGGCACGGTGGACTGGCTGGATCGCATGTCGCGTGAAGCCGAGGAACGGCTCACGATGGCGAGCTTCGTCGCGGAAATGCAGGCCAACCTGCGCAGCGCCGAGAAGGCGCTCGACGCCTTCTTCCGCGACCAGACGGCGCGTGCAGGCCTCGCCGAGGCGCACAGGAATCTCGCGCAGGTCAGTGGCGCGCTCGCATTGCTCGGCCACGAAGATGCGCATCGCGCGATCGATAGTGCGCGCAACGAGATCGCGCGCTTCGAGAAAGAGGACGAGATCGCCGATCCAGTGGCGTTCGAGCGGCTTGCGCAGAATCTCGGCGCGGTCGGTTTCTACGTCGAGCAGATCAAGCGCGATCGCATCGACGAATCGGCGTTTCATTTCGATGTGGAGACCGGCGCGTTCACGGCGCAGATGGCGCGTCCGCCTGCGCGTGCCGCAGTTGTCGCAAGCGAGAACGCGACAGCAGAGACGTGGCACGTCGATACGAGAGATGTGGCAGGAGCCTCGGAGGCACGCGCAATCGATGAAGCGCCGCCGCTCGACTTGGTGTTCGACGACGCAGCCGCCCCGTCGCCAGCGAGCGAGTCGGCTTCGCCGACCACGCTCGACGAGCCCGAATTCTCGTTCGCCACGACCGAGATCATCGCGCACGAAACGACGCTCGAAGAAGAGATCGGGCGGCGTGGCGACGATGCGAACGCATTGGCTGCCCAGTTGCGCGCGCATCCCGATGATCAGGACACGCGCAATCATTTGGTTGCCGCGCTCGAAGACGTACGCCGCAATGCGGCCTTGATCGACGATCGCGCGTTGCAGGATGAAGCCTCGGCCGCGTTGCGGTCGCTCCGGCATGCACAGCGCGACGGTCTGACGGGCCACGATGCGGCCGACGCGGCTGCCACGCTCGGCGAGGACGTCGCCAAGCTCGCCAGCCACGCCAGCCGCGCGGCGGGCATGCCCACGATGCTCATGCCGGTCGAGCCTTCGGCGCCGGTGCCAGCAGAAAACAATGAAGCGGCGATCGATGCCGAGCTGCTCGAGATCTTCCTCGAGGAAGCGACCACAGTGCTGGCCGATGCGCGCGACTCGCTGCGCGTGCTCGATGCGGATCCGGCCAACGTCACCGCCATGACCGTCTTGCGTCGCGGTTTCCACACGCTCAAGGGCAGCGGCCGCATGGTCGGCCTGAACGCGTTCGGCGAGGCCGCCTGGAGCTTGGAGGAAACCTTCAACGGCTATCTCTCCGAACAAGTCGCGGCGCCCACCGACCTGCGCTCGCTCGCCGATTACGCGATCCGCTACATGGGCGATTGGGTCGAAGAACTGCAGGCGACCGGCACGTCGTCGCACATGCCAGACACCTTGATCGAAGCGGCACGTGCGGTGCGCAACGGCGCCCGTGCTGCGGTTGAATTCGCAGCGCAGCCCGCGGTCGCGTCGTCTGCGCCGTCGCTGATTTCGAAATCAATCGAAGACATCGCGTACGACGTGAACGAACCGATCGATGACACCCTCCACGCGACCGAAGAAGATTTCCTGAAGACCGAATTCCTGCCGCGTCACACGATCGTCGAAGACGACTCGAGCTTCGCGGCAACCCAGTTCATCGATAGCGACGATGCCTTGCTCGATATCGAGTTCTTCGGCGTGCAACCGCAAATGCCAGCCGATGCGACCGCGGTGATTGCCGATCTGGCGTCGGGTGAACCCGATTTCGCGGACCTCGTCGCGCGCGGCGAAGATTTGTTGCAACCCGTCTCCGCCACTGTGCCGGATGTGACGAGCGATCTGGCGACTGCGAATGCCATAGAAGCCGATTCTGAATCGGCACAGCCGGGCCAGCGCGCGACGGCCGAAACGCCGAACGACAACGTGCTGTCGTTCGCCATCCCAGAGCCCGCGGCGCGTCCGGAAGAAACGCGACGCATCGGCTCGCTCAACATTTCGCTGGCGCTCTTCAACATCTATCTGTCCGAATCGGACGACTTGCTGCGCGTGTTGACGCGTGACTTCGACGAGTGGCGCTACGAGCTCGATCGTTATGTTTCGGAAGGCGCGATCCGCGCGGCGCATTCGCTCGCAGGCTCGTCCGCGACAGTCGGGCTGATTCCCGCGCACGATCTAGCCGCGGCGATCGAGGACGTGTTGCAGACCTTGTGGCGTGAGCCCGTGGTGTTGGCCGAAGAACAGGTGATGCGCCTGCAGGACGGCGTCGAAGCGCTCTCGAAGATGTTGTATCGCTTCGCGGCCGAACGCATGCCCGAACCCGATCCGGTGCGCGTTGCGGGTCTGTTGGCGCTGCGGCGCGAACTGACTCAGGCCGATGCGTATGCGAGCGACGATGTGGGCAGCGGCGCGGCCGACGTCCCGGTCGATATCGCGATCGAGACGATGCTCGAGCCGGTTGAATCCATTGAAGCCATTGAAGCCATTGAAGCCATTGAATCCATTGAATCCATTGAAGCCATTGAAGCCATTGATGCCGTCGACCTTGAGTCGGTCGAAGCTGTCGATGCTATAGAGCCTCTTGAAGCCTTCGTGCCTGACGCGATTGTCGAATCGATCGGGGTCGCTGAAGCAGTCGATGTGCCGGACGCGATCGCGCCGGTTTTGTCCTTCGCCGAAGCGCAGCACGCGCTGCCGCGCGGCCCCGAAACGACGCCCGCACGCAGCGCGGTGCGCGACGAGCTCGATCCCGATCTGCTTGAGGTCTTCACCGCCGAAGCCAGCGAGATCCTTCCGCAGATCGGCGCGCTGCTGCGCGCATGGCAATCGAATCCGGCCGATCGCGGTCCGGCACGACTGTTGTTGCGGCATCTGCATACCTTGAAGGGCAGCGCGCGCATGGCCGGCGCGATGCGTCTCGGCGAAGCGGTTCACGACATCGAAGCAAACGTCGAATCCGCGGCGCGCTTGCACGAGATCCCGCCGGCGCTGCTCGACGAATTGCTGGCCGCGCACGATCGCAGTCTCGAATTGTTCGATCGCATTCAATTGCCGGCTGACAGCGAAACGATGGAGGCGGTATCTGTTTCCGCGAACGCGTCCGCTTCGTCCGATGCCGTCGGGTCGGAATTTTCGACCGCAACCCCGGGCGACGGACAGGTTGACACGCAGGCGTTGCCCAGCTCGGTCACAGTTCCCGATGCACGGCGCGCGCGCGAACAGAAGCCCGGCGTCCAGCAGGCGGTACGCGTCAATTCGGAAACGCTCGATCGCCTCGTCAACCTCGCGGGCGAGGTGAGCATTTCACGCGCACGCATCGAAAACGAAGTGGCACAGATCAAGGGCGCGTTGTCCGATCTGGGCGACAACGTCGAGCGCCTCCGCGCGCAGTTGCGCGAGATCGATCTCCAGGCTGAATTCCAGTTGCAGTCGCGCATGCAGTCGCAGCAGGCTGCGGGCGAGGAACGCGAAAAATTCGATCCGCTCGAGTTTGATCGCTTCACGCGCTTCCAGGAACTGACAAGGATGATGGCCGAGTCGGTCAACGACGTGAAGACCGTGCAGCAGCATCTGCAGAAGAGCCTCGAGAACGCCGACGGCGATCTCACCGCGCAGCGCCGCATGACACGCGACTTGCAGCAGGATCTGATGCGCGTGCGCATGGTGCCGTTCTCGAACATCGCCGAGCGTCTCTATCGCGTCGCGCGGCGCGCCGCGAAAGAAGTCGACAAGCGCGTCAACCTCGACATCCGCGGTGGCTCGGTCGAGATCGATCGCAGCGTGCTCGAACGCATGGCCGGTCCCTTCGAACACCTGCTGCGCAACCATATCGTGCACGGCATCGAGAGCCGCGCGACGCGACGCGATGCGGGCAAGCACGAGACCGGCGAGCTCCTGGTCGAGGTGCGCCAGGAAGGCAACGAGATCGCGCTGACGTTCTCCGACGACGGCGCGGGCCTCGACCTGGATCGCATTCGCGTCAAGGCGCGCGATCACGGTCTGGTAGGCGAAAGCGAAATCGTGAGCGATGCGCGCGCGGCGGAGTTGATCTTCCATCCGGGCTTCTCGACTGCGTCCGAGGTCACCGAGCTCGCAGGCCGGGGTGTCGGCCTGGACGTGGTGCGCACCGAGGTCAATGTCCTCGCGGGTCGCGTGTCGGTCGACAGCGAACTGGGCAAGGGCACGCGCTTCACGATCAATCTGCCGCTCACGCTCGCGGTCACGCAGGTCGTGCTGGTCGCCGTCGCCGGCCGCGTGTATGCGTTGCCTGCGGTGCTGGTCGAGCAGGTTCAGCAGCTACGACCGCAGCCGCTCGCCGATGCCTACCGCGCCGGTCAACTGACGTGGCTCGGTGAGCCGGTGCGCCTCGCATTCCTGGGCACGCTGCTCGGCGTCGAAGACAGCGTGCCGGTCGCGCAACGTTCGTCGCCGGTGCTGATCCTGCGTTCTGCCGGCGAACGGATCGCGATCCACGTCGACGAGGTCGTCGGCAATCAGGAAGTCGTCGTCAAGAACCTCGGCCCGCAACTCGCGCGCATGACCGGCATCGCCGGTGCGACGGTGCTGGGTTCGGGTGAAATCGTGCTGATCCTCAATCCCGTGCAACTCGCGCACATGCTTCGTCGTGCCGACACGGCCGAAACCCTTGCGCGTGGCGACGGCGCAGTTGCCGGCACGGCTAGCGATGCGCAGCGCGATGGCGCGACACGTTCGACGCACGAGGAAGTCCTGAAGACCCTCCCGACCGTGATGGTCGTCGACGATTCGTTGACGGTCCGCCGCGTCACGCAGCGCCTGCTGTCGCGCGAGGGCTATCAGGTGGTGCTGGCCAAGGACGGGGTCGATGCGCTCGAACAGTTGCAGGACTACACGCCCGACGCGATGCTGGTCGATATCGAAATGCCGCGCATGGATGGCTTTGATCTGACGCGCAACATCCGCAACGACGAGCGCTATCGTCACGTGCCGATCATCATGATCACGTCGCGCACGGCCGAGAAGCACAGGCAACACGCGACCGAGCTGGGCGTCGACGAGTACCTCGGCAAGCCCTATCAGGAAGACGAGTTGCTCGAACTGCTTGCGCACCACGTCAAGGCGCGTCGCACGCAGTCGGCCTGAACCCGATCAGCGGCCTTCGTTTCGGCGAAGGCCGCCGTCGTTCGACATCGATCGCTGACGCTCAGAAACGAGCGAACTCCCGATAGTCGAGCGCGTAAATCATGCGCGTGCGATCGACATAGCGGCGCAGCGCGTCCGGCCCCTGTTTCGCGGCAGCGCGCGCGCCGCGCTTGCCTGAGTCGAACGACTCGATCCCTGTACTTTGCATTGCGTTGGCTGACCGCATCGAAGCGGAGCCGATGTCCGCTTGCGCAATTTGCGCAGCCGGATCTTGACGGACGGCGGTCACAGCCGACTCGGATGACGCCGAAACATCGGCCGCCAAGGCTGACTGCGAAACGGCGCAAAGCGTCATCGCCGCGACTGCGACGGACTTTATGACGAGATTCATGATCGACTCCCAGGTGGGTTGCAACGCGGCGCGTCTTGCGCCATCGACCCGGCGGCTGGTTGGTTGCCGGGTTGCTTTCAGACTAGAAGTCGAAGATGCGCGCCACAACGGCGAAGCGACGAAATTCGGATCCGGCGGTATGAGTGCACGCGAAGCGGGTGCGAGTTCAGCCGCCAGGAAGACGAAAATGCCGTCCGAGGCGGCCGACGGCGCGTCGCGCGCCGCAATCGAAACGGGGTGGGCGGTATCCCGACCCCGCACAATGCACGCGTGACGCCGCATCGCGCTACGGCTTGGCGAATTCCTGATATTCGAGCGCGTAGATCATGCGGGTGCGATCGACGTAGCGACGCAGAGCTTCCGGGCCCTTCTGTGCGGCGACGCGCGCGCCGCGTTTTCCCGGGCCGGCAAAGGATGATTCGCTCGCTCGGTACTCGCGCGGCGACATCCTGTCGGCTTGCGCGAGCAGAACGGTGTGGGAGTTGGCTCCGTTAAGCGCGGCTTCCTGCGCTGTGGACGCCGGTCCGGCGTGGGCCTGATGGGACGCGACGAAGGCGAACACTGCCGCGACGGTCATGAGGGGGGTGGTGAATTTCATGATCTGCTCCTGGAATGAAGAAGCGGCACGCTGCGGGTTGATCGAGCTGCCGTGAGTGCAGTATTGGCGGGTCGTCCCCACCGATCACCCACGGATTGCGACAGGGCTTGTTTCTGTCGAGAGAAGCTGGTCCCGATTGGTTGGGGTCGTCAGCCGAACGCAAGGTCAGGCCCCAATCTTCACCACCGCATAGCGTTGCAGCGTAACGCGCCGTGCCGCGTCGTGATCGACGACCGGTTCGGGGTAGTCGCGGCCGAGCACGATGCCGGCACGATCGAGCTCGGAAGCGCTCGCGAGCCACGGGGCGTGGATGGTGTCGTTCGACAGCTTCGCGAGGCCGGGGAGATAGCGGCGTATGAACGTGCCTTCCGGGTCGAACTTCCGCGACTGCGTGACCGGATTGAAGATGCGAAACCACGGCTGCGCGTCGCAGCCGCTCGACGCGGCCCACTGCCAGCCGCCGTTGTTGGCCGACAGGTCAAAGTCATTCAGACGCTCGGCGAAATAGCGCTCGCCCCAGCGCCAATCGAGCCCAAGGTCCTTCGCGAGAAAACTCGCCGTCACCATGCGCAGGCGGTTGTGCATGTAGCCGGTGAGGTTGATCTGTGTCATCGCGGCATCGACCAGCGGATAGCCGGTCGCGCCGCGACACCAGGCGTCGAAGAGACGGTCGGCATGCGCTCCCTGCTCCCAGCCGATACGATCGAATTGGGACTTGAAGGCCGCGCCACGCGCGAGGTCGGGCCGGTGGTGCAGGATCTGAAAGTAGAAGTCGCGCCAGATCAGCTCGGACAGCCAGGTTTCTGCACCGCGGCCACCCACTGCCGCATCCGCCGCGAGGCCGCGATGTGCACGATCGATTTCTGAACGATTCAACGCGGCGCGCGCGAGCGCCCGTATCGAGATCGTACCGAAGCGCAGATGGACCGACAGATACGAAGTGCCACGCCTGCCGGGATAGTCGCGCGCCTCGCGATAGTCGGTCAGGCGCTCGGTGAATGCGTCGAAGAGTCTGTGCGCGCCCGATGCGCCGGCGGGAATGTCGAGTGCATCGAGATTGGTCTTCTCGAAACCCATGTCGGCAAGCGTCGGCACCTGCCGATGCGGTTGCGCGGGAACCGGCGCGAGCCGCCCGGCATGACGCTCGACCGGATAGGACGACACGTGGAACGGCGTGACGGCCGTCAGCCACGCGCGCTTGTACGGCGTGAACACCGAGAAGGGCGTGCCGCCTTGCGTCAGGATCTCGTCCTTCTCGAAGATGACCTGATCCTTGAAGTCACGGAACTCGCGCCCGTCGCTCTTCAATGTCTTCGCGACCGCTTCATCGCGCGCGATCGCATCGGGCTCGTAGTCGTGATTGACGAACACCGCATCGACCTTCAGTGCATCGGCCAGTTGCGGCACGAAATCGCGCGCACGGCCGTGCCGCACGACCAGGCCACTGCCGTTGCCGGGCGATGCGTCGCGTAACGCATCCGACAATTCGACGACGCTTGCGCGAATGAACTCGACGCGACGATCGTGCCGCAAGCCGCCCGCGATCAGAGGTTGCAGGATTTCGGTATCGAAGACGAAGACGCACCACACCGACCTGCACGAGCGCAGAGCGTGATAGAGCGCGGCGTGATCCGCCACGCGCAGGTCCCGGCGGAACCAGACCAGCCCGCGCTCGTAGATCGGATCGTGTCGGGACATGGAAAATCGCAGTGATGGGGGAGGGGGAGGGCAGCGAAGAGACAGCGAGGCGCAATTCGAAGGCGGTCGATTGTGCCGACCCATGTCGGCGTTTACAATGCGCCCATGTCCGATCACGCATCCGCGGACGGCAAGACGAAAGCAGCAGAAACGGGTGCATCGCCCGCAACGCAGACCGGTTCTTCGACCGGTTTGCGCACGCATACGCTCAGTCTCGCCAACCACTTCCTGATCGCCATGCCCAGCATGGCCGACGAGCGATTTTCCGAAACGGTCGTCTATATCCTCGAGCACACGCCCGAGCGCGCGATGGGTGTCGTCATCAATCGGCCCACCGACCTCACGCTCGAGAAATTGTTCGAGCGCGTCGAGATGAAGCTCGAGATCGCGTTGCTGGGCGCGCAGCCGGTCTGCTACGGCGGCCCGATCGCCACCGATCGCGGCTTCGTGCTGCACGACCAGGTCGATGCGGAATATGGTTCGACCCTGACCGCCGAGGATGGCCTGTCGGTGACGACCTCGAAGGACGTGCTCGAAGCGATCGCCGGCGGTCACGGTCCGAAGCACGTGATGGTCGCGCTCGGCTACGCCGGCTGGTCCGGTGGCCAGCTCGAAAGCGAGATCGCGCAAAACGCGTGGCTGACGGTACGCGCCGATCCGGCGGTGGTGTTCGACGTGCCCCACGCGCATCGACGCGCGTCGGCGATCCAGTTGCTCGGCTTCGATCCGATGATGCTGTCGGGCGACGCGGGGCACGCGTGATGCACGTGCCTGCGGCGCACGTGACTTTGCCTTCGGAAACCCTGCTCGCATTCGACGTCGGTGCGCGGCGCATCGGCGTGGCGGTCGGCAACGAACTGGTGCGCCAGGCGCGTGCCGCCGCGATCGTCAACGTGACCGACAGCGACGACGGGTTCGCTGCGATCGCCAGGCTGGTCGACGAGTGGCGGCCCGAGCGCCTGGTGGTCGGCATCCCGCTGTCGGTCGATGCGGATATCAAGGATCACAAGCCGTCGCCTGCTCTCGCGCGATGCGAACGATTCATCGACCATCTCTCGCGACGCTTCGGCCTGCCGGTTGCGCGCGTGGATGAACGCTACAGCTCGATCGATGCCGACACGCTTCATCGCGAGCGTCGTCAGGCGGGCCTCGCGAAACGCGCGAAGGCGCTCGACGATGTCGCAGCACAAGTGATCTTGCAACGCTACTTCGATGCATTGCCGGTGCGCGAGGCGCTGGCGTGAGTCTCGACGACACAGCGCAGCGCGTCGATACGCCCGATGCCGAAGGCCTGTACGCGTTGCTGCGCGCATCGCTCGCCGAGCATATCGGCGCGCGGCGCGATCGCGTGTCGCGCCTGATCGGCATACACAGCGGCGGGACGTGGATCGCCGAACGCCTGCATCGCGAGCTTCAACTTCCCGACCGCGCGGGGGCGATCGACATCTCGTTCTATCGAGACGACTTCAATCGCATCGGGCTGCACGGTCAGGTCAAACCCACCGAGATCGACTTCGATGTGGCGGGTGCCGACATCGTGCTGGTCGATGACGTGCTCTATAGCGGCCGCACGCTGCGCGGTGCGCTCAATGTGTTGTTCGACTATGGCCGGCCGGCGCGCGTCGATCTCGCCGTGCTGATCGACAGGCAGACCCCGGAAGGCGACGCGCGCGAGTTGCCGATCGCAGCGCGCTTCGCGGGCGCGCGGCTGGTGCTCGGGCGCGACAAGGAATTCGTATTGTCCGAGGACGGCGCGCGCTTCGCCTTCACGATCGCCGATACGACGCGGCCTCCGAAGAGCTGAGCGATGCTCAACCCGCAACTGAACCGCGCCGGAGAACTGCATCATCTGCTGTCGATCGAGGGGCTGCCGCGCGCGATGATCGTGCACATCCTCGACACCGCGGCGGGCTTCGCGGGTCTGGTCGATCCGCGGCGCGAGGTCAAGAAGCTGCCGCTGCTTCGCGGTCGCAGCGTGTTCAATCTCTTCTTCGAGAATTCGACGAGGACGCGCACCACCTTCGAGATCGCCGCCGCGCGCCTGTCGGCCGACGTGCTCAACTTGAACGTCGCCGCGTCGTCGCAGAGCAAGGGTGAGTCGTTGCTCGATACCATCGACAATCTGTCGGCGATGCACGCCGACATCTTCGTGGTGCGGCATTCGCAAAGCGGCGCGCCGTACCTGATCGCGCGCCATCTCGACAAGAAGCAGCGCGTGCACGATGACGCGCACGTCCATGTCATCAACGCCGGCGATGGACGCCATGCGCACCCCACGCAGGGCCTGCTCGACGCCTACACGATCCGCCACTACAAGAAGGACTTCACGCAGTTGCGCGTGGCGATCGTGGGCGACGTGCTGCATTCGCGCGTGGCGCGCAGCGATATCCACGCGCTGACCACGCTGGGCGTTCCCGAGGTGCGCGTGATCGGGCCGAGGACGCTGCTTCCGACGGGTCTCGAACAGATGGGCGTCTCCGTCCATACCGACATGGCGACGGGTCTGGCCGGCGTCGACGTGATCATGATGCTCAGATTGCAGAACGAACGCATGAACGGCGCGTTGCTGCCGTCGGCGCAGGAATACTTCAAGAGCTATGGACTTACCGCCGAGAAGCTCGCGCTCGCCGCACCCGATGCGATCGTAATGCATCCCGGCCCGATGAATCGCGGCGTGGAGATCGAATCGTCGGTGGCCGACGGCTCGCAGAGCGTGATCCTGCCGCAGGTGACATTCGGCATCGCAATCCGCATGGCGGTCATGAGCATCCTAGCGGCCGCATGAGACTGCTGATACGCAACGCACGCGTGATCGATCCGGCCACGCTGCTCGACGCGCCACGCGATCTCTACATCGCGGCGGGCCGCATCGTGGGCGTCGTCGAGCCCGGTGCCGGGCACAACGCAACGCAGGGCGACTTCACTCCCAATCGCACCATCGATGCGAGCGGGCTGATCGCATGCCCCGGCCTCATCGATCTGTCGGCGCGACTGCGCGAGCCCGGCTCCGAATACAAGGCCACGCTCGAGTCCGAAATCTGCGCGGCACTGGCCGGCGGCGTAACCTCGCTGGTCTGCCAGCCCGACACGGATCCACCGCTCGATGAGCCCGGCCTGGTCGAGATGCTCAAGCATCGCGCGCGGACTTTGAATCGCACGCACGTCCATCCACTTGGGGCGTTGACGATGG
Source organism: Burkholderiales bacterium (assembly GCA_038254545.1). Taxonomy (GTDB): domain Bacteria; phylum Pseudomonadota; class Gammaproteobacteria; order Burkholderiales; family Burkholderiaceae_D; genus CAHJXF01. Next base: position 4,615 of record JBBSGB010000029.1, on the reverse strand, counting down.
GCTTGAACGGCGTCGCGCTCACCGAGATGTCCGAGCTGCACGACGCGGGTTGCGTCGGCTTCTCGCAAGCCAATGTGCCGATCGCCGATACGCAGGTGTTGCTGCGCGCGCTGCAGTATGCGCAGACCTTCGGCTTCACCGTATGGTTGCGCCCGCAGGATGCGCATCTCGGGCGCGGCGGCGTCGCGGCCAGCGGCGCGGTGGCAGTGCGTCTCGGGTTGCCTTCGATTCCCGCGACCAACGAGACGATTGCGTTGCTGACGATCTTCGAGTTGCTGCGCAGCTTTGGAAGCGTTGGCCGCGAAGATGGCGCGAGCGCCGCGCCACACGTGCATCTGTGCCGGCTCTCTTCGGCCGGCGGCGTTGCGCTCGTGCGCGCGGCCAAGGCCGAAGGCCTGCCCGTGACCTGCGACGTGGGCGTGCATCACGTGCACCTGACCGACATGGACATCGGCTTCTTCGACGCGCAATGCCGCATCGACCCGCCGCTGCGCGGCCAGCGCGATCGCGCGGCGATCCGCGAGGCACTCGCCGACGGCACGATCGATGCGATCTGCTCGGACCACACGCCGGTCGATGACGACGCCAAGCTCCTCCCGTTCGGCGAGGCCGAACCCGGCGCGACCGGCCTCGAGCTGTTGTTGCCGCTGGTGTTGAAGTGGGCCGACGAAGCGCGTTTGCCGCTCGCCGATGCGCTCGCCAGGGTGACCTGCCGCGCGGCTGCGATCGTTGCCGGAACGACCGCGTCGATCCCGACCGGCCGCATCGAAGTCGGCGGCGCCGCCGACCTGTGTTTCTTCGACCCCGACGAACGCTGGATGCTCGAGTCCGCGGCGTTGAAGAGTCAGGGCAAGAACACGCCCTTCATCGGATACGAGATGAAGGGCCGGGTGCGTATCACGATGGTAGGCGGCACGATCGTTCACGAAGTGCGCGCTTGAGTGCGCGAGACCAGCATCGACTGCGGCCTCGAGGGTCGCGCATGATTCCTCCGCTGCGCCTGGTGACCGCGTTGTCACGCGTGGTTCTGCACATCGCGATCGGATTCTCCATCATCGCGCTCGGCTTTCCATTGGTGTCGCATGCCACGCGCCAACGCGTGATTCGCTGGTGGTCGCGCCGCGTGCTCGCCATCTGTGGGGTCAGCGTGCGCATGCTCTGGCCAAGCCGTGGAACACAGCGCGACCCGCACGTTGCCGCAAGCAAAGTCATGGCTGCAGCGATGTGCCCCGGCGGCGGCGCGATGCTGGTGATGAATCACATCTCGTGGCTCGACATCCATGTGGTGCACTCGCAGCGGCCGGCGCGCTTCATCGCCAAGGCCGAGATCGCGCGCTGGCCGATCCTCGGCTACCTCACCGATCGCACCGGCACGATCTTCATCGAGCGCGGCAGGCGCCATGCGGTGCGCCAGGTCAATCATCGCGCGGCGCAACTGCTGCGCGATGGCGAACTGGTCGCGATGTTTCCCGAAGGAACGACCAGCGACGGCGACCGGCTGCTGCCGTTTCACGTCAACCTGATCCAGTCGGCGATCGATGCGCGTGCGCCGATCGTGGTGGCCGGGCTGCGCTATCTCGATGCGCGCGGCTTGCCCACGTCAGCCGCTTCGTACGTCGGCGACATCAACCTCCTGCAATCGATCGTGCGCCTGATCCGCATGGGGCCGATCACGGCTGAACTGCATCTGATCGATGCCATCGATGTCTTCGATGGCGGGGTCACGGCGACACGGCATCAACTCGGTCAACGCGCGCGCGCCCTGATAGCCGAAGCCCTGGGTTTCGACGACGACAACGAAGAGGCTGCCGAAGGGATCTCGACGGTGATCGTGGTGCCCGACGACCGCGGGTCGAGCCCAACCGTGGCGACGGCGCGCATGGGCCCCGAAACGGAGATCGATCAGCGAGACGAGTTGCTGTAAGTGCTGCCGCAGGCATCATGCGCAAACGTCGTGCGCAGACGTCATGCAGCATCGCGCCTTCGCCGGAGCAGCTCGTGAAGCACCACGCGTTCCTGGTTGCGGCCGAAGCTAGCGAGCCAGATGCACAGAAAGAGCAGGCACGCCGCGCCGCCAAGGGCGATCAACGTGAGCCAGCCCTGAACGATCGAAGACGCGGCAGCGGCCGCAAGTCCGACTGGAAGGGCAACGATCATGAGTTGCAGCATCAGCGGCCACGAAGCGGCGCGTGCCGATGGGCCCAGCCTCCTCGCGATCAGGTCGTTGAAGATCAGTGCCTGCGACATGCCGAGCGTCACGGCAAGCGCGGTGCCGGTCGCGCCGTATCGCGACGCAAGCAGCGTCACCGCGACGACCGCGATCACGCTGCCGACGGCCGCGAAGATCGCGGGCATGCGGACCTCGCCGATCCCTATCGCAACGTTCGACGCGACAACCGAGCTGGCATTGATCGCATAGCCGGCAACCAAAACCTGCAATGCGAGCGCATAGGTGCGCGCGAAATCCGCGCCTATCCATATCCGAAGAAAGGGCGACGCCAGCGCGATCAGCGGCACTGCGAATGCAACGGCGACGATCATCGCGAACCGCGTCGCAAGGACGAACGTTTGCGCCACCGCCCGCACGTCGTCCACGGCATGAAGCGCCGCCGTGCGCGGAAACGTGTAGGCAGCGCCCGCGATGATGATGCCGAGAGTCTTGCTCGCGATGCTCGCGCAGATCGCGTAGGCGCCCGCGGCCGCGGGCGAGACCAATGCCGAGATGATCAATTTGTCGGCGTGATAGGTCGCAAGCGAACTCGCCTGGGCGACGAAGGCGCCCGCGCCTGTTCCCAGGAAAGGTCGCAAACGAAGCCCGGTCCCGATCGCGGTCGGGCTGATGTCGTCGACAGCGACGGCCTCGCCGACACCCGCCGATCCGTTGATGCCGGAGGCCAATGACCTGCTACCTGCGCTCGCACCGCGCGGCGCCGTCGCGATCAACACCATGGTCATGAGCGCGACGATGACCGTGCCCAGCAGCACCAATTGCGTGAGCGTCGCCCCATTGGCTGCGCCCGCTGCGCACAGGATCCAATAGAGGGCGCCGCCGACGATCTGGGTGCGCGCCGTGCTCCCGTATTGCTCGATGGCGCGAAACGGAATCAGCACGCTGCCGTTGATCAGCGCAATGGGAATGCTGAAGGCTGCGACGATGAAGACCGCCGTGTGGTCGCGCGTGACCTCGACGAGCTGCAGGGCTTCGGCGATCGCATGCCGCGAGGCATAGAACACGACTGCAAGCAACATGCCCCACAGGCCCAGGATCGCCAGCGTTTCGCGCACGACACGTCGCGCGCGATCGTGATCGCCGCGCGCCCAGAACTGCGCATACGCGCGCGTTCCCGCGGTGACGATGCCGAGGTCGAGTTTTCCCGCGATCAGCGGGATGAGATTGAAAAGGATCAACGCGCCATAAATCTCGCGACCGAGCGATCGCAACAGGATCGGCGTGACGACGATCAGCAGCAGAAACGGAAAGGCCTGCGCGGCGAGATTGGCCACGACACCCGACGACGTCGTGCCCGGCGGTTTCATCGCGAGCAGTCGACCTGGAACAGCGCCCCGTCATCGAAGCGGATCGCGGTAAGCGCGCCGCCCCAAACGCAGCCGCTGTCGAGCGCGATCACGTCATCGCGCACCAAGACGCCGAGCGTGGACCAATGCCCGACAATCATGAGGGCGTCACGCGTCTTGCGATCCGCGATGTCGAACCACGCCTTGAAGCCGGCGGCGGGCGGGGGAAAGGCGCCGGTGGGCGCACGGGTCGATGCGTTCGGCGCCACGCCTATCGACGCCGCGGGCGCGTCCTTCGAATCGAAATCGATGCGGCCGTCGTCCGAACAGAAGCGCAGGCGGGTGAGCGCGTTGACGATCACGCGCAGGCGTGCGTCGCCGGTCAGCGCATCGTCCCACCGATCGGGTTGGTTGCCGAAGACGTGGGCGAGCGTGCCGCGCCAGGTGTCCGCGCGCAATGCCGCTTCGAGTTCAGCCGCATGGCGCATCGTGTCGGCTGCACTCCACATCGGCAGCACGCCGGCGTGCACCAACAGGACGTCGCGATCGCCGACGATTGCACGATGCGCGAGTGGTCGATGCCGCAGCCAATCGAGCAATTGCGCGGCGTCGGGTGCGGCGAGCACGTCGTCTATCGTATCGTTGCGACCGCGCATGCGAACGCCCGCTGCCACCGCCAGCAGATGCAGGTCGTGGTTGCCGAGCACCACCGTCGCCGCATCGCCCAGCGCCATCACGCGGCGCAAGGCGCCCAGCGAGTCCGGCCCGCGATTGACGAGGTCGCCGACCAGCCACGCGCGATCGACGCGCGGATCGAAAGCGATGCGATCGAGCAGCGCATCGAACGACGATGCGCAGCCTTGCAGGTCGCCGATGGCGTAGGTGGACATGGCTCGTGGGAGAATCGGGCCCGGGGGGGGGGGGGGGGTGGGGTGGTGGGGGGGGGGCGGCGGCTCTCGGGTCGGGGCGCGGCGGGCGGTGGTGGTGCCCACTCCCTGGGTGATTTGCTCTACTTGGGCGCCGGCGTGGGGGCGGGCGCGGCGCCCCGCCGCGCTATCGGCGGCGGCCGCCGCATCATCATTGCCACACCGCGATCGCG
>JBBSGB010000028.1:0-44807 GCA_038254545.1 Burkholderiales bacterium | reverse complement strand
CGAGATCCTGTGGTGATGGCGTTCTGACTGGCATGTTCGCGATCCTACGCCGCGGAGTCGGGCACCGCGGGCTTGCCCTTGATCGTGTACGAGCGTCCGCGAAACATGGCGACGCGTTCGTTGCGCTGATTGGTGACGGTGGCGTCATAGACGCCGGTGCGCCCGGCCCTCGATATCTCTTCGCAGCGCGCGGTGAGCACATCGCCGAGCCGGGCCGGAGCGACCAGATCGACCGAGAACCCCGAGGCGACCGTGAGCTCGTTGTACGAATTGCAGGCGAATGCGAACGAGGAATCGGCGAGCGTGGTGATCAGGCCGCCGTGGCAGATGTCGTGGCCGTTGAGCATGTCTTCGCGCACCGTCATCGTCAGCGTGGCGCAGCCAGGTGTGACGTCGATGACCTGCATGCCGAGCGCCCGCGTGGCGCGGTCGTTGACGAGCATGCCTTGGCGGACGTGGTCGGCGATTTCTTGCGGGGATCGATCGGTCATGGGGAGATGAGTTTCGGACGTGCGGGATTCGCCGCATTGTATTCCCGACCGATCGGTCGGTCAATCGTGTAGAGTCGCATGAATGAGCGACACTTCCTGAACCACAACCCGCGCCAGCGAGGAACCGTCATGACGTGCTACGCCATCGATGGATTGACACCGGTCGTCGATCCGAGCGCCTACGTGCATCCGAGCGCCGTGCTGATCGGCGACGTGATCGTCGGGCCCGGCTGCTACGTCGGCCCGTGCGCGTCCCTGCGCGGCGACTTTGGCCGCATCGTCATGGAAGCCGGCTCGAACCTGCAGGACACCTGCGTCGTGCACGGTTTCCCCGGCGCAGTGACCCTCATCGAAGAGAACGGCCACGTCGGCCACGGCGCGGTGCTGCACGGCTGCGTCGTCAGGCGCGATGCGCTGATCGGCATGAATGCGGTCGTGATGGACGAAGCCGAAGTCGGCGAACGCGCTTTCGTTGCGGCGTCTTCGTTCGTGCCGGCAGGGATGAAGATCGCCGCCGGTTCGCTCGCCGCCGGCGTCCCTGCCAAGGTCAAGCGCGAACTGACCGAACTCGAACTCGCGTGGAAGCTCGAAGGCACGAAGACCTATCAGGACTTGAGCGTGCGCAGCCTGAAGTCGATGCGGGAGGTCGAGCCGCTGACCGCGGTGGAAGCCGATCGGGCTTCGTTGCCGAAGCAGGGCGTGAAGACCTTGATTGCGACGCGACGGGAGGAGACCTGAGCAAGCCTGTCGTCGTTCCCGCGAACGCAACGATACCGGGTCCTCGCTTTCGCGCGACGACTGAGCTGGTCACTTCTCCAGCGACGTATTCGGCGTGACCACAGATGGCGATGAAGTCTGCGGCGGCGGATATCCCAGTTGCGGCTGCGGCTGCATCGCGGGCGGTGGTGAAAGCGGGGCCGCGTATGGTGATGGCGCAGCGGAGCGTACGGGCGGCGCTCCAGGCGACACGACCATCGGTGTCGGTATCGAGGACGCCGGCCCCGATCCGATGATCGTCAAGCCCTGCGCCGCAGGCCGCGACTCGGGCAGGCGAAAGACCTGGCGCGCGCCACCCGATTCGAGCTCGATCTCGTCGGCATGTATCGCCGTCACGCGTCGGCCGTCGAGCGTGTCGCCGACGCGATAGACCCGCGCAGCCTGACCGTCGACGCTGACGATCACGCTACCCTGCCCGCCGGCATCGGCCACGACGCCAAGCGCACGCACGTTGTCCGACAGCACGCCGGGTCGACGCGAGCCGAACAGGCGTGCGCTGGCGAGCACTTCCTCGACACGCCCGCCGCCGGCCGTCATGCCCGAGTTCGCCGCGGGCGGCACGGCGATCGATTCGCCGCGCAGCATGCGCACCGACCACAGCGCAATCACGCCGAAAAGGATCAGCGCGAGGATCAGTTCGACCAGCCGGGGAAGTCTTTGCATCGAAACCATGGGGGACAAGATGACGTACGTGGTGGAGTCAGGCTGCATTGTCTCGCGGGTCGGTCGCCCGGACTTGCGCAAGGGCGTCATGACCACGCTGCATAATACAAGCGACCGCGCAAGCCACCCCGCAAGCCGTTTTCGAACCTCGTCGATGGAGCCATTCTTGAAACAAGCATTTCGCGCGAACGCGTGGCATCGAGCGCCTCATCGAGCGCGCCGTCGTGTGCGCCATCGTGCGCGCCATCGTGGCTTCACGCTGGTCGAAGTCATGGTGGTCGTCGCCATCCTCGGCATCCTCGCCGCGCTGATCGTGCCCAAGATCATCGGGCGTTCCGACGATGCGCGCATCGTCGCGGCCCGGCAGGACGTCGCTACTCTGGTCGCCGCGCTCAAGCTCTATCGCCTCGACAACCAACGCTACCCGAACACCGACCAGGGATTGAAAGCGCTGGTCGAGAAGCCGACGATCGATCCGGTTCCGAACAACTGGAAGGCGGGCGGCTATCTCGACAAGCTGCCCAAGGACCCCTGGGGCAACGCCTACCAATATCTGCAGCCGGGCGTGCATGGCGAGATCGACATCTATTCGTTCGGCGCCGACGGCCAGCCGGGCGGCGCCGGCAACGACGCCGACATCGGTTCGTGGGATCTGTGATTTTCGCGAAGGGCGCGAGACGCGCGCGATTTACGTGGCGTGCGCAGCGTGGCTACACGCTGGTCGAAATGCTGGTGGTGCTGATGGTCATCGGCATCATGCTCGGGCTCGTGTCGCTGTCCATCGCGCCCGACCCGCAGGCGAAATTGAAACGCGATGCCGAACGCCTCGAAACCCTTTTCGCGCTTGCCGCCGAAGAAGCGCAACTCACGTCGCATCCGATCGCATGGCGCGGCGACGAGAAAGGCTACGCGTTCTTTCGCCGCGAGCGCGATGGCTGGCGCGCGATGCAGGGCGATGCACAGTTTCGGGCGCGCAACTGGGATCTGGCCCCAATGCGTCTCTCGTTGCTGGCCAGCGACGTGACGCGCTGGGACGTGCGCAGCAACGCGTCTGCCTCGAACGCCGGTGACGATGGCGGCACCTCCATCGCCTTCCCGCGCGATGGCCTGCAACCGGCTTTCGCACTCACGCTCGAAGCCGACGGCAAGACCGTCGTGCTGAAGAGCGATGGCGTGGGCCGCTACTGGGTAGAGCCGGGCGCATGACGGCCACGCGCACGCCATCAGGATCGCCCTCGCAACGACGCGGCTTCACGCTGATCGAAGTGCTGGTCGCGCTCGTGATCGTCTCGCTGGTGCTGGCCGCTTCCATGCGCGCGGGCGGCACGATGATCGTCACGCAGGACGCGCTGCGGCGCGCGACGCTGGCCGGCTGGAGCGCCGAGAATCGCCTGGCCGAAGTCCGGCTCGCGCGGACCTTCCCCGCCGTGGGCGTGAGCGAGTCGCAGTGTCCGCAGATCGATGTCGCAATGGTGTGCGTAATCGAGGTGCGCACCACGCCCAACCCGGCGATGCGCCGCGTCGATGTGCGCGTGTACGAGGCCGTCGATCGCAATCGACAGCTCGCGCATCGACTGTCGTTTCAATCGAGCCTGCCGTGAGGTCGCTGCGCGCGCCATCGCGCATGCCATCAGTCTCGCATCGTGCCGCGGGCTTCACGCTGCTCGAACTGATCGTCGCCGCGTCGATCCTCGCGCTGATCGCGGTCTTCTCGTGGCGCGGCCTGGACACGCTGCTGCGCGAACGCGACGCGATCGCGTCGTCGCAGGAGACCATCGACGTCATGCAGCGCTCGTTCGCGCGCATCGAACGCGACGCGATGTTGGCGCGCGATGCAGAGATCGACGACAGCGGCGCGCTGCGTCTGGTCTCGGGCAACGCCGCGGTCGAATACCGCGTCGTCGACGGAGCCCTGACGCGCGCCACCGAAGGAGCGTCTGCACCGATGGTCTTGCAGAGCGGCATCGCGAAGCTCGTGATCGAGGCGTGGACCGCCGGCGCGAAGGGTGGTGCCTGGGTGCGCGTCAAGGGGCTCGCGACCGAGCCGCTCCCGCCACCGCCACAGCAGCCGCGGCCGGCGGGCGTGGTGGCGTCGCCCAATGCCGCTTCCAATCCCGGCGCGCCTCCCGCGACCGCGAACAATGCCGCGAACAGCGCTGCGCTCGGTACAGCCGCAGCGACCGGCAACGCCAACCCGCCCGCAGGACCCCTGACCGCGCTCGGGCAACCGCTCGTGGCGGCGGCAACCGGCATACGCCTGTCGATCGCGCGCGTCGACGGGACCGAAGTGGTTCGCATCTTCCTGATCGGCAGCGGCGGATGAGACGACTCGTGCGATGCCCTTCACGACAGGCGCAACGTGGCGTCGCGATCATCACCGCGCTGGTCGTGGTCGCAGCCGCGACCGTTGCCGTCTCGGCGATGATGTGGCGGCAATCGATCGCGGTGCGCAAGGTCGAGAACCAGGATGCGCTCGGCCAGGCGCGCTGGCTGGCGCGCTCGTCGCTCGAATGGGCGCGCTTGATTCTGCTGCAGGATGCGCGCACGTCGGCGGTCGATCATCTCGGCGAGATCTGGGCCGTGCCTCTCGCCGAGACGCGCGTGACCGACGACCTCGCGGCTTCGTCCGCGTCCGCTTCGTCATCACCCGCTTCGACGCGCGACGAAACGTCGTCGCCCTTCGCCGACAACAACGCGGCGTTCGTCTCTGGCCGCATGCGCGATGCGCAGTCGCGCATCAACCTGAACGGCCTCGTCACCGGCGAGCAAGTCGACGAGCAGCGGCTAGCGATCCTTACCCGTCTGCTCGCAGTGGTCGGCGCGAAAACCGAGCTCGCGAAAACCATCGCCGAGCGCATGGCCAGCGCGCCCCGGCCCGACCGCTTCGACGACCTCGCGAAAGAGATGATCGCATCCGGCGAACTCGATGCCGCCACGGCCGATCGCCTGCGCCCCTATCTCGATATCCTGCCCAATCCGACGTCGGTGAACCTGAACACCGCGTCGGCCGAAGTGCTCGCGGCCTGCTACCAGGACCTGCCGCTGGATGCGGCGCGCGCGCTCGCACGCAGTCGCGAGCAGGCCTGGTTCAACCAGGTCGGCGACGCCAACGCGCGCCTGCCTGGAACCAGCGGAAAGATCACCGCGAGCAACGTGTCGGTGAGCTCGAATTATTTCGAGGTCGAGGGTCGGGTGCGCGTCGGACGCGCTGAGCTGGAGATCGTTGCGCTGATCGAGCGCGATGCCAACGGCACGACCCGTGTACGCTCATATGCAGAGCGCTGACATCTTGCGCACCGCGCGATGCGTATCTGGTGACGAACAGGGGCATGCCATGAAGGTCGAGTCGTGAAGAGAAGCGAGTCCGCAAGCCAGTTGCGTTGGCCGCGCGATGGCGCGGCGATTCGCGTGCCGCCGCGGCGGCTGGCCGCGCATGGCGTGGGCGCTGCGCCGATGTGCGAAGTGATCGCCTTCTCGGGAACGCATGCCGAGCCTGCACGTGCCGTCGCGTGGGACACGCTTGCCACGGCGCTGCCACGCGGCACGCGCGTGGTGCTGCTGGTCGCGGCCGAGGACGTGTCTTTCACCACCGCCGAAGTGCCGCCGTTGTCGGGCATGCGCTTGCGCGAGGCGCTGCCCAATCTCGTCGAAGAGAAGACCGTCGGCGACGTCGGCGCGTTGCATGTCGCGCTTGGGCAGGACGCTGAAGGCAGCCGCGGTCGCGTACTTGCGGTGATCGATCGCCACTGGCTCGCGGCGATGCAGGTCGATGTCGTGCGCGCGGGCCATCGAGTGGCTGCGATCGTTCCCGAGTCGCTTGCGGTGCCGCTGGCCGACGGCGCGTGGTCGCTCGCGGCCGTGGGTGCGGCGATGCATGCATCCGCGATTCGAGGCGCGAACGACGCCACGAATCCCGGCACACGTGCGCGCCTCTTCCTGCGCAACGGTGCACAACAGGCGATCCCATTGCCTGACGACGAGGCGAGTGCGAGCGCGACGGTGGCGGCGCTCGTGCGCCAGGCGACCGGGGCATCGCGTCCTCGGCAACTGGACCTCTATGCGGCGCCTGCGGCGAAGGCCTCGGCGAAGGCGTTCGGCGAGACGACCGCGTTGTCTCTCGCGATACCCATCCGCGATGCCGGTGGCGATCCGTTCATCGAATGGCTGGGACACCGCGGACACGAGGGCGCGTATGGCGCGCCGATGTCCTTGCTCGCCTTCGATGGCGGGCAGGGCGGCCGCGCCGAGTGGGCGCGCTGGCGCATCGCGGCTGCGCTGGTCCTCGCGATCCTCGCGGTGCAGGTCGTCGGCATGCAGTGGCGATGGGCCGGCTTGAAGCGCGAGGCGAGCGCGCTGCGCGACGAGCAGGCCAAGGCGCTGCGGACCGCATTCCCAGATACGCGCGTGGTGCTCGATGCACCGTTGCAGATGTCGCGTGGCCTTGCCGCCTTGCGCGCGTCGTCGGGTCGCAGCGATCCCGCGGACTTCAGCATGATGATAGCCGCCTCGGCGCGTATCTTCGCGGCCCTGCCGTCGAACGCGATGCGCGGCGCGGACTACGACGCGCGTGCACTCAAGCTGCGCTTTGCGCCGGGCATGGCGAGTGCGCCGGACGAACGCGAGCGCTTGGTTGCTCAGGCATTGCAGGAAGGCTATGTGCTGCGTTTCGAGTCGGCTGCGAACGCGGCCGGCGAAGCGGTTGCGAGTCTCAAGACCAGAGGAGGGGCGTGATGGCGTCAAGCATCGTCGGTGCGGCGCCGCGCGGCAATGCGCTAGTCGCATGGTGGCAGCAGCTTGCGCTGCGCGAGCGCGGCCTCGTGATGCTGGGCGTCGCGGTGCTCGTGCTGGTGGTCGGCTATCTGCTGCTGTGGGAGCCGGCGGCACAGGGCGTCCGCAAGCTCGAAGCCGATCTGCCGCAGTTGCGCGTGGAGGCGGCGTCGTTGCGCGCGATGGCGGACGAGGCGCAGCGCCTGCGTATGGCGGGCGGCAACGTCACGCCGATCGCACCCGACGATCGCGTGGCTGCGGTCCGTCGCTCGCTCGAGCGAGCCGGCCTGTTGCGGGCCGGCGCTGCAGTTGCGGGATCCGCCGCGAATGGCACATCGGGCGCCTTCGCGCCGACCTTGACGGTCAACGGCCCGATCGCGAGCGTGAGCGTGGCGCCGAGCGCGCGCAGCGACCCGCCCGAAATCGCGTCCGAAGCCAATGGTCGCGTGCGCGTGCGATTTTCCAACATCGATTACGGCGTGTGGGTGGCGTGGCTCGCGGCGACCGAAAGCGAGCTCGCCGCGCGCGCGGCGCGCGTGTCGATCGTTGCGCTTGCGCCCAACGGGCCGGTCGGCCACGTGCGCGCCGAGACGGTGCTCGACTGGACCGCGCCTGCGCAGTCTGCGCAGTCTGCGCAGTCCGCGTCGTCGCCCGCCGCGTCATCGCCGTCGCCATCGCGGCCGTGATGTCCCAAACGATGGCGCAGGAGCGAGCGGATTGGTCATGGACCTGGCGTGTCGTTGCGATCGTCGTCGGCCTGGTCGTGATGATTGTGGTGGTGGTCGCGACGGCGCCTGCGAACTGGCTCGCGCACTTTCTCGCAGCACGCACGCAAGGCCGCGTGCTGCTTGCCGATGCGCGCGGCACGATCTGGTCGGGCAACGCGGTACTGGCGCTAGGCTCGTCGACTGTCGTGGAAAACAATGAGCCGCAAAACGAAGCGCGCGATGCCACCGAAGGCAGCACCCGCCTCGCGTTGCCGGGACGCGTCAGGTGGACGCTGCAGATCGTGCGTACCCTGGCGCCGGTGCTGCATCTGACGCACGATGGCGTGCTGTTGCAGCCGGTCGAGGTTCGCTATGCGAACGGCGACCTGGCGATCGCCGCGGGCGCTGCGGTGCTGCCCACGTCGATGCTGCGTCTTGCCGGCACGCCATTGAATACACTGCGGCCCGAAGGTCGCTCCGAGGTGCGTTGGGGCGCGACGCGCATCGATGCACGCGGCAGGTTGATCGGCGCGGGCACCGTGCGCATCGGCGATCTTGCGCTGGCGGTCAGTCCGGTGAAGCCGCTGGGCGACTATCGGGTGACGTGGGCAAGCGATGCGAACGGCCTGACGTGGCAGATCGCGACCGAGCAGGGGCCGCTCGAGCTGAAGGGCGCGGGTAGCGTGGCGGGGCGCCGGGTGCAGATGCGCGTGACCGCGAAGCCTGCGGCCGACGCGCCTGCCGCGGTCGTCGCACGGCTCAAGTCGCTGCTCGACACGATAGGAACGCACGGCGGGACCGAAGCCGTGATGGAAATGGGCAGCAGAGGATGACGCAACATTCGCAACCGGGCGCCGCTTGCGGCACTGTCAGAAAGAAAGCAGAACACATGGTGAAGCATCGAATCCCGCGACGCACTACCGCAGGCGTGCGCTCTTCGCATCCGCGCGCGGCCTCGATCGCGGCGGTCGTCACGACAGCGGTCTTCTCGCTGGCGTTCGCGCCCATCGGCGACGCGTTCGCGCAGGGCGGCAAGAAGACCATGCGCAGCGCCAAGCGCACCGTCACGGCTCCCGAAGATCGCGTCTCGCTCAACTTCGTCGGCGCCGATATCGAGTCGGTGGTGCGGGCGATGGGCCAGTACCTGAAGCGCGACTTCATCGTCGATCCGCGCGTGAAGGGCACGCTCAACCTCACGACCGAACAACCGGTAACGCGCGCGGAAGCCTATCGCCTCCTGCTCACGGCGCTGCGCTTCCAGGGCTTCACGATCGTCGATTCCGGTGGCGTATACAAAGTGCTGCCCGAAGCCGACGCCAAGTTCGCGGGCGGCCCCACCCAGATCGGTCGTGGCGGGCCGCGCAACGACGGCATCCGCGGCGACCAGATCGTCACGCAGATCTTCCGGCTGAACTACGAGTCGGCGTCGAACATGGTCAACATGCTGCGGCCGCTGGTGACGGCCAACAACCCGATCACGGTCAACCCCGGCAACAACTCGATCGTCATCACCGACTACGCCGACAACCTGCAGCGCATCGGCCGCATCATCGCCGGCGTCGACACGCCCCCTTCGGCCGACGGCGACGTGGTGCCGCTGCAATACGCGCTGGCCGTCGATGTCGCGCCGCTAGTGCAGCGTCTGGTCGAGCCCGCGCAGGGCGGCGCGGTCGATCCCGGGCAACGCGTCACGGTGCTGGCCGATCCACGCACCAACACCGTCGTGCTGCGCGCGAGCAGCCCGGCCCGCATCGCATCGGCGAAGGGCCTGATCGCGCGCCTGGACGTTCCGACCGCGACTGCGGGCAACATTCACATCGTCAACCTCAAGAACGCGGAAGCCGTGAAGCTCGCGGGCATCCTGCGCTCTGTGATTTCGGGAGACAGCTCGGCGCTCTCGCCCACGTCGTCATCGAGTTCGTTCGCGGCGTCTGCCGCGGGCACGGCCAATCCGATCGGGATTCAACAGAACCAGTTGTCCGCGCCGCCGCCCGGCGTGCCGCCGGGCGCGGCGCCCAGCAGCTATGGCAGCCAGTTCGGCTCGACCGCATCGACGATCGCGAATCCGTTCGCTTCGAGTTCTTCCGGCGGCGCGTCGGCGACCGGCGGCATCATCCAGGCCGATCCGTCGACCAACTCGCTGATCATCACCGCGCCCGATCCCATCTACCGCAACCTGCGCGCGATCATCGAGACCCTCGACGTGCGGCGTCCGCAGGTCTTCATCGAGGCGCTGATCGTCGAAGTCACCGCCGATCGCGCGGCCGAGTTCGGCATCCAGTGGCAGGACTTCAGCGGCATCAACAATCGCGGTACCAACGTCATCGGCGGCACCAACTTCGGCGGCGTCGGGACCAACATCATCGGCACGTCGATCAGTCCGCTGACGGTCGGACAAGGCCTGAACGTCGGCATCGTGAAGGGCACGATCAACATCCCGGGCATCGGCACCATCACCAATCTCGCGCTGCTCGCGCGCGCGCTCGAGACCGACAACAACGCCAACATCCTGTCGACGCCGAACCTGCTCACGCTCGACAACGAAGAGGCGCAGATCATCGTGGGCCAACAGGTGCCGTTCGTGACCGGCCAGTACGCGCAGACCGGCGGTGCCAATTCGGTCACGCCGTTCCAGACCATCGAGCGGCGTGACGTGGGACTGACCTTGAAGATCAAGCCGACCATCGCCGACAACGGCACCGTGAAGTTGCTGATCTACCAGGAGGTGTCGAGCATCGTGAACGCGACCCTGAGCTCACCTGCCGGACCCACCACCAACAAGCGCGCGATCTCGACCGTGGTGCAACCCGAGGATGGCCAGTTCGTGGTTCTCGGCGGGTTGATCCAGGATAATGCGCAGAACGGCGTCAGCCAGGTCCCGGTGCTGGGCAGCATCCCCTACATCGGCGGGCTGTTCCGTTATCAGAACCGCACGCGCTCGAAGACCAACCTGCTGGTAATCCTGCGGCCCTACATCGTGCGCGACTCGACCGCCAATGGCATCTTCGCGGACAAGTACGACCTGATGCGAAAAGTCCAGATCGACGCGCAACCTCCGCCGTCGTCGGTGCTGCCGGACAATCCGGGATCGGTGCTGCCGCCGCGCGATGAGACGCCGGCGCCCGGTTCGCTCGAACCGTTCAGGGCGCCGATGACGAAGCCTGGCGCATCGAACACTGCGCCGAACAACGCACCTGGTCGCGCGCCTGTCGATCCAGCGACGAAACCGGCGACACCGCCGTCCGGAACCACGCAATGAGCGCTGAGCGTTTTGGCACCTCCGCGCCGACTGCCGAGCCATCGACGTCGGTAGCGAATATCCCGCGCGACGTTCGGGTTGCGCGCGAAGTGCCGTACGCGTTCGCGCGCGACCATCAGGTGCTCGTCACCCGCCACGACGACAGCGATACGAGCGGCCCGCGTTCGGTGTGGATCAGCGATGCGACATCACCGGTCGCGATCGCCGAATTGCAGCGCGCGCTCGGCCAGGTGCGAGTCGTCGAAGTGCCGCGCGTGATGCTCGAGAAGGCGATCGCCAAGGCCTATGCGACCGACGACGGCGCATCCGCGCGCGTGGTCGACGAGGTCGATGCCTCGCTCGACCTGTCGCGGCTGATGCAGGACGTGCCCGAGATCGAGGATCTGCTCGAGGCCGAGGACAACGCGCCGGTGATCCGCCTCATCAACGCGCTTTTCACCGAGGCCGCGCGCGAAGGCGCGTCCGACATTCATCTCGAGCCCTTCGAGACGCATTCGGTGGTGCGCTTCAGAGTCGACGGCACGCTGCGCGACATCGTGCGGCCGCGTCGCCAACTTCACTCGGCGCTGATCTCGCGCATCAAGATCATGGCGAATCTGGACATCGCCGAGAAGCGCCTGCCGCAGGATGGCCGCATCGCGCTGCGCGTCGCCGGTCGTCCGCTCGATGTGCGCGTCTCGACCCTGCCGGTCGGCAACAGTCCGTCGCAACCCGAGCGCGCAGTGCTGCGGCTGCTCGACAAGGAAGCGGGGCGTCTCGACCTCACGGGTCTGGGCATGGGTCGCGACACGCTCGCGACCTTCGATCAATTGATCAAGCAGCCGCACGGCATCGTGCTCGTGACCGGCCCGACCGGCTCGGGCAAGACCACCACGCTCTATGCCGCGCTTGCGCGCCTGGATGCGAGCACTACCAACATCCTCACCGTGGAAGACCCGATCGAATACGAGTTGCCCGCCATCGGCCAGACCCAGGTCAACGCGAAGATCGGCATGAGCTTCGCGGCCGCGCTGCGCGCGATCCTGCGGCAGGACCCGGACGTGATCATGATCGGCGAGATCCGCGATCTCGAGACCGCGCAGATCGCGGTGCAGGCTTCATTGACCGGCCACCTCGTGCTCGCGACCCTGCACACCAACGACGCGGTGTCGGCCGCGACGCGTCTCGCGGACATGGGCGTCGAGCCTTTCCTGTTGTCGTCGAGCCTGCTCGGCGTGGTCGCGCAACGGCTGGTGCGCAAGCTGTGCGAAGTCTGCAAGGCCGAGCGCACCGACGAACGAGGAATGCGCGAGTGGCACCCGGTGGGCTGCGCTACGTGCGGCCATACCGGATATCAGGGCCGCACCGGCATCTACGAACTGATGCGCATCGACGACCGCTTGCGCGGCATGATCCACGACGAGTCGGGTGAGCCGACGCTGCGCGAGGCCGCGCGCGCGGTCGGCATGACCAATCTGCGCGAAGACGGCGAGCGCTGGATCAGGAGCGGCGTGACGTCGCGGGAAGAGGTGTTTCGCGTTACGAGGGATTGAGCGATCGCGCTGCGGCAGGAAGGTGACAAAAGGCACACGCTCGCGTAGCTTCTGCCATGAAGCCGTATCGTTGGAACCACGAAAAAAATCTGCTGCTGAAGACCGAGCATGGGATTTCTTTCGAGGAGATCGTCCTGGCTATCGAAGCGGGTGGCTTCCTCGGTAGGGTTAACCATCCAAACGCTGCCCGGTATCCGAACCAATCGATGCTGATCGTCGCGATGGCGCATTACGTTTATCTCGTTCCTTATGTCGAAGAGACGGAGTTCATTTTTTGAAGACCATCATCCCAAGCCGAAAGGCGACACGGGATTTTTTACTTCGCAAGAAGAGCACACCATGAAACTCGATCCTTTTGAGAAAGAGTTGCTCGCGGCTTATGAGAGCGGACAGCTTGTATTCACCCCACCCACGAAAAGCGAACTTGCAAAGTTCAAGGCCGCTGCAAGCGCGACGTTCATCAAGGAACGTCGCGTGAACATTCGCCTCTCGTCACCCGACCTGATGGATATTCAAGCGCGCGCGATGGAGGAGGGCTTGCCCTATCAAACATTTATCGCGAGCGTGCTGCACAAGTTCGTTTCTGGAAAGCTGGTTGAGCGGCCTACGAAGTCGAGCAAGGTCGCTGCAGCACCCTCTCGACGTGCTGCCAAGGCGACGTCTTGACCGTACGCAAGGGCACGCAAGTCAGACGCGCGCGATTTGGTAGTTGCCAATAACACGACAGGGAACAGCATGATCGGCTACGTGACCTTAGGCACCCGCGACATGGCCCGTGCTGCGCCCTTCTACGACGCGCTACTCGATGAACTCGGCGCCAAACGTGCGATGGATGGCGAACAGTTCATCATGTGGGCGGTCAGTCCGCGAGCGCCCATGGTTGCCATCTGCACACCCCGCGACGGACAGGAAGCGACGGTCGGCAACGGCACGATGGTTGCGCTTGTGGTCGATTCCAAAGACAAGGTCGATCGCATCTACAGGAAAGCGATCGAGCTTGGCGCGAAGGACGAGGGACCGGCCGGCCCGCGCGGCGACAGCTTCTACGCCGGCTACTTCCGCGACCTCGACGGCAACAAGCTCAACGTGTTCTGCATGGTCAAGTCGTGACGCGATGACCGCATTTCGTTACGAAGCCGCGGAGCCCTCGGGCCGCATCCGCACGGGCGTGCTCGATGCCGACAGCCCGCGCCTCGCGCGCGCAGGCCTGCGGCAACAGGGCTTGACGCCGTTGACGGTCGACGCGCTCAGCGCCAACGACGCGCGTATCGACGCCCACGGGGAAGAACCGGGCGTAGCGAGTACGGCCCGCGAATCAGGCCGAGGTTTGCGACGCCGTCTTCCCGGCAGCGAACGCGCGTTGCTCGTGCGCCAGCTCGCGAGTCTCGTCACCGCGGGCCTGCCGCTCGCGCAGGCGCTGGCGGTTGTGCAGGACCAAGCCGAGAAGCCGCGCGTGCGCGACCTGCTGGCCGCGATTCGCGGCGACGTGGTATCGGGCATGACTCTCGCATCGGCCTTCGCGCGCCATCCACGCGACATCCCGGAGCTCGATCGCGCGCTGATCGCCGCCGGCGAGCAGTCGGGCGATCTGGGCACGGTGCTGATGCGCCTGGCCGATCACATCGAGCGCCGCAATGCCTTGAAGGCCAAGGTCACCGCCGCGTTCATCTATCCCGCGATCGTGACGAGCGTCGCGGTGCTGGTGGTCACCGCACTGCTGGTCTATGTGGTGCCGCAGATCGTCGGCGTGTTCGCGCAGACCAAGCAGAAACTTCCCTTCCTCACGCTCGCCTTGATCGGCCTGTCGAACTTCATTCGCTCGTATGGATGGATGGTCGCGATCGGCGTCGCGCTGGTCGCGTGGATCACGCGCGTGTCGCTCAGGCGTCCGGGCCCGAAACGCGCATGGCACGCGCGCCTGCTGACGCTGCCGCTTGCCGGACCGCTGGTCAAGCGCGCCGACCTCGCGCGTTTCTCCGATACGTTGGCGATCCTGGTCGGAGCAGGCGTTCCCATCCTGCGTGCGCTGGTAGCCGCACGCGACACGATGAGCAACGTGGTGCTGCGCGATACCGTGGACGACGCGATCGTGCGCGTGCGCGAAGGCGCATCGTTGTCGCGCGCCTTGCGGCCCCCGCGCGGCGAACGCGGCGAGTTTCCGCCGGTGCTGCTGAACCTGATCGCAAGCGGCGAGGCGACCGGCAAGCTTCCCGAGATGCTCGAGCGCGCAGCGACCAGCCAGTCCGACGAGCTCGAGCGCCGCACGCTGTGGCTGACCAGCCTGCTGGAACCTCTGCTGGTGCTCGCGATGGGTGCGATGGTGCTGTTGATCGTGCTCGCGATCCTGATGCCGATCATCGACATGAATCAGTTGATCCGCTGAGCCGACCGGCCGGCCGGGCCGTACGCCGTCGAATAATTTACGACCGGCGCTGATGAAGCCGGGCCGGACACCGTTTAAGCATTGCTTATTCAAGCATTATTGATTTCGGCACGAGTCTTGCTGCGTCGATCGACCCCTTACACACGAGGAGTCGAACATGAAGTTGCGCTCGCTGCTATTCGGATGCCTGCTCGCCTTCGCCGTGGCGGCTCCCGCCCAGGCCAGCCTGATCGTCTACCGCACCGTGCTCAACGGCGCGACCGAAACGCCGTCGACCGGTTCGCCCGCGACGGGTTCCGCAAAGGTGACCTACGACACTCTGTTGCACACTTTGCTGATCGAGCTCACGTGGGCCGGCCTCGTCGGCGGTCCGGCTGCGGCCGGTCATATCCACTGCTGCACGGCACCCGGAAGCAACGTCATCGTTGCAGTGCCTTTCCTCGGGCTGCCGGCGGCGGCGTCGGGCTCTTACATCAACACCGTCGACCTGACGGCGCTCGCGTCTTACAACGGCGCCTTCGTCACGGCGCACGGTGGATCCGCGGCCTCGGCTGAGGCAGATCTGATTGCCGGCATCAATGCGGGGATGGCGTATGTGAACCTGCACGACGCCGCTTTCCCCGGCGGCGAAATTCGCGGCTTCCTCGCGCAGGTTCCGGAACCCGGAACGATTGCGCTGTTGTTCGCCGGCCTCGGGGCGATCGGTGCGATGCGTCGTCGCAGGAAGGCTTGACCCAGTCGTAGTACGGCGTTGCGCAGGTCGTGTCACGAATCCATCTGGGCTCTCCGATCGCCCGGTCCGAGAGCGCAACGATGCCCGACTTCGATGCCGGGCAGGCCAACCCCGTTGCGATGTGCTTTCAGCCGTCTCGCATGCGCATGCCAACCTCATCCTGCATCGCGACCTCAAGCCGTCGAACATCCTGGTGACGGCCGAGAGACAGGTGAAGCTGCTCCTGGAGCATTGCGAGCCTCGCTGCGGGAGACGTCAAGCGTGGGCTCGCGCTGATCGAAAAGGTTCTGCAGCTCGCCACAGTGTATAGACCGACGCGCAGTCCACCCTATGCGGTAAGCAACCGTGCCTCGGCACTACTGGACCTGGGGCGATACGACGACGCGATCGAAGAGGCGGACCGGGCCTTGAGTCGCGCAGGCGGCCGACCATAGAGTCTTCTAGGAAACCGCGCTGCTGACCAAGGCGGGCGCCTATATTGAACTCGGCGATTTGCAGGCGGCTGAGCGACTGCTCGAAGATGCCGCCGCGCGCCTCAACGACTTGCCACCGGACAGCGGAGCTCGTCTGATCTATTCGATACGGCGAAGCAAGCTCGCGTTGAAGAGGGACGACCCTCGTGCGGCGCGCGATGCGATTCAACCGACGATAGACCTGTTCGAAGCTCGCGGGATGCGCGGCGCGGTACTTGCGATCGCGTTGGAGTTGCGTTCAGAGAGCGAGCATCGATTAGGCAACGAGTCGAATGCCCTGCGCGACGCGGAGATGTCGCTCGCCATCACGCAAAGAATCCAGGGCAGCCGACCGCACTCCCTGCTGACCGGACAAAGCTGGCTACAGCTTGCGCGCTTGAAGCGTGAAGGCGACGTGGCGGGCTCGCGTGAGGCTGCGCAGAACACCGTTGCGCACCTGTCGGACATGCTCGGAGACGAGCATCGCGACACGCAATCGGCAAGGAAGCTCGCGGTCCGATAAGGCGCCGTTCATCGCGCATGTTGCGCGGCTCGCCGGCCTCCCCGGTCATTGTTGTCGTCTTTTTCCTCCCGTTTGCGATAAGGCAATCAGAGGGGAGGACAAGAGATCGGCCGGCGGTTTGCCCATCCGTGGGTGATCCGTATGGCGCGTGCGCCTACCCTCGTCTTGTGGGTCGACGGCGACTCACGTATCCGATCGGCAGGGAGGGAACGATGAATGCGAATGACTTCACGCGCGGCAACGCGCGCAGCACTTTTCACCTAACGCGTCGCGAGTTTCTGTGCAGCCTCGGCGCCGGTGCGCTGGTCGCGGGCGCGGGCGCGCTGGCGCCTGGTCGCGTGCACGCGGCGTCGTCGACTCATTTCACGCGCCTGTTCCCGCATCTGCCGCCGTTCGCAGAATCGAGTCCCGCATTGATCGCAGCGCTGCTCGACATCGGCAAGCCGGGCGGCATCATGGATGCGAGCGACAACCTCGCCGCCGGGCCGATCGCGTTAATCGTCGACCCGGCCTTGAGCATCAACAACCCCAACGCCTTACTGCCGCACGGCATGGCAGGCACGACGTTCTTGGGTCAGTTCATCGATCACGACATGACGTTCGACTTCACGTCACGCATGGGCGTGGCGACGCAACCGCGCGATGCGCCCAACGGCCGCGCGCCCGCGCTCGATCTCGACTCGGTCTATGGAGATGGCCCGGTCGCCGATCAACTGTTCTACGATCCTGTCGACCGCGCCAAATTTCGCCTCGAAAGCGGCGGTCAATTCGAGGACCTGCCGCGCACCGCGACGGGCAAGGCGATCATCGCCGACCCGCGCAACGACGAGAACATGATCATCGGCGGACTGCACGCGGCGTTCATGCTTTTTCACAACCGCGCGGTCGATCGCGTGCGCGCCAACGGAACACCCGCGGATCGCGTGTTCGCCGAGGCACGCAGGCTCACGACCTGGCACTACCAGTGGATCGTGCTGCACGAGGTCCTGCCATCGTTCATCGGGCAGGCGATGGTCGATGACATCCTGCGACGCGGACGCATTTTTCGACGCGATGAAGACGACGTGGCGATTCCCGTGGAGTTCCAGGGCGCGTCCTATCGCTTCGGTCATTCGATGGTGCGACCTTCGTATCGCGCCAACCTGCGCGGCGATCGCGGTGCGCCGTTCTTCGGCATGGTGTTCGATCCTGCGGCAGAAGGGCAGGCCGATCCAGGCGACATGCGCGGCGGCGCGCGCGCGCCGCGCCGCTTCATCGGCTGGCAGACCTTCTTCGATTTTCGCGACGGCGAGGTCAAGCCGAGAAAGCGCATCGACACGACCATCTCGACGCCGCTCTTTCACTTGCCGCTCGGTGCGATTGCGACCGGAGATGCGCCCACGGCGCTGCCGCAACGCAATCTGCTCAGGCACATCACGTGGTCGCTTCCGTCGGGCCAGCGCATCGCGGACGCCATGCGCGTGCCGGTGCTGTCGCCCGGGGACTTGAGCGAGCTGTCGCGTTACGGACTCGGACTCGAGCGCAACACGCCGCTCTGGTACTACGTGTTGAAAGAGGCGCAGGTGATGGCCGGTGGCCAGACTCTCGGTCCGGTGGGCGGTCGCATCGTCGGTGAAGTCATCGTCGGTCTCTTGCAGACCGATCGCGACTCCTATCTTTCGGTGTCGCCGAACTGGGTGCCGACCCTGGCTACCGGCACCGCGCAATTCAGGATGGTGGACTTTCTCTCGTTCGCGGGCGTGAGCCCCTCGAGCCGCGGGCAGTAGTTCAACGCGCCGCCCAAGCCGCGGGCCTTTTTTCGATGAAGGCTTGCACGCCTTCGAGCGCCGCGTCGTTCATCATGTTACAGGCCATGGTATCGCCCGCATCTTCATAGGAGGCTGTGATGTTCTTTTCGAGTTGCCGATAGAACAACTGCTTGCCCATCGCGATCGCGACCCGCGGCTTGGCGACGATGCTCCTCACGAGGCTGTCGATCTCGGCGTCGAGTCGTTCGGGCGCGGCGACGCGATTGACGAGGCCTTTCTCCATGGCCTGGTCCGCGGTGATGAAGTCGCCGGTGACGAGCATCTCGAACGCGGCCTTGCGCGGTACATTGCGCGACAACGCCACGCTCGGCGTCGAGCAGAACAGGCCGAAGTTCACGCCGCTGACCGCGAAGCGCGCGTCTGAGGACGCGACCGCGAGGTCGCACATCGCGACGAGCTGGCAGCCCGCCGCGGTCGCGATGCCTTGCACGCGCGCGATCACCGGCACCGGCAGGCGCTGCACGCTGAGCATCATGCGGGTGCAGCGCGCGAACAGGGTCTGGTAGTAGTCGAGAGACGGGTCGGCTCGCATCTCCTTCAAATCGTGGCCTGCGCAGAAGGCCTTGCCTGCGGCCGCGAGCACCACGACGCGTACCGTGTCGTCGCGCTCGATCGCATCGAGCTCGGCTTGCAGGGCTTCGAGCATCGCCTCGGACAACGCATTGAACGCCTGCGGACGATTTAGGGTCAGCGTGACCACGCCGCGCGCATCGCGCGTGTTCAGCACCAGCGCGAGGGAATCGATAGTCATGAGGTGGTCCTTATTCGATCGCGGAGGCGGACTTCGCCAGTTCGCGCAGCATGAACTTCTGAATCTTGCCGGTCGAGGTCTTGGGGATGGCCTCGAAACGCATTTCCCGCGGGACCTTGTAGCCGGCGAGGAGGCTGCGGCAATGCGCGACCAATTCCGCGGCGGTGGTGCTCGAATCGGCCTTCAACTCGACGAAGGCCACCGGCGTCTCGCCCCACTTCGGATCGGCCTTGGCGACGACCGCGCAAGACACCACCGAAGGATGACGATACAGCGCGTCCTCGACTTCGAGCGAGCTGATGTTCTCGCCACCCGAGATGATGATGTCCTTGCTGCGATCCTTGATCTTCACGTAGCGATCGCTTTCCATCACCGCGAGGTCGCCGGTGTGAAACCAGCCGCCCGCGAAGGATGCGGACGTCGCCCCGGGATTCTTCAGGTAGCCCTTCATCGCGATGTTGCCGCGAAACATGATCTCGCCCATGGTGGCGCCGTCGGCCGGGACTTCGGACATCGTGTCGGGGTCCATCACCGTCATGGCTTCCTGCAACATGTAGCGCACGCCCTGGCGTCCGTTCAGGCGCGCCTGTTCGGAGAGTGATTCGTCAGCCCATCCTTCTCGCTTGACCGCGACCGACGCCGGACCATAGGCCTCGGTGAGCCCATAGACATGCGTGATGTCGAAGCCCAGCCTGGTCATGCCCTCGATCATCGAAGCCGGAGGTGCTGCGCCGGCGACCATGCCGCGCACCTGATGATCTATGCCTTCACGCATTTCAGGTGGCGCTGCGATCAGGAGGTTGTGCACGATCGGCGCCGCGCAGTAGTAGTCGGCCTTGTGCTCGCGCATCGCGTCGAAGATTGGTTTGGCCTCGACGCGTCGCAGGCAGACATGCGTGCCGCCCAGCATCGCCACTGTCCACGGAAAGCACCAGCCGTTGCAGTGGAACATCGGCAGGGTCCACAGGTAGATCGGAAAGTGCCGCATGGTCCAGGTCGCGGCGTTGCACACCGCGTTCAGATAGGCGCCTCGATGATGCGTCACGACGCCTTTGGGATCGCCGGTCGTGCCCGAGGTGTACGAGACCGCGATCGCATCCCATTCGTCCTGCGGGCCGGTGAGCTGCGCCAAAGGTTCGTGGGCCGCGAGGAGGGCTTCGTATTCGTGTTCGCCGCAGCGGTCGCCCGGCCCCTTGAATTCGCTGTCGCAGACGTCGATGACGATCGGTGCGCGGCCGTGCTCTTCGCGCAGCATGCGCAGCGCCGGCTCCATGACCGGCGCGAACTCGCGGTCGGTGATCACCACCGCGGCCTCGCAGTGATGCATCTGCCAGGCCAGGAGCGGCGCATCGAGCCGCGTATTGAGCGTGTTCAACACCGCGTTCAAGGCCGGCACCGCGTAATGCGCCTCGACCATCTCGGGTGTGTTGGGCAGCATCACCGTGACGGTGCTGCCGCGCTCGACGCCGAAGGCGCGCAAGGCTGCGGCGAGTCGCGCGGCGCGCTCGCGCGTCTCGGCCCACGTATAGCGGCGCTGTCCGTGAATCACCGCCGTGAGATCGCCGAACACTTCGCCGCTGCGCTCGACGAAGCTCACCGGAGACAAGGCCACGAAGTTGGCGGGTGTCTTGTCGAGGTGGGTGTCGTACATGCCGGTCATTTCTGTGTCTCCGATTCGCGGTACGCAAACGCATGCGACTGAAGTGTCTGCCGTGCACGACAGCATAGTCAAGAATCCGTGAAGCCGCGTGGACGCATTTATTTGCCGTAGATACAATAATTCGCCCACTTCCAGTTCGAGACGATCGTCGTGAGTGAAACGTCATGTCCAAAACCGTTCGTCGGCCTGCTGTCGCGATGCCGACCTTGAAGGAAGAGCGAGCCATCACGGCCGCTGCGAAGTCCGATCCCGATACTCGTCCGCTGTCCGCGAAGCAGCTCAAGGCGATGGTTCCGATGCGCTCGCTGCGAGGGCGTCCCAAGTCCGAGCACAAGAAGCTCTTGATCTCGATTCGATATACCCCGGAGGTCGTGGATTATTTCAGGTCCACTGGAGATGGCTGGCAATCGCGCATGGATGGCGTGCTTCGCAATTACGTGGCGCGTCGTTCGCGTCGCGCGTGAGGATGCGCAAGCCCCTTCGATCGTTTATCTTCGCGCTACTCGCGGCGTTGAGCTGTTCCGCGCAATCGCAGACAGCGCCGGGGTGTGATCAACGGAAGCTTCGAAATCGTCGACGAAGCTCGCCCGGACTTCCCGATGGATTGGGCGACGGTTGGAAAGAACGGCCTGTTCGCAATCGACAAAACCCGATCGCATGGGGGGACACAGAGCTTGCGGATCGACCGGCCCACCAAGGAATTCACCGGCGTCGGTCAAGGCGTCGATGCGACCGCGTGGCGCGGAAAGCTCGTCGTGCTTCGTGGATGGTTTCAGACGGACAACATCGGTACAGGGCCAGCCGGTCTGTGGTTTCGGGGCGATGAAAAGAAGCGGCAGAACTTCTTCGTCAACAGCTATGCGCAACCGTTGACCGATTCGACGGGCTGGGTCAAGCGTGAAGTCTTTGCGCGCATTCCAGAGGGCACCGAGCGTCTCGTCTTCGGAGTCGCGCTCAGTGCAAGCGGAACGCTCTGGGCGGACGACTTCGAACTCGTCGAACTCGACGTGCATGCGCCGCCGATACTATCGCCCGAGGCAAAGAGCTACCTTGACCGCGCGATCGCATTGATCCAATCGAACGCGCTCAATGCGCCTCGCGTTCCATGGGAAGAACTCAACGCGTCGCTGTATGCGATTGCCGCCAAGGCGAATGCGCCCGCTGACACGTATCCCGCGATCAGCTTCGCGTTGAATGCATTGGATGATCATCACAGTCACTTCGTTGCTCCAGCACGGGCGCGTGAAGTCGCAGAAAATCTTCGCACCGATGATTTCGATCAACAGAGCCGATCGATCGGCGACAAGGCATACATCCGCGTCCCGGCTTATGTGGGCAACGCACCCTCACGCATGACGGCGTTCGTCGATGAGATGCAAGGTCGTATCGCCGAACTCGAGAAGTCGTCTCCATGTGGGTGGATCGTCGACCTGCGTGGCGATGGCGGAGGCAACATGTATCCGATGGTGGCAGGACTGTCGCCGATTCTTGGCAATGGGACGCTGGGTTACCTCGTGGGCCCGTCTTCTCGCTCGCCCTGGTGGACGCTGGATGGAGCAGCGGGTTCGCGCGACACCATCGACGTTCGGCCCAGCCATGTCCGATCCACGAAACGTGCAGTGCGAATGCCGGTCGCCGTCTTGACGGGTCCGCAGACCGGCAGTTCAGGTGAAGCGGTTGCGATTTCATTCATCGGGCGGCCCGAAACGCGAAGCTTCGGCAAGCCGACATCCGGCTACTCGACGGCGAACCAGTCGATTCCACTATCGGACGGAGCGCAACTCGTGCTGACCCGAGCCGTCATGGCCGATCGCAACGGCCGTCAATACGGCGGCCCCATCGCCCCCGATGAGCCGACGACGAATCCTCCAGTTTCGAGCGCAGACGATGCGACACTCGCAGATGCAGATCGCTGGTTGAGCTCGCAACCCGCATGCCGACATTGAATGGCCAGGAGCAAGCAGCGCTTGTCGACGAAGCCACCGCATACAAGAAGGGTCACCATGAAAATTTCCAGCCGCATCTGCGCCGCGCTTCTAGTCCTTGCCAACAGCGTAGCCATCGCGGCAACGGACGCCGAGACACTCTCGGAATTCACGATCAAGGAACGCGATCCGCAGCTCGGAACCAACATCAAGAAGAACGTCGTCGAATCCAACCTGATCCCGTTGAACAAGGCCTACGGCGACATGACGCCCGAACACCAGGCGATCGTCAGGGCGCGCTACGAGCACATGGCCGATAGCGACCAGCCGCCGTACACGGTTCACGGGCTCGCGCCGATCTACAAGCAGATCGCGGCGGCTCAGCAGAAGCTGCTCGTGAAAGGGCCGCTATCGATGGATGTCGAGATCGAAGCTGACGGCACGCCCAGCCGGATTTTCGTGCACGAATCGCCTAGCCCCGAGATGTCCCGCTTCGCGGCATCGGTGCTGATGTACGAGCAATACCAGCCCGCAGTCTGTACCGGCAGGCCATGCAGGATGGCCGTGCCGTTTCGCATGCAGTTCGCGGTACGCCGCTGACGCACTTACGACGCAGGCGCACGCATGCGTTCGCGAACGAGCTTCGCGAAGCCTTCCAATTCTGCTGCGTTCATGTCCGAGACGGCCCATGCCTGCATGCCGCTCTCGGTCCAGTGCACGAGGTTGAAGCCCTGTCGCTCGAAGACGCGTGGGTCGACGGGCTTGCCATTCTTCGCAGGCCAGACGAACAGGTTGATCACGTGCAGGCCCGGCTTGTAGACCAGCGCTGCGACCGGCCGTCCGACAACATAGTCGAGGCGGCCACCGGCCAACGGGAAGCCCTCAGCGGCCAGCTCAATCACGGGCGGCGAGAAATCGAGCTTCCCGGCGAACCAGGGCTTGACCGTGTGATGATCGTTCGATGCCACATCGTCGAGATGTGAAGCCATCAACGAACGCACGTGGCTGGCCGTGATCTGGTCGACGATCGCGCTTTGGCTGGGCGCGATCAACACGCTCATCGCAACCACCGCCGCGGTCGCGGCACCCGCGCCGAACAGCGACACGGCTTCCACCCAACGACGCCAACGCGATCGGACGCTCTTCAGGCCGATCACCGGGCTTTGCGGGATCGACGTCGCGCCGATCTGCTGCCGGATGCGATCGGCCAGTTCGGGCGGAGCGGTGTGCCGGGTCGCATGGCTCTTGATGAGCACGCTCAGCGCCGGGTCTTCATGCGCATGTTCATTGGTAGGCATCATGTCTCCTTGAATCGTTTGCGGCCACGACTTCGCCCGCCAGCAACTGGCGCAACAACGTACGGGCGCGCGACAAGCGGGACATCACCGTGCCCACGGGAATTCCGGCGACGCGCGCAATGTCTTCGTAGGACATCTCCTCGATTTCGCGCAACACGATCACTTCCCGAAACGCCGGAGCGAGTGCGGCAATCGCCGCGTTGACTCTCGCGCCCTGCGCCCGCCTCTCGAAGATCGAGGCCGGATCGGCGTTTGCCACTTGATGACGGGTCGCGACCTCTTCGCTGTCGCGCATCTCGTCGAATTCGAACTGATCGTCGACGTGTCGCTGTTGACGCATCCAGTCGTAGCAGGCGTTGCGCACGATGCCCAGCAGCCACGGCCGCGCGCTCGCTCCGCGCAGATCGCCGAAGAAACGGAACGCGCGCAGATAGGCCTCCTGTACCACGTCTTCGGCGCTCTGCTCGTCGCGTAGCAGCCAGCGGGCGAGGTTGTACGCGGCCGAAAGGTGAGGCAACACGACCGTCTCGAATTCACGGTTTCGATCAGGCAAAAAAATTCTCCTTCAGGCAGGTCGGGCAGGGCGGAGCCGATTCAAATTTCAATGGTGCACCCCTGTGTCGACGCGCCTGCGGGAATATTTCATCGCGACGATCGATCCTGCATGGCGTCCAGTGCCTCCCGCAACGATAGCCGCGGCGCGGTGACGCTGTCATCTCACCGCGAGATCGACCGTGAACAAATTTCCACTCATCATTTTATCCATTGCATTTGCAACCACTGCTCAAGCGGATCCCGCTGGCGATGCCACGCGCGGCAAGGCCTTTTACCAGACGGTCTGCAGCGCTTGCCATTCGGTCGGATACAACGGGATCGGTCCGGCGCACAAGCATGTGTTCGGCGCACGCGCCGGCACGCAATCCGACTACACCTACTCACCGGCACTCGCCGCCTCCGGCGTGACCTGGACCGAGAAGAACCTGGACCGCTGGCTGACGCAGCCCGAAGCCCTGGTGCCGGGCCAGAAGATGGGGATCTCGGTGCCGAGCGCACAAGACCGAGCCGATGTGATTGCGTATCTGAAGTCCTTGCCGCACTGAGTGCAGACGCAACCGGACGGCGAAATATTCCCGGCTTCGCGAGGCGGGGAATTTTCTGTTCCCTGCTTCGCGAAGCCGGGAATTTTCTATTCTCCGCTTTCGCAACACGGGAATTTTCCGGAGCTTGCAACCGTCATGCAGCATGGGTGCGCCATGCGTACGCGTCATTGATTTCGCTGAGCAACCACCCCTTCCATTTCTGGAGACCCCCATGCTCGATCGACGCCATTTCCTCAAGCTCGCCGCTCTTGGTGGCGGTGCAGTCTTCGCCTCCGGGCTTTCCGGATTGTCTTTCGCCGAGTCGGCATCCGATTTCTACTTCGTGCAATTGTCCGATTCGCACTGGGGGTATGAAGGTCCCGCCAATCCCGACGCGGCCAATACCCTGAAGAAGGCCGTAGCCGCAGTCAATGCAATGCCGGTTCCCCCCGAGTTCATCGTCTTTACCGGCGACCTGACCCACACCACCGATGACCCGGGCGAGCGGCGCCGGCGGATGAAGGAGTTCAAGGAAATCGTTGCGGGGCTGAACGTGAAGGCCGTTCACTTCATGCCCGGCGAGCACGATGCATCGCTCGACAACGGCGCGGCATTCAGGGAACTCTTCGGCGAACCGCACTACACGTTCGATCACAAGGGCATCCACTTCATCGCGATCGACAACGTCTCCGATCCCGGCGCAAGGGTCGGGGATGCCCAACTGACGTGGCTCTCCGCGGACCTCGCCAAGCAGAGCAAGGACGCGCCGATCGTCGTGCTGACGCACCGTCCGCTGTTCGACCTCGTGCCCGCATGGGACTGGGCCACGCGCGACGGCGACAAGGTCGTCGCGTTGCTCGACCCGTACAAGTACGTGACGGTGTTCTACGGGCACATTCATCAGGAGAACCATCACATGACGGGGCACATCGCGCATCACTCCGCGAAGTCGCTGATCTTCCCGCTTCCCGCACCGGGCTCGCAGGAGAAACGCACGCCGCTGCCGTGGGATCCGTCGCAGCCGAACAAGGGCTTGGGGTTTCGGGAAGTCGAGGCGGAATCGACCGCGAACCTCTATGCGATCACGGAATTGCCCGTCACGAAGGCCTGAACATGCGAGTTCCACGACAGCGCCTTTATCTGTTCGGCGTCCTGATCGCAGGCGCTGTGCTCGGACCCTGCGCGATCGTCGCGCTCGCGGGAGAAGGAGAGAAATCCCAGGTCGTCCAGATGACCGCGCGGCGCTTCGTCTATACGCCGCGCGACATCGAAGTCAAAGCGGGGATACCGGTCGTGCTCGAGATCATGTCGATCGACTTCATGCACGGCTTTCACATTCCCGACCTGAAGCTGCGTTCCGACCTGCCCCCCGGGCAGACCACACGCGTGCGCTTCACGCCCGAGAAGCCGGGCGTGCTGCCGTTTCTGTGCGACAACTTCTGTGGCGACGGGCACGAGGAGATGAACGGACGAATCGTCGTCGTCGCGTGACGCGTGGATCGATTCGAGGATTCATTTGATTCGAATCGATCGAATACCTTTTTTATATTCATTTTCCGCAAGATAGAACGGCTTTAAACCCGTATTGCAACGATTGGCACTGCGTCTTTTGAAACGAAGGGATCGCCTTGTCTCTTGCCGATCGAGACGTGATTGATCATTTGAATCTCCTTGTGGTCGTGCGTCGATTCAGGTGCTGGTGCGGCGGGCCAGGAATTCGGCTTGAAGTTTCCAGTGGGCGCCGTCATCGAGCGAGATCTCGCCGAGCCAACGGAACAAATCGGGCGTGATATCGGTGAAGCGCCATCGCGTCGGAGTGCCGTCGTCGTTCCTGCCGAGTTGAACGATGTCCTTGCCCTTGGCCCGCCCGATCTGCCGCGAGTAATACTGCTTGAGCGGATCGCTCCACAGGATGTGCCAGGCATCGATGCCGGGGTCGTAGACCCTGAGCGTCGTGCCGTGGAACATGTCCGGCAGGATCCACACGTCCTGAATGGCGCGGCCCTCCAGCACCCAGCCGAAATGAATCGTGCCGCGGCCTTCGTGCGCGGTGCCGTCGTCGCGCTGCACGATTGCGTCCATCTCCCATTGCCCGATCAGCCAGCCGTAGAGCTTCAGTCGATCGGCCACGGCGGGCGCGGGATAATCGGCGTGTAGGGTATCGATGAAGGAGGAAGTCATGGCTCGTAGCTACGGGTTCGTGATGGCCGAATGCTGGCACGCCGGACTTCCCTCAAGCTATGCAGAAATTGCTAATCTATCCGCGTGACTCTGACCTCTCATCGGTTGGCTGGCGGGCCGGGTTGGCGCATCGATGAGCAGGTGTGCACCGCCGGTCCGCACGATCGTCCGTTCGAAGAACAGCACGACGCGGCGTGCATCGCGGTCGTGACGCGAGGCGCGTTTCGATATCGATCATCGTTGGGCGTCGCGCTGATGGCGCCCGGTGCGATCCTTCTCGGCAATGCCGGTCAATGCTACGAGTGCGGTCACGAGCATCAGCGGGGAGATCGCTGCCTGTCCTTTCATTTCGCGCCCGAGTATCTCGAGACGATTGTCGCCTGCGTGGCGGGTGCGCGGCAGGCGCACTTCGGTGTGCCGCGCCTGCCGCCGCTGGCGGCGTTGATGCCCCTGGTCGCCGAGGCGGAGGCCGCTCATGACTGGGGCGACGGCGCCGAACTCGAGGAAGTGGCGTTGCGTCTCGCGGGTGCGGTGTTCGCTGCGCTCAACGGCGCCGATCGATCGTCGGTTCGGCCACCGAGTCGGCGCGACGAGCAACGGGTCGCCGCAGCCTTACACCGTATCGAGGTCGCGCCGCAGGAGAGACTCACGCTGACCGATCTCGCGCGCGAGGCATCGACCAGCCCCTTTCATTTCCTGCGCATTTTCCGGCGCGTGGTCGGGATGACGCCGCATCGATTCGTGATGCGAACGCGGCTTCATCATGCCGCCGTGCAGTTGCGCAGGTCCGATGCCAGGGTCACCGCAATCGCCTTCGATGCCGGTTTCGACGACCTGTCGACATTCAATCGCCACTTTCGGCGAGCGATGGGCTCGAGTCCGAGCGCTTATCGTCGTCGGTGAATATCCGCGCTGTTTTTCCGGTCGCTGAAGGGGAGATCAATCATGTTATCCAATGCGCCAGTAACGACGATCCTGCCGGTTATCGATATGCAGCGTGCAAGGGATTTCTACGAGCACAAGCTGGGTTTGAAACCCGTGGGAATGAAACCGGATGGACAGTTCGTCTATTCATGCGGCGGCGGCGCGATCATTGCGCTGTTTCTCAAGGAAGGGGGCACGAAAGCCGATCACACCGCGCTCAGTTTCAAGGTCGACGCCATCGATCCGGCTATCAAAACATTGAAGAAAGCCGGAGTCGTATTCGAAGACTACGATTTCCCGGGATTGAAAACCGTCAACCATGTTTGTGTCCTCGGTTCCGAAAAAGCGGCCTGGTTCAAGGACACCGAGGGAAACTATCTTTGCATACACGAAGACATCGAGTGATTCGGCGCCGTCGCCATATGCAGCGGGTGTCACCGCTTGCTTGCCGCCGCGCGTTCGCGAAGGACGCGCCGCTGCACCTTGCCGGTCGTCGTCATCGGTAGCGCATCGATGAACTCGATCTCGCGCGGCGTTTCGTAGGACGCGAGTTTTTCGCGCACGTGCTGGCGCAGTTCGGCGACGAGCTGGTCATTGCCATCGAATCCCGGCGTCAATACGACGAAGGCCTTGATGACGTTGCCGCGTTCGGGATCGGGACTGGGGACGACAGCGGCATTCGCTACCGCGTCATGCTTGACGAGGCAATTCTCGATTTCCGACGGGCCGATGCGATAACCGGCGGCCTTGAACATGTCGTCGGCGCGGCCCTGGTACCAGAGGTCGCCATCGTCGTCGGCATAGGCGAGGTCGCCGGTCCGGCACCAACCCTGCTCGTCGAACTTGGCCGCGGTCGCCTCGGGATTCTTCCAGTACTCGATAAAGAACACGGGATCGAGGTCGCCGTGCGGATCATGCCGGTTGGCCGCGACATCGCCGATCTGGCCGGGCGGACAGATGCGGCCATCGTCGTCGAGCACGGCTACGCGGTGTCCCGGATACGGTCGCCCGATGGAGCCGGGCTTGGCGGGCCATTCGCGATACGAATTGCCGACGATGTAGTTGACCTCGGTCTGGCCGAACATCTCGTTGACCGTGACGCCGAGTTCGTCGCGACACCAGTCGAACACCGCCGTGCCCACCGCTTCGCCCGCGCTCATGATGCCGCGCAGGCAAAGGTCGTAGCGCTCGCGCGGATGCGGCACGGCCTTCATCATCATCTTCAATGCTGTGGGGAAGATGAAGCCGTTGGTGACGCGATAGCGTTCCAACAACTCGAAGGTCGCGATCGGGTCGAAGCGGCCTTCACGACGCGCGTCGTCGGCAACGATCGCCGCGCCGAAATAGAGCGTCGGCAACAACGCGTCCATCAGGCCGCCGGTCCAGGCCCAGTCGGCGGGCGACCAGAAGACATCGCCGGCTTGGGGAAACTGGTTTTGCGACAGCGTGAAACCCGAGAGATTGCCGATCAGCGCGCATTGCGGGATCAGCGCGCCTTTGGGCGAGCCGGTCGTGCCGCTGGTGTAGACGAGGACTGCGGGGTCGGTCGCGCGTGTGGCGGCGGGCTCGAAAACGGGCGAGGCTTCGACGAGCGCCGCATGCCATCCATGCGTGCCCTCGAGCGCATTGCCGAGGACGATGATCTCGCGCAGCGCGGGGCAGCTCGCGCGCAGGCCTGCGTCACGATCGACGAAAGGCGCGATGCCCGATGCGGCCACGATCGCGAGCACCGCCTCGCTGTCGCGCAATCGAAATTCGAGCGCGTCGGGTCCGAACAGCAGCGACAGCGGCATCGCGATCGCGCCCAATTGATGGACCGCGAGATGCGCGACCGCGGTCTCGGCCGCCTGGGGCAACACGATCGCGACGCGGTCGCCGCGCGCCACGCCGAGTTCGCGCAACACGTTCGACAGGCGATCGGTGGCGTCGCGCAGTTTCGAGTAGGTGAATGGTTCGAGTGCGTCCGAACGATCCGTCGTGATGTCGCATGACGATGGCACACACCATATCGCGACGCGATCGGCATCGTCGGCCCATCGCAGGCATGCGCGCGCGATATTGAAATCGTCGGGCACCTGCCAGCGAAAGTCGCGCACCAGCTCCGCATAGCGATCGTTCATCGAAATCTCCGTTGCGTCTTGCACGGCGGCGCCGTTCTTGCCCCTGCGCCGGCCTCATATAATCGGCCGGCCTCTCGCGAGGCAAGTCACCGTCCCATATTGCAACACGTCCATCACCAGCCCCATCGATCGCATGCAAGCCTACGTCCCTGCGAAGCCCAGTCGCTCGACCTTCCTCTCCATTCGCGACATCGACTACCACGTACGCGAATGGGGCGATGCCTCGGCGCCATTGATCGTGATGCTGCACGGATGGATGGACGTATCGGCCTCGTTCCAGTTCCTGATCGACGCGCTGGCCGGCGACTGGCATGTCGTCAGTCCCGACTGGCGCGGCTACGGCCTCACGGGTTGGTCCACCGCGGGCAGCTATTGGCTGCCTGACTACATCGCCGATCTCGACGCGCTGCTCGAACGCTACGCTCCCGATCGCCCGGTCGATCTGGTCGCGCACAGCCTGGGCGGCAACATGGCGCTGATGTATGCGGGCGCGCGACCCGAGCGCGTGGCGCGGCTCGTCAATCTCGAGGGCCTGGGCATGGCGGGCGACTCGCCCGACAAGGCACCGGGTCGACTCGCGCGCTGGCTCACCGAACTGCGTGAGCCACCGACCTTGAAGGCCTACGCCACGCTAGAAGCGGTGGTCGACCGCTTGCAAAGAACCAACCCGCATCTGCGCGAAGACCGCGCGCGCTTTCTCGCGCAATACTGGTCGGCGCCAACCGATGAAGGGACGTATCGCATCCTCGGCGATCCCGCGCACAAGGTCGTCAATCCCTATCTCTATCGCGCCGAGGAAGTCGTCGCCTGCTGGGCCGCGATCACCGCGCCGGTGCTGTGGATGATGGCGCGCGACTCGAACTATGCGAAGCGCATGGACGCGTTGCCGGGCTACGCGGAACGCATCGCGACGATCAGGTCAGTGAAGCGGCAATGGATCGCCGATGCAGGGCACATGATGCATCACGATCAGCCTGAACAATTGGCCGTTGCGATCGAAGAATTTTTCGCTTGAGCGCAGATCCCCGGGCCGCCGCCGCGAAGGCCGCTATTTGGCAAAGCGTAAAATGCGCAGATGTTTTCACTGTCAAAATTCTCTTCCAATGCGCGTCGCGACTCCGCGCCTCTGAACGCCGACCTCCACTGTCACTCGAACGTTTCCGACGGCGTGCTCGAGCCGGATGAGCTGGCCAGGCGCGCGCACGAGAAGGGCGTCGAGCTCTGGGCACTGACTGATCACGATGAACTGGGCGGCCTCGCGCGCGCCGCTGCCACTGCGGAAAGCCTCGGACTCGCGTTCATTCCCGGCGTCGAGATCTCGGTGACCTGGGGCAACGAGACGCTGCACATCGTCGGACTCAGGATCGATCCGCACAATCAGACGCTGATCGACGGCCTCGAGCGCACGCGCGCCGGCCGCACGCGCCGCGCGCATGAGATGGCTGCGCAACTCGCGGAGGCTGGCATCCCCGACGCGTTCGAAGGCGCCCTCAACTACGTTGGCAATCCCGATCTCATCAGCCGCACCCACTTCGCGCGCTATATCGTCGAGCTCAATCGCTGCGACGACGTGCGCGAGGTGTTCACCAAGTATCTGGTTGCGGGCAAGCCCGGTTACGTGCCCACGCAATGGGCCTCGCTCGAAGATGCGATCGCGTGGATACGCGCCGCGGGCGGTGTCGCGGTGATCGCGCACCCCGGACGCTACAAGCTCGACGACGCGGCGTTGCGCGATCTCTTCAAGCAGTTCAAGCAACTCGGTGGCGCGGCCATCGAGGTCGTGACCGGCAGCCATACCAAGGACCAGTACAAGCGCTTCGCGAACTACGCGAAGGAGTTCGGCTTCATGGCTTCGCGCGGTTCGGATTTTCACGGACCCAAGGAAAGCCACTTCGATCTCGGCACTTTGCCTCCTCTGCCCGATTCACTCGTGCCGGTCTGGCACGACTGGTAAGACGCTTTTCTCATTCGGTGCGATCGCGCGGTCAGCGCGGTGCATGGCTGCCGCGTTGACTGCGCATGTCCCAATACTTCGCTCCTCATCCGGAGAATCCCCAGCCGCGCCTGATCAAGCAGGCCGCGCAGATCGTGCGCGACGGCGGCGTGATCGCGCTGCCCACCGACTCCTGCTATGCGATCGCCTGCCACCTCGACGACAAGGAAGCGATCACGCGCCTGCGGCGCATCCGCGGCATCGACGACAAGCATCACCTGGCCTTGCTGTGCCGCGACCTTTCCGAGATCGGGCAATACGCGCAGGTCAACAACGTGCAGTACCGACTGCTCAAGGCGACCACGCCGGGCCCGTACGCGTTCATCCTGCCGGCCACCCGCGAAGTGCCCAAGCGCGTTTCGCATCCGTCGCGCAAGACCATCGGCCTGCGCGTCCCCGACAACGCGATCGCGCAGGCGCTGCTGCACGAGCTCGACGGGCCGCTGTTGTCCGCGACCCTGATGCTGCCGGGCGAAGGCGTGCCGCTCAACGACGGCATCGAGATTCGCGAGCGGCTCGAGCATCTGCTCGACCTGGTGCTCGATGGCGGCGCCTGCGGCATCGAGCCTTCGACCGTGATCGACCTGACCGGCGCCGCGCCGCAACTGATCCGCGCCGGACGCGGCGATCTCGCGCCGTTCGGGCTCGAACTCTCGACCGCCGAATGAGCGTGGATACGCATGGCGCGGCCGCGCGCGCACGGCTGGTCTGCGAACCCCGCTGCTAGAATGTCGCATGAATGACATCATCCAGACCATCACCGTCTATGCCATTCCGGTCATCTTCGCAATCACGCTGCACGAAGCCGCACACGGATACGTCGCCAAGCATTTCGGCGATGCAACCGCCTTCGTCCAGGGACGCGTCACGCTCAACCCGCTAAAGCACATCGATCCGATCGGCACGATCGTGATCCCGATCGTGCTGGCGATACTCACCGCGGGAAAATTCGTGTTCGGCTATGCGAAACCGGTGCCGGTTTCGTTCGGCAACCTGAGGAATCCCAGGCGCCACATGATCTGGGTCGCGCTCGCCGGTCCGGTTGCGAACCTGATCCAGGCGCTGCTCTGGTCGATCTTCGGCGTGGTGATCGTGTTGCTCGCCGTGCAGGAGCCTTTCTTCTATGCGGTCGTCAATGCCGGCGTGCTGGTCAATCTGGTGATGTTCGCGCTCAACCTGTTTCCGGTTCCACCGCTCGACGGCGGCCGCGTGCTGGCCGGCATCTTGCCGATGCGTTTGGCGGTGCCGTATTCGCGCATCGAGCCCTATGGTTTCTTCATCGTGCTCGCGCTGGTCGCCACGGGCCTGCTCAATGCCTGGATGCTGCCGATCATGGGCGCGATGCAGGCGCTGTTCGCGGCGATGATCCGGCCCTTCTTGTAAGTAGATTCTTGTAGCGCATTCCTGCAAGTCCTCCATTCCGTAGTTTCCCCGGTTTGCGGTCCCTCTCTCGACGAGCGTCATGGCTTCCGAACGCGTTCTCTCCGGCATGCGCCCGACCGGCGCCATGCACATCGGCCACTATCACGGCGCCTTGAAGAACTGGGTGCGGCTGCAGGATCTGTACGCGTGCTTCTTCTTTGTTGCCGATTGGCACGCGTTGACCACCGACTACGACGAAGTCTCGATCATCGAGAAGAGCACGTGGGAGATGCTCACCGACTGGCTCGCAGCCGGACTCGACCCCGAGCGCGCCACCATCTTCATCCAGTCGCGCGTGATCGAGCATGCAGAGCTGACCCTGTTGCTCGGCATGACCACGCCGCTCGGTTGGCTCGAGAGAGTTCCGACCTACAAGGACCAGATCGAGAAGCTCGCGCACAAGGACCTGACGACCTACGGTTTCCTCGGCTATCCGTTGATGCAGTCGGCCGACATCCTGATCTATCGCGCGCACTACGTCCCGGTCGGTGAGGATCAGGTGCCCCATGTGGAGCTCACGCGTGAAGTCGCGCGCCGCTTCAATCACATGTTCGGCCGCGAGCCGGGATTCGAGGAGAAGACCAGGGCCGCGATTGCGAAGCTCGGCAATCGCGACGGCAAGACCTTCGAGTTGCTGAGGAAGCGTTACGGCGAACAGGGTGACGCCGACTCGCTCGAAGAAGGACGCGTGCTGCTCGCCAACGCACAAAGCCTCGGCGCCGTCGAGCGCGAGCGCCTGCTCGGCTATCTCTCCGGCTCGCAACGCCAGATCCTGGTCGAGCCCGGTGCGCTGCTGACCGAGTCGCCGCGCTTGCCGGGACTCGACGGGCTCAAGATGAGCAAGAGCTATGGCAACGCGCTCGGGATGCGCGAAGACCCGGCGGTGGTGACGAAGAAGATTCGCACCATGCAGACCGACCCGGCGCGCGTACGTCGCAGCGACCCTGGCAACCCCGAGCTTTGCCCGGTGTGGGAGTTGCACAAGGTCTATTCGACGGCCGAGACACGCGAGTGGGTGGTCAAGGGATGCACGACGGCGGGCATCGGTTGTCTCGAATGCAAGCAGCCGCTGATCGACGCGATCATCCGCGAACAGCAGCCGATCCGCGAACGCGCGCAGCGTTATCTCGATCAACCGGCGCTGTTGCGCGACATCGTCGACGCGGGTTGCGACAAGGCCCGTGAGGCCGCGCGCGAGACCATGCGCGAGGTGCGCGAGGCGATGGGGCTCTCCTACGCTTGAACGAGTTGAACGAGTTGAACGAGTGAACGAGTTGAACGATACGCGGCGGCAGCAGCACGACATCGATGGCCCATCGCCGTGGGTCTTGCGCTTCGCCCCCTTGATCTCCAGCGGCGGCGCGATCCTCGATGTGGCTTGCGGTCGCGGACGTCATGCGCGCTGGTTCGAGTCTCGCGGCCATCGCGTCACCGGCATCGATCGCGATGAAGCCGTGCTTGCCGTTTCGGGCGCGAGCGAGCGCATCGTC
The DNA here is from genome assembly GCA_038254545.1 of Burkholderiales bacterium. Taxonomy (GTDB): domain Bacteria; phylum Pseudomonadota; class Gammaproteobacteria; order Burkholderiales; family Burkholderiaceae_D; genus CAHJXF01. The sequence goes on along the minus strand of JBBSGB010000028.1, from coordinate 9,869 downwards.
TGCGATCTCGAAGCGTCTGAAGATCCCGGCGGGCAGTGGCCGTTGCACGGGCGCCGCTATGCCGGTGTGATCGTCACGAACTATCTGCATCGCCCTTTGTTCCCGCTGTTGATCGATGCGCTGGCCGAATCCGGCGTACTGATCTACGAAACCTTCGCGATCGGCAACGCGCGCTTCGGAAAACCGGCTAATCCGGACTTTCTTCTCCAGCGCGGCGAACTGCTCGCGCGCTGCCTTGAACTCGATGTAGTGGCCTACGAGGACGGGCTCGTCACCCACCCGAAGCCCGCATCGATCCAGCGAATCTGCGCGATTCGCGACGCCGATCGGCTGGAGCGTCACACGTTGTAACCAGCTAGCGTAACCACTACCTCTCGCGCTCGTTTCAAATCCGTTAAAATCGCACACCATTCCGGGCAGTCCGCGGCCTGTCCGTTTTTTTGCGCGCATATCACATTCATCTGCGCGCCGCCGTTGAACCCGCGTTTTCACATCCTCGATTCCATGATCCAAGGCAGCCTCGTTGCCCTCGTCACACCCATGCATCCTGACGGAAGTCTGGATTTGGTGGCGTATCGACGACTGATCGACTGGCACGTCGCCGAAGGCACCAATGCGATCGTCGCCGTCGGCACCACCGGCGAGTCGCCGACCGTCTCGGTCGATGAGCATTGCGAGCTGATCCGCGTCGCGGTCGAGCAATCGGCAGGTCGCATCCCCATCATCGCCGGCGCCGGCGGCAACTCCACCGCAGAAGCGATCGAACTCACGCGCTTTGCGAAAGGGGTCGGTGCGGACGCGGTGCTGTCGGTCGTGCCCTACTACAACAAGCCCACGCAGGAAGGCCTGTACCAGCACTTCAAGGCGATCGCCGAAGGCTCGGACATTCCCGTCATTCTCTACAACGTGCCCGGCCGCACCGTCGCCGATCTCGCCAACGATACGGTGGTTCGATTGTCGTCGGTGCCGGGCATCGTCGGCATCAAGGACGCGACCGGCGACATCGGTCGCGGCATCGCGTTGATCGCCGCATTGCGCGAAGATTTCGCGGTCTATAGCGGCGACGACGCGAGCGCGGTCGCGTTGATGCTGATGGGCGGCAAGGGGAGCATCTCGGTTTCCGCCAACGTCGCCCCTCGTGCGCTGCATGCGCTGTGCAAGGCCGCGGTAGCGGGCAATGCTGCGGCGGCGCGCGACTGGCATCAGAAGACCTTGCCGCTGCATCGCATGCAAGGCATCGAACCCAATCCCATCCCGACCAAGTGGGCCATGCATCACATGGGCTTGATCGATGCCGGTCTTCGTCTTCCCCTGGTGCCGCTTTCGCCGGCACTTCACGACGTCGTGCGCAGTGCGCTGGTGCAGTCGGGCGTCATCGATCGTCTGGCTGCCTGAGTTGCACCATCGCCGTCCCGCACAAGCGTTCTACGTACGGCACAGATGCGCGAACTGCGGTCGCGGATAGCGACCACGCGCGCATGTTTTTTTACTGGATCTCATGAACTCACGAATCGTTACTCCGCTCGGCGCGTCGCTGATCGCGTTGACCGTCTTCACGCTGGCCGCTTGTTCGACGATCAACAACGCCCTCGAAGGCGACAAGCTCGACTACAAGACGCAGGCGACAGTCAAGGTCAAGTCGCTCGAAGTCCCGCCCGACCTGTCGGCGTTGCCGCGCGATGATCGTTATGACATCCCGGCCGATCGCAACACCGCGACGCTGTCGGCCTACAACCAGCAGCGCGCAAGCGGCGCGGGCGCGCCCGTGCAGGGCAGTGAGGTCTTGCCTGCGGTCAAGGATGCGCATCTCGAACGCGCCGGCGGCCAGCGTTGGCTGGCGGTCAACACCAAGCCCGAGCAACTGTGGCCGATCATCAAGGAGTTCTGGCAGGAGAACGGTTTCCTCATCAAGACCGAGTCGCAGGACACCGGCATCATGGAAACCGACTGGGCCGAGAACCGCGCGAAGATTCCCCAGGATTTCATCCGCAACACCATCGGCAAATATCTCGATGGCCTCTACTCGACCGGCGAGCGCGACAAGTTCCGCACCCGCATCGAACGTGGCGCCGACGGTGGTAGCGAGATCTACATAAGCCATCGAGGCGCGAAGGAAACGATCGTTGGGGTGCAGGGCGGCAACACCGTCTGGGAGCCGAGGCCATCCGATCCCGAGCTCGAAGCCGAGTTTCTTCGGCGCCTGCTGGTGCGCCTGGGCGCGGACAAGGAACGGGCGAAGGCCGTCGTCGCTGCGGGATACGTCACGCCGAACGCGGCTACGAACCAGCTTTCGCGATCGAAGCTGGTCGCAGGGGCAAGCGGCTCGCCGGGCTATGTCGAGATCGAGGAGCCGTTCGATCGCGCATGGCGTCGCGTCGGGCTCGCGCTGGATCGCGTCGGCTTCACGGTCGAGGATAGAGACCGCAACACCGGTATCTATTTCGTGCGTTATGTCGATCCCGACGCCGATGCGAAGGACAAGCCGGGCTTGTTGTCGCGCATCTTCACCTCGTCCGAAGAGCGCCTCAAGCAGGCTGCGCAATATCGCATTGCGGTTCGCAGCCAGGGTACCGCCATCACACGCGTCTCGGTGCTGGACAAGGATTCCAAGCAGGTGACAAGCGACGTGGGCAGCCGCATCCTGAAGCTGCTCGACGAGCAGCTCAAGTAACGGAGCGGCCGGGGCGGATCGGTGCGCTTCGCATCACTGGGTAGCGGCAGCGAAGGCAACAGCCTCGTGGTCGAGACGTCTGCCGAGAGATCGTCAGGGATCGCCGCGACCGGGCGTCGCGCGTCTCCCTGGCGGGTCATGGTCGATTGCGGATTCGGGGTGCGTCAGGCCGAGGCGCGCCTGATGCGGTTGGGGATAGATCCCTCGAGTCTCGACGCGATCCTTGTCACGCATGAGCACGGCGATCACATCGGCGGCGTGTTCGCGCTCGCGCGCCGTTATGGCATTGCGGTCTGGGCTTCGCACGGCACGCTGCAATCGGTGATGACCGAGCGCTTCGACAGCGTCTGCGTCCATGTCTGCTCGAGTCACGGAGCGTTCGCGGTCGGCGCGATCGAGGTGCGGCCGTTTCCGGTTCCGCACGACGCGCGCGAGCCGACCCAATTCGTGTTCGATGACGGCGTGCATCGCCTGGGCGTGCTGACCGACACGGGCCGCTCGACCGCGCACATCATCGACAGCCTGGCGGGCTGCGATGCGTTGGTGATGGAGTGCAATCACGATGCGGCGATGCTCGAAACATCCGACTATCCGTATCCGCTCAAGCGTCGCATCGGCGGCGACTATGGCCATCTGTCGAACGCCTGCGCGGCAGAGATCGTGTCGCGACTCGATCGATCGCGCCTCTCGCATCTCGTGGCCGCTCATCTGTCCCGCACCAACAATACCGTCGAGCTCGCGCGCGCAGCGCTGGCCGAAGCGACCGGATGGTCGGCCTCACGCGTCGATGTGGCCGATCAGGATTTCGGGCTGGGATGGATCGTCCTGGACAGCTGAGGTCCGCGAAACGGTCCATCAACAAAAAAGCCGGCATGAGCCGGCCTTTTTGTTGAGCACGGAACCTGACAACTTATTTCTTGACTTCGTCGGTCTTCGTGGTCGTGGTGGTGCTCGAGCTGTCGGCCGGTGCGGGCGGGGTCGTGGTGGAGGTCGTGGTCGAGCTCGTCGAGCTGCTCGAATCGGCCGGTGCGGGCGCTGGCGGCGTCACGATGGTGGTTGACGACGACGGGGAAGGCGTCGGAACCGGAACAGCCGTCGTGGTGGTCGAGGTGGATTCTTCCTTCTTGGTGCAGGCACCGGTGATCGACAGGGCCAGCAGTGAAGCGACGAGTAGGGTCTTTTTCATAATTCCTTCCTAGGAAAATTGGCGCGCCAGGGGCACGCGGTGCCATTTAATAAACCGAAAAAACGAAACTGCGGCGAAACAGCAATTGCCGCCCCACCTGCACGGCCCATCAATATGGCTGCACCGCACGAGGCATGATGCGTGAAAGACTTGCATTCACACAGTCGGCGATTATAGTGCACGCGGCTCATTTAGTAGCCTCCGATGCTGGGGTTTTCACGGAGTTCCGGAATTTCAGAAAAATTCCCCGACGAGCTCATTGTTCATCCGAGTCCGAGCGTCGTTGACGTCAGCGCTGGCGACGATTCGTCCCACAGCATTTCGAATTGATCGAGCCAGGGTCGGGCGGCTGCCGGATCGAGTTCGGTGGCGCCGCGCGGATGGTCGTGATGAAAGCGCCGGACCAGAAAGCTGCGATCGACGATCAGCATGGCGCAAGCCTCGCCGAAGCGCGGCGCCGCGTGCGACGGGACGATGCGGCACTCGGCGTTGTGCGCGTGGGTACGCAATACCGTCATCATGCGAGGCGCGCTTCGCGCGATGTGCGCGGCGTCCAGCGTGAGCATGCGCAGGTGATTGGCGGCACTCTGCCGCAGGAAGCCCTGCAGCGCCGACGCGAACTCGGGATGGCCGATCGGCCATTGCGCGAAGTCAGCGTCGGCCATCCACACCTCGCTCTGCGCACGCAGCAGCGCGGTTTGCAATTGCGCGCCGAATTCCGCCTGCGTGTCGAATGCACGACGCAGCATCGGCTCATCGGGAACGCTCGTTGGCGTGCTCATAGGCGTGCTCATCGCGATCTCCTCAGGCGAAGCGCATCCATCCATTACTCCACCACACGTGCAGCAACGCAAGCGAAGCATCGTCGCCGGCGAGACCGATCACGCTCGCTGCGTCGAGCGCGCGCCGGTTCGCCAGCCGCGCGAATGTTTCCTGTGCCGCGCCCGGTATCGTAAAGGAAGCGCCGCAGATGAATCCGGCGTGACCGCGATACAGCATGGCGGTCTTGAGATCGAGCGCGAGGCCGCGCGCGCGCGCTCGTGCGACAAACTGGCGCTGCGACAGCGGCGGTGGCGATACGAAGAACACGTGGGCCTTGGGCTCGCTGAAATAACGACCGATGAATTGCTGAACGTCGTCGCGTGTCCAGCGTATCTGCGTGAGCCGTTTGCCGACAGCATCGACGAAAGCGCGATCGATCGCTGCCGGCGCACCGGTTGGCTTGCGGCCCTTGTCCGCATAGCGGCCATCCGTCCATTCGCGTTCGGCCATCTCGAACAGAAATTCCTGCGCCAGTTCGTTCCACGACGGCGCGCGAAAGCCGATCGACGCGGTCGTGCACGGCCCGATCGCCGTGCCCTCGTGGGCGCAATGCGGGGGCAGGTAGAGCATGTCGCCGGGTTCGAGCACTGCTTCATCGGTGGGCGCGAAATGCCTGAGCAACTTGAGCGGTGCGCCGTCGACCAGCGTGAGGTCGCGCTGCACACCATTGCCCCCGCGCCAGCGCCAACGCCGCGCCCCTTCGACCTGCAACAGGAACACATCGTAGGAATCGAAGTGAGGTCCGACGCCGCCACCGTCGGCCGCATAGCTGATCATCAGGTCGTCGAGACGGATCGCCGAGACGAAATCGAAACGACGCATCAAGGCATCCGCGCGTGCGTCGTACAGGTTCGCGCCCTGCACCAGCAGCGTCCAGTCGCGCTTTTGTTTCGGCAAGCGCTCGATCGGGCCCTGCGTCATCGTCCATTGCCCGCCGAACGCCGTGATCAATCGCGATTCGACGTCGTCGCGCGCGGCCAATGCGAACAGGGCCTCGCGGTCGGGCAGCGCGGGAACACGTGCGAATGCGCCGCGTATCAGGAGCGGCTTGCGTTGCCAATGGCGGGCGAGGAACTCGCCGGGAGCAAGCCCGCCGAGAAGGCGACGATCACTGTTGGGTCGATGCGGCATGGATGGCGATGTTAGCCGCGAACGGATTCGTCGAGCGCGTGGCGTGCCGGATCGGCGCTTGCGCCCTGCGTATAATCGTCCGCTCCTTCAGCGACCCCCGGCGAGCGCGCTCATTCCCATGAAGATCAGCAAGAACAGCGTCGTCACGCTGAAATACAAACTGACCGACGCGCAGGGCGAGTTCATCGAAGAAACCGATGAACCGGTGGAATATCTGCACGGCGGATATGACGGCATTTTTCCGCGCGTCGAAGAGACTCTGGAAGGCCAGGAGCCGGGCTACAAGACCGCGATGGCGCTCGAGCCTCAGGATGCGTTCGGTGAATACGACGCCGATCAGGTGCGCGTAGAGCAACGCTCGAAGTTTCCCGAGCCGATCGAAGTCGGCATGCGTTTCGAAGGCGTCCCCGAAGACGAAGAGGAAGACCCCGAGATCCTGACCGTCACCGACCTGACCGAGGATACGGTCGTGCTCGACGCCAATCACCCGCTGGCGGGTATCGCGCTGCGCATCTCGTTCGAAGTGCTGGACGTGCGTGCGGCGACCGACGAGGAGGTCGCGCACGGCCACGCGCACGGGGCGCACGATCATCATCACGATCACGAGGACGACGGCGATACGCCGCATCTGCACTGACCTCGCATCTGCCCGATACTGGCTCTTGCGCGTGCGCGTGCGCACGGATGCGCCGCCGGTGTAACCGCAGGTAAGCGATGTGAGCATTGGCCAGCCATCGATGCACCGACAGGCTGAAGCGAAATCTCCGGTAACAAAGCAGCGTGCACCTCGACGGCCATTCCGCGTTCAAACAGCATCAACGCGGAGGTCATCATGAAGTCGTCTGTACTCGCCGTCTCGCTTGCGGTGTCCCTTGCTACCCTCGGCGGTTGCGCGGTCGTTCCGATTGGTCCGCCGGTGTACGTCGGCGCACGCGTCAATACGGGCCCCTACTACGCACAGCCGTACTACGCACGTCCGTACTACGCACGTCCGTACTACGGACCGTATTGGCGCCGCTGGTGATATTCGAACCCGCTCTCAAGCTCGCGCCGGATTCGGATACGCGAATGCGCGCAGGCCACTGCGATCGAACGGCTTCCAGGCACCTTCGGGTTGGGCCAGTCGATCGGCCAGCGCATAGAGCACCGCGGGATGCACGCCCAGGCCGAGGTGGCTCGCCACGACCTCGATGTTTTCCGACGTGGCCGATTCTTCATCGAGACTGGCCTTCCACGAGACGACTCCATCGGTGCGACTGTAGATCGACGTCGCCGGCACCGTCAGCATTCCGCGCACGCGCTCATGCGCGACCGGATCGTCGGATCGCTCGCCGCTGGCCCACTCATAGACGCGCCACGCATTGGTCGAGCGCGGGTGCCCCGCAAACGGACTGCCGAGCGTGATCACGCTGCGGACCTTGTCGGGCCTGTGCTTGGCGAGCACCCGCGCATACAGGCCGCCGAGGCTCCAACCCACCAGGCTGACCTTGCTTCCGTAGCGGGCGTGGAGCGAGTCGAGGCGTTCGAACATGGCGTCTTCGATGCCGGTCTTCAGACCGAGATTGCGTCCGAGACCCCAGCCATGCACGCGATAGCCGCGCTCGCGCAGGTAGTGGCGCAGCACGCGCGTGGAAAGATCGCTGGCAATCAGGCCCGGGAACACCAGCACCGGATGGCCGTCTCCCTTGGGGGCGAGCTGCAGTAAAGGCCACATCGACAACGTCGCGCCGAACTCGAAAATGGCGCGGCCCTCGAGCAACTGCAGAAACCGCGAAGGCGGCGCAGGGCGCTTCTTGAAGATCGAATCGCGGGTCATGGTGTTCATCAGATTAACTCTCTCTTGGAGGAAAGGCTTCCGGAATCGATGCGTCGTTCGTCCTTCATCGGAGATACTTCCCTCGTAAATAGTTCAGATAATCGCGCGCGTCGCCAACCACGTAAGGCGCGAGCAGGGTCAGCGTGTAGTACGCGGCGAAGCCCGGTTCTGCATTGTCGCCGCGCGAAACGCGCGGAGTCAGCCGGGTAAACGAGAACCAGCAGGTGGTGGTGAAGACCATCTGCAGCGCCAGCATCTCGACGTCCTCGAGGGACGCCTGCAGCACGCCGGTTTCTGCCAGACCCAGGCACATCTGCCGCGCGGCGATCAGGTTGGCTGCGACCAGCGCCTGCGCCGCCTCTTCGAGGTCGGGATATTCGTTGAGCAGATAGGCGATGTCGCGATAGACGAAGCGATACGCATCGATCGCTTCGAAGGTCATGTGCAGCGTCAGCCACACGTCGTCGATCGCTGTCGCGCTCGCGGCCGCTTCGAGGCAAGGCGCGACGCGCGCTTCGAAGCGACGGAACAACCACGCCACCATCTGCTGCTTGGTCTTGAAGTGATAGTGCAGGTTGCCCGGGCTGATATCGGCCTCGGTCGCGATGCGATGCGTCGATACCGCAGCCACGCCGTCGCGATTGAACAGTTCGAGGCACACCTCGAGGATGCGATCGCGCGTCTTGTTGCTCGGGCCGGCCATGCATCAGGCTCCGCGGCTTGAAGGACGGATACCGGTGGCTCCATGCGGCTCGTGGAAGCGCAACGCTTTCAGCGCTTTCCACCCGACGATCGCAGGCGCGCGACTTCCGCGCGCAAGCGCTCGACCTCGGTCGTCAGATCGGCGAAGGCTTGCGCCGAAGGCAGGCCCAGCCTCTCGATCGTGCGTGCGACTCTTTGATCGAACACGTCCTCGAACTTCTTGAAGCCGAACGGATCGAGCGTCGAGGCGGACGGCGGCTGGTCTGTCGCGCTGGCGTTTGCATCACGCTTCGGGCCCAGCCCCAGCAAGGATTCGAAGACGCGGCTCTGGCGCGCGACCACTTCGCCGTGCGCGTTCGCGAGCGCCTTGATGCCGGCCGTGAGGATGTTCTTGGATGCGCGCGGCGCACCTGAGGCAGCGAGCACATTCTCTGCGGTCGCGGGACTCGTCGCGCGCGACTTCGCTGCGGTCTTGCGCACCTTGGGCGTGGTGCCCGCGGTCGCGGATTTCCTGGCGGGGGGTTTGCTCATGATGCTCTCCTGCTGGCGCTCAATAGACGCGAGGCCGGGTCGCGAACTGCGACCCGGCCTCGCATCGTTGCGGAGCGTATCACTTGAGAGTCGCCGCTGACGTCGCGACGACCGTTCGGTGAAGTAGGCGCGTTGAAGCTCGCGCCAAGCTCTGCGCTAAAGCTCAATTACGCCTTCGACGCGCGCTTTGCGCGGGGCGCGGCTTCCTCGTCAGCGACGACCGCTGCTTCGGCGGCGACGGCTTCCTCGACACCCGCAACGCGGTCGGCCAGAAGCTTCGAGCCTTCCGCGATACGGCCGGCGATCTTCAGCGAGATTTGCGCGGCAGGCATGTTCAGCTTGGTCATCGTATCGACGACCGGCGAGCCAACCACGGATTCCAGGCGCTGGCCGACTTCGCCCAGACGCTTGATGCCCTGGGTCGTGCCATCGGTGATGCGATCGATCGCTGCGTCGGCTTGCTCGGTCGCGCGGACCACGCCGTTGACGACGAAGCCGGTGAACTGCTGCTGCGCGGCCACGAGGCTGTTGCGGATCGAGCTGTCGGCCAGCGGCAGCGACGGCGACTTGACGATCGCGTTGTAGCGGTCGTTGATCTGCGAGGCCACGCGCATCGCGCCGATACGATAGGCAGCGAGGAGGTTCTTGCCGACGAGGCCGTATTGACCGACGACATCGATGGCTACGGAATTGAGTGTGGGGCTGGACATGGTTTCTACTCCATCAAGGGTTGAATGCGGAATCGATTGATACGGTGCATGCGGGATCGCCTGTCGCCGTCGGAGCCATGAACGACTCCATGGACCGCATCATCCGGATCAGCGCTAGGGGGAGAAAACTAGAAAGTGGGGAAAGTTAGGGCGAACGCCCTAGGTGTGAAGCGTCAAGAGGTTATATCTCGAGATGTTGAGTCTGGAGATGGGAGCGAGGTCACCGATGCCTTGATGAGGACGGTGCCAGTTGTAGTGATGGATCCACTGTTCGAGCGCGGCGGTGCGTTGTGTCGAGTG
>JBBSGB010000027.1:0-47566 GCA_038254545.1 Burkholderiales bacterium | reverse complement strand
CGCATACGAGTGGAACTACGCGCGGCAGATGATCGAGATTCGACTGGCCGAGCACGATGCCCCGGGAGCAGACGCGGCATCGAAGCAGTCGCTCGCCGCCGATCTGTTCTCCGATCGCTTCCTGATCCCGCGCCCCTTGCTACAGGCCATCGACCCCAAGCAGCCGGTACCGCCGGTGCTCTTGATCGACGAACTCGATCGCGCCGACGAGCCGTTCGAAGCCTTCCTGCTCGAAGTGCTGTCGGACTTCCAGATCACGATTCCCGAGACCGGCACCGTCAAGGCGACGACGCCGCCGATCGTGATCGTCACGTCGAACCGCACGCGCGAGATCCACGATGCGATCAAGCGTCGCTGCCTGTATCACTGGGTCGGCTTTCCCGACGCCGCGCGCGAATACGAGATCCTGTTGCGACGCGTGCCCGGCATCGAGGCGACGCTGGCGCATGAGATCGTCGCGTTCGTGCAGCGCCTGCGCACGTCGGACCTCTTCAAGCGCCCCGGCATCGCCGAGACGGTGGAGTGGTCGCGCGCCCTGCTGCAACTGGACGCGATCGTGCTCGATCCCGAAGTCGTGAACGACACGCTCGGCGTGCTGCTCAAATACCAGGACGACATCGCGAAGGTGTCGGGCTCCGAGGCCGCGCGGCTGATCGCCGAGCTGCGCGAAGCGATCGCGTGAGTGGCGCATCCGATGGACTTGAGCGCGGGACCTATGCGCGGCCCACAAGCGCATCACAAAAGCGCGTCATGACAGTGAGCGCTGCGATCTCGTCCGACCTCCCGGGCCACCTCGCCGAGAACGTGATGCACTTCGCGCGCGTGTTGCGCGGTGCGGGCCTTCCGTTGGGCAGCGACCGCATTCGCCTTGCACTCGAAGCGTTGAAGATCGCCGGCCTCGAATCGCGCGCCGACCTGCACGCGACCCTGAACGCGTGCCTGATCGATCGGCCCGAGCATCAGGCGATGTTCGACCAGGCCTTTCATCTGTTCTGGCGCGACCCCGATCTGCTCGGTCGCATGATGGCGATGCTGCTGCCGCGCGTGCAGGGCAGGTCGCAGGATGCGGGAGTACGTCCAGCCCAGAACCGCAGGCTCGCGGACGCCCTGTTTCCCAAGCGTCCCGACAGCAGGCCAGAAGTGCAGCAGCACGAAGAAATCACGATCGATGCGGCGCTGAGCTTCTCGGATCGCGAGCGTCTGTTCAAGGCCGACTTCGAGACCATGACCGCCGAGGAATGGCTGGAGGCCAGGCGCGTGCTCGCGACGCTCGCCTTCAACATCGAACGCATCGCGACGCGCCGCACGCGCCGGTCCGCGCGCGGCCGGCTCGACTGGCGCCGCACGATGCAGGCGTCCGCGCGCGGTGGCGGCGCGATGACGTTTCGATTCAGGCAGCCGCGCACCCAGGCCGTTCCACTGGTGATCATCGCCGACATCTCGGGCTCGATGAGCCGCTATTCGCGCATGCTGCTGCACTTCGCGCATGCGCTGTCCACGCAGCGCGAGAGCCGCACCCAACGCGTCTCGACGTTCGTGTTCGGAACGCGGCTGACCTCGATCACGCGCGCGCTGCGCATGCGCGACCCCGACGCGGCGGTGGCGACGGTCGTCAAGGCGGTCGACGACTGGTCGGGCGGCACGCGCATCGCCCAGTGCCTGGCCGATTTCAATCGGGACTGGTCGCGCCGCGTGCTCGCGCAGAACGCGACCGTGCTGCTGGTCACTGACGGGCTCGAGCACGGCGACGCCGACGGGTCGATTGCGCGCCTCGCCTTCGAGACCGAACGCCTCGCCAAGTCGTGCCGCAAATTGGTTTGGCTCAATCCGCTTTTGCGCTATCAGGGCTTCGAGCCGCGCGCGGCGGGCATACGCGCGATGCTGCCGCACGTCGATCGTTTCGTGCCGGCGCACAATCTGGAAAGTCTCGCTGCGCTGGCGCACGTACTCGCCGATGCCTGATCACGCTGTCCGACGATTCATTGCCCACGAGGTAAGCCATGCAATTGAAAGGTGAACAGCTCCTGCCGGTGTCGCAGCAGGCCGCCTGGGAAGCACTCAACGACACGTCGGTGCTGAAGGAATCGATTCCTGGTTGCGAGTCGATCGAACCTTCGACCGCCGAAGGCGAATCGACGCCGACGCCGAGCGTCTACGACCTCGTGATGGTGGCGGCGATCGGGCCGGTCAAGGCGACGTTCAAGGGGAAGCTGCAATTGATGGACATGGACCCGCCCAACGCCTACACGATTCGCTTCGAGGGCAACGGCGGAATCGCCGGATTCGGCAAGGGGACCGCGGCAGTCAAATTGATTCCGGCCGAAGGCGGTGCGACCCAACTCGACTACGAAGCCAACGCAACCGTCGGCGGAAAGATTGCGCAGGTGGGTTCGCGACTGATCGACATGGCCGCCCGGAAGATCGCCAACAACTTCTTCGAGAACTTCAACGAGGCGTTGAAGAAGCGGCAGGCGAGTCACTAGCAAGGCGCGCCATCGGCTCGATCGCGGGAGTCGCTTCGATGGACGATCGTCGATAGCGCTCGCTATCGTCATCACGCGCGGGCGATCGATATTTCAGGCAGTACCTCTTCGGGCCCACGCCGACCGCGCGTTTGAACATGACCGCGAATTGGTGCTGGCTATTGAAGCCGCACTTCAAGCTGACCACGCTTAAGGGATCGTTGCCGGTCATCAGCAAGACCTTCGCGTATTCGATGCGGCGCTCGATCAGATAGCGATAGGGCGAGCATCCGGCAGCGGCATGGAAGGCATGGCTGAAATGGAACTGGCTGCTTCCGGCAGCGGCGACCAGATCGGCGAGATCGATCTCTCGACCAAGGTTGGCGTCGATGAATTCGAGGACGCGTTGCAGTCGATGCGGCGCAAGCGCCAACGTCCGGGAACGTCTCGTGATCACGCGCGAGGCATGGCTGCGGGCCATCCTGATCAGAAGGCTTTCCAACAGGGAATCGAGCAATAACGACGACGCATGCGCGCGAGATTCGCACTCCTCGATCATGCGTCCGAGCAAACGCTCCAACTGCGGATCGCGAAAACCCACGCGCTCAACCAGGGTCGCGCCACGACCTTCGAGATCGAATTCGCTGCCCATGACGTCGTCGAGCTGCTGCGGTCGCAAATACAAATGCGCGAACGCGATCGGGCCGCTGGTGTGCCACGTGAATGCCGTCCTCGCGGGAACGAACGTCAGCGAGCCGCGCTCGGCGATCGTCGAGACGGGTGCGCCGTCACGCGTGCGGGTCACGCGCTTGGCGCCGCCCAGATGCATGACGATGTAGTGCTGATCGAGCGGTGGCTGGACCATCACGGCGGATGTCCCGCGCCAGCGCCGCAGCAACGCGTTTTTCCAGCCGGTGGCCTCGCTGGATGCAGCCGGCGCTGCCGACAATGCCCACGGCCATTGCAGCGGCGTGGTCTGGCTTTCTCCGATGTTGGTGCCCGGTGCGGCAATGTCGTGCGATGGAGGCAATAGAAATCCGATCGGTCGAAATTCGCGAGTGAGTCAGCATAAAAAGCCGCTCTGCTTAAACCTATCGGCTCGTCGCTCGTTGTGGCACCTCCGTTTGTCTTATGTGAGAAGCGGCGCGCCAATTCGCCGATGGACGCTGCATTTTCAATGACCCCAACAAAAAAAGGAAGCTAACTTGCGAATAGTTTGCGCAACCAAAAACTAGTGACGCGCGCGCGGGACAAAGAGACGCACAGATTTGAAAACGTCTTCAGTCCGCGTATCATCTTCAGTCCGCGTATCACTCGATGTGGAGCACTCAATGCGCATTCCAACCGTTGCACGCTCGCCCGCTTACGCGATTGCCTGTCTTTTTTTCTCGGCCTTGGCCGGGTGTGGCGGCCACGATGATGGGCCGGGCGCACCGCCGGCCGCTGTTGGATCCGATGGCCCGGTTTCATCGGAGGCGCCGGTAGTTCATCAGGCCGGAAACCCGGTTTCGGGCAAGCAGGTGTTCCGCTTCGAGACCTTCGGCAACGAGCGCTTCTGGACCGATGCGCTCAAGCTTCAGCAAGGCATGATCGCGGCTGGCGTGACACCGATCAAGGCGTTGCAGCTCGGCCTGAGTGTCGACATCGAGGCCTTGGACAGTGCGACCCAGGCTGCGCTTGCGGCGGAGTTGAAAACCGATCTGTCGCCGGCCAAAGCGCCGCTGCTCAACGATCCGGCGACCACGGTCAAGCTGATCAATGCCAATGCCGTGATCGGCATCGTCGCCAAGGACTCCAACGGCGATGGAGTCATCGACATCACCAAAGGCGACAAGACCGGCGCCTCGTGCGCTTTGTGCCACACCATCACCGACGGATCGGTGTTCAACATGGCTAATGGCGGCTCGATCGGCAAGCGACTCGATGGCCGTGCCAACCACAACCTGAACTTCGGCACGATCGTGGCCACGGGACTGAACTCGCGAGCCTACTACCCGGTTCTGCAACTCGCACTGAACGCCAACGGCGGCAAGACGCTGGGCCGCGCGCCGACCGGTCTGACGCCGACTTCAACGGAAGCGGAGGTCGATGCGTACCTGAGCAATCCGGCGTTCTATCCTGTCGGGTCGTTCGACGACACCCCCGACGGCAATGGCGATCCGATGCATAACTCGGCGCTGTTCCGCACAGATCTGGCGGCGCCCTGGGGCACCGACGGCAGCATCGCCAGGCTGGATAACTTCGGCAATCTCGTCTACACCGCGCTACTCGATCCGACCAATCTCACCACCGCCGGCGGCCGGGCCTTTCTGGTCAAGTTGGGCGGGGCCGCAGCCGGCAATGAAATTGTCGACGGATATATCCAGGTATTGGCTGCCACCGGCGTCACTGGCTATCCATTCACGTTGGCCGCCGCCAGCCCGTTGGCCGGTACGGAAGACGCGCCGCTCGGCATTCGCGTCGACAACACCAAGCTGATCGACATGAACGGCTACCTGAACAGCCTGCAGGCGCCGGCGGGCGTGGTGGCTGACGCGGCGGCAGGTGCGCGGGGACGAGCGCTCTTTCGCACCAACTGCACCGCCTGCCACAACGTCGACCAGGGGAAGTTCGTTCCGGCCTTCACCGTTCCAATGAAGACCATCTTCCCCGGCGACAACCCGGTGGTGCTGCTGGCGATGCGCGTGCCGCCGCTCAATCCGATCCTGAATACGCCGGAAAACATTTTCGACGACAAGATGGCGGTCGTGAATGCGAGCATTCGCGGCGGCATTCGCGGCACGGTCATGCCGTTGCTGCTCGACCTGGCGCGCAAGCCGAATTTTCTGCACGACAACTCCGTACCGACCATGGACAGTCTTCTCAATCCCAGTCGCGGAGCCTTGGCGCCCCATCCGTTCTATTTCTCCGACGCGGCGCAGCGTGCTGACATGGTGGAATTTCTGCGGGGTCTCGACACCAACAGCCATTGATGCGGATTCCTGAAGCCATGCGCCACTTGCCCGCTCATGAAATGCAATGCGGAACATCGTGCGAACCGATTTGGTCCATTCTGAAGGTCTGGCATCGCTCGGGCATTACGGCGCGGCTGCGTTGCGTTGGTCCCTCGTCCTGATTTTTCTCTGGTTCGGCACCCTAAGTTCACTGCCTACGAAGCCGAAGGGATTGCGCCTCTGGCCATGAACAGCCCGCTCTTGTCCTGGGCTTTTCAATTGACCGGGCAAAGAGGTTGCTATGGCGCTCGGCGTGGTCGCGCTCGCCATCGGCGTACTGATTGCCCTTCGGCCCGTATCGGCGCGATGGTCGGGCAGGCACCGTTGCCTCGATCATCAGTACTTGATCACGTTGAGTCTCCTGCTCTCCACCTCGGGAGTCTGGCAAGAGGGATACGGCTTTCCGTTCCTCTTGGGAATGTTCGGGCAGTTTCTGATCAAGGACGTCGTTCTGCTGGCCGCATCGATCTGGACCGCAGGAGAAGCCTTTGCCGTGCCCAATACCAGGCCGAGGCACGACACCCGTGGCGTCCGCTTGAAGTCGGCGATCGACGGTGCAAGGCACCGCGAGACGTCGTTCAAACGCTTGCCACCACCGGCGCCTGCTGCAGATCGCGCAGCAAGCGTTGCACGATCAGGCGGATCAGGAAGAAGCCGAGCTTGGGATTCTGATAGTAGAGAAGATAGATCGCCTCGTCGGTCATGGTGTAGCAGACGCAGGCGGTTTCGCACATCACCGTCGCGGTCCGCTTGCGATCTTCGGAGAACAGTCCGATCTCGCCCACCAGGTCTCCAGATCCCAGCGTCTGATTGATTTCCGGAATGCGCACGGTGCCGCTGCGGATATAGATCAGTTCGTGCGCCATGTCGCCTTTCTTGAACAACACGGTTTCGGCCGCGAAATTCTTCTTCTTCATGTGCGGCAGCAGCCAGTCCTTGAGCGGCGTATCGGCGTTGGCCTGTTCGAGCGCTTTCAACAACCGCCCCAGATCCCACAATCGATAGGCGTTCACCGACAGCAGCGCGACCTGCAGCGACACATTGACCCAATCGCGTCGAAGGGCGGCGTGAACGATGAAAAAACTGTTGGCCGCCACGGCGAGGACCCGTAACGGGGCCATGCGCTTCATCAGGTTGCTCGCGACCGTGAGCAATGCCCCGAGCGCTCCGAAAATGAGCGCGACTTCGAATTGGGTCAGCATCGAAACTCCGTCAGGCCAGCGAAACGAAGAAAGCTCTTGAGGGCAATCCGGCGCCGCGAGGCGCGAGCGGGTGACCTTAAGGCCGGTTTGATAGCATACTTTTCAGACCGCAGCCGCACGCGAACCGACGGTCCCGCTGTATGCTCGCGCGCAGAACGAACGACCGGCAAGTGCCGAACGGCATGCGCCCACCCCCACCACAGGTGATGTCGCGTCATGCATGCGACCCTCGAACAACTCGAAGCCGCAATCGCTGCGCTCGAAGCGCAGCGCACGTTGCTCGGCGATGCCGTCGTCGATGCGGCGCTCGGTCCGATGCGCGACAAGCTAGAGACCCTGCGCTCGCAGACGCGCAGCCATCAGCAGAAACTAAAAGCGGTATCGGTGCTGTTCGTCGACATCGTCGGCTCGACGGCGATGAGCCGCGAGCTCGATCCCGAGGACATCCATGCGATCGTCGATGGCGCGCTCGAGCGCTTTTCCGCGCGGGTGGTCGCGCGCAAGGGACGCGTGCTGCAATACGCGGGCGACAGCATGCTGGCCGCATTCGGCGCCGACGAAGCGCACGAGGACGATGCGGAGAACGCGGTGCACGCCGGGCTGGCGGTGCTTGAAGAGGCCAGCCGGATCGCAAGCGAGGTCGAGGCCGAGCATCGCCTGTCGGGCTTCAATGTGCGCGCAGGCATCAACACCGGGCCGGTGCTGCTGGGCGGCGGCGTCGACGACGAAGGCAGCATCCGTGGCATCACCGTCAACATCGCCGCGCGCATGGAGCAGAGCGCGCCCGAAGGCGGGCTGCGCATCAGCCACGACACCTATCGCCTTGTGCGCGGCGTGTTCGATTTCGAGGAACAGCCCGCGATCTTCGTCAAGGGCGTGGTCGACCCGCTGCGCAGTTATCTCGTGCATCGCGCCAAGCCACGCGCGTTTCGCATCGCCAGCCGCGGCGTCGAGGGCATCGAGTGCCCGATGGTCGGGCGCGATGTCGAACTGAAGCGCCTCACCGATGCCTTCGAAGATGCAATCGCCGATTCGACCTTGTCATTGATCACGGTCGTCGGCGACGCAGGCATCGGCAAGAGCCGCCTGTTGCTCGAATTCAGCAATTGGGTCGAGCTGCAACCGCAGAAGGCCTGGGTCTTTCAGGGTCGCGCGCAAACCCACGGCGAGCTGTTGCCGTATGGCGTGGTGCACGACGTGTTCTGCTGGCGCCTGCAGATCGACGACAGCGACTCGCTGCCCGAGGCGCGCAAGAAGCTGGTCGACGCGTTCGCGCCTATCTTCGGCGATGGCGCCGAAGAGCAGGCAGCGTTGCTCGGCCAGTTGCTGGGCCTGGACTTCACCGGCAGCCCGTTCATCGCCGGCATCGTCGGCGACCCCAAGCAGATCCGAGATCGCGCGTTCCATGCGGCGGCCCAATATTTCCGGCGGCTCGCGCAGAGCGCGCCGGTGTCGATGCTGCTAGAAGATCTGCATTGGGCCGACGAAGGCTCGCTCGATTTCATCAATCACATGGCGCAGCATTGCCGCGATCTGCCGATGCTGGTGCTGTGCGCGGCGCGGCCTTCGCTGTTCGAACGCCGCCCGCTTTGGGGGAGCGGCCAACGCAACCACGAGCGCATCGATCTCGCGCCGCTCGCGCGGCGCAGCAGTCGCGAACTGGCCGACGCGCTGCTGCAACGTATCGAGCAACCTTACGCGACTCTTCGCGAACTGATCACCGGCGGCGCGGAGGGCAACCCCTTCTACATGGAGGAGTTGACCAAGATGCTGATCGACGACGGTGTGATCGTGACCGGCGTCGACCGCTGGCAGGTGGTGCCCGAGCGCCTCGCCAAGGTCCACGTGCCGCCGACCCTGGTCGGCGTGCTGCAGGCGCGCCTGGATGCGCTGCCTGCCGAGGAAAAGGCCGCTCTGCAATGCGCGGCCGTGGTGGGCCACGTGTTCTGGAACGGCGCGATGGCGCATATCGATCCGACCTCGGTGGATGCGTTGCAAGGGCTGATGGCGCGCGAACTGATCTACGGGCGCGAGACCACGGGCTTCGAAGGCGCGCGCGAATTCGTCTTCAAGCATCACGTGCTGCATCAGGTGACGTACGACAGCCTCCTGAAGCGCCACAAGCGCGAACACCACAGGCTCGTGGCCGAATGGCTGGTCGTGCAAAGTGGCGAGCGCATTGCCGAGTATTACGCGCTGATCGCCGATCATTTCGAAAAGGCCGGCGATGTCGGACACGCCGCGCACTACCTTCGTCTGGCCGGCGAGGATGCCGTCAAGGCCTATGCGAGCGAAGCCGCGCTCGATCATCTCGGACGCGCGCTGACGCTCACGCCCGAGAACGATGTGACGACGCGCTTCGACTTGTTGCATGCGCGCTCCGAAGTGCTGTTCCGCAAGGGACTGCGCAGCGCACATCTCGACGATGCGCAGCAGTTGGCCGCGATCGCGGAAGCCCTCGACAACGACGAGAAGCGCGCCTATGCGGGCGGGCAACTCGCACGGCACGCATTCGGCGTCGCGGACTACCCGCATGCGGTGAGCCTCGGCGCGCGTGCAGTCGCTTTCGCCGACGCGGCCGGCACACCCGATGCCGGACTGCATGCACATACCAACTGGGTCAACGCGCTGCGCATGCTGGGTGACACGACGGCGGCGCTGACCGAGGCCGAGCGCGTACTCGCTTCGGCCGAGGCGCTGGGCAACACCACCGCCTACCTGCGCGTGATGTCGGTGCTGGGCGGGCTCGCGACCGATCAGGGACGCTACGGCGCCGCGCGCGACTACTACCGTTGTGGACTGGCCTTGTCGCGCGAGACCGGCAATCGCGTCGCCGAGGCCAATGCGCTCGCGTCGATCGGCGATATCGAGCGCATCTTCGGCAACTACGCCGAAGCGATCGCGATGGCCGAGGCGGCGCTGCGCATCTATCGGGAAATCGGCTTCACGATGTTCGAAGCGCTCACGCACATGAACCTCGCGACTGCGATGCGCCTGAACGGCGATGCGAAAGGCGCGCTCGAATCTGCGTTGCGCGGGTTGGCGATGGCGCGCGAAACGGACAACGCCGACCTGCGCGCCGCAGGAGCCAACGTCGCCGCCGACGTCTATTGCGCACTGGGCAGTCTCGACGAGGCGGCGACCCTGCATGCCGAGGCGCTTGTGCTGTATCGCGAAGTCGGTCGAGCCACGATGGCGCTCGAAGCGCTGGTCGGTCTGGCGCGCGTCGATCGCGCGTCAGGCAGGCGCGACAAGGCGCTCACGCATGTCGCTGAAGTGCTCGCGCATTTCGACGCCGGCGGGACGGTGCAGGGCGCCGAGGACCCACTGGCGATCTATCGCACCTGCTACGAGATTCTGGAGGAGGCCCAGGCGCCGCGCGCCGACGAGATACTCGAGGACGGCCATGCGCTATTGATAAAGCGCGCCGAGTTGCTCGACACGACCGAGCGCGAGGGCTTTCTGCATCGCGTGCCCTCGCATCGCGCAATCATCGACGCTTTCGAATCGCATCATCCGGAGAGATCGCGCGGCGAAGCCTTGGCGTGATGCGCGCAGCGCGACGCTTGTGATGCCGCGCCGTGCGAGCGGCGTTCAATGCGAAGCATCGGGCCGTGTGCCCTGCGCCGAATCGTCGGCGAACCAATCGCTGTTCTTCGCCGCCTTGCTCGCGAGCAGGTTGCGGGCGTCCACGTCGGCAGGCGTACCGGACGTGTCGGTCGAGGAAAGGACCAATTCGGAAGTATCGAACGATGGGTCACCGACGACGATTCCGATGACGCCGCACGCCAGCAGGATCATGACCATCACGACTGTCATGAGGCGGTCCGCTGCGCGGATGGAATGATGGCCTTGCATGAAACACCTCCGTTGAGTCCGACGGACAACTAGGCGAATGTGCCGTCATCCAGTCACTGCAGATTAGGTGCTCGTCGCCCACGGATCGCCCACCGATCACGCACTTGCCTCGCACTGGCTTTCAATGCGCGGCATCGGGCGGCGTGCCCCGCGCCGACTCGTCGGCGTCCCAGTTGACCGTGGCGCGCGGATCGGCCGCGTCCTTGCGCGTGACTGCGTTCTTCGCATCGGGCGCCACGGCGATCGCGTGGGCCATGGAAACTGCCGACCACTGCGTCGCATCCAGCGAGTCGTCGCTGATCGCCAAGCCGATGGTTCCGAAAATCGCGGCGACCGTGAGGGTGACGACGGCGAGTACGTTGCCGTTCGCATCTCGGAGAAAATGTTCGTTTTGCATTTGGCACCTCCACCAACCAGACCGGTACGGGCCGGTGAATTCAGCTTAGGTGACGGGCGCCAACCAATGACCCACGTATTACCGCGCGATCGCGGCAATATTCACGAGGAGCAACAATGGAACTACACGGATGCAAGGGATGTGGATCGGTGGTCGTCGAGGCGCTGCTCGATCTGGCCGGCGCAAGCTATACGCGCAGCGTCTTCGACTGGGACGACCGCGCGGCATGGGATCGCCTGCGCGCGATCAATCCGCTCGCGCAGGTTCCCACGCTGGTGCTCGACGACGGCACGGTGTTGACCGAGAGCGCCGGTATCGCGTTGTGGATCGCCGACCGCTACCCCGAAGCGAAGCTCTTGCCGGAAGCTGTCAGCGCGCGCGCGCTTGGCTATCGCTGGATCGTGTCGTTCGCGACCAACATCTATGGCCCGATCATCGTCGGTGATTTTCCGGAGCGCTGGGTCGATGGCGAGGCGGCGCACGCCAGCTTGAAGGAGCACGCGTTGCAGCGCTTGAAGGACGCGTGGCTTGCGTTCGAGGAACGCATCGAACCATCGCCTTATTTGTTGGGTACAAACATCAGCGCGCTCGACGTGTATGTCGCGATGATCTCGCGCTGGCGTCCTGGCCGCGCATGGCTGGCCGAGCATTGTCCGAAGGCGATTGGGGCGGTGAAAGAGGCCGAACGCCATCCGGTGATCGCGTCGGTCTGGGCGCGTAACTTCTAACGCGCTCCATTGCCGCGATGAACCGCTCTTTCTCCCCCTGGGGGAAGGTTGGGAGTTCTGAAGGCGCCGAGCATACTCGGCGCCTTCAGAACGCTTACGGCTTGCAAGCCGTAAGCGGGGGCTACCGTCCTCAACGGATCAAGCGCCGCTCGCGATCCGGCCGGCGCAGCACGCGTTCGAGGCCCGAAGTCGATTGCAGGCTCTCCTGCGACGACGCCACCGCCGGGCACGCGCCGGTGTTGCGATACGTGATCGCCGCCGCGAGCCGGCCCTCGTTGACGTCGCCCAAGGCGTGCGCAAAGTCGTCGGCCACCGTGCAGGTCGGCGCGAAGCCGCTCGTGTAGTCGCCAAAGCCGAGGTTGTTCACGCCCTGGAACTGGATCGCGAAATACGCCTTGCCGCAGTTGTTGGTCTGCACGAACCCGTAGGGCTTGCCGCACGTCGTGCCGCCGACACGGATCACCTGGACGAACGGCGCGAGCCCGTTGATGACCGACTCGCTCGCCGAGCAGGTGCCCGGACTGGTGATCACGAAGACGCGAGAAAGATCGAGCGTCGGCAGCACCTGGCCGTTGGTCGCGCTCGTGTAGAACGGCACCGTGTTCGCGGGGTTGTTGGTCTTCTCGGGATGCTTGTCGTTGAAGTTCAGCTTCTCGAAGGTCGCACCGGCAACGATGGTGCTGCCGCCGATCATGCGCGCGAGCTCGCTGGCGATGTAGAGAAAGCCGCCGCCGTTGTAGCGAATGTCGAGCACGAGGTCGTTGACGCCCGCGGCTTTCAGGGTCGTGACTGCCGCGATCAACGCCGTTTCGGAAGTCGCGATGTGATCGTTGAAGAGGATGTAGCCGACCTTCGCGCCGCCTGCAACGCTGAGCACCTGCACGTTGGGCACGGGGTTGGTGGTGACGTTGGCCGACACCACCGTGATGTCGCGCGGCGTTGTCACACCGGGGTCGAGCACCGTCAGCATCAGCGATACGCCGCTGCTGTTGGGGAACAACTTGGCGTTGAGCTGGACACGCGTCAGTGTCGAGACGGGTGTGCCGGCCACCACGGTGATCTCGGCGCCTCGCGCGATGTTCTGCGCGGCCAGCGGACCGCCCGCATCGACGAAGCCGATACGCAGGTGACCGCTGACATCGAACACGAACTCGGCGCCATAGCCGATGTTCTGCCCGGCGTTGAAGAAGGCGTCGGCCACCGACTGCGGCTCGACGAACGAGAAGCGATCCTTGGACTTGACCAGCAACGCGTTGAAATAGTCTTCGGGCGTCGCGTAGGCGGTGGGGTCGACCTGCACGATGTCGCGATAGAACAGATACACGTCGTTCAGATGCGCGAGCTCCCACGCTTTTTCCCCGGAAGGCGTGCAGATGTTCGCAAGCTGATCGACCGTAGGCGAGCCGCCCGAAGCAGGCGGTGTCGAATTGCCGTCACCCCCACCGCCGCCACTGCCGCCGCAGGAGGCCGCGAAGAGCAGCGGGAGCAATAGTGCGGCGATACGCCGGCAGGGTTTCGTGATCGAGGGCATGGGCAATGCGTGACGTCATTCGAAGGCCGCCGATATTGCGCTATTTCGCATCGGGTCGCCACACGCGAACCCATGAAGCAAGGGTCAGCAAACGGGCGGGATGCAGTCGGACGGCGTAGCAGTCGCATCACACGCGTTGCGAAATCGACGACGCGCGAAAGGTCGCGGCAGACGCACCGGCTTGTGGCGAATGCGCGTCCCGTCTAGCATCGTCGCGCACGCCAAACAAGGGAGAAAAATCATGAAAATCGTCAAACGCATCGTGCTCGCACTGGTCGCGATCGTGGTCGTTCTGGTGGCTGTCGCCTACGCGCTGCCGTCCCACTACAGCGTGGCGCGCTCGATCGACATCGATGCGCCGCCGTCAAAGATCTATCCGCTGGTGGCCAATACACGCGCGTGGAAACAATGGTCGGCGTGGAATCGGCGCGATCCCAACATGCAGATCTCTACGCAGGCTCCGAGTCGGGCGCGGGCGCGCAGTGGAAGTGGCACAGCAAGAGTGAAGGCGATGGCGAGATGACGCTGACCTCGGCCGAACCCGATCGCCGTATCGGCTACAAGCTTTTCTTCCCGGACTTCAACAGCACGGCGACCGGCGCGATGACCTTCGATCCGATCTCGCCGAATTCGACGCGCGTCACGTGGACCAACCAGGGCGAGCTCGGCAACAACCCGATGATGCGCTGGATGGGTCTCGCGATGGACAGGATGGTCGGTAACGACTTCGCGGCCGGGCTCGCCAATCTCAAGGCGCTTGCCGCCAAATGAAGAAAGCGCTCGCGCAATGAAGAAGCCCCGCAAAGCGGGGCTTCTTCAAAGGCCCTGCGGAGCAGGGCCTTTTCAATCGCATCCGAGATGCGATCAGGTGCCGGTCGGATCGGCCGGTGCGTTGGCAGCGCCGACGGCGCTGCTTTTCTTTTGCGGATAGTTGACCCACTTGACGGTCACGCCACGCGTCTTGGCGATGCTTTCGATCGCCGCGACTTTGCGGGCATCGACGTTGTCGTTGTAGGCGTTGGTGTCCGCATCGGAAAACGAAGCGCAGCCACTGATCAATACGGTGGCGCTTGCTGCGACGATCAAAACAATCTTCATGGCGAGCCTCCCTCGAAGGTTGCGCGTTCGACGCGCAGGTCGCGGTCACCGGGTCTTCATCACCACAAGACCAACACCGCGTCGGTCACAAGCGCCTGGAGACGACGCTCTGCCGCCGAGTATAGGCTCGGCATAGCGGCGTGCAAGCGTTTTGTCGCATTCTGGTGCGCCGGCACCATGCCTTTCAGCGCTTCGGTGACAGCATCGTCCCCGTACATTTCGAACTGCCGCAGCGGCATTCGAATTGTTTCTTGAGTTTGGGCGTGTAACGCTCGTCGAGCGTGAGGCCGTAGTTATAGTGCAGCTCTTCGCCTGCCTTGATGTTGCGCAACGCCGAGATGAAGATGCGCGTCTCGCCTTTCACATCGACGGTCTCGGCTTCGCAGTTGGGCTCGCAGGAATGATTGATCCAGCGCGCCATGTTGCCGTTCACGTTCGCGTCGATCACGGTGTCGTCGTCGATGGAAAAATAGAACGTGTGAAACGGCTGCGTGGGATCGTGCGGATGGCGCCGCAAGGCTTCGGGCCAGCCGATGCGCTGACCCGTGTACTCGCAGATGCGCTCACCGGCCGCGATGACGCGGGCGGCGACGACGCCGCGTCCGTGGATCGGCGAATCGTGGACGATCGCCTTGCGGCCTCGCACCCCGGCGGACTTATTTGCTGACGCGCGGGCACTTGCACTCTTCGATGATTTTTTCATGGCGGATGGCTGGGGGAATCAAGCGGGGAGTCGGGGTTCTACTTCAGAATCTTGAACAGGTTGTTGAACTGGTCGGTCCAGATCGGTAATCCGGGAATGGCGTCGATCTCCGACGATGCGGCGAGCACAACATCGCGATCGAGGAATTCCTGGTTGCGGGTGACGAGCACCCATTCTGAATTCGAGTAAGCCGCTTCGCTCGGATCGTCGATCACGTTGACCGCATCCAGGTCCGCGTCGTCCGCGAGTTGCGCGACCACCGGCGCGAGCTTCAGGAACCGGTTCGAGACGTGAAAGGCGATCACGCCATCGGGTTTCAGATGCCGCAGGTACACAGCCAGCGCTTCGCGCGTGATCAGGTGAACCGGAATCGAGTCGCTCGAGAAGGCATCGACCGCGATCACGTCGAAGAGCACCGCGCTGCCGTCGGCCAGCTCGCGCTCCATTGACAGGCGCGCATCGCCGAGCACCGGCGTGATCGCGGCCTGGCTGTCGGCGAGATACGTGAAGTCGCGGCGCGCCACCGCAAATACGGCGGGATTGAGCTCATAGATGCGATAGCGATCGCCCGCTTTGCCCCACGCGGTCAGCGTTCCGGTGCCCAACCCGATCATCGCGACGTCGAGCGGCGCATGTTCGGCTCGCAGCTCACGCAGCGCGAGAGCGATCCCCGAGCCGGGTCCGTAATACGTCGTAGGCATGCGCCGTTTGTCGGGCGCAGTGTATTGATCGCCGTGCAGGATCACGCCATGCAGCAGGCGTCGCTGCTGTAGCGGGCCGGCCTCGCTTTGCTTGACGCGCAGTGTGCCGTAAAAATTGCGCGACGCATGACGCGTGTCTTCGGACAGAAAGCGGTAGTACTTCCACGAGTAGAAGCCGGTACACGCCAGCGCCGCAATTGCGATCGCGAGCGGCCACTTGCGCCACGTGGCGACGATGAAGATCAACGCGACCGCGATCACCAGCACGACGACGAATGCGCTGGACGCGTGACCCGGTATGGCCTCGCGTACCGACGCGGCCATCGACTCCAGCGGCGAGTCGCCAGCGGCGACGAAGATCAACACGGCGGCGATCACGCCAAGCAGACTCCCGATCGCCCATGCGGTCGCACGGCGCTCGCGAACGGCGAAAAGTCCGAGTGCGCACACGCCCACGAGCGCGAGCGGCGTCTCCCAATAATTGTTGAACAGCTTCGGCGCGACCAGCGCGACGAACAGGCCGCCGACCGCGCCGCCTGCCGAGAGGCAGAGATAGAACTGGGTCAGATACGCGGGCGCCGGTTTGCTGGCCGCGAGTTCGCCGTGGCAGAACACGCAAGCGAAAAAGAGTCCGACCGAGTAGATCGGGATCGCCGCGTAGATGCCGAGCACGCCGCGGTGCGTGGTCAGCGCCCATGCCATCGCGACGACCGCGGCGAGTACCGGCCCCAGCCACCAGCGGCGCGCGTACCAGCCACGGCCCGCGCGCCCTTCGAACACGACCACGAACGACAGCAGGTAGAGCGACAGCGGCAGCACCCACAGGAACGGGATCGACGCGATGTTCTGCGTGATGTGATTGGTCAGCGCGAGCAACAGCAACGAACCCAGGGCCGCGCAGCCGAGCCAGAACATGTAGCGCCCGATACCGGGCGCTGCATTCGAAACGATCGCGTCCGAAACGATCGCGTCCGAAACGACCGCAGACGAATCGACCGCAGATGAATCGACGCCGTGCGGCGCGACCTCGTCATCGAACTTCATCAAAGCGTGCGTGCGGCGCGCGCGCCAAGCACACGCGCCGCACGCGAGCGCGAACAGACCATACCCCGCACTCCATCCCCACGATTGCGCCGCCAGCGGCGCGTAGGGCTCGACGACGAACGGGTAGATCAGCAGGCCGACCAGCGAGCCCGCGTTCGACAGTGCGAACAGTCGATATACGCTAGCCGCGTGCGCGGCATGGTCGCGATCTTCCGCAAACCACTTCTGGATCAGTGGGCCGGTGGACGACAGCAGAAAATACGGCAGGCCGATGGTCGCGACCAGAAGACCCAGGATCCGCCACGTCGGATCGGTTTCCGGGGTCGGCTTCCACGCGCTCGACGCGATGATCGGCAAGGCGGCGATGCTGAGCGCAAGCAACGCGATGTGAGTGAAGGCCTGGGTGCGCGGCGCGCGGCGCGTGAGCCCGTGCGCGTATGCGTACCCTGCGAGCAGCACAGCCTGGAAGAACACCACGCACGTCGTCCAGACAGCGGCCGAGCCGCCGAACCACGGCAGGATCTGCTTGGCGATGATGGGCTGTACGAGAAACAGCAGGAACGCGGACGTGACGATCGTGATGCCGTACAGGATCATCGGATTGGCTGGGTGACGAGGCGTTGCATGGCGATGGAATCGAGCGGCGATTGTAAGCGCTTCATGGGGGTGTCCCTGCGCTTGCGCGCGCATTTCGAAGGCATGCGCTGCTGCGATTCATTCATGTCCGAAAACGGCTAGTCTTGTCGAAGTCACGCGCTTATAAAGTCGTCATGGACACCGAACACCTCGACGCCGACAGTTGCTATCGCGCCGTCACCGCGCGCGACGCGCGCTTCGACGGCCTCTTCTTCACCGCGGTCAAGACCACCGGCGTGTATTGCCGGCCGGTGTGCGCCGCCCGCACGCCACGGCGTAGCTCGTGCGATTTCTATCGAACCGCCGCAGGCGCCGAGCGCGCGGGCTTTCGACCGTGCCTGCGCTGCCGGCCCGAGCTCGCACCGGGACGCGCGGACTTCAACACGACGCTTGCCGAAGCGATCCTCGCGCACCTGCAGGCCGGCGCGCTCGACGCGGGAAGCGGCGAGACGCTCGCGCGCGACATCGGCTTGTCGAGCCGCCAGGTGCGTCGCATCCTGCTCGATCACTTCGGCGTGACGCCGATCGAAGTCGCGCAGACGCAGCGCCTGTTGTTCGCGAAGAAGCTGCTGCAGGAAACCGAGCTGTCGATGACGCAACTCGCGTTCGCGTCCGGCTTTCAGAGCCTGCGCCGTTTCAACGCAGCCTTCGCCGAACAATACGGGCTCGCGCCCTCGCAATTGCGTCGCAATGCGCGCAGGGAATTTAGCGACGTGGCCCGCGAATACGCGAACCAGAACGCAAGCGACGACGGTGCGCGCGCCGAACGAAGCTCGCCCGCCAGCGATGCCGACATCGCGCTGCGCCTCGCCTATCGGCCACCGTTCGACTGGGACACGATGTGCGAATACCTCGCGCGCCGTGCCACCGCGGGGGTCGAGCAGGTCGATCGCGCCAATGGCGAAGCCGTCTATCGCCGCACCGTCTCGTTGACGACCGAGCGCGGACTCGTCACAGGCTGGCTCGCGGTTTCGCATGGCAAGCGCGAACGCGCCGAACGCAAGAGCCACGCTCACGTGCTTACGGTCACGTTGTCGAATACCCTGCTGCCGGTCCTGATGAGCGCCACTTTGCGCTTGCGCGAGTTGTTCGACCTCGACTGCGACCCGGCCCGCATCGCCGCGCATCTCGAGAGCGATCCGCTGCTGGCCCCCGAGGTGAAGGCAGCTCCCGGCTTGCGCATGCCGGGCGCCTGGGACCGCTTCGAGCTCGCGTTGCGCGCGGTGCTCGGGCAGCAGGTCAGCGTGGTCGGGGCATCGACCTTGTCGGGCCGCATCGCCCTGCGCTTCGGGACCGCCATCGTGACGCCTTTCGCAGGTCTCGATCGCGCGGCGCCGACCGTCGAGGTCCTCGCAAGTGCGGAGCTCGCCGACATCGCCGCGATCGGCATGCCGAAGTCGCGCGCGAACACGATCCGCGAACTCGCGCGCTTCGCCGCGGGTGGCGGCCTGCGGATGACCCCCGGTACCTCATGCGACGACGCGGTTTCCGCGCTCGACGCCGTGGCAGGAATCGGGTCGTGGACCGCGCACTACATCGCGATGCGCGCGCTGCGTTACCCCGATGCATTCCCGGCCGGCGACCTCGGCCTGCGCAAAGCCCTGGGCGCGCTCGAAGGCAAGGACGGTGTGCCCAGCGAAGCCGCGCTCGAACGGCGCGCCGAAGTGTGGCGTCCGTGGCGCGCGTACGCGGCCGCAACCCTCTGGCATTCATTGTCACGACACGGCGCCGCAACACATGGCGTCGCAACGAAGAAAGGAAAGCGATCATGAACACCCTGCGCTATCTGCGACACGACAGTCCCATCGGCCCGCTGTTGCTGGCCGCATCCGAGCAAGGCCTGCGCGCCATCTACATGAGCCGCCAGCGCCATGTTCCCGATGAACCCGAACAGAACTGGAAGCAGGTCTCGCGCGACGACGCGGCGCAATTCGCGATCCTCGAGCGCGCGCGCGAACAGCTGGGCGAGTATTTCGCGGGCGAGCGTTCGCAGTTCGATCTGCCGCTCGATCTGGTTGGCACCGACTTTCAGCGTAGCGTCTGGAAGGGACTGTGCGGCATCGCCTTCGGCGAGACCATCAGTTACGGCGAACTCGCGCGGCGCATCGGCAATGCCAAGGCGGTGCGTGCGGTGGGGCTCGCGAATGGCCGCAATCCGGTGTCGATCGTCGTGCCGTGTCATCGCGTGATCGGCGCGGATGGTTCGATGACCGGCTATGGCGGCGGCATCGATCGCAAGCGCTATCTGCTCGCGCTAGAGTCGCGCATGTCAGGGCACGCGGGCAGCCGCACCGAGGAACAGCAACAACTGGTTTTCGCATGACGGCATCACGCCGAGGCGCGACCCGGGTCGGGACGCCTTGACCAGGCGTGTTGACGCCGCCGCGGACGACGCGCGTTGAAGGGAAGGCATTCAAGAATCGCGGCTCGCGGCAATCGCGGTTCTGGGTTCTAATACGGCTGGCCCTCGCATACGCGAGGGGATGATTGATCTCGTCGATGGGAGTCTATGGCCAAGCCTAATTATCAATACGAGAAACGCCAGAAAGATCTGGCCAAGCAGCGCAAGAAGCAGGAGAAGGAGCAAGAAAAAGCGCTGCGCAAAGCGAACAAGTCAGGCACGCCCGAGGCGACCGACGGTGTCGAAACGGTCGAAGGTGCCGCGCCAGCAGTGGACAGCGTGCAGGAGTCCCCGGCCTAGTGTTCGTGTAAGGCAATCGCGTGGCGCGTGAGATTCGCAAAGAGCGTCGCGAACGCGATGCGATCACGATGTCAGCGATCCGCGTAACTGAACGTCGATGCCTGCCTCTTCGAGTGAATCCAGCGGTTCGGTGACTGCAATCCTGTGGGCGCTGGGCGCGAACGCCGGTATTGCCGTGGCCAAATTCGTTGCGGCGGCATACACCGGCTCGGGCGCCATGCTGGCCGAGGCGATCCATTCGCTGGCCGATTGCGTGAACCAGGTGCTGCTCCTGGTGGGCATGCGCCAGGCCAACGAAGGTGTCAGCGAAGTTCATCCCCTGGGCACCGGCAGGGTCGTCTATTTCTACGCGATGATGGTGGCGCTACTGCTGTTCCTGCTCGGCGGCGCGTTCTCGGTGTACGAAGGCGTGCAGCGACTGCGGCATCCCGAAGCGGTTCACGAACCGTTCGTCGCGCTGGCGGTGCTGGGCGTGTCGATCGTGCTCGAGGCCTTTTCCTTGCGCAGGGCGATGATCGAGATCAGGAAGACCCAAGGCGATCGAAGCTTCTGGCGCTGGTTTCGCGAGACGCGACAGTCCGAATTGCTGGTCGTGGCCGGCGAGGACATCGCCGCGCTGGCGGGCCTGTCGTTCGCGTTCATCGCCGTGCTCGCATCCCATCTGACGGGCAACCCCGTCTTCGATGCGATTGGCAGCATCGCGGTCGGCGCGCTGTTGATGGTCGTCGCCTTTCTCGTGATGCGCGAAGTCAAGAGCCTGATCGTCGGCGAATCGGCCGAGCCGGAGATGCGTCGCGCAATCCGCGCGCACGTCGAGGCGCGGCCCGAAGTGGTCTCGGTGATCAGCCTGATCACGTTGCAATGGGGCGACGCGATCGTCGTCGCGGCACAGGCCGAGATGGCGCCGCAACCGTCGGCGACGGCGCTGGTGGATGCGATCAACGTGGTCGAGGACAGCATCCAGACGCGCTGGCCCGCGGTGCGATGGGTATTCTTCGAACCCGATCATCCGGAGTCCCGCGATGCCCGACAAGCGGTCGAGCGTGCCTAGGGTGTCGCCGATATTCGGGCCCATGGCGCCGGTCGGCTTCCGTGCCGCGAAAGCGCTTCATGTCGCGCTTCTGTTCACGACCAGTGCCACGCTCGCGCAGGCCGCCGATGCCGACAACCCCTACGGCGATCCGCCGCCGCTGCAAACGACGCACGGCATCGCTCGTTGCCCCGCGCCCAAGCCCCGGATCCTGACTGCCGAACAGGCACGGCGCGAAGCGCATCAGCGCGTCGAGCGCGGCACGTCGTGCTGGCTGGCGGGGCAGTGCGAACCGGGCGGCGACTACAAGCACGACGGAGAAACCAACGCACGCGTCGCGGCGGCGATCGGGAGCGATGCGCGTTTCGCCGATAGCTCGCTATGGGTCGAGACGCTGCGCAAGTTCGTCACCATCAAAGGTTGTCTCGTCGATGCGAAGCAGGGACGAGACCTCGAGACGATGGTGAAGGCGATTGATGGCGTGAAGCTGGTCTGGCAAGAAGCCGTGGTCGTGCCCCAAGGGGTATCGAAGCGGCAGTGATACAAGTACGAATGCGCGTGGTTCTTCGAGCCATACATCAATCCACATGCCCAAGCGACTCGACCTGAACCTCCTTCAGGCGCTCGAAGCCCTGCTCGCCGAGCGCAATGTCACGCGCGCCGCGGCGCGCCTGCACACCACGCAACCAGCGCTCTCGGCGCAACTCGCGCGCCTGCGTCGCATGTTCGACGACCCGCTGTTCATCCCGGGTTCGCGCGGCATGACGCCCACGCCGCGCGCGCTCGATATCGAAGAGCGGCTGGCGGAACTGATGAGCGGCTTGCGCTCGGTCGTGTCGCCACAGCACTTCGACCCCGCGACTTCGTCGGCGACGATCTCTATCGCGGCGACCGACTCGACCCAGTTCCTGCTCGCCCCGATGGTCGCCGAGCTGCATGCGTTGGCGCCCAATCTGCGCATCTCGGGTCGACCGGTGCAACGCCTCACCAAGCCGGAGATCGATCGACTGCTGGCGGGCGGTCATCTCGACATCGTGATCGGTCCCTCGGTGATGCTGCCGGACGACCTGCGCGCCCGCGTCGTCAGTACGGAGAACTACCTGTGCGTGATGCGGCGCGACCATCCGTTTCGCAAGAAGCGCATGACGGTCGACGATCTCTGTTCGTTCGAGCACATCTACGTCTCGCCGTTGGGCGGCGATTTTTCGGGAGAAGTTGATGCCGCGCTCGCTACGATCGGCAGATCCCGACGCGTGATCGCATCGGTGCCGAGCGTGCTGGTGGCCACGCGCATCCTCGAGACCAGCGACTTCGTCGGTGTGTTCGCGGAATCGCTGGCGCGTCGCGAAGCGCACATCCTGAAGAACTACGCGCTGCCGATCGACATCGGCATGCTCGAACTGGTGATGGCGTGGCACGAGCGCACGCACGCGGACGCTGCGCATCAATGGTTTCGGGAACGTCTCGCGCGCGCGATGCGGCGCGTGACCGAATGCGGGTCCCCATGAAGACGGTCAAGCTCGGTCGCACCGGCCTCGATGTGTCACGCATCTGCCTGGGCATGATGACTTACGGCTCGCCCGAGTGGCGCGCGTGGGTGCTCGACGAGGCCGCCGCAAGACCACTGGTGCGCCGAGCGGTCGAAGCCGGCATCAACTTCTTCGATACCGCCGACATGTATTCGAATGGCGCTTCCGAGATCATCACCGGCAAGCTGCTCGGGGAGTTCGCGAAGCGCGACGAGATCGTGATCGCGACCAAGGTTTTCTATCCGGTGTTCGACGCGATGCATCTCGAAGCTTCAGCGTCCAGGCCAGGCGACATCAAGCCCAATAGCCGCGGCCTGTCGCGCAAGCGCATCTTCGCGGCGATCGACGCGAGCTTGAAGCGGCTGGGCACCGATTATGTCGATCTCTACCAGATCCATCGATGGGACGCGCATACGCCGATCGCCGAAACCATGGAGGCGCTGCACGATGTCGTGAAGTCCGGCAAAGCGCGTCACATCGGCGCCTCGAGCATGTGGGCGTGGCAGTTCGCGCATGCCCAGCAGGTCGCCGCGGAGAACGGCTGGACGCGCTTCGTCACGATGCAGAACCATTACAACCTCGCCTATCGCGAAGAGGAGCGCGAGATGATTCCGCTGTGCAGGCATCAGGGCATCGCGCTGATTCCGTGGAGCCCGCTCGCGCGCGGCTTTCTCGCGGGCAATCGCAAGGCAAGCGACAAGGCCGACGGCGAGACCTCGCGCGCGAAGACCGACGAGATCGCGCAGCGCCTCTACTACGACGAAGCCGATTTCGCGGTGGTCGACGCCGTGTCTGCCGTCGCGAACGAGCGAGGCGTGTCGAACGCGCGCGTCGCGTACGCGTGGCTGCTTGCGAAAGGCGTCACTGCGCCGATCGTGGGTGCAAGCAAAGACTGGCAGATCGACGAAGCCGTTGCAGCGACGGCGCTCGAACTGGGCAGCGAGGAAATCGCGCGGCTCGAAGCGCCGTATCGGCCCCATCGCGTGATGGGACATATTTGAGGGTTACAGCTGAACGGAGCGCTTTCGCTCCGTTCAGTCACGCGCGCAGCGAGGTCACTGCGCGATCCAGGCCTCGACTTCGGTAATTCGGCTGAAACCCGCAAGTGCGTTGCGCACGTTGACACGAATTGCGGTGGTCGAAACAGGTGTGAACGTGAATTTTCGCCAGACCTTGTTGTTGCCGCTGACGGCGCCACCCGAGACGGTCACCCAGGTCGACCCGTCCCAGTACTGCACGTCGAAATCGGTGATGCCGTAAAGACTGAAGGTCATGGTATCAGTTGGCTCCACAGGACTGCGATAGTTGTCCTGCAGCGTGAAGACATCAATCTCGTTGATCGACTTGGTTGCGTTGAACGTGACTTGCACCGTGTCAGGGTATGCGTTGGCTGTGGCGTCATTCCATCCTCCCCCCGATTCCCAGTTGAGACCTCGACGATCCCCATCGACCGCCCCCGACGCGGAGAAGCCGCTGTTATACACACTGGAGGCACTCACGCTGCCGCCGTTGGAAGGCCGCGCCGCATTGATCGGCGCCGCATCCTTGTAAGCCTCGATCTCGACGACGCGACTGAAACCTGCAAGCGCGGCATTGACCTGCACGCGAACACTGGTGGTCGTAATCGGCGCGAACGCAAATTTGCTCCAGACCTTGTTGTTGCCCGTCACGCTGCCGTTCGGGACCGTGATCCAGGTCGAGCCGTTCCAGTACTGCACGTCGAACGCTGTGATGCCGTACTGGCTGAAGGTCGTCGCCTCGGTCGGCTCTACCGGGCTCTGGTACCCATCTTGGATCGTAAATACATCGATCTCGGTCAACGGTTGCGCACTCGCCAAATCAATGCGGATCCAATCGGGATAGGCATTCGCGGTCGCGTCGTTCCAGCCGCCTCCGGACTCCCAGCCAAGTCCGCGTCGATCGCCGTTGTTCGCTCCGCTTGGCGGAAACCTGCCGTCGTAGGACGTGGACGCCGATGCGACACCGCCATTGGCTTGTGCAGCGAGATTGACGCGCACCGGCGGAGGCGGCACGGCCGTACCGAGTGCGGCGCCCGCATCGACGATGCCGGCGCCGCACAGCGCCGTCGTGCAATCGCCGCCGGTCCCGGTGGGGAAGGCTCGCGCGGTCAGTTGCAGTCGGCTCTTCACTTGGGCCGGTGTCAACGCAGGGTTCTGCGACAGCAGCAGCGACGCGACGCCTGCGACGTGCGGTGTCGCCATGCTGGTGCCCGAGTAGTTGACGTAGGTATCGGCGCCGGGGACGGTCGTGCCGGTATTCAAGGTTGAAAGGATGCCGGTGCCCGGAGCGGCGAGCGCGACCTTCGAACCGAAATTGCTGAAGCTCGCTTTCCCGCCGGCCCGCGTGCTGGCCGCAACCGCGATCACGTTGTTGCAGCTCGCAGGATCAGTGCTGGCTGCGTCTGCGCCGTCGTTTCCGGCAGCGACCACCACCACCGTGCCGCGCGCAACCACGTCGTCGACCGCGCTCTGAAAAGTTGCCGAACACGTGCCCGACCCGCCCAGGCTCAGGTTCTCGACGCGCGCGGGATTCGGGTTGGCAGGGACGCCGGGTACGCTGATGCCGGCAGACCAGCGCATCGCATCGGCGATGTCCGAGGTATAGCCGCCGCAACGGCCGAGGACACGTGCGGGAAGAATCTTCGAGACCCAGTTGATGCCCGCCACCCCTGTGCCGTTGTTGCTTGCTGCCGCTGCGATGCCAGCGACGTGCGTGCCGTGCCATGTGCTGTTGCCGCCTCCATTGCATCCATAGTCGCCGGGGTCGCTGGCATCGGCGTCGCGGCCGTCGCCGTCGTTCGAGACGGCCGTGTCGTTGATGAAGTCATAACCTGGAAGAAGCCGGCCAGCGAGGTCCCCATGGGGACGAAAGCCCGTATCGATCACCGCGATGACGACACCGGCCGCGCCCGTCGTTACGTTCCACGCGGCCGGCATGTTGATTCCGCCCGCAGCCTCATAGAGATTCCACTGCTGGCTGTAGAGCGTGTCGTTAGGCACGAGCATCGGGTACAGCTTGCGGTCGGGCTCGATGTACGCAATGTTGGAGTCGAGCATCAACTGCCCCGTCAGCGCGCGCGCGGCCGAGAGCGATATCGCCTGATTCGCGCGTATCACGTGCGCACCGCCCGACATCGGCCGGACGTAGGTGAAGCCAGTTCCCATCGAGCTTGCGATCGCGGGCAGACGCGCGCGCACGTCTGCGGCAGGGTCGCGCAACTTCACGATGAAGCGGTCGGTGGTCGCGGCGGATGACGACAGGCTGGGCAACGCTCTGTCACTCGGCCCGCCGGCCCAGGCGGTCGAACCGGAAAGGCTGGCAATGACGATTGCGAGGGACGCCGTGCGGTTACGCGCGTGTGGGGACAGAACAGAAGAAAAGAGGCGATTCACACGCGTCTCCGTAGAGGACGCGCGATTACGAAACGCACGCCGGGATCGCTCGTCGTGGAGCGGAGAGGGCGCAGTGTAGGCTAACCGCGATACATCGCCAATCAGCGATGCATCGCAATTCCCGTGCCGGTTTTATCTGGTTCCTGGCGAGGAAACCGACCCCGCAATTCTTGCGGGTTCGACCGATCAGTCGGGCACCGTGACGGTGTTGCCGCTGACTGTGATCGCGTTCGCGGCGGTCGGCGTCGCAACGAAGGTCGGCACGTTTGCCGCGGTGATCGCGGGCGCCGCGCCCGGTACGCCGCCCCGAGGGACGGTGCGCACCACCTGCGATTGCGGCAGCGCCGTGCCGTTCTTCAGGTTCGCATAGACCGCATCGAGCGCGCGGATGAGGTACACGTGCAGCGGCACATAGCGCGAGTCGTAGCCTGCGAACACGCTGGGCGTTCCGATGAAGGAATCGAAGTGCTGGGCATTGGTGACTTCGATGAACGACAGCTTGCTCGCTGCGCCTTCGGCCACCTTGTTCAGGCCCAGATAGGGACGCGAGGTGTGGTTGACAGGCAGCAAGGCATCGTCACGACCCTGCACGATGAGCGCGGGCTTGCCGTGCAGGTTGCCGTTGCGGTAAGTCTCGGCAATACCGGCCTGCAAGGCCGTCGAGGTCGTGAGCAAATTGCGCAGGCAACGCGCTCCATCGGCGTTGTAGTCGGTGCGGCCGGTCGACGGCGAGATCGACAACACGCTGCGCTTGGCCCCGCCCACCGACGCGTTGTTGACGAGCTGCACGCCGTTGCTCGGCGGGACGCCGTTGCCCAGCGAGAACATCGAGGCGAGCGATGCCGCGGCGAGCGGCGTCGGCGCACCGCTCGCATCGGTTGCCGCAAAGCTGTAGTTGCACAGGTTGTCCTTGACGCTGGCACGCGAGTAGGCGTTCGCGTAAGTGACCGCGACGGCCGAATAGACCTCGAAGGCGGCCAGCGATGCGAACAGCGGATCGGACTCGACCCCGAAGCCGAAGTTGTGAAGCTTCTGCAGCGCCTCGTCGGCTTGGATGGGCGTGGTCGTCGCAGTCAGCAGACCGGCGTCCTTCAAGGACTGACAACGTGCCGCGGCGAAGGCCGGCACGATGAAGGCCGCTGCCGGCGATCCTGCCACTTGCGCGGATTGCGACGCGCATGCGCTGTACAGATCCGACGTCGTCACGTATTCGTACAGACTCTTGCCCGACGTCCCTATGGTGGTCGCACCCCGCTTGATCACGATGCCCGCGGTGGTGGGAATCTCGACGGCGGGTTCGCCCGCGGCGACCCCATCGATCAGGCCCGTGGTATCGAGCTCGGCGGCGGCGATTGCCGAGCCGCCGCCATTCGACGCACCCGCCGCGATCACGATCGTGTTCGCGGGCTTGATGGTGCGAAGGCGGGTGCCATCGGCTTGCAGCGTGCCGAACTTTTCATTGAGCGCATAGAACGCGAACTCGACTCCCTGCAACGTGAACTTGCCCCAATCCTTTTCGGGATTGCGTTGTGAGTGCGCGTGCTTGAACGCGAAGCGGTTCGCAGTCGCGGTGTTGAATGCGGTGAGTTCGGCGGCGGTCAGGTTTGCGCGGAAGAACGCATTGTTTCCAGCGGCAGCCGAGGTGGTGCGGGTCCCATCGATCAGCGCCACAGTGTCGTTTTGCAGATCGTGCGGCGAGGTGCCGGTGCCCTTGTCGGTCAGGGCCACGGCGCAACCGCGCTTCAGGCCCCACTCGGCAACCGAGATCGCGCCGTATACGCCGCGCGAACCCGATGAGGTCGCAGTCTCGATGCACGGATTGGCGGGATCGAACGAGTTCGGAATTTGGATGACCAGCGTCACGTTTTCACGGCCGCTGCCATCGTCCGAGAATGCCAGGTATTCGACGCCCGCGATCTTGCCTTCGCTGGTGGTGACGTTGCCGTTCGAATCGACGTTCGGCCCATAGAGCAAGCCATAGCCGCCGACCGCGGTCGGATCGACGAGCGCGCGGTAGTTGACGTAGATCGCCAGCTTGCGCAGTTCCGCGGCCGTCGGGCTGGTCGGGGCCGCGAACGTCGGGGCGACGGCTGAACCGAGGCCCGTCTTCCCGAGGCCTGCGGTCAGCAGGTCGTCGCTGGCGCCGTCATAGCTTTTGATGCTGAGGTTGGTCAGGAACGCTGGCTTAACGTTGACGTCAGGCGGTACCGGCACAGGGCCGCCGTCGTCATGGCCTCCGCAAGCTGCCAGGCCGGCAGCGGTGGCCAGGCCCAGCAGAACTGCGCGATTCAGCTTGAACCGACGAACGACAGGGCGTTGCTGGATGCAACGAGCGGGCGAAGCTACTGAGTCGTGCTGCATGCGCAAGTCTCCTGTCAATCGAGGCGAACGGAAGTGTCAAGAAGATGCCGGCCGTGGCCCGGTCGATCCGCAACGGGGGTCGGGCCGCGATTATCAACGGCGGGAAGCAGTACTTGCAATGCTCCTTTTCCCGAAGGGCGGATACCGGGAACCGGTTCCCGCCCCGAGGCCGTGATTGCGGATTGCGCGCACCGGTGAATCCGTTCGTGCACGTCGCGCGTAAAACGAGGCGTCGATAACGTGCGAAGTGCGAGCATCCGCGAGTGATTCGTAAGACGCGTCTTATGAAATCGGATTGCCGCATGTACATCCAGATCAATCAACCGGATCAACAAGGAGCAACATGAAAATCTCTCGACTCGCAGGAATTCTGATCGCCGGCGTGCTGTCGTGCGCAGCGTTGCCGTCGTTCGCACAGACCGTCATGGTCGGCGGCGCAGCGATGTATCCGACCAAGGACATCATCGACAACGCCGTCAATTCCAAGGACCACACGACGCTGGTCGCGGCCGTCAAGGCCGCCGGCCTGGTCGATACCTTGAAGGGCAAAGGCCCGTTCACCGTCTTCGCGCGCACCAACGAAGCGTTCAATGCGCTTCCCGCAGGCACGGTGGACACGCTTCTGAAACCGGAGAACAAGGCCACGCTGACCAAGGTGCTGACCTATCACGTGGTGGCGGGCAACATGGACGCAGGCGCGCTGACGAAGGCGATTGCAGCGGGAGGCGGCAAGGCCACGCTGACCACGGTTGCCGGCGAGACGTTGACCGCGATGCAGTCCGGCTCGACGATTGCGCTGACCGATGAAAAGGGCGGTACCGCGAAGGTGACGATCGCCGACATCAAGCAATCGAACGGTGTGATCCACGTCGTGGACAAGGTGCTGTTGCCGAAGTGATCGGTCCCCGGCTCGCGCGACGCGAGCCGTACCGCTGAAGCCCGAAGGCCGCCTCGAGCCGACGCTCAGGCGGCCTTT
Organism: Burkholderiales bacterium; assembly: GCA_038254545.1. Taxonomy (GTDB): domain Bacteria; phylum Pseudomonadota; class Gammaproteobacteria; order Burkholderiales; family Burkholderiaceae_D; genus CAHJXF01. Next base: position 18,203 of record JBBSGB010000027.1, on the reverse strand, counting down.
GTCTTGCGTGCGGTCTTGGTCGCGGACTTCGCTGCGGTGTTGCCCGCCGTCCTAGTCGGCGATTTCGCCGCTGCGCGCTTGCGCGCGGGTGCCGGAATGCCCGGCGCGGATGCCGCGGCACCGGATTCTTCGGAAGCGCCCACGGCCGGTGTCGATTTCTTCGCGGCTGGCGTTTTTGCAACGCGCGGCTCGAATTCGAAGCCGACCTTGCCCTTCACGGCATCCCAGACCAGATAGGCCTTGAAGAAGCGGTTGGTCCGCGAAGACTTGAAGCCGGGCAAGAGATCGGTCTTGCCGGTCTCGAGCAGCTTCTTGATCTGCTCGCGCGAGACTTCCTGCTGCAAGATGATCTTGCCGCTCTTGAAGTCGCAGGTCTTGGGCGGGTTGATGCTGTTCTCGCATGCGTACGACAAGCCGAGCTCATAGACGGCGCCGCCGCACTTCGGACACGAGCCCACCATCTCCTGGCCGGTGAAGTCCACCGGCTCGCTGTTGGGATCGTCCTGCGACTGGCCGAAATCGAATTCGAGCTTGAGATTCTTGTTTTCATCGTCGGGCACGATCTTGAGGATCGCGGCGAACGGCCGGCCCATCTTGCTGCGAAAGCCCTGCAAAGGCCCGATCTCGCGCTTGCTCAGCAGCTCTTCGACTTCGTCGATCTCGAACTGACGACCGCCCGGAATCTTGCTGATCGAGAATCCGCAGCCGGTATCGGTCGGGGTCTTCTCGCCCACGCACGCGAAGCGGCGATAGTTCTCCTTGACCTTGCCGCCGCAATTCGGACACGGCGTCTTCAAGGTCGCGTAGTCGCCGGGGATGGTGTCGCTGTCGTACTCCTTGGCGCGCTTGACGATGATCTGCGTCATCTGCGCGATCTCGCGCATGAAGGCGTCGCGACTCATTTGCCCTTTTTCCATCAGCGCGAGCTTGTGCTCCCACTCGCCGGTCAGTTCGGGCGCGGTGAGCTCGGTCACGTCGAGTCCGTGCAACAGCGTCATCAACTGGAACGCCTTGGCCGTCGCGATCAGGTCGCGGCCTTCGCGCACCATGTACTTCTCGTAGAGCAGGCCTTCGATGATCGCCGCGCGCGTCGCCGGCGTGCCGAGTCCTTTGCCGGCCATTGCTTCGCGCAGGTCGTCGTCGTCGATCAGCTTGCCCGCGCCTTCCATCGCCGACAACAGGCTCGCTTCGTTGTAGCGCGCGGGCGGCTTGGTCACGAGGCCGATCGCTTCGATCTTTTCGGTGATCGGCTTCTCGCCGGGCGCGACCGCGACCAGGTTCTCGTCCTCGCCCTGCGCTTCCTTGCCATAGACCTGCAACCAGCCGGGCGAAACCAGCACCTTGCCTTCGGTCTTGAACAGATGATTCGCGACCTCGGTCACGCGCGTGGTGACGAGAAATTCGGCGGCCGGAAAGAACACCGCGAGGAAGCGCTTGACCACGAGGTCATAGAGCTTCTGCTCGGGCTCCGAGAGATTCTTCGGCGCCTGCAGCGTGGGGATGATCGCGAAGTGATCGCTGATCTTCGCGTTGTCGAAGATGCGCTTGTTGGGCTTGACCCACTGGTTCTTGACCACCAGCGACGCGGCCTGGTGATAGTTATTCGAGTCCTTCAACATCGCCAGCGTTTCCTTCACCGTGCCCAGATAGTCATCGGGCAGATGACGGCTGTCGGTACGCGGATAGGTCAATACCTTGTGGCGTTCGTAGAGTGCTTGGGCGAGCCCGAGCGTGTTCTTGGCCGAGAAGCCGAAGCGTCCGTTGGCTTCGCGCTGCAGAGTAGTCAGATCGAAGAGCCCCGGCGACATCGAGGTCGAAGGTTTGGACTCTTCGGTGACGGTGCCGAGCTTGCCGCGGCACGCGGCGACGATCGAATCGGCCGCCGGCTTGCCCCAAAGGCGCGAGTCGCGCTGATCGGGATCCTCGCCGGTGCGCTTGAATTTCGGATCGAACCAGCGGCCCGGGTAGGTGCCCGCGGCGGCGACGAATTCGGCCTGCACTTCCCAATACTCGCGCGCCACGAAGCGTTTGATCTTCTCTTCGCGCTCGACCACGATCGACAGCGTTGGCGTCTGCACGCGGCCCACGGTGGTCAGGAAGAATCCGCCGCCCTTGGAGTTGAACGCGGTCATCGCGCGCGTGCCGTTGATGCCGATCATCCAGTCGGCCTCGGACCGGCTGCGCGCCGCGTCGGCCAGCGGATGCATCTGCTCGTCGCTACGCAAATGCGCGAAGCCGTCGATGATCGAGCCTTGCGTCATCGATTGCAGCCACAGGCGCTGGACCGGCTGCTTGGCCTTCGCGTGTTGCGCGATCAGGCGGAAGATCAGTTCGCCCTCGCGGCCCGCGTCGCAGGCGTTGATGAGGCGATCGACGTCCTTGCGCTTGATCAGACGGCTCAACAACTTCAGGCGCGACTCGGTCTTGGCGATCGGGTTGAGATCGAAGTGCGGCGGGATCACCGGCAGGTTCGCGAAGCTCCACTTGCCCCGCTTGACGTCGTACTCCTCGGGCGCGGCGATCTCGACCAGATGGCCGATCGCCGACGAGAGGACGAAGTCGTCCGACTCGAAATAATCGTCGTGCTTCTTGAAGCCGCCCAATGCGCGAGCGATGTCGTTGGCGACGGAGGGCTTCTCGGCAATGATGAGTGCCTTGCTCATTTCACCTGCTGATGGATGATCGTTGGACGGCAACGCAGTCTCGAAACGGCACGCGCAGCCTTGAAGCAATGTCCGACGAAAGAGGATGGAGCGCGGGGAATCGACGCGGACCCTGAATCAGGCCGGCATCATACGCGCAAGAATTTTGCTGCCGCAAATGGGGAAACGGCGTACAGGTTCGCAACGGCGGCCGCATCGACCGCTGCGCGAACGCCGCGTCAATGCATCTGACGCGGCGCGCCGTCCTCGAGAAGTTCCTCGAGGATCAACGCATCGGGCTCTTCACCTTGGCTCCAGAAGACCATCAACACGATGACCTTGAGCGACTCGAGCGACACCGGTCGTTCATCGGTCGCAAGCGCGCGATCGATGACGATCTCGCGCAGCAGGGGATTGAGCACCCCGGCCGATTCCAGAAACGAGAGAAAGCCGATCGACTCGGCGCCAAGACGCTCGTATTCCTGATCGACATATACGCGAAACGATGAGCTTTCGGCGTACGCGACCGGGACCGTGGTCTGCGTGACGGTGGCCAGACCCGATAGCCACGACAAGGCGCTGTTGATCTCGTCGCCTTCGAAACCGGCGGCAGAGAGCTTCTTCGCGAGCGTGCCCGCATCGGGGCACGCATCGGGCCGGTAATAAGTCTCGTAGAGATAAACGAGGATTTCGAACATGTGCAGGCAATGTAACCCGTGAAGGAGATCGGTTCAAGTTCAGAGGCGAGACAACACTAGACAGCGCATCACCGACGCAACGCCTGGGTGTATTGCCCGGGCCTGCCTTGCCTCGCGATCCTGCGCTGCTGCCGCTTTCACTACCTGATCAAACGCTGGACACGACCTCCCGGTAGACGCGCGATGTGGCCCGCAAGTTCGAGATCGAGCAGTTTTGTTGCAAGTTGCGCGGCCGAGTAACCGGCGCGGTGGGCAAGCTCGTCGGCTGTCACCGGGGTGAATCCGAGTTTCGAGAGCAGGCGCGCGTCGTCGCTTTCTGACGCGTCTCGGGCGGGCGGAGAAGCCGCGTCCGCAGCCGAGGCGGGGGGCTGCGCGGCGCCCCATTCTTCGAGGATGTCGCTCACCGAGTCGATCAGCTTTGCGCCCTGTCGGATCAGTTGATGGCACCCTTTCGACAGCGGCGAATGGATAGAGCCCGGGATCGCAAACACGTCCCGCCCACATTCGGCGGCCAGGCGCGCGGTGATGAGCGAACCCGAACGCGCGGCCGCCTCGACCACGAGCACGCCGCGTGACAGGCCGGCGATGATGCGATTGCGCCTGGGAAAGTGATGCGCAGCGGCCGCGACGCCCAGCGGGAACTCGCCGATGATCAGGCCGTGCTCGGCGATGCGATGCGCGAGCGCGCGATGCGCCGATGGGTAGACCACGTCGGGCCCGGTACCGATCACGGCGATGGTCGATCCGCCGCGCTCGCCCGCGTCGAGTGCGCCTTGATGCGCGGCCGCGTCGATGCCGGCCGCGAGTCCGCTGACGATGGTCTGGCCCGCAGACGCGAGCGCTTCGGCGAAGCGGCGCGCATCGATCAATCCCTGCGCGGTGGCGTTGCGGCTGCCGACGACGGCCAGTGCCGATGCTTCGAGGTATTCGACGCGGCCCTTCGCGTAGAGGAGCGGCGGCGGGTCGGTGATTTCGAGGAGGCTCTTCGGATAGCGCGGGTCGGCGAGCGTGAGCACGTGATTGCCTGCCTCGCGGCCCCACGCCAGAGTGCGCGCGACGAGGTCCGCAAGCGAAGCGTCGGGTGAGGCGCGAAGTGCGTCGGCGGCCGCTGGCGATACGACGCGCAGCATTTGCTCGCGCGTCGCCGAGAAGATCTCCTCGGGCAGGCCGAACGCCGCCAGCAGCGCGCGGCAACCTGCGGGTCCGACTCCCGGAATCGACGTCAGCCGCACCCAGGCGGCGAGTTCGTCCGCGTCGATGGCGTCGTCGGCCATCGCGCGAACCGGCTTACGGCTGAGTTACGGAGTCGCCGACCTCGACCGGACCGGCGCTCGTCGTGATCAGACCGTAGGCGATCCGATTGAAGACACGGAACACGAACAGGAGGCCCTTGCGCTCTTCGGGCAAGGTGATCGATTCGCGTGCCCCGTTGGTCTTGTCGACAATCGTGCGGCCGTAGGTCTTGATCGCGAGCACGGCCCCGATGTCGAGGCCGTCTGCCGAGCCGCGATTGATCGCAACCACCATGTTCGTGCCCGCATAGGCGACACCGGAATAGGTCGAGATGATGCGACCGGTGATGGGCTGCGTGGGTGCGTGCGGCATGTAGTTGATGACGCCTGCCTTGGCGGCCGGCACCAGTCGATCGCCCGCGCCCATTTCCATCTTCGACGTGGTGATCGCAATCGTCGCCGGGCTGCCGGCGCGCGTGACGGTTGCGGTACCCAGGTAATCGGCCTGATAGGCGATGACATCTCCGGTGTCGGGATCCTTGAGTGCGCGGCCGGGACGGAACAACTGATAGTTGGTAATCGACGGGTCGGTGATGCCGGCCACGTAGGCGACGTCGCCGGAACCGAGCACCACGCGTTCTTTCGCGGCGACGATGCGCGGCGCGTCGAGCATCGTCGCGGTTTCCACGATCAACGGCTGCGTGAGGTAGGGCTCGATCGCTTCGGCAGGAATGCTCGGGATCGCGTCCCGACCGGCCTCGACGCGCACCTGCGGCGACAGCTTGACCGTGGCGTTCGCGCTCGACGAGGTCGACAGGCGCATCGTGCCGGTGGTGCGATCGAGCACGATCACTTGTCCCGGATAGATCCAGTGTGGATTGCGGATCTGGTCGCGATTCATCTGCCAGATCTGCGGCCAGCGCCACGGCTGCTTCAGGAAGCGACCGGCAATGCCCCACAAGGTGTCACCGCGAACGATCGTATAGGTGTCGGGCGCGCTGGCGACGAAGACGTCGGTGATCGTCTGCACGCGTCCCGTATCGACAGGGGCCGGCTGCCCTGCGGTGGGATAACGCGGCGCGTCGTAAGGAGACGGGCTCGATTGCGCCTGTGCGCAGGGCGCGAACAGCACGCCCGAACATAGCGCCACTTGCGTGATGACAGCCGATCCCGATGTGAAGAATCGGAGGGGCAGGTCTCTTTGGGATCGAGAATGCGAGACGTTATCGAAGCGACTGGCTATGCTAAACTTTTTTTTGAATTTCATTCACGCCGCCTCGCTTTACGCGTATTCATATTTGAGCAATGCGATGGTTGGCAATGCGCAGGGTTGGCAATCTGCTTGAAATTTTCCGATTAATCGTTTGATGTCGCAATCATTATTCCGGCCAGTGTCGGTATTGTTGTTATGGCGTTACTCCCTATCCTGCATTATCCCGACCCGCGTCTAAGGAAAATCGCCAAGCCGGTTGCGCAGTTCGACGAGCGAATTCGGGCGCTCGTCGCCAATATGGCGCACACCATGTACGAAGCCCAGGGCGTCGGACTCGCCGCAACGCAGATCGATGTGCACGAGCGCGTGATCGTCATCGACATCTCGGATACGCGCGACGATCTCAGGGTCTTCATCAATCCTCGCATCGTTGCGGCCAGCCCCAACAGGCGGCTTGCCGAAGAGGGTTGCCTGTCGGTTCCCGGCGTGTACGACGAAGTCGAGCGGCCAGAATCAGTCACGGTCGAGGCTCAGGACGAGCGCGGACGCAGCTTTCGCATTGACGCCGAAGGCTTGCTCGCGGTATGCGTCCAGCACGAGATGGATCATCTGACCGGCAAGGTCTTCGTCGAATATCTGTCGCCGTTGAAGCAGACCCGGATTCGCAATCGCATGCGCAAGCTCGATCGCGACAGCGCTTGAGGGCGCCGTCGAAACCGCCCATGCAGCGCCGCGTGCAACCGCGTACGCAGCGTCGCGCGCGAAGCCGGATGCGCGCCGCGTGTCCTGATGACATCGAATCGTTGCCCCTTACATGAAGCTCGTCTTCGCGGGCACGCCTGATTTCGCGCGGGTCGCGCTCGATGCCCTGATCGCCGCAGGTCACGAGATCGTGCTGGTTCTCACGCAACCGGATCGACCTTCGGGTCGCGGCATGCGGATTCATCCTGGCGCCGTGAAGGCGCGCGCATCGAGCGCGGGCATCGCAGTCCTTCAACCGCGCGGGCTGCGCCTCGGAGGTCGTTACGACGAGGACGCGCAAGTCGCGCATAGCCGACTGCGCGAGACGCCCCACGACGCGATGATCGTCGCCGCATACGGGCTGATTCTTCCCCAGACCATTCTCGATACTCCGCCGCGTGGGTGCATCAACATCCACGCGAGCCTGTTGCCGCGCTGGCGCGGCGCGGCGCCCATTCAGCGCGCGATCGAGGCGGGCGATACCGAGACGGGGGTCACGATCATGCGTATGGATGCGGGGCTCGATACCGGCCCGATGCTGCTGGTGACGAAGTGTGCGATCGATGCGCGCGATAGCGCGGCGACGCTGACCGATCGGCTTGCGCACTTGGGCGGCGATGCGATCGTCGAGGCGCTGTCATTGCTCGAGCGCGGCGACCTCGAGGCATCGCCTCAGCATCCACCAGACGACGAGTCGCAGGTCCGCTACGCGGCCAAGGTGACGAAGGACGAAGCGGCGCTGAACTTCGGCTCGCCGGCACGCGTGCTGGTCGATCGCATTCGTGCATTCGATCCCTGGCCGGGCTCGACTGCGCAGCTGGTCGACCAGGATGGCAAGTCGCTCGCGCAATACAAGGTATGGCGCGCCGAGGAGATCGACGCTCGCAACGCGGCGGAACTGACCGGCGTGGCGCCCGATGGCGCGACGTCGGGTCGCGTCCTTGGCTTCATCGACACGAGAACCGCGCCCGGCGCCGGGTCGGCGGATCGCGAAGCCGGCGCAATCGTGAAGACATCCGACGGCGCGGTCGTGCTGACTGAATTGCAGAAGGCCGGCGGCAAGCGATTGCCCGCGCACGCATTCGTGCGGGATTTCCTTGTCGATGATGCGAGTGACGCGGTGGACGACGCGGCGAACAATCGTGCGTTGTATTTCGCGCGATTCGACGCACAGAAATCATCGACGAATTGATGTTCTGAATTGCCGTTTTGCATCGTTGCGACATTTAGCAACGACTCGCTCATCCGCCGTTACCCTCTGCGATAAGGGCCCGCGCTGTAATGAGCGGTGCTTGCCACTTCCTTCGCCCCGCCAACGCCCGCCGCCGGTGCCGTGCGGAACGACATCCATCTCGTCAATCCCCTCTGGGACGCGAACGGCGGCGCGGATCTGCGCACCATCGACCTCTACAAGTTGCTCGGTCGCGATCGCGGCGTGCGACTGTGGAGCGAATACCGCGTCGATCCGGCCTTCAGTCACCTGCATGTCGAGACGATCCGGCCGTGGCGATTTCGCCGCGAGGGAACGGTGGTTCTCGTCGGTGTGTATTTCCGCTCGGGCTACTGGATCCGCCGTTCAGCGGCGCGAAGAGTCGTGTTGATCTACAACACCGCGCAGCCCGATCGTTTGATGAAGACCCTGCGGCGGCTGGGCGACCGCCCGGTCCAGATCATCTACACCTCGGAGGCCTTGCGTGCAGCGACGCTCGACGACCCGATGCTCGAGATCAGCGATCGACCCTACATGCGCGACGGCATCGTGCTCGAGAGCTTCGTCGATCCGGCGAGCTTCGCGGGCGTGTTCGCGCGGCGCTGGAACGCGCGCGGCGAACAATCCAATGCGCCGTTCACCGTTGGACGGCTGTCGCGCGACAATCCGCGCAAGCACCATCCGCACGATGCGCGTTTCTTCTCGGCGTTGTCGAACGAAGGCATGCGCGTGCGCGTGATGGGAGGTGCGTCGTTGCGCGAGGGCATGCGCGCCGATCCACACGTCGAGTTGTTGCCCGCGGGTGCGATGCGTTCCGCCGACTTCCTGTCGAGTCTCGACGCGTTCTACTATCGCACCCATCCCGGTTATTTCGAAGCCTTCGGGCGCGTCATTCTCGAAGCGATGCTGTGCGGACTGCCGGTGGTCGCGGAAGCGCGCGGCGGCTACGCGCGCCACATTCAGCACGGCGAGAACGGCTTTCTCTTCGAGCATCCGCGCGAAGCGTTTGCACAACTGAACGCATTGCGTGAAGATCGTGCGCTGCGCATGCGGGTCAGTCGCGCCGCGCACGAAACCGCGCTCCACTTCTTCGAGAAAGACCTGCCGCAACGCACGCGCCGCGCCTTCCTGGCCGATCCGCCTTCGCTTTGGACTGTGACGCGACTGCAATGGCACGACTCGCAAATGGCTCCCTCGATTCGCATGGAATAAGCAGGATCCGAATCGATCGGCTCATACACATCGCCTTCCATGAACGCCTTCACTGACCTCGGTATCGTGCATCTCGGCTTGTTCTGCGGTGCCGTCGTGCTGCTCAACTTCACGCCGGGGCCCGACACGGCCTTCATCGTCGGCCAGAGCGTGGCGCGCGGACGGCGCGCCGGGCTGATGGCGGTGCTGGGCATTTCCCTGGGCTGCGTCGTCCATACCCTCGCGCTCGCTTTCGGATTGAGCGCGCTGATCGCCGCGTCGGCCAGCGCCTTCACGCTGATCAAGATCGTCGGAGCGGCCTACCTGATCTTTCTCGGCGTTCGCATGATCGTCGCCACGATGCGTGCAAGGGCGACGCGAGACGACACGATGGCCGCGAAAGCGTCCATGCAGTCCGCGAGTCGCAGCACCTCGGCGCGCCCTTCGTCGAGTCCATCGGCTCAGCGCACCTTCGCGCAGGGCTTCATCACCAACGTGCTCAATCCGAAGGTGGTGCTCTTCTTCCTTTCGTTCTTTCCGCAGTTCGTCGCGTACGACAGTCCGTCCAAGGGACTCGCGTTCGCGGTCCTCGGCGGCGTGATGATCGTGATCAGCACGATCTACAACGGCAGCGTTGCGTGGCTTGCAGGCAGCATCACGCATCGCATGCACGGCGCGCCGCGCGTCAAGGCTTGGCTCGAACGATCCGTCGGCGGTGCGTTCATCGCGCTCGGTGCGAAGCTCGCGCTCAGTGAGCGCGCTTAGTAAAGCCCGCGGGTGAAAAACCCTTGGCGACCGATCGACGCCGGCGTTGAACCTACGTGGTCGCGGCGATTGAATTCGAACGCGTCGCACGCATCTACGCGTCAGCGCGGCTCTACCGGGCACAAGCTCGGTCGACCGCTGACTATCTGTCGATGACGAGAGGAGCGAACGCTCATGTTCAATTGGGTCAAGACCTTCGTGCTGATGGCGGCCATCACGGCGTTGTTCGTCGTGGCCGGGGGCGCCACCGGCGGCCAGCAGGGCATGGTCATCGCGCTGCTGCTCGCGGTCGCGATGAATTTTTTCAGCTACTGGTTTTCCGACAAGCTGGTGCTGCGCATGTACACGCGCGAGAAGTCGATGCGTCGAGCGCGCCGGCGTTCTACGGTGTGGTCCGGGACTTTGCCGCGCGTGCGCAATTGCCGATGCCGCGCGTCTATCTGATCGCCTTTCGTTGAAGAAGTCTTCGGGTCTTGCGACCGACTCGCTTGCGTTCGCGCTGCTGGGCGCGACGCGCGTATGCCTGGGCGTGCGCAACGGACGTTCGCTTCGCGATGGGCTCGATCACGAACGAGGCGCACTTGAAACCGCGCCGAAGGCAAGACCCGTCGCGCGTGCGAGAGCCGCATCGCGCGCGTCCGACCCGATCGGCGCGATACACGATTTGTCGGCGCGGGCATTGCGCCGCCGTGGCCGAGCCGATGCGCTGCTTGCCGTGATCGCGGATCGCATCCCCGAGCCGCCGCTGTTGCGCGAGCTGCTGGTCGTGGCGATCGCCCTGCTGGTCGATGCGCTCGACGAGCACTTCGCACTTGACGCTTCGTTCGAGGCGCGCGTGGCGGGCCTGCCTTACGCGCCGTTTACGCTGGTCGATCAGGCGGTCGGTGCCGCGGCCTCGTCGCCCGAACTCGCGCGCGGCAAGAACTTCGTCAACGCGGTGCTGCGCAATCTCCTGCGCCGCATGCAGGACGCGCCGGCGACCTTGATCGAAGTGCTGCGCGGCGAGAGTGCCAGCGACGAGGCGCGCCACGAATTGCCATCGTGGTGGGTGACGCGCCTCGCGGACGCCTATCCCGGCACATGGCGCGACATCGTCACGTCGTCGCTCGAGACGCCTCCTCTCGTGGTGCGCGTCAATTGCCGCGAGTCCACGCGCGACGCGTATCTGCAGCGACTCGCCGAGGACGGCGTCGCTGCGACGCCTGTCGGCCCATCGGCCGTACGTTTCGAGCGCGCCATGCCGGTGTCGCGCATCCCGGGATTCCCGGACGGCGTCGTATCGGTACAGGATGAAGCCGCGCAACGCGCGGGCTTCCTGCTCGATGTCCGCGACGGCATGCGCGTGCTCGACGCCTGCGCCGCTCCGGGCGGCAAAACCGGACATATGCTCGAACTGGCCGATCTCGATCTGATCGCGATCGACGCCGATGCATCGCGTCTGACGCGCGTCAAGGACAACCTCGATCGGTTGGGATTGTCCGCCGGGTTTTCCGCCGGGCTTCCACTACAATTGATCGTCGGCGACGCCGCGCGGCCCGAGCGCTGGTGGGACGGCCGGCGCTTCGATCGGATACTCGTCGACGTGCCGTGCACCGCCTCAGGCATCCTCAGAAGGCATCCTGACATCCGCTGGCTGCGCCGCGAAGACGACATCGCCAAGCTGTCGCGTGCCGCGCAACAGATCACCGACGCCTTGTGGTCGTTGCTCGACCCCGATGGTAAATTGCTTCTCGTGACCTGCTCCGTTTTCCCCGAGGAATCCGTGCGCCATGCGCATGCTTTCGCGGCCCGCCATGCCGATGCTCGCGCGCTGGCCGCGCCGGGGCAGTTGCTGCCCGTCGGCAACGCGCACGCCCACACGACTGCAACGGTGAATGCAGACGCAGCCGTGGACCACGACGGTCTTTTTTTCGCGCTGTTCGAAAAGATGCGGTGATGCGGCTCAGGATCGCAAGTCCTGCGCCCAGTTCGCTTCGTCACCTCGACGAAGGCTTGCTTGGGCGCCTGCGTGTGCGTACCCATCGATGGCTGCTTTCGATCGGCTTGCTGGTCGTGCTTTGTTGCGCAGCATCTGCGACGCGAGCGGCGACCGACCATATCGACGTGCAGAGAATTGCCCTCGAGACGCGTGACGACGGGTACTACTTCACCGGGGACTTCGAATTCGAGCTCAAGCCGCGCGTCGCCGAAGCGCTCGATCGCGGCCTGACGATCTACTTCGTCGTGGAAGTCGAAGTCACGCGTTCACGCTGGTACTGGTTCGACGAACACAACATCAACGCGGCGTTGAATTTCCGGCTGTCGTATCACGCGCTCACCCGCCAATACCGCGTGTCCACCGGCAACCTGCAGTTGGGATTTCCGACCATGACCGAAGCGCTCGGCGTGATCGGGCACGTGCGGGACTGGAAGATCGCGGAACGCGGCACGCTCAAGACCGGCGAGTCCTACACCGTCGCGGCGCGCATGCGCCTCGACACCACGCAACTGCCCAAGCCCTTCCAGATCAACGCCCTCACAAATCGCGACTGGACGCTCGAGTCCGAATGGAAGCGATTCGGTTTCGAGCCGCATTGAACTGCGCGCCGGGTCGAGCGTAGAGTCGCGCGTAATCTGCGCATCGTGCGCTCTGGATGCAAGACGAACCGGTTCGCTGCGGCCGCGAATGCGCAGCCGATCAGGCTGCTCGTTGTGACTTTTCCATAGCTGATAACTCATGAAGCCTCATTCCCTGCGACGCAGTGCGCGCCCGTTCTGGCGGACACGCACGCTGCGCTATGGAGTGACGCTGGCTGCATCGGTCGCGGGCGTATTGCTGTTCCTGCTGGCGTCCGCGTCGTCGAACACACCGCTGTTCGAGCGGCACTATCCGTTGCTGCTCGCGCTCAACGCGACCGCCGCTGCGGCGCTGTTGGTGATCGTGGTGGTGCTGGTGGTGCGCCTGGCACGGCGCTACCGTGCCGGCCAGTTCGGCACGCGCATGATGGCGCGCTTCGCATTGGCGTTCGGATTGATGGGCGTGGTCCCCGGCGCGCTGATCTACGTGGTGTCGGTGCAATTTCTCGGCAAGGGCATCGAGTCGTGGTTCGACGTACGTGTCGATAGCGCGCTGGAATCGGGCCTCGCTCTCGGCCGCACCACGCTCGACGCGATGCTGGGCGAGCTCAACAGCAAGGCGCGCACGATCGCTTACGGACTGTCGGACATCCCCGAGTCGCAGCAGGGCCAGTCGCTCAATCGCCTGCGCGAACAGACCGGTGTCGAGCAGGCGCTGCTGTTCACGGCCGGAGGCCGCACGATCGCGGCGGCCGTGGCGGGCGCCGATAGTGCAACGCTCGCGCCGGCGATTCCGCCATCGACCGTGATCCGTCAGCTTCGCATCGCGCGCGCCTACTCGGCGATCGAGAGCGTGCTGCCGGACTCGCAATCGAGCCCGCAATCCACCTCGCTCGTGAACCCCGGCGGCAAGAGCGAGGCCAATGCGCCGATCCGCGGTGACGTGCAGAGTGACGTGGAAAGCGAGGAGCCGCGCGGCTTGCGGCTGCGTGTCGTCATCCCGGTGCCCACCCCGGCCTTCCAGCTTCGTTCCGAAACGATCTATCTGCAGTTGGTTCAAAGCGTTCCGGCGGCGCTCGCGGCCAACGCCGAGGCCGTGCAGAACGGCATGCGCAACTACCAGGAGTTGTCCCTGGCGCGCAGCGGCCTGCAGAAGATCTATTCGGTGACGCTGACCTTGACCTTGTTGCTGTCCATCTGTGCCGCGCTGGCGGTTGCGTTCCTGCTCGCGAGCTGGCTGACCGAGCCGCTGCTCTTGCTCGCCGAAGGAACCAAGGCCGTCGCGGGCGGCGACTACCGACCGATGCGCGAGATCGAGACCAGTGACGAACTGGGCACGCTCACGCAATCGTTCAACACCATGGTCCGGCAACTCGGCGATGCGCGCTCCTCGGTCGAGAAGAATCGCACCGCGCTGGTTGCGGCCAACACCTATCTCGAAAGCATCCTTTCGAATCTGTCGGCAGGCGTGCTGGTGTTCGACGACAGCTTCCGCTTGGTGACCACCAACGACGGCGCCGGGCGCATCCTCGGCACATCGCTCGCACCGTGGCTGGGGCGGCGATTGATCGATGACGAAGTACAAGACGCAGACCGTCAGGCAGGCAGCCCGGCGCACAGCGAGAAGATCGACGTCCCGCGCGGCGACGCTGCCTTGCGCGCAATGGGCAATGCGATCGAGGCGAGCTTCGCCGATCCCGCGACTGCCGGCACCGACTGGCAACGCCAGATCGAACTCGACATCGGCGACGACACCGATCCGCTGGTGGTACTCGCAAGGGGATCGCGCTGCCCGGTCGGCAGCGGCGCCGATCGCCGCGACGGCTACCTGGTGGTGTTCGACGACGTGACCGAGGTCATCTCCGCGCAGCGTTCGGTGGCATGGGCGGAAGTTGCGCGTCGCCTCGCGCACGAGATCAAGAATCCGTTGACGCCGATCCAGTTGTCGGCCGAGCGTCTGAAGATGAAGCTCGAGGGCCACGTGGGACCGCGCGAGGCCGAGGTACTCGAGCGCGGCGTGACGACCATCGTCAACCAGGTTTCTGCGATGAAGCGCATGGTCGACGACTTCCGCGATTACGCGAAGGTGCCGAACGCCTCGTTGCATCCGCTCGATCTGAATGCGCTCGTCTGCGAAGTGATGACGCTCTATGACGTTCACGCCGAAGGTCAGCATGGCGCGGCACTGCACGCGGTCGAGTCGCCGGCGCAGCATGCGGCGCATCCATCGCAGGCACACGCAAGCGTGCGACCGGTCGTGAAGCTCGAAAGCGACCTGCCGCTGGTCATCGGCGATGCCACGCGCCTGCGTCAGGTGATCCACAACCTCGTGCAGAATGCGCAGGACGCAACCCACGAAGTCGCCGCGCCGCGTGTCGTGATCGCGACCGATACGGTGATGCCGCGGGTGCTTCCGCATGCGCACGCGGCCGATGCCCGAAACCGAGAGCCGCTGGTGCGCCTGACCGTGTCCGACAATGGCGGCGGCTTTCCGGCTAGAATCCTCACGCGCGCTTTCGAGCCGTATGTGACGACGAAGGCCCGAGGCACGGGTCTCGGTTTGGCGGTGGTCAAGAAAATCGTCGACGAACATCAGGCGCGCATCGAACTCAAGAATCGCGAAGAGGGTGGTGCGGTGGTCGTCATCGTGTTCACGCGCGTAGCGCATCGCGCCGTCAAAGTTGCCTGATCGCCCCGCGCCGACGACGTCGGGGGAACAGCGATCCTCGCGATCCCTGCAGTTGTCACGCCCATGGGCGTGCGTTCATTTTTACGGCGAGGCATGGCCAACATTCTTGTAGTCGACGACGAAGTCGGTATTCGTGAGCTTCTGTCGGAGATCCTCGGAGACGAGGGGCATGTGGTCGCGGTCGCGGAAAACGCAGCAGCGGCGCGTGCAAGCCGGCAGGCCGAAACCTTCGACCTGGTGCTTCTCGATATCTGGATGCCCGACACCGATGGCGTGACGCTGCTCAAGGAGTGGGCGGCGACGGGGGCGTTGACGATGCCGGTCATCATGATGTCCGGGCACGCCACCATCGACACCGCGGTCGAAGCGACGCGCATCGGCGCGATCGATTTTCTCGAAAAGCCGATCGCGTTGCAGAAGCTGCTGCGCGCAGTGCAAAAAGGCCTCGATCGCGGCTCGATGCGTGCGCTGGCGCAAGCCACCGCGCTGCGTGCATCGCGAGCCGTTGCGAGCGGTTTGCAAGGAGCAGGCGCCGATGCGCTCGATCCGTCGGCGCGCAACGGCGGGCCGACGCTTGGAGCGATGACCAACGATGCTGCGGGGATCATGCCGCTGGGTCCGAGCGTGACGGTCGGGCCGTTCGCTCACGGGCTCGACGCGTCCGGTGCGCCGCTGCCGTATCCGGTTCGTGGCAGCGTGCCGCTCGATCTCCCGTTGCGCGAAGCCCGCGACGCTTTCGAGCGCGCCTACTTCGAGTACCACCTCGCGCAGGAGAACGGCAGCATGACGCGCGTGGCCGAGAAGACCGGGCTCGAGCGCACGCACCTGTACCGAAAGTTGAAGCAGCTCGGCATCGAATTGAACAAGTCGCCGCGCCGATGAATGTGCGCGCGCATGCACTCGTGTATGCGCCCGCGTATGCCCGCGTGTTTGCCCGAGCCTCCCGCCGCGGCTCATGCGCCGGGATCTTCGCCGCGTTCACTCCATGAAGATCATCATCGTCGGTGCGGGTCGGGTCGGTGCGAGCGTGGCCGAACTGCTGGTATCGGAACGCAACGACATCACCGTGGTCGACATGGACCCGGCCGTGCTCGCGGTGCTGGCCGAACGCCTCGATCTCAAGACCGTGGCCGGCAACGCGATCCAGCCGTCGGTGTTGCGCGACGCGGGCGCCGAGGACGCCGACCTGTTGATCGCGACCGCGGCGCACGACGAGACCAACCTCGTGGTCTGTCGCATCGCCAAGCAGCGCTTCAACGTTCCCACGCGCGTCGTGCGGTTGCGCTCGCCCGAATTCGCCCACTACCCCGAGCTGACCGGCGCGGAAGGCTTCTGTGCCGACTACATCATCTCGCCCGAAGAGAGCGTGACGCAGGCGATCGTTCGGCTGATCGAATATCCCGAAGCGCTTCAGGTGATCGAGTTCGGCGCGGGCAAGCTCGCGCTGGTCGCTGCGCGCGCCTACGAAGGCGGGCGCCTCACCGGGCGCACGCTGATGGAACTGGGCGAGCACCTGACCGACGTCGATGCGCGCATCGTCGCGATCTTTCGCAACGAGCGTTCGATCACGCCCGACGGCAACACGCGCATCGAAGCCGGCGACGAGGTCTTCTGCCTCGCGCCCAAGAAAGACATCCGGCGCGTGCTGGTGGAGTTGCGGCCCAAGGACAAGAAGGTCGAACGCATCATGATCGCCGGCGGCGGCAACATCGGCCTGCGCCTGGCGCGCATCCTCGAAGCCGACTATCGCGGCAAGTATCAGGTCAAGATCGTCGACCCGATCAAGAAGCGCTGCGAATACCTCGCGCAGGAGTTGTCGCACACGCTTGTGCTTGCGGGCGACGCGACCGACGAGGACCTGCTGGGCGACGAGCACGTCAACGACATGGATCTCTTCATCGCGCTGACCAACGACGACGAAGACAACATCATGGCGTCGCTGCTCGCCAAGAAGATGGGCGCGCGGCGCGTGATCGCTTTGATCAACCGGCGCGCATACGGCGAACTGATGCAGGGCGGCCAAATCGATGTCGCACTTTCTCCCGCGCAATCGACCATCGGTGAATTGCTGACCTACGTGCGCAGCGGCGACGTGGTGGCCGTGCATTCGCTACGGCGCGGCGCGGCCGAGGCGATCGAAGTGATCGCGCATGGCGAAGCGAAGGCCTCGCGCGTAATCGGCAAGAGGGTCGATGAGATCGAGCTCTTCTCGGATCGCGATCGAGGCGGCAATGGCAAGGGCAGCGGCGTGTTCGTCGGCGCGATCGTTCGCGGCAAGGGAGATGGGGCGCGCGTGCTGATGGCGCATCACGACACCGTGATCGAAGCCGAAGATCACGTGATCGTATTCGTCACGAACAAACGCATGATCCCGAAGGTCGAGAAGCTGTTCCAGGTCGGCGCCGGTTTCCTGTAGCCCGGCGGCCGACGACCCGTCCGACACACCCTTTCCGACGACCGTCGCGTCGCATGTCCACCTTTCTTCCTGTCGTCCATCTGCTGGGCGCGATCATCGCGCTGTTCGGGCTGGCGTTCCTGGTCCCGCTCGGCGTAGCCGTCGGGTATGGAGAGAGTGCGGACCAAAGCGCGCTGATGGTCTACGGCATGCCACTGGCGATCTCGCTCGTAGTCGGCGGCGTTTTGTACCTCGCCACCTTGAAGACCGTGCGGCGCGCGCGCCGCGAACTGCAGCCGCGCGACGGCTTCCTGCTGGTCAGCCTGGTGTGGGTGGTGTTGCCGATCTTCGCGATGCTGCCCTTCCTCTTCTATCTTCCGAACCTCTCGCTCACCGATGCCTACTTCGAAGCGGTATCGGGATTGACGACGACGGGCGCCACGACCCTGACCGATCTCGACCTTCTGCCCGCGTCCTTGCACGCATGGCGCGCGCTGACCGTGTGGATCGGCGGCATGGGGGTGCTGGTGCTCGCGGTCGCGATCCTGCCGGTGCTCGGTGTCGGAGGCAGCCAGGTTTTCAGGGCCGAGACGCCGGGGCCGATGAAGGACTCGCGTCTGACGCCGCGCATCGCCGAGACCGCCAAGGGCCTGTATGGCGTCTACGCGGGGCTGTCGATCCTGTGCGTGCTATGCCTGAAGTGGGCGGGGATGTCGTGGTTCGACGCCTTCTGCCACGGCGCTTCGATCCTGAGCCTGGGTGGCGTATCGACACACGACGCGAGCTTCGCCTACTTCGATTCGTTTGCGATCGAGTTCGTGGCGATGATCTTCATGACGCTCGCCGCGCTCAACTTCGCGACGCACTTTCG
>JBBSGB010000026.1:0-48985 GCA_038254545.1 Burkholderiales bacterium | reverse complement strand
GCTGAAGTGCTCATGAAGGAAGACCTACGCGTCGATCGTCGGCGTGGCCTTGAGCACTTCTTCGACCGTCGTCACACCGGTGACGACCTTCATCGCGCCGGACACGCGCAGCGGCCGCATGCCGTCGCGCAATCCGCGCTGACGGATCGCATCGATGCTGGGCGCCGCTGAAACCAACGCCTTGATCTCGGTGGTGATCTCGAGGATTTCGTAGATGCCGGTACGGCCGCGATAGCCGGTCATGCGGCATTCGATGCAGCCGACCGGCTTGTAGAGTTCGCGCGGCTGTTCGGTGCGAAACGGCGCGATCAGCGCCTTCCACGTCTCGGGCTCGACCGTACCCACCGTCTTGCAATGCGGACACAGCGTGCGCACCAGGCGCTGCGCCATGATGCCGATCACGGTCGCGTTCAACAGATAGGCCGGCACGCCCAGTTCGAGCAGGCGCGTGATTGCCGACGGCGCATCGTTGGTATGAACGGTCGAGAACACCAGATGACCCGTCAACGCGGCCTGCACCGCCATCTCGGCTGTCTCGAGATCGCGGATCTCGCCGATCATGATGATGTCCGGGTCCTGGCGCATCAACGCGCGCACGCCATCGGCGAAGCCTAGGTCGATGCCGTGCTGGACCTGCATCTGGTTGAACGCGCCTTCGACCATCTCGATCGGATCCTCGATGGTGCAGACGTTGACCTCTTCGGTCGCGAGCGTCTTCAAGGTCGAGTACAACGTCGTGGTCTTGCCCGAGCCGGTCGGCCCGGTGACGAGGATGATCCCGTAGGGCCGCTCGGTCATCGTGTTCCAGCGACGCGCGTCGTCGTCGGTGAAGCCGAGCTCGGCGAAATCCTTGACGACGACCTCGGGATCGAAGATGCGCATCACGAGCTTCTCGCCGAAGGCGGTCGGCAGCGTGGAGAGGCGCAGCTCGACTTCGACACCGCTCGCGGTCAGGGTCTTGATGCGCCCGTCCTGCGGTCTCCTCTTCTCGATGACGTCCATGCGGCCAAGCAGCTTGACGCGGCTCGTCATCGCCGACATCACCGCGGTGGGCACCTGATAGACCTGATGCAGCACGCCGTCGATGCGAAAGCGCACCACGCCCTGATCGCGTCGCGGCTCGAGGTGGATGTCCGACGCGCGCTGGTCGAACGCGTACTGCCATAACCAGTCGACGATCTGCACGATGTGCGCGTCGTTCGAATCGAACTGCCGGCCTGCTGCGGTCGCGCTGCCCAGTTCGACCAACTGCTCGAAACTGTTCTGCGCGGCCGCCCCACCCTTCGCGGCCGCACCCTTGACCGAACGCGCGAGTGTGAAGAACTCGGCGATGTAGCGTGTCACGTCGTTGGGATTCGCGAACACGCGTCGCACATCGCGCCGCCAGATGCGCTGCATCTCGGGAATCCATTCGACCAGATACGGTTCGGAGGTCGCGATCACGACCTCGTTGCTCTTGATCTCGATCGGCAGGATGCGAAAGCGCGTCGCGTAGCTGACCGACATCAGGTCGGCGATGCGCGAGAAATCGACCTTGAGAGGATCGATGCGCGCATACGGCAGGGCGACCTTGGTGGCCAGCCACTCGGAGAGCACGTCGAGCGTGAGCAGACGATGCGGAGCGGTCGCTGCTTTCAATCGCGCGTCGGCGACGACGACCAATGGATGCGTGTCGGCGCGCGCGCGAGCGGCGTCGGCGTGGATCGCATCGGCTTGCTCGGCCGCGATCAGACCGTCGGCTCGCAGCCATTGCGTAACCTGCGCAAGCGACAGGCGCTGGTCCTTGGCGTTGGTCGTGGGGAGCGCGCTCATGGTGACTTCGTGACTCGTTCGTGGAAGCTTCATCGTAACCTGTCCTCGCGTCATGCCCTGCGTCGCCGGTCGACGAGCTAGATGCGAAACAACGACGTCGCCTGCTTCTTGCGCAGCGACGCGACCGCATGAAGGCCATCGACCCAGCTCGACGCGGGAAGCCGCAAGCCGCGCGCGACGACCGCAGCGCGTTCGCGCAATGTGGTCCACGGCACCGCCAGCGGCGGTCCGTTGAATGCGATCGCAACGCGGTTACCGTCGTGCACTTCGGGCAACGCGATGATTCTTCCTTCGAACGCGTCGCCGAGATTGCGCATGTTGCGATCGAAGCTCGCGTGGTCGCCGAACAGGTTGACGGTCAAAACGCCGGGCGATCGCAGGCAGGCTCGGCATTGCGCATAGAAGGACGCCGATTCGAGCACCGGGCCGCGCGCCGTCGCATCGTAGAGGTCCACCTGCAGCACATCGAGCGCTGCTGCTTGCGTCGCGTCGCTAACGTAGGCTTCCGCATCGCCGGCGATCAACACAAGCCGTTCGTCGTCGGGCGGCAAGCGGAACATCACGCGCGCGGCAACCACCACCGCCTCGTTCAGCTCGACAGCGGTGATATGCGCATCGGGAAAATGGCGATGGCAGAACTTCGTCAGCGCCGCCGCACCGAGCCCGAGCTGCACGATGCGCTGCGGCGCTTCGAGGAACAGCGTCCACGCCATCATCTGTTGGGCGTATTCGAGTTCGATCCGGTCGGGCTTCGCGATGCGCATCGCGCCCTGCACCCATTCGGTTCCGAAGTGCAGGAAGCGCACGCCATCTTCTTCGGAAAAAGTCACAGGCGCGTACACGATCCTGCGACGGGGTCGCACAGACTCACGCTTGCCCATGCGCGCGGCCTTCATCGTCGAAGGGCCGCGATCCACGCCGCCTGCTTCACCGCGAAGCTATGCGTCGCATTGGCGGGACTGGAAGACGGCAGGGCCACCAGTTCGCATCGAGCCGCTTCGGGAACGGCTGCAACGCGCTTGCGATATGACGCCGCCTTGCCCCCATTGAACGCGATGCGGGTCACGTGCGGCCAGCTTCGCAACAGGCCGGCAAGATCGTTGGCGACTTCGGCGCGAATCGCACTGTCCAGACTGCCCTTGCGCTCGCAATGCGCGATCACATCCCACACGCCGACGCGATGTTCCTGCAGACGTTCGACACGTTGCGCATAAGGCATCTCGTTCAAGGGTTCGCCGATCACGCCTCCCACGAGACGCCAGAAATGATTGCGTGGATGTCCGTAATACTGGACAGCGGCCAGCGAAGCTTCGCTCGGAAAGCTGCCGAGGATAAGCGTTTGCGCGCGCGCGTCGCCGATCGGTTCCAGTCCGGCCATCGGTGCCGTGGGCATGTCGGGTTTGTCCATCGCAAAAGGCCGATACGATACCCTTCGCCGGCTCAAGCTCGATGTCGACCTCGTTTCTCGCACTCCCCGTCAACGTTCGTTCCACGCCATCGTTCCGCGCCATCGTTCCTTCGTAGCATGACCAACATCCGAGACAGAGCGACCGCTGCCACGCTCTTCGCCCTGCGCGGCTCCGCGCTGACGCTGCGCGACGATCCCTTCATCGTCGGCGACGCCGCGGCGATGCGCTACGAGTCCGACGCGCTGATCGTGATTCGCGACGGCCGCATCGCGGCATTCGGCCCGTACGATGCATTGAAGCCGACCCTGCCCGCCGACCTGCCGATCACGCACTGTCACGACGCGTTGATCGTTCCCGGCTTCATCGACACGCATGTGCACTATCCCCAGACGCAGATCATCGGCGCGGGCGGCAAGGGCCTCATCGATTGGCTAGCCACCTACACCTTTCCGGCCGAACTGCAGTTCGCCGATGCCGAGTACGCGCGCGAGGTCGCAGAGCTGTTCCTCGACGCCTGCGTGTCCCACGGCACGACCACGGCAGTCGTCTATTGCACGGTGCATCCGCAATCGGTCGATGCGTTCTTCGAAGCCGCGCAGGCGCGGGGTCTGCGCATGATCGCGGGCAAGACCCTGATGGATCGCAATGCACCCGCAGCCTTGCTCGACACCGCTCAAAGCGGTTACGACGAGTCGCGCGCGCTGATCGAGCGCTGGCGCGATCGCGGCCGGCTCGGCTATGCGGTCACGCCTCGCTTTGCTGCGAGCAGTACGCCCGCCCAGCTCGAACTGGCCGGTACGCTGCTCGCCGAGTTTCCGCACGCGTATTGCCAGACCCATATCGCCGAGCAGCGCGATGAAGTCGAATGGATCGCGAAGCTCTTTCCCGAACGGCGCGACTACCTCGACGTTTACGATCACTACGGACTGATCGGGCCGCGCACCCTTCTCGGCCACGGTATCCATCTCGTCGAGCGCGAATGGCAACGCTGCCGCGAGGTGGGAGCCACCATCACGCATTGCCCGACCTCCAACGCATTTCTCGGCAGTGGTTTGTTCGACTGGTCGCGCGCGAAGCAACAAGGTCACGAAGTTTCGGTCGCGCTCGCGACCGACGTGGGCGCGGGCACGACCTTGTCGATGCTGGCGACGATGGGCGCGGCCTATCAGATCGCGCAACTCGGCGGTCATCGCTTGACGCCGGTGCAGGCGCTCTACCTGTCCACACGCGGGGCCGCACGCGCATTGCAACTCGAGAACACGATCGGCTCGATTGCCCCGGGTATCGAAGCGGACCTGGTGGTACTCGACCTGGCGCACTCTCCGCTCGCACGACTGCGCATGAAATCCTGCAAGGCGATCGAAGACACGCTCTTCATGCTGATGACGCTGGCAGACGATCGGGCAATACGCGAGGTGTACGTGATGGGTGAGCCCGTGAAGTCGGCCGCGCGTGCCACCGCAGCCGCGGCAGCGGCGTCCTGACGGGGATGGCCTCTGCGCTGCCGGCCCCTGTCAATGCGCGCCGATCAATGCAAAGGCGCAACTCACGCCGCCGGTCAGCACGAGGCTCGCGGCCCAGACCACATCGAGGTTGAACCAACTCCGTTTCAGAAAGCGCAGGCCGAGGTAGCGATAGACCAGCCAGGCGATTGTCACGCCCGAGACGATCATCGCCGCCGTGTGCGTCAGCGCGACCGTCACCGCGGTAACGACGTTTGAAGTCAACAGCCCCGTCTGCGCCGCATGGTCTGATCCGGCCGCCGCGGGTGCGCACAGGCTCAGGGTGATAGGCACCAGCATCAGTCCCGCTCCGTGCGCGGTAGCCGTGAGGAATGACCACCACGTCAGTTGCGACGGTCTGACGCGCAGCAGGAACCGCGGGTGGCGGCGCTCGATCAGGCGGTACACGCCGTACAGCAGCACCAGCGCGCCAGCGCCGAAGCGGACCGCACGGCTCCACTCCACGTACCAACTGAGCAGCGCGAACGGGACCAGCACGACGGCCATCGCCATCAAATGACCGACGCCCAGCGGCAGCGCGGTCGCGAACACCGCGCCGCTGCGGCGCTCCGTGAGACCGTTGGCGACCGCCAGCGGCCAGCCCATCGCCGGATTCAACCCGTGATAGACGCCGAAGCCGAGCACCGCGAACCAGAGGCCGATCGTCGCATCCGCATTCAGTCCTGCCGCATTCATCCCGGCGGTCGCGGCCCGCGGCCCGTCCGCCGCGTCACGCCGACGGATAGCAAAACGAGTCGGTCGAACAATCGCCGCCTTCGAGGCGGATCTGATGCGCGCCGTATTCGACTCCGAAGTCCACCGCGAAGTCGGGGTCGAGCGTGATGCCCCCGTCTGCGCCCACGTTGCACATCACCTGCATGCCCGGCACGCCTTCGGGATAGAACTGCTTGTCCCACGTGCTGTAGAGCGAGTTGGTGAAGTACACGCGCTTGCCGTCACGGCTGATCTCGGTCATCTGCGGGCCGCCGCCGAAGGCCTTGCCGTTCGGATGCTTGCCACGCTGCACGATGCCGCCAATGCGCACGCTGCCGGCCTGCTTCGGGCTCATCGGGTCGGTGACGTCGAACTGCTTCAACTCGCCGGTGCCCCAGCACGCGACATAGAGGAAGCGGTCGTCGAGCGAAAGGTCGATGTCGCTGATCAGCGGCGGCACCGCGCCGAAGCCCTTGAGCAGCGGCGGCAGCAGCGAAGCGTCTGCAGGCTCGGGCGGGATGACCGCGGTCTTCCTGATCTTGAACTCGCGGCCTTCGCGATACCAGGTCCAGATCGAGCCTTCGAGATTGGTGGTGTCGACCACCACGCCGAGAAACCCGTATTCGCGCGTCGGGTCGTGTGCAGGTCGCAGCTCCAGGGCCATCTGATGATTCGCGCCGAGGTCGAGCGTCTGCACGTGCTTGCGCGCGCGCAGGTCCCAGAAATGGATCGCATGGCCGTACTTGTTGGCGAGCAGGTCTTCGGCCACGATGCCGTTCTCGAACTGCGGCGGCAGGCCCCATTCGCTCGACACCATGTAGTCGCGCGGCAGGTTCCACCAGAAGTCGTAGTGCAGCTTCTGCGGGCCGCGGTCGATCTCCCATTTGCCGAGGATGTCGAAGTTTTCGCAGTCCATGATGAACACGCCCGGCGGTCCATCAGTGCCGTCGACGCCGCCGCCGCCGAGCGTGCTGACGTAGATGCCTTCGGGCCCGCAGTGCACGGTGTGCGGTCGCGAGTAGCCGGTCTTCTTCAGCACTTCCTCGGGCTCGATCACCTTGACGATCGTCGGCCTGGCCGGGTCGGGCTCGGTGTCGACGACATAGATGCGCGACGAGCGTATGCCCGGAATGATCAGGTAGCGGCGTTTCAGGAAGGTGTGGCCCGACATTGGCGAGAGCGCCGAGCTGCATGCGTTCCATCCGAAGTGGTGGAACTCGTCGCCGCGGTTGGGCATGTCGAGCCGATGCAGCACCTTGCCGAAGCTGGCCGAACTGCGGTCGACGTCGACCACCGCCAGCGCGTCGGGTCGCGAGGCGTCGGGCGACAGCAGCACGGTGTAGGCCAGCTTCTCTGGCGGCGCCTCCATGGCCAGGCGTGCGGACGGGTGGAAGGTTGGATCAGGACGCAGCGTCTCGAGCATGGTCGGCTCCCGGTTGCAATGCGGTTCGCATCGCATGGAACCGCGCGCGCAGCGGGGATGTCAAGCCCCTCCGAGGACACCAACCGCACGAGGCGACCCGTCATTCCCGCGCACGCGGGAATCCAGCGTCTTGCGCCGGACGCCACTGGGTCCCCGCTTGCACAGGAACGACGACTTCCGTGCGTTACGCGCCTTCCGTCAAGAGCGCATTGACCCGCTTCACGAAGTCCGCGGGATTGTCGAGCTGACCGCCTTCGGCGAGCGTTGCCTGATCGAACAGCACGTGGGTCCAGTCATCGAAGCGCGCGCTGTCAATGTTCGCGTCGGCGCCCTCCTGCTTCAACCGCCGCACCAGCTTGTGATGCGGATTGATCTCGAGGATCGGCTTGCTCTCGGGCGCCTTCTGACCCGCGGCCTTGAGCAGGCGTGCGAGGTTGCCGCTGATCGCGCCGTCGTCGGACACCACACACGAGGGCGAATCGGTGAGCCTGAAGGTCACGCGCACGTCCTTCACCTTGTCGCCGAGCGCGGCCTTCATGCGCGAGACGACATCGGCGAACTCGCCCGATTCCTTCTCCTGCTCCTGCTTCTCCTCGTCGGCGAGCGCG
Source organism: Burkholderiales bacterium (assembly GCA_038254545.1). Taxonomy (GTDB): domain Bacteria; phylum Pseudomonadota; class Gammaproteobacteria; order Burkholderiales; family Burkholderiaceae_D; genus CAHJXF01. The sequence continues at coordinate 41,517 of JBBSGB010000026.1, read as the reverse complement.
CCCATGTCGAGGCCACCCTTCGCGACGCTGACGAGGTCCTTGCCGTCGAACTGCGTGAGGTAGGAGAGCGCCCATTCATCGACGCGATCGGTCAGCAGCAACACCTCGACGCCCTTCTTGCGAAAGATCTCGAGATGCGGGCTATTCTTCGCGCCTGCGAAGGTTTCGCCGGTCACGTAGTAGATCTTGTCCTGGCCTTCCTTCATGCGCGCCACGTAGTCGGCCAGCGAAACGGTCTGGTCTTCGGTGTCGGTCGCCGTGCTCGCATAGCGGACCAGCTTGGCGATGCGATCCTTGTTCGCCTGGTCTTCGCCGAGGCCTTCCTTCAACACCTGACCGAACGACTTCCAGAACTGCGCGAAGTCCTTGGGCTTGTTGGCAGCGAGATCCTCGATCATGCCCAGGACCTTCTTCGTGCCGCCTTCGCGGATCGCCTTGACGTCGCGACTTTCCTGCAGGATCTCGCGCGAGACGTTGAGCGGAAGGTCGTTCGAATCCACCACGCCCTTGACGAAGCGCAGGTACGCCGGCATCAACTGCTCGGCATCGTCCATGATGAAGACGCGCTTGACGTACAGCTTGATGCCCGAGCGCCTCTCGCGGTCCCACAGGTCGAACGGCGGCTCCTTCGGGATGTAGAGCAGCTGCGTGTATTCGCTGCGGCCCTCGACCTTGCTGTGCGTCCACGCGAGCGGATCGCCGAAGTCGTGGCTGACGTGCTTGTAGAACTCCTTGTACTGCTCGTCGGTGATCTCGCTCTTGGGTCGCGTCCACAATGCGCTCGCCTGATTGATCGTCTCGACCTCGCCCTCTCTCGCCACGTAGTCGCTGGTCGTCTGATCCCATTCCTCCTTCTGCATGCGGATCGGCAGCGAGATGTGATCCGAATATTTCTTGAGCGTGCTCTTCAGCTTCCAGCTCGAAAGAAAATCGTCCTCGCCTTCGCGCAGGTGCAAGGTGACCGATGTTCCGCGCTGTGGCTTGTCGATCTGCTCGACCGTGAACTCGCCCGAGCCGTCGCTTTCCCAGCGCACGCCTTCGGACGCGGGAAGTCCCGCGCGGCGCGACTCGACCGTGACCTTGTCGGCAACGATGAAGCCCGAATAGAAGCCGACGCCGAATTGTCCGATGAGTTGGCCAACTGCGGCCGCGCCCTTCTGCTGCTCGCCCGATAGCCGCGAGAAGAAATCGCGCGTACCCGACTTCGCGATCGTGCCCAGATGCTCGATCGCCTCGTCGCGGCTCATGCCGATGCCGTTGTCGGCGATCGTGATGGTGCGCGCCGCCTTGTCGAACGACACGTCGATGCCGAGCTGCCCGCAGTCGCCGTTGCCGCCTTCGTAGAGTTCGGGCTTGTCGAGCGCTTCGAAGCGCAGCTTGTCGGCCGCGTCGGACGCGTTCGAGATCAGCTCGCGCAGGAAGATTTCCTTGTTGCTGTAGAGCGAGTGGATCATCAAATGCAGCAACTGCTTGACCTCGGCCTGGAAGGCACGGGTCTCTTTGACGGGTTCAGTCGTGGTGGTCATGGCTATCGTTGGTAGTTTTCAATCAGGCTATTCGGAGCGGCGCGGCTGCCGCGTGACGCCGCTATGGCGCCGCGCGACTCGCGAAATATCGGGGTGCACCGGACCGATTCAAGGGCGTTGCGCAAGGTTGTCTCTTGCACCGACGCCTTGCCGGGCCGACGCCAGCCATCGTTCGGCCGCGCTTCGGCCATGGTCTCGCAACTGGCGGTGAAACGCGCCGTCAAGGCTTCCGGCACTCGCTGCGGTGGCATCGACGACTTCGTCGTGCAGAGCGATGCGATGCAGGTGCAGCGGGCTTCGTACGCCGGTGCCGTCGCCATCCGCCGCTCTCCTTTGCATGGCCTCGATTACCCGCAGTTCAGCCAGCAAGCTCGCGTTGAATGTGATCTCGTTGACCCGATGCATGATGTCGGTCGCGCTCAACGGCGTGGCGGGCCTGCGCTCCGGGTTGATCTGTACCAGCAGAATCTCGCGCGCGTCGGCGTCCTCGTCCGCGCCCTCGTCTTCGATCAGCGGAGCGAGCGGGGGATTGGCTGAATAGCCGCCGTCCCAATAGGCAACGTCATCGATCGTCACCGCATGATTGAGGAAGGGCAGGTAGGCCGAGGCCAGCAAAGCATCGATCGACAGGTCGCTCCCGGAAAAGATGCGCGGTTGCCCCGTCTCGACATTGGTCGCGGCGACATGGAGGCGCAGCGCGTCGCGCGCTCGCAGGGCATCGACATCGACCAGGCTTTCGAGCAGCTTGCGCAGCGGATTGAGATTGAAAGGATTCAATTGCGCGGGCGACCACATGCGCATCATCGCCTGCATCATCTCGGCATGAACCAGGCCGAAGTCGGTCACCAGCTTCTGTTGCGTCTGCAAGGGGGCGAACAATGCGCCGATGCCAGCGACACCGTCCCAAAGGCGGGCCAGCGCTTTCTGTGCGCCGATGCGTCCCCCATCCGCGAAGCCGCAGACCAGCATCGCACCGTTCAAGGCCCCCGCGCTCGCGCCGCTGATCGCCGGAAAGGCGAGATCGTCTTCGTCGAGCAGGCGATCGAGCACGCCCCACGCGAACGCGCCGTGTGCGCCGCCGCCTTGCAGGGCAAGGCGCAGTGAGCGCCGCGACGGGCGCTGCGATGAGCGCCGCGGTGGGCTCGCCGCGAGTATGGGACGCTCGTGTCGGCTAGCAGTCGGTGCCGGTGGCCGCGTCTCGGCATCGAGCGGTGCAGGGGTCCATACCACCGATGGGTGCGATTTGAGCGCTTCGACCACGCGCGCGGGATCGGCAAGTTCCGATTTTCCGTCGGGCTCGTCGGGCTCGGCGCGTGGAGCGCGTGCGAGCCACTGATCAAGCCATCGTTTGAAGCGCGTGTGCCAGTGCATCGAGCATTCCAGGGTTGGACGAGGTCGCGATGTTGAATCGCAGGTGCGAGCTCGGCAATTGTGAGGGTGAGAAGAGGCTGCCCGGCGCGAGCAGATAGCCTTCGTCGAAAAGACGCGCAGCGAGCGCGTTGGTGTCGATGCCGCGCGCATTCGGGCCGCCACCGCCGCGCGCGTGGCCGCTGCCACTGCCGCCCGCGCGCGCCCAGAGGAACATGCCCGCGGCCGGTTGGTGATCGATCGTGAGGCCCACCCGCTCCAGCCCGCGGATCGCGCGATCGCGCGCGGCGTCGAAGCGCGCGCGCAAGCGATCGACGTGCTTGCGATAGTGACCTTCCGACAGGATGCGCCACACCATGCGCTCGCCGATCTCGGGCGTCGTCAGCGCGACCAGCATCTTGTGATCCGCAAAATTCTGCGCGAGCTCGGCATTGCAAGCGACGAAGCCCACGCGCAGGTTGGCCGCGAGCGTTTTCGAAAAGCTGCCGACGTAGATCACACGCTTCAACTGGTCGAGGCTGGCCAGGCGTATGGCCGCGCCATTGCGCCCGCTGCGCGAACCCGGGTGTAGGTCGCCATAGACATCGTCCTCGATCACCGCGAAATCGTGCAGCTCGGCGAGCTTGAGGATCTGAAACGCCTTGGCCGACGACAGCGACGTCGAGGTCGGGTTGTGAAGCACGGAATCGACGACATAGAAGCGCGGCTTGTGCTCGATCACCAGATTCTCCAGGATCGCGAGATCGGGGCCGTCCGCAAGACGAGGCACGCCCACCACGCGCGCGCCGTGTGCAGCGAAAAGGCCGAACATCAGGAACCACGCAGGGTCGTCGACCAGTACCGTATCGCCGGGCGACACGAACTGCCGCGCGATCAGATCGAATGCCTGCGTCGCACCGCTCGTCATCACGATCTGCGACGGATCGGCGCCGATGTCGAAGCCGGTGAGCTTGCGTTGCAATTCTTCACGCAGCGGCAGAAAGCCCTGCGGCTTTCCGTAGTCGAGCACGCCGGTGGCCGATGAACGGGCGGATGGACCGCACATCGCCCGTCCGACCGCGCGCAACGACGTAGCCAGCATGTCGCCGTCCATCCATCCGGGCGGCGGCAGGCCCGAACCGGGCATGTGATGCGGCGGCAGGTCGCGGAACATATTGCGCACCAGCCATTGCGCATCGAGCTGGCTGGCATCGGTAGGCGCGCTGGTCGCCTGCATCGAGTGCCGCGACAAAGAACGATGACGGCCATGCGATGACGCCGTTGCGCTTCCTGCTCGCTCGCGCACGTAGAAACCCGAGCCTCTCTTCGACTCGAGATATCCATGGGCGACCAGGCGTTCGTAGGCTTCGACCACCGTGAAGCGGCTGATGCCGCGCTGAATGGCCAGCATGCGGATCGACGGCACCCGCGTACCGGCGCGGAACAGCCGTTCGTCGATGCGCTGCTTCATCCATGCCGCGGTCTGATCGACCAGCGTGCGATCGCTGCCGCGCAACGGACCATCGTGATCAGCGCGGCGCGCGATTGCCGCGTCGTTGTTGCGCGCGTCATTCAACACGGTTGAGCATCGTTGGGCTTTCGAAGACGGGTTCCATCAAAGCGGCTTCCGCAGTGCGTGTGGTAATTGCCAACTGTGCCGGCCTGCCGACCAAGCCAGTTGTTTCATCCGTATGTTTAAGTGTACCGGTTCTGTACCGGTCCCGGGTCTAGACTGCGCACGCATGGCAGCCGGCCCATTTCCGTGCCCTGCCTGTCGCTGTATTGCTGCGCGTCCAGCATTTCACCGTCATTTCGGGAACCTCGATGTCCATCGATCAGTGGATCGCCCTCGCCCTCTTCGCGTTCGTGTCGTCGATCACGCCGGGACCCAACAACCTGATGGCGACCGCTTCGGGCGCGCGTTTCGGATTGCGCCGGACGATTCCGCAGGTCGCGGGCGTTACCTTCGGTTTCACTGTGCTGCTGTGGCTGGCTGCATCGGGCGTCGAGATCATAGTGGTCGAGCATCCGGTGATCGGCCAAACACTGGCCGTGCTCGGATATGCCTATCTGGGATGGCTGTCGTTCAAGCTGGTCGCCGCTGCATTCGGTTCATCGCGCGGTGCAGCGAGCCAGGTCGCCGCGCTAAGGCCTCTCACGTTCTGGCAGGCAACCGCGTTCCAGTTTGCCAATCCCAAGGGCGTGATGATGGCCTTGTCCACCGCGACCACTTTCCTCGCGGGACCGAAGCTATCGATGGTCGCGATCATCGCGGTAGGGTTGGTGTTTGCGACGATCAACTTCCCCTGCGTCGGCGCGTGGGCACTCATGGGTGCGCGCCTGCGCGGCTGGCTGGACGATGCGTCGGCCACATGGCGCCTGCGCGCCTTCAACGCGGTGATGGGCGCACTGTTGATCGCAACCGTGATCTGGATGATCACGTTGTGATGAAGGTCCTGCTGCAAGCACGACAAGCGACGCAGGCCGCCTCATCGGTTCGATCAGCCGCGCTCCCAGTGGCCGCGACGGAATCGGTAGGCATCCCGATCCTGGTCCCAGGTCGGTGCGACGTATCGATAGCCGCGACGCTCACGCACGAAATAGCCATCGACCCATACGTGACGCCGGCCGTTCCACTTCCAGTAACCCGGCGCCCATACGTAGCCGCGACGCGCGCGCGGCTCCACGATCACGCGGGGCGGTGGAGGTGGTGGGCCGACCCGCAGGTTGAACGAGGCCTGAGCGTGCGCAGCCTGCGGCGGCAATGCGATCAGCACCGGAGACGCGATCAATGCAGCGACTCAAAGATTTTTCAATGACATTCTATTTCTCCTCTCGATGGTTGAACCTGTCGGAGTCTGCCGCGCTTCGATGCGTTCACCATCATCCGTTCACGGAAAGTGCGCGATGGTGATCGAATGTAACGGCCCTGTCGTGCAAGACGGTCGAAGCCTTCCGCCTGCCAGCACGCGTCGGGTGGGCGGACTCGCCAACGGCCTGCTTGGCGTCGCGATCTTCAGCCTCACGCTGCCGGCCACGCGCATCGCGGTGGCGGATCTCGATGCGATCGTCGTGGCGCTCGGTCGCGCGGTGGGGGCCGCAATGTGCGCAGCGATCTTCCTCGCGCTCACGCATGCGCGCTGGCCCAGGCGTCAGGGCATGCGTCTCGCACTGGTATCGCTGTGCGTGGTATTCGGTTTTCCACTGTTGACATCGATCGCGATGCAGAGCCTGCCGGCCTCGCACGGCGCGATCGTGATCGGCCTGCTTCCCTTGTCCACCGCGGTGTTCGCGATGATGTTCGCGCACGAGCGCCCGTCGATCGGTTTCTGGATCTGCGCGGGGCTCGGCAGTGCCACGGTCGTCGCCTACGCGTTGATCGAAGGCGGCGGGGCGCTGCAGTTCGGCGACGTGTTGCTGCTCGGTGCCGTCATCTTCGCGGGCATGGGCTACGCGGAAGGCGGCAGGCTGTCGCGCACGCTCGGCGGCCCGCAGGTGATCGCGTGGGCCTTGCTGATTTCCCTGCCGGTGCTCGTTCCGATCACGGCATGTCGCGTGATCGCGCACGCGACCGCGCATCCGAACGCGTACGGCGCGGTGTCGCTCGAGGCATGGTCGGGGCTCGCATACTTGTCCGTCTTCTCGATGTTCCTCGGATTCTTCTTCTGGTATCGCGGACTGGCGCAAGGCGGCGTCGCGCGCGTCGGGCAACTGCAGTTGCTGCAACCGTTTCTGTCGGTGATGGCGGCCGCCGTGCTGTTGGGTGAGGCGCTCGGATGGCGGACGATGGGTATCGCGGTCGTCGTCGTCCTGATCGTTGCGATCGGGCGGCGCTTCGCCGTCGGCGCTTCAAAGTAATCGCCGGTCCACGCGCCGCCGGAACACCGGCTTTGCCGGGAACTTCAGTATTTCGATCTGCAACCGGACACGATGCGTGTATCTTCGCATTCGCTCGCGCTCGCGCGGGCTTGTCGCGGTTCGAACTGCCATCCAATCCCCCATGTCCCAAATCACCGTGTTGGATTCCGGAGGGTCATCCTCCCATCACGATGTCCTGATTGCAGGCGGAGGTCTCGCGGGTCTCACGCTTGCGTTGCAACTGCGCGACGCGATGCCCGATCTCGACGTGCGCGTTGTCGAGCGACGCGCGCATCCCGCGCCCGAGGCCACCCACAAGATCGGCGAGTCGAGCGTGGAGATCGGCGCGCACTATTTCGCGGACGTGCTGGGTCTTCGTGAACACCTCGACGCCAGGCATCTGCGCAAGTTCGGCTTTCGCTTCTTCTTTTCCGAAGGGGAACGCGACCTGAGTGGCGTGACCGAGCTCGGCGCGAGCCACTACCTGACCACGCCCTCGTGGCAGATCGATCGGGGCATCTTCGAGAACTTCCTCGGCGAAGAAGCGGTGCGCCGCGGCGCGCGCTTCGATACCGGTGCATCGGTCAAGCGCATCGCCCTCGATCCGTCCGGCCATCGCGTCGAGATCGAGAAGGATGGCAAGCGAGAGACCATCACGGCGCGCTGGCTGATCGATGCGTCGGGTCGCGCGAGTCTTCTGAAGCGCAAGCTCGATCTCGCCGAGGACAACGCGCACGACGCGAACGCGGTGTGGTTCCGGCTTTCCGGACGCCTCGAGATCGATGACTGGGTCGACGATCCCGCGTGGCGCGCACGATGCTCGCCGCCCGCGCGCTGGCTCTCGACCAATCACATGTGCGGAGAGGGCTACTGGCTGTGGCTGATCCCGCTGGGCTCGGGCGCGCATTCGGTCGGTATCGTCGCCGACGCGACCACGCATCCGCTGTCCACCATGAACACGTTCGAGAAAGCGATGGCGTGGATCGCGACCTATCAGCCGGCCGTGCACGATGCGATCACGCACATGGTTGCGACCAAGCCCGACGCGCTGATGGATTTCGCGTACTTCAAGGACTTCTCGTACGGCTGCAAGCAGGTGTTCTCGCACGAGCGCTGGGCGCTGACCGGCGAGGCCGGCATGTTCCTCGACCCATTCTATTCGCCCGGCTCGGACTTCATCGCGATCGGCAACACCTTCATCACCGACCTGATTCGTTCCGATCGCGCGGGCGAGGCGATCCGCGTGCCGGCGTTCTTCTACGGCGAACTGTTCCGCTCGTTCTACGAAAGCACACTCACGCTGTATCAAGACCAGTACGTATTGTTCGGCAACGCGCGCGTGATGCCGGTCAAGGTGCTGTGGGACTACACCTATTACTGGGGCGTGCTGTGCCAATTGGTGTTTCAGAATCGGCTCACCGATCGCGAAGCGATCATCGCGCTCGGTGAGCCGCTACAGCGCGCGCGGCATCTGAACGAGCGCATGCAGGCCTTGATGCGCGCGTGGGGTGAAGCGACCGATCCGAAGCGGCGCGGCGATGCGGACATCGACGCGGGCAGCAGCGCGCGCGCTGCTCGAACGCGCGGGGCCGCGCACAACGGCGTGATGCTCGACCAGGCGAGCCTGCCGTGGTTCGCGGAACTCAATCGCGGCCTGAGCGACAAGCTCGACGACGCACAGTTTCATGCGCGCGTCGTGGCGAACGTTGCGCAGCTCGAAGTGCTTGCCGAAGACATCGTCGCGATGGCAACGAGCGATGCGCCCGAGCTTGCGGAATCGACGGGAGGCGACGTCGATCCGCCTCACGATGCAACGCTGCTGTTCGGCATGGCCGCCTAGCCTGCATCGATCGGCTTCGTGAATTCGGCTTTACTTCTCCTTTCCTCCGTCGAGAAACGACTGCCCAATGGCCGTGTGCTGTTCCGCGCGCTCGACTTCGCGCTCGCGCGTGGCGAGTTCGTGGCGATCATGGGCGAGTCGGGCATCGGCAAGTCCACACTGCTGAACATCGTCGCGGGCCTCGATACGGTCGATGCCGGCACGGTGCGCTTCGACGGGCGCGATATCGCGGCGCTCGACGACGATACGAGAACCCTCGTGCGACGCGATCGCATGGGCTTCGTGTTCCAGGCTTTTCACGTATTGCCGCATCTGACGATCGCGCAGAACGTCGCGCTGCCGCTCGTCCTTCAACGCCTTTCACGCAAGGAAATCGACGAGCGCGCGCAGGCGATGCTGGCGTCGGTCGGACTCGCGGGACGCGGCGATGAATTTCCCGCGGTGTTGTCGGGCGGCGAACTGCAACGCGTGGCGATTGCGCGCGCGTTGATCCATCGGCCCACGCTGCTGCTGCTCGACGAGCCCACCGGCAACCTCGATCCCGAGACCGCGGCGCGCATCCTCGCGTTGATCGACCAGCGACGACGCGATCACGACGCCGCGACGCTGCTCGTCACGCATTCTGAAGTCGCCGCTGCGAAGGCGGACCGGGTGCTGCACCTGCGCGAATCGGGACTCGCGGAGGACGCTGCCGCAAGCCGTCCGGATCGCAGCGCCGTGGGCCGATGAGACTCTTCGCCTGGCTCGCGTTCGGTGAATGGCGTGCCCAGCCGATGCGCAATGCGCTTTCGGTCGCGGCGATCGCGATCGGTGTCGCACTCGGCTTCGCGGTCCATCTCGTCAACGCGGTGGCGCTCGCGAGCTTCACCGGCGGATTGAACCGCGTGCGCGGATCGGCCGACCTGCAGATACGCGCAAGCAGCCCCGCAGGCTTCGACGAAGAGATCTATGCGCGGTTGATGCGACCGCGCGCTTCCGTCGCGGAATCGAGGGCCACCGCGGTCTTTCCGATCGCGGTCGCGAGTCCGGTAGTCGAAGGCGATATGACACTGATCGACGACCCCACGATCAGCCTGCACATCAGCGGCATCGATGCGCTGCGCGCCGTGCTGGTCACGCCGGCGTTGGTGGGTAGGCCGGGTACGGCAGACGATGCGATCGATGCTCGGCACGATATTGCGAAACAGGACGCGCAGAACGAAACCACATTGCGCACCGCTGCATGGTTCGATCCAGACGCGATCTTCGTCACGGCCGCGCTGCTCGATGCGATACACAAACGGGTCGGCGATCCGATCGCGTTGCAAGCCGAGGGCAAGCGCATCGATCTGCGCATCGCGGGTCGCCTGGCAGACGACGAAGAGCAGAACGCGCGCGCCGCGTCGTCCCTATCCACGAACTCGAAGGCGGTCCCGCGTCGTGTGTTTCGCGCCTCGATGGACGTCGCGGGCGCGCAGTGGCGACTCGATCGCCTGGGTCGCCTGTCACGCATCGACCTGCGGTTGGTCGAAGGCACCGATGCCGCCGGCGTGCGCGAGGCGATCGCTTCATGGCTGCCGCGCGACGCGCTGGTCACGAGCGCCGACGACGATCGCGCGCGCACCGGCGACCTGTCGCGCGCCTATCGCGTGAACCTCGACATGCTCGCGCTGATGGCGCTGTTCACCGGCGCCTTCCTCGTGTATTCGACCCAGTCGCTCGCGGTGGCGCGCCGTCGCGCGCAGCTTGCGTTGCTGCGCGTGGTCGGCGTGATGCGAAAGCGCGTCGTGGCGCAGGTGCTGGCCGAAGGCGCGATGCAAGGCGTGGCCGGCGGATTGCTCGGGTTGCTTGCGGGTGTCGCCTTCGCTGCCGGCGCGCTGCGCTGGTTCGGTGGCGATCTCGGCGGCGGCTACTTCGCGGGCACGGCGCTCGCGCTTCATCGCCTGGTGCTCGCGTCACCCGCAGCCGCGCTGATGTTCTTTGCGCTCGGACTGGTGGCCGCGCTGATCGGCAGCTACCTGCCCGCACGCGCGGCGGCCAGCGAAGCGCCTGCGCTCGCGTTGAAGTCGGCCGGTAGCGATGCAAGCCGACGACCCGCTTCGCCGTGGACAGGCGCGGTCCTGATCGTTGCCGGTGCCCTGGCCGCGCTGATGCCGGCGATCGACGGCTTGCCGATCGCCGGCTATGTCGCGATGGCGCTGTTGTTGTTCGGCGGCATCGCGGCGATGCCGTGGGTCGCCAAGCGCGCGCTCGCGCCGTTTGCGAGGAGGGAACGGCACCGGCTTGGCGCAAGCAATCGCATGGGAAGTGTCGCGTTCGATCTTGCCTTGAAAAGGCTGTGGGCCGCGCCCTCTGCCGCCGCGGTGGCGTTGTGCGGGATCGTCGCCTCGGCAAGCCTGATGGTCGCGATGACGGTGATGATCGCGAGCTTTCGTCACTCGGTCGATGCGTGGCTGGGCGAACTGCTGGCGGCCGATCTGTACCTGCGCACCAGCAGCGGCACGGGCAGTGGATTTGCGCCCGACGACGTCGATCGATTGCGCAGCGTCGAAGGCGTTGCACGGATCGATGTCCAGAAGGCCGTGCCGCTCACGCTTGCGCCTGCGCGCCCGCTGGTGGCCCTGGTCGTCAGGACGATCGCCGACGATGATCCGACGCGCAGCCTTCCACTGATCAAGCAGGCATCGCAAGCCGCGCGTGAAGGCGCGCACGCCGGAACAATACCGATCTGGGTATCCGAAGCGATGGTCGATCTCTACGCGTACGAACCGGGACGATCGGTCGCGCTTCCGCTCGGGAACGAACCTGCCGAGCGACGCTATTTCGTCGCAGGCGTGTGGCGCGACTACGCGCGCCAGTTCGGCAGCATCGCGATGCGACGCGACGACTACACGCGCTTGACCGGCGACACGCGCTTTACCGACGCGGCGGTCCGGCTCGTACCCGGCGCCTCTGCGGCAACGGTGACCGAGCGACTGCGCGCCGCGCTCCCCGAACGCCTGCGCGCGCGCGCCGAATTCGCCGAGCCAGCAGCGATTCGCGCTATCTCGCTCGCCATCTTCGATCGCAGCTTCGCGGTGACCTATCTGTTGCAGGCGGTTGCGATTGCGATCGGTCTGGCAGGTGTTGCCGCGACTTTCTCCGCGCAGACGCTGGCACGCGCCAAGGAGTTCGGCATGCTGCGTCACATCGGCGTGTTGAAGCGCCAGATCACCGGCGAGCTCGCGGCCGAAGGCGCGCTGCTCGGCGTTCTCGGTGCGACCGCCGGCGGCGTGCTCGGTCTCGCGATCAGCCAAGTGCTGATCCACGTCGTCAATCCGCAGTCGTTCCACTGGACCATGGATACCGACGTGCCGTGGCGCACGCTCGCGGCTGTGGGCATCGCGCTGATCGTCGCATCTGCCGGAACCGCCGTGATCTCGGGCCGCCGCGCGATGGGGCGTGATGCGGTGCTAGCGGTGCGCGAGGATTGGTGATGCGCGGTCGCTGCCTCGCGAAGGCCCTGCGCGCGATCGCATGGGTACTGGCGATCGCGCCATCGACCCTTCACGCGGCCGAGCCCGTCTTCCCCTACGTCGACCGCGACGAACGCCTCGTCTTCCCGCGCGACCACGGCGCACATCCTGCCTATCGCACCGAATGGTGGTACGTGACCGGGTGGCTGCGCACGGTGGACGGCGAGGAGCTCGGCTTCCAGATCACTTTCTTCCGCTCGCGCCTGCCGCTGGCCGACGACAACCCGAGCCGCTTCGCGCCCAGGCAATTGCTGTTCGCGCACGCGGCGCTCGCCGACGCGAAGCTCGGTCGTCTGATGCACGACCAACGCATCGCGCGCCAGGGCTTCGAGATTGCCGAGGCCTCGAACAACGATGCAGACGTGACGCTCGACGGTTGGCGTTTTGCTCGTGTCGCGTCGAAATCCGAAACGCCAGGCGAGAACCCCGACGTAGAGACGCTGCATTTCAAGACGCAGGTGACGAGCGCCCGCTTCGCACTCGATCTTGATCTGCGCGCGGTGGGTCCGGTGCTCGCGCAAGGCGCCGATGCGCGTCGGCCCGGCTACTCGCAAAAAGGTCCGCAAGCCGGAGACGCGAGTCGCTATTACAGCGTGCCGCAACTCGTGGTCACCGGCACCATCGTTCGCAATGCGAACAAGGGTTCGAAGAAGGAACGCGCCGAGGTCACCGGTACCGCGTGGCTGGATCGCGAATGGTCGAGCGCCTATCTCGACCCGCAAGCGGTCGGATGGGATTGGGTCGGTTTGAACTTCGACGATGGCGGCGCGCTGATGGCTTTCCAGATGCGCGATCGCAAGGGCGCCAAGCTGTGGGCCGGCGGCTCACGGCGCTTCTCGGATGGTCGCGTCGAGCGCTACGCGCCCGATGATGTGCGCTTCACGGCGCTGCGTTCGTGGACATCACCGGCGAGCGGGGCGACCTGGCCGGTGGCGCAACGCGTGACGATCGCGCCGGCGCAGGCCGAGTTTCAGGTCGGTCGCGTCTCGCCCCTCACCGTCCGCATCGATCCCCTGATGGACAATCAGGAACTCGACAGCCGCGCCTCCACAGGGACGATCTATTGGGAAGGCGCGGTCCGCGTGTTCAACGAAGATTCGACCCACGATCCCGGTCGCAAGAATGTCGGCCGTGGCTACCTCGAGTTGACCGGCTATTGGCATCCGATACGCTTCGGGTTTCAATGACGAATCCCGCAACAGGAAGAACCCACGCAATGTTTTGTCCATCATGCGGTACGCACAACGAATCGGGCGCCAACTTTTGCGTGAAGTGTGGAGCGCGCCTGCCGATCGATGACGCCGTCGGTCCGGCGCAAGGCGTTCCCGCTGCGGTTGTTCCCGGCGCAGACACACGCATGGCCTCACCGCTCGGGCCGCCGGTCGGGTTGCATTCGGGCCCACTCTACGCGGGCTTCTGGAAGCGCGCGGTGGCCTACGTGCTCGACTGGATCGTCCTCTACATCCTGTTCTTCATCGGCGCCTTCGCATTGGGCCCGCTACTTGGTCCCAACTTCGCCGATGTTTTTTCAAGCCATGACTTCGCATGGCCGAGGCCCTGGCTGATCTTTACGCAGATCCTGGTCCCGTGGCTCTATTACGCGCTGATGGAAAGCTCGGCTGCGCAGGCCACGCTGGGCAAGATGGCGCTCGGCATTCGCGTCGTCGATCTCGCGGGCCGGCGCGTGTCCTTTCTGCGCGCGACCGGCCGATTCTTCGGCCAGTTCGTCTCGAGCCTGTTCTTCTGCATCGGCTACCTGATGGCGGCCTTCACGGCGAGAAAGCAGGCCTTGCACGACATCATGGCCGGCTGCCTCGTGGTCAATAAAGGCTACGTTGCAAGCGACGTCCTTGCGACGGCGTCGCGGCGCTCGTTGTCGGGCGGCGTGATTGCGCTGATCGTGCTCGCGCTTCTCGTTCCGATCGGCGGCATCGTCGGGGCGATCGCTATACCCGCGTACCGGGACTATTCGGTGCGCGCAAGACTGGCCGAGGCCGCCACCGTCGGCAATGCGGCCACGCGCGCCGTCAACGACTATTACGCGAAGCATCAGGCCTTGCCCGACGACCTCTCTTCGGCCGGATTTTCAGCTGATGGTCGCTATGTCCAATCGGTCAACTTCGATCGCGCCAGCCGGACCGTCACCGTCACCGTGAATTTCGCGCCGGTCGACGGACAGCGCCTCCTGTATGTGGCTTCGTCTCCTGGCGACGCGCCGCGCATCGTGTGGCGCTGTACCAGCGACGACATCGAAAACCGTTATCTGCCGAAGCAATGCCGATCGACGACCACGCGGCTCTGACTGACGCACATGGCCGACACGCCCCCGCGTTCCTCCCTAGCCACGCTGCGACGCCTAGCTCCTTTCCTCGCACCCTATCGAGCACGGCTCGCGCTTGCGTTTCTGTTTCTCTGCATCGCCGCGGCATCGACGCTGGTTGTTCCCCTCGCGTTCCGGCAACTGATCGATCACGGGTTTTCGGCGACGGTCGCGGCGACGTCGACGGTGGTGGCTGGCGCGGTCGCGGATACGCACGCCGCGGGCGGCGACGGCGCAACCAATAGCGCGGCATTGGCGCCTTCGAGAATGGCCTCGCATGCGGCAGCCGCGTTCAATCAGGCGGCCATGGCGAACGTCAATCTCTACTTCTTCGGCCTGTTCGCGGTCGCCTGCGTGCTCGCGCTGTCCACCGCCGCGCGCTTCTACATGGTGAGCTGGCTGGGCGAGCGCGTCGTGGCCGATGTGCGGACCGCGGTGTACACGCGCATGCTCGACCAGTCGCCCGAGTTCTTCGAGACCACCAAGAGCGGCGAGGTGCTGTCGCGCCTTACGACCGACACGACGCTGATCCAGACCGTGGTGGGCACCAGCATGTCGATGGGGCTGCGCAACGCCTTCCTGTTCGTGGGCGGCATGACGATGCTGGCGATCACCAGCCTCAAGCTGTTCGCGATCACGCTCGGCCTTTTGCTGCTCGTGATCGTGCCGATCGTGATCATGGGTCGGCGCGTGCGATCGCTGTCGCGCGACAGCCAGGAACGCATCGCCGACTCATCCGCACTCGCCGGCGAGATTCTCAATGCCATGCCGACCGTACAAGCCTTCACGCAGGAGTCGGCGGAAGCAAGGCGCTTCGATCGCACCGTGGAGACTAGCTTCGTGACCGCGATCAGCCGCAACAGCACGCGCGCCGGACTGACGGCGCTGGTGATCACGCTGGTATTCGGTGCGATCGTGTTCGTGCTGTGGCTGGGGGCGAACGCGGTGATGGCGGGAACCATGTCGCCGGGCTTGCTTGCGGCCTTCGTGCTCTATGCCGTGCTGACGGCGGGCGCGATCGGCGGGCTGACCGAAACCTGGGGCGACGTGCTGCGCGCGGCCGGCGCGACCGAGCGATTGATGGAATTGCTCGATGCGAAGGCCTTCATCTCGTCGCCCGCAACGCCCGCGCCGCTTGTGCAACCCGTTGCGGTCGAGGGACGCCTCGGCGTCGGCATCACCGTGCAGTTCGAGGGCGTGCGCTTCTCGTATCCGTCGCGGCCCGACACGCTCGCGCTCGACGACTTCACGCTGTCGATCGCGCCCGGCGAAACGATTGCGCTGGTGGGGCCTTCGGGCGCAGGCAAGTCCACCGTCTTTCAGTTGCTGATGCGTTTCTACGCGCCGCAGGCCGGCAGCATCCGGCTGGGCGGCACGTCGATCGCCACGCTCTCGCTAGCCGATCTCCGCAACGCGCTCGGCATCGTGCCGCAGGACACCGTGATCTTCTCGGCCGACGCGCGCGAGAACATCCGCTATGGGCGCCCCGATGCGAGCGATGACGAGATTATCGCGGCGGCACAAGCTGCGCAGGCACACGAGTTCATCGAGCGCCTGCCCGAGCGCTACTCGACCTTCCTCGGCGAACGCGGCGTGCGACTCTCGGGCGGCCAGCGCCAGCGCATCGCCATCGCGCGTGCGATCCTGCGCAACCCGCCGGTGCTGCTGCTCGACGAAGCCACCAGCGCGCTCGACGCCGAAAGCGAAGCCGCGGTCCGGCGCGCGCTGGAAGCGGCGATGGTGGGCCGGACCACGCTCGTCATCGCGCACCGTCTGTCCACCGTGCAGAAAGCCGACCGCATCGTGGTGCTCGATCACGGCCGCATCGTCGAGGTGGGGAATCACGCGCAATTGATGGCGCATGGCGGCCTGTTCGCGCGGCTGGCGGGATTGCAACTTGAGCATTGAAATCAGCGACGCGAGGCTATGATGCTGCGTCATTTCTATCCTCTCTGACTCATCAGCGTGCGCCAATACCTCGATTTCATGCGCCACGTATACCGGCACGGCGCTGCCAAGACCGATCGCACCGGCACCGGTACGCGCTCGGTTTTCGGCTACCAGATGCGCTTCGATCTGGCCGAAGGCTTTCCGCTCTTGACGACCAAGAAACTGCACACCAAGTCGATCTTCCACGAGCTGCTGTGGTTTCTGTCGGGCGCGACCAACACGCACTACCTGAATGAACATGGCGTCACGATCTGGAACGATTGGGCCGACGCCGAGGGCGAACTCGGTCCGATCTATGGCTATCAATGGCGCTCGTGGCCGACACCTCAGGGCGAGTACATCGACCAGATCGCGCAACTGATCCGCGACATCAAGACCGACACCGAATCGCGGCGGCTGATCGTCTCGGCGTGGAACGTCGCGGACATTCCGCAGATGGCGTTGCCTCCGTGCCACGCGTTGTTCCAGTTCTATGTCGCGCCATTGATTAAGGGTGAATCGCGTCGGCGCCTATCGTGTCAGCTCTATCAACGCAGCGCCGACATCTTTCTGGGCGTGCCGTTCAACATCGCGTCGTATGCACTGCTCACGCATCTGGTCGCCGAGCAGACGGATCTCGATGTAGGCGACTTCGTCTGGGTGGGCGGCGATTGCCATCTCTACGCGAATCACCTCGAGCAGGTGCGGGTGCAGCTTGCGCGCGACCCGCATCCCCTGCCGCGTCTCGTCATCAAGCGCAAGCCGGGATCGATCTTCGACTACATGTTCGAAGATTTCGAAGTGGTCGATTACGTGGCCGAGCCACACATCAAGGCCGCGGTCGCGGTCTAGGGATTGGTTCCCACGGGGGAGCTCAGGTGCGCGTAGCGCCGGCGATGCTTCCCGCCGATTTCCTGTCGCCCCTGGTTCCGTACATCGCGCGATCGGCGAACGCGATCAGCTCGTCCGCGGTCCGGCCATCGATTGGATAGAGCGACATGCCCAGCGTCGCGGTGACTGCCAGCCTGCGCTCTCCCAATGACAGCGGCGTGCAGATCCCAGCGCGAATTTTCTCGGCGACAATTTCAGCGTCTTCGCGCTTGTCGATGTCCGACAGGATCACCACGAACTCGTCGCCGCCGAATCGGCACGCGGTATCGCAAGCGCGAATCGATGCCAACGTGCGGCACGCGGTCTCACACAGCACTTCGTCTCCGATGGTGTGGCCGTGAACGTCGTTCACGGCCTTGAAGCCATCGAGGTCGAGCATGATCACCGCTATGTGACGCTCTTCGCGCCGCGCGTGAAGAATGGCCTGTTTGAGGCGGTCGGCGAGCAGCGCGCGATTGGCCAATCCGGTCAGTGGGTCGTGCAGTGTGCGGTGGCGGGCGCTATCGACCTCTTCTGCAAGAGCGCGCGCATGCCGCTCGAGTACGAGGTTGGCCTCGACGAGCTGACTGATCCGAAACTGGGCAGCGCGCAAGGCCGAATGAGTTGCGTGCAGGCGCCCCAGTATTTCCGCGATTCCGTCGAAGAAAGGCTGAACGGCTGATCTGGACGAGTCCTGAGATGGCTCGACCGCCGACGAGCGCGATGCGTCGGGCCGTACCAGCATTGCGATCGTGGCTGCCGTATTCGCAAAGGTATCGCTCATCGGCTCGAAGCAATCACGTTCGTTCGATATTCCGGACCGATGCCTTCCGCTTCCCGCGAAGCGTCGTGGAACGCGCTGTATCCGTACTGCTGGTGCCGAGCGGCGAATTGCTTGAGCATGTCGATCGCACGCTCGAGCCCCTGTCGATCGCGCATCATGAGGTCATGGAGCCGGCGCGTGATCGTCTCTTGCTCGCTGCTGCAGGCAAGATCGCAATCGATATCGGCCAGGACATCGAGAATCCCCGACAACTCGACGGCGAGCGGCGATGAATGCAGATCGATGTTGGGCGGCATCGTCAATTGTGAGGTGGCGATTCGCTCGCCTTGGCGGGCCGCTCGCCAATCGATCAGGGGGGTGGCGGCAGGCCTTTTTGAAAATCTTTTGCGCTATGCGACTGCGTAAGACTTGCTTTGCGCCCGATTCTTTTAGACCATGTATGCAGTCGCGTCTGTGCGCTGGCGAACATAAATCGATTCCGGACAAAAAAATTCGCCGGCCTCATGCGCAGTGCACATCTCAGAATGCGTCCTACGTCAATCTCACGGCATCCGCACCAACGCGCGCTGAACCCATTGCTGTCATCGTTCATTTTTGTGAGTTGAACCATGTCGATCGCCGTCCGTGCCAGACAAAACCTTCTGCTTGCCGCGTTGCCGGCAGGTGACTTCGAGCGTCTGCTCGGTCACTTCGAGGAAGTAGAGATGAGCTTGGGACAAGTTCTCTATGAATCCGGCGAGCAACTCAGACACCTGTATTTCCCGACGACGCTGATCGCCTCCTTGTTGTTCGTGACGCAGAACGGCTCGTCGACCGAACTGGCGGTGGCGGGACGCGAAGGCGCAATCGGCGTCGCCTTGTTCATGGGGGGCAACAGCACCAACAGCCGCGCGATCGTGCAGAGCGCGGGCATGGCGATCGCCCTGCCCGCCGCCGCCATGGAAGAGGAGTTCGAGCGCGGCGGCGCCTTGCAGTGGATCCTGCTGCGCTACACACAGGCCTTGATCACGCAAATGGCGCAGACCGCGGTATGCAACCGCCATCACACCCTCGACCAGCAGTTGTGCCGCTGGTTGCTGATCAGCATCGACCGGCTCAGCTCCAACAGGCTGCGCATGACGCAGCAGTTGATTGCCGACATGCTCGGCGTGCGGCGCGAAGGCGTGACCGAGGCGGCCGGCAAGCTGCAAACGAATGGCGCCATCACCTATAGCCGCGGCGAAATCACGGTCATCGATCGCAGGCTACTCGAAGAGCGTGTGTGCGAATGCTATGGCGTCGTCAACAAGGAATACAACCGGTTGCTGGACGACGTGCAGATTCCGCGACAGCGCGAAATGCGACGTGGCAACGCCGATTAGAATCGGGCGGCTGTCCTGGCCGCGAGGCACAAGACCTGATCGAATATGTTCAAACCACGCGCGCCCCGGAGGGCTGCATATTGAGTCTGACCATCATCGTCGCGCGTGCCGGCAACGGCGTCATCGGTCGCGGCAATGCCCTGCCGTGGCGGCTGCCCGAAGACCTCGCGCACTTCAAGCGCACCACGCTCGATCATCCCGTCATCATGGGTCGCAGGACCTGGGACTCGATCGGCAAGCCGCTGCCGCAGCGACGCAACATCGTCGTCACGCGCAATGCGACATGGCAGGCCGACGGCGCGGAGCGCGCGTCGTCGCTCGATGAAGCGCTCGCGCTTTGCGCCGAGGACGCCGAAGCCTTCGTGATCGGCGGCGCGCAATTGTTTGTCGCCGCGTTGCCAAAGGCCGACCATGCGATCGTCACCGAGATTGGCCGGGACATCGAAGGGGATACATTTTTTCGGGCTCTCGATGTTGCTGAATGGATCGAGACGTCGCGCGAAGAGCACGTCGCGTCAGGCCCCGATGCGCTGCCATTTGCTTTCGTGCATTATGCCCGCCGCGAGCGGTCATCCATCACATAGAACGCAAAGTTCACCAGCAGGGAACACCATGTCCGAAGACCAGTTTCACGTGCATGGTGCGCACGATCACGAGCTCGAACATGCGGCCGCGCATGGCTCGACCGACAAGTTCTCCGGCCGCATCGCGGTGACGACGGCGATCCTCGCAACCATCGGCGCGATCTTTTCCTATCAAGGCGGCGCGACGCAGGCGAGCGCGCAGCTCGCGAAGAACGATGCGGCGATCAGGAAGACCGAAGCCGCGAATCAGTGGAATTACTACCAGGCCAAGAGCAACAAGCAGAACCTGTCGGATCTCGCATCGGTGCTCGTCGTGCCCGAGAAGCAGGAGGCGTATCGCGGCGAGGTGGCGCGCTACAAGGGTGAGAAGGCCGAGATTCAAAAGGCCGCCGAGAAACTCGAAGGTGAATCCAAGGCCTTCGATCAACGGTCAGAAGCGCTGATGCACGAGCATCATCGCTGGGCCCAGGCCACCACCTTCCTGCAGATCGCGATCGCCCTTTCGGCGATCGCTTTGTTGACGCGGCGTAATTGGCTGATGTGGGGCGTGTACGCGGTAAGCGGACTGGGAGGCGCGCTTGGCGTGCTGGCGATTCTGCACATATAGGCAACTCGATCCGGTCGCCGTCATCGAAGCTCGCGGCCAATCCGGATTGCATTCACCTCCACAATTTGGTATCTCTAGGTACACTCGGCACACGACCGCAGAGTCGCATGGCGCACGGCATCGATGAGTACCCAACCTGAAACGCGCTCATCAATCCACGAGGAGATTTTCCATGTTCGCAAGACGTCTAGGCCAGGCCGCGCTGTCGCTGTGTCTGCTCGCTCCATTCGCAAGTCAGGCGGGTCCGTATAGCGGGATCTACGTTTTCGGCGACAGCTTGTCGGACGGGGGCAGCGATTTCGCGTTGTCATCCGCCATTCATGCGCTGAACCCGGCGTTCCCAGTCACACCCGGCGCACCGGCCGACTTCATGGGGCGCTTCAGCAATGGCAAGGTCGCTGTGGATTATCTGGCCACGTCGCTCGGCCTTGCGCTCACGCCGCACTATGTGACGCCGCCTTTCCTGGGCGGTGCGGTCGGCGGCAACAACTACGCGCAAGGCGGCGCCACCAGTGGGCTCGAGAACGCGTCGCTGCCGGGAACGCTGCCTGGCGGCCTCGTGACGGGTTTCAAGGGCATGACGGGAGAGGTCAACGATTATCGGGCGTCGCACGCCGTGGCCGATCCCGGCGCGGTGTATGTCGTGTGGGCGGGCGCGAACGATTTCATTCATCCCGGCGCCACCGCGATTCTGCCTGCGTGCATGGGTATCGGCTCGCCGGCAGGTCAGGCGATCTGCACGGCCGCGACCAACGTTGCCAATGCGGTCGCGGTGTTGGCGGCGCTCGGCGCCCACAACATCCTCGTGCCCAACCTGCCCGATCTGGGCAAGACCGCGAGCGCCTATGCACAAGGCCCCGCCTATCAGGCCGGTGCGACGGCCCTCACGCTCGGTTTCAACAATGCGCTGGGCGCGGCTCTGGCCGGCGTGTCGGGCCTGTTTCCCGGGTCCGTGATTCCGTTCGATACCTTTTCACTTTTCAACCAGATCCTCGCCGACCCACTGTCTTACGGCTTTTTCGATACCACCCACGCTTGCCTGACCGGGGGTTCGGAAAGCGCCTCCTCGACGATCAGCGCGGCATGCGCTGCAATCGGCCCGGACCACTACATCTTCTGGGACGGCATCCATCCGACGACGGCGACACAGGCCATCCTGGGCCAACGTTTCGCGGCGGCGCTCGGCGTGCCCGAGCCGTCGGAGTTGGCATTGCTGAGTCTCGGTCTGATCGCGCTGCTTGCAGCGCGTGCTCGCAGGCGCGTTCGCTGATGCGTCAGTCGGAAGCGTCGCGGTCGACCAGCGCTCGCGCGTAGTTGCCCAGCGAGCGTTGATATCGCGGCAGGTGGGGTGCGAGGGCGGTCAGCGCAAGCGAGACCGCTTCTCGCTCGCGTCCCGTATCGACCAGCGCCAGAGCGAGGAAGGCGCGAACCGCGTCGTCGAACTGATCCGGCGGCGCATTCATCTCCGCTCTGAGCAACGCAACGCTCTCGTCGGCCCGATCGAGATTGCGCAATGAGCTGGCCATCTGGATCACAGCGCGCCGGCGACGGATGCCCGACAAGCCGCGTTGCAAGGCCTGGCCATACATCGGCACGGCGAGGTCGGAGTGTCCGGTCGAATCTAGCGCGGCTGCATGCTCGAACATCGCTGCGGCATCGCCCTCGGGACGTTCGGCGACCAGCGCCTCGATCGCCGCGATGAAGTCGGCCTCCGTGCGGTCGTCGATCGAAGACCACACGGCCGATACGCGCAACTCCCAATCCGCTTCGGTCGCCGCCATATCTCTTATCGCTGCACGCAATCGACGAAGAACGACGCCTTGCCATCCACGCGTTCCTCGACCAGCCCGTGGATATCGGTCTCGAATCCCGGGAACGCGAGATTGAAGCGCCGCGCGAATTTCAGGTATTCGACGATGGTCTTGTTGAAGCGCTCGCCCGGGATCAACAGCGGAATGCCGGGCGGATAAGGCGTGAGCAACACGCTCGTGATGCGGCCTTCGAGATCTTCGATCGCGACGCGGTCGATCTCGCGATGCGCCATACACGCGTAGGCCTCCGAAGGCTTCATCGCCGGCTGCATGTCCGAGTAATACATCTCGGTCGTCACGCGCGCCACGTCGTGTTGCTTGTACATGTCGTGGATCTGTCCGCACAGCTCGCGCAACCCGATGCGCTCGTAGACCGGATAGGCCTGCACGAACTCGGGCAGGATGCGCCACAGCGGCTGGTTCTTGTCGTAGTCGTCCTTGAACTGCTGGAGCGCGGTGAGCAGCGTGTTCCAGCGGCCCTTGGTGATGCCGATCGTGAACATGATGAAGAACGAATAGAGCCCGGTCTTCTCGACGATCACGCCGTGCTCGGCCAGGTAGCGCGTCACGATCGACGCGGGGATGCCGGTCTTGGCGAACTTGCCCGACACGTCGAGGCCCGGCGTGACGACCGTGGACTTGATCGGGTCGAGCATGTTGAAGCCGCCCGCAAGATTGCCGAAGCCGTGCCACTTGTCGTTGGACTTGAGCACCCAGTCGGCCTGCGTGCCGATGCCATCCTCGAACAGCTTCTCGGGCCCCCATACCTTGAACCACCAGCTGCTGCCGAACTCCTCGTCGATCTTTCGCATCGCGCGACGGAAGTCGAGCGCTTCGAGGATGCTTTCCTCGACGAGCGCGGTGCCTCCCGGTGGCTCCATCATCGCCGCGGCGATATCGCACGACGCGATGATCGCGTACTGCGGGCTGGTGGACGTGTGCATCAGGAAGGCTTCGTTGAAGATGGTCGGATCAAGCTTCACGCTCTCGGACTCGCGCACCAGGATCTGCGAAGCCTGCGACAGACCGGCCAGCATCTTGTGGGTCGATTGCGTCGCATAGATCATCGACGTCTTGGGCCGCGGCCGGTCGTGGCCGATCGCGTGCATGTTGCGATAGAAGTCGTGGAACGACGCGTGCGGGCACCAGGCCTCGTCGAAGTGCAGGTTGTCGATCTTGCCGTCGAGTATCTGCTTGAGGGTCTCGACGTTGTAGAGCACGCCGTCGTAGGTGGACTGCGTGATCGTCAAGATGCGCGGCTTCTTGTTCTTCGCATTTCGCGCGAAAGGATTGGCTTCGATCTTGCGCGCGATGCTCTCGGGCGTGAATTCGTCCTTCGGGATCGGGCCGATGATGCCGAGGTGATTGCGCCTGGGCGTGAGGAACACCGGAATCGCGCCCGTCATCGTGATCGCATGCAGGATCGACTTGTGGCAGTTGCGATCGACCACCACGATATCGTCGGGCGCGACGCTCGCGTGCCACACGATCTTGTTCGAGGTCGACGTGCCGTTGGTGACGAAGTAGCAGTGGTCGGCGTGAAAGATGCGCGCCGCGTTGCGCTCCGAAGCCGCGACCGGGCCGGTGTGATCGAGCAGTTGCCCGAGCTCTTCGACCGCGTTGCACACGTCGGCGCGCAGCATGTTCTCGCCGAAGAACTGGTGGAACATCTGGCCCACCGGGCTCTTCAGGAAGGCCACGCCGCCCGAGTGTCCCGGGCAATGCCACGAGTACGAACCGTCCTGCGCGTAGTGCACCAGTGCGCGGAAGAATGGTGGCGCGAGCCCGTCGAGGTAGGCCTTGGCTTCACGGATGATGTGGCGCGCCACGAACTCGGGCGTGTCCTCGAACATGTGGATGAAGCCGTGCAGCTCGCGCAGGATGTCGTTCGGGATGTGCCGCGAGGTGCGCGTCTCGCCGTAGATGTAGATCGGGATGTCCGCGTTCTTCTTGCGGATCTCGTCGATGAAGGTGCGCAGGTTGATGATTGCGGGATCGAGCTCCGGGCCGGGCGTGAACTCCTCGTCGTCGATCGACAGGATGAACGCCGATGCGCGCGACTGCTGCTGCGCGAACTGCGACAGGTCTCCGTAGCTGGTCGTGCCCAGCACTTCCATGCCCTCGGTCTCGATCGCCGCCGCGAGCGCGCGGATGCCCAGCCCCGACGTATTCTCGGAGCGGTAGTCCTCGTCGATGATGACGATGGGGAAACGAAATTTCATGGGACGCGTCCTCGTGATGGCGCGCGGATTCTAACTGGTATCGCAGGGCCGCTAGGCGATGCGTGGTCGCACACCGGGCCCGGTGATCGCGATCATGAACGCGATGAGATTTCCGAGGGTGTGGGCACCCTCGTTTGCGCAGCGACCGACTGCCCCATACCATCGCACTTTGCGATGAGCATCAACCTGGCTTGGATCGCAACCGGAAGGGATCATGGATATCGTTCGCAACGCAACCGGTCACGACCCCGCGGGATCGCCGGACGCTTCGGTCGAAGCGGAGCTCGCGTCGCTCGTGGATGTGTACGGGCTGGCGATTCTGCAGGTCCCCGAGCAGATCAAGCTGCGGCTCGCGCAGGCCTGTCCCGGCGCGCAGCGGCAGATCGATGCGGTGTTGAGCGCGCTCGCTGCGGACGTCCCCCAGAGACTGCGCAAGGCGCACGACGACGAGAAGTTGCACGGACTGTTGCAGCAGTTGGTGGAGCGCGTCGAGGACCACGGGTCGCTCGACGCAGCGACGGCGTCGTGGGCGGTCCGCGCGTGGGCCCATGCACTCGCGCTGCCGACCGACAGTCTCGCCAGACCGGCGAGCCCGCAGGAGCCGTCGATGGCGCGCGAGTTCGCTTCCGTCGTCACGCCGTTGTCCAAGAAGCCGCCTCCAGCGGTCGACGAAGCCCGTTCGATCGGTTCGCACGATACGAAGATCGACAGCGACGAGACCATCGTCGGACGCGCGATGGTCGCGCCTGCGGCCGTCGAACCTGAGGTCGTCGAACCTGAAGCTGTCGAACCCGAAGCCGTCGTTCCGCCCATCGCGCCCGCGTGGACCGCCTATTCAACCGCAGCGGAGAACGCGGCTGCCACGGGTCTGGCCGCCGGCGCGGTCGAACCCGATATCGTGCTGCCGGCGCAGCCGCCTCGCGAGCCTCGCGCTCCAACCGGCCGAAGGCCTCTCGCCATCGGTGCGGCGTTGGTCGTGATCGTCCTGGCGATCTTCTTCGGCGCAGACGGGGCACGCTGGCTCTCGAGCGCGACGACCTCGGTGCAGACGCGCACGCAGCCATCAACGCAGCCGCCCACGCAAACGACAACGCCGCGCGATACGTCGACTGCGGATGCGACGCCGCCGCAACCGGCGCCGGCAAGTCCCGCGCCGGAGAAGTCCGGTTCGAGCGCGCCGACGACGACCGACGCCGCGACGACCGCGTCGGCGCCCGCGCAATCGACCGCCGGCGACAACCAGGCCGTCCCCGCCGAGCCCGCTTCACCGGCTCCCGCAGCGCCTGCGTCCACTCCATCGTCGCCGACAACGAACAGGCGTGAAGCGTCCGAGCCGGCCGCCGTTGCATCGAAACTCGACGCGCCTTCGGCCTCGGCTTCCACGGATGCCGAACCGCGCGCACCCGC
Source organism: Burkholderiales bacterium (assembly GCA_038254545.1). Taxonomy (GTDB): domain Bacteria; phylum Pseudomonadota; class Gammaproteobacteria; order Burkholderiales; family Burkholderiaceae_D; genus CAHJXF01. Next base: position 15,557 of record JBBSGB010000026.1, on the reverse strand, counting down.
ATCGTCCGCGCCTTCGACGGCATCGTCGTCATCGGCGGAAGCGCAGCATCCGACGATCACGCGCATCGACGTCCCGCGCGTTGTTGTCGGCGCGCCATTCAGCGTGGCGCTTCGCATCGATACGGGCGCCAGGGACGTCGCCATGGTCGAACACAAGGTGATCGACGGAAGCGCGGTCAGGCTTCGGGCGACGTCGGTGACTCCGCGGACCGGCCTGCGAAGATCGAGGAATGGCGCGCTGTTGATTCCGTTCAAGGCGATCGACGCACCCGGGTACGCCACCCTCGAATTCACGGCCATCGACCGAAACGGCTTGCGCAGCGCGCCGAAGCGCGCGACCTTCACCGTTGCCGCAGCCCCTGCCGTTGCGACCAGCAATTGCACGCGCACCACATGCGGGACGGTAGTCGCGGTCCGCGAAGTCGATGTCGGATCCGCCGGACGGTCCTCGGATCGCGGTGCAAGACTTTACGAAGTCATCGTCCGCATGGACGATCGCACGATCCACAAGGCCGTGGTGCCCGAGTACTGGTCGGCAGGTACATGGGTGCAGATGGTCGGTGGCCGCTTCGTGTCGATGAGGTCGGGTTCACGGTAGGCGCGACCATCGCGGCCGATCCCATTTTCTCGGGAACCATGCATCGCGCACCGGGATCACGACCGCAGGGAATTCGCGCACGACCGCAGTCGTGGCCGCGCGGACCGCGGCAGCCAATCACGGAAGAAAGGAAGAATTCGATGATCGCCTTCGGCGTGCTCTCGACCCTCGCCGTGGTGCCTCTGATGAACGCGTTGTCGCATGTCGGCAGCCCTTCACGGCGTTCCTGTTGATCATCAGCGGCCTCACGGCCGTGAGCTTCTACACGTCGATCAGCGGCCTTGTGAAGGCCGAGCTCTTTCCCACCGAAGTGCGCGCGCTCGGCTTCACCTATGGCATCGCGAATGCGATCTTCGGCGGCAGCGCGGAGTACGGTTCAAGCAGGCCGGTCACGAGCCCTGTTTCTACTGGTACGTTGCGGGCATGTGCACCATTGCGTTGATTGCCGCGTTGATGATGCGGGATTCGCGTAAGCACGGGCATCTGCGCCACGACCTTGCGATTCATCCGCGCAGTCCATAAGCTACGGGCACGTGATCGAGTACGCGTCGAGCGAACAGGATCGATATGGCGGTAAACCCGGTGCACGAGACCGACAGCACGATCGAAGCTGCGCTGCAGTCATTGATCGATCTCTATGGCCCGGCGCTGCTGTTCGAGTCGGGCCGCCTCGAGAGGAGCCTTCAAGACCAGTTTCCCGATGCGCAGCGCGAAATCACGGTGCTTGTACATGCCCTCGACAAGCAGGTGCCGCAGGACCTGCTGGGCGTGCATGCCGACGAGGACTTGCAGCGTCTGTTGCCGCTGCTCGCGCAACGCCTCTCGCGACACAAGGACCTGACGCTCGAAGCGGCGAACTGGGGCGTGCGCACCTGGGCGCGTGGACTCGGACTTGCGGTGTACACCACCGGCCCGCTGCCGGAATCCGTGTACAGGGATGGCGTCCTCGCTTCGGCCGCGGGAGTGGATAACGGAGGCCAGGCAGCGGTCGACGTAGACAACGACGAGAGCGATCCACAGGAATCCGGCCAGCTCGTCACCTCGCTGGCGGCGCCGACAAGCGGACCGTTGCGCTCCCGCGCATTCAACCTGTGGGTCACCGTGGTCGCCACCCTCGTCGCGGTGGTCGCGATCTGGTTTGCGTCTTTTTACGAGGCGCTCGAAATCACGCAGGTCACCAGCGGCGAGCCATTGATCGGCGACGGAACGAAGCGCGACGTGCTGATGTCGTTCAAGGCGCGCAGGGTCGATGTAGACAGCGTCCAAGTCCGGCTCGTGCGTGGCGAGGGCCCGCCGGACGGTCAGCCATCGATCATCAAGGTGTCGCCCGAAGCGGCTGCGGCGGGACTGACGGGCGCAGGCCAGATCGGACTGCGCACCACCACGCCGACGACGGCGACCTTCGAATACGTGCTGGTCAGCGCCGATGGCAAGCGCAGCGCGCCCTTCCAAAAGACCTTCGAGATCGCGGCCGGTCCTCCACAACCTCCCGTCATCACCGGCATCGACGTCCCGCGCGACATCGTGGCCGGCCAGCCGTTCGAGTTGACGATCGCTTACGGACAAGGTTCGGGCAGCGTCGCCAAGGTCGAGCGCAAGGTCATCGACAGCACGACGGCGTGGCGGCCGCAAGTCGCGACGACGGCGACCTCCGAACTGGCCGGTTCGAAGGCCGGAGCGGTCACCTATCCCTTCGAAGCGATCGCCATGCCCTCGCAAAGCACGATCGCGTTCACGCTGGTCGGTAGCGATGGAGCCCGCAGCGAGCCTAGACGGATCGAGATCGATGTCGCGCCGCCCCGGATTGCCGCAACCGCTCCTCGGCCGGCACGGGTTGCGTCGGACGGATGTACGAGCTCCACCTGTGGACGAGTCGTCTCGATACGCGAAGTGGACAGCAAGGCCAAAGAGCCCGACCTCGGCACCAAGGTCACCGGCTTCTTCGGCCGCTTGTTCGGGCACGCAGACGATCGCACGCCGAAGCGCTACCGGATCACGGTGCGCATGGATGACGGAAGCACGCGCGTGGTGATCAAGCCCGCGCCATGGCAAAGCGGCGCTCGCGTGCGCGTCGTCGGACGCACGCTCGTGGCGGTGAAGTCCTGAGCGAGGCGCACCTGGAACCTCTGATTGCTCAGCTCATCGATCTCTATCGCCTCGCGGCTACGGCCTCGGTGGATGACTTTCCCGATGCGGTACTGAGTCGCCTGCAAAACTGGATCGAGTTCGACGGCGCGGTATTCGGTTTCGGCGAACGTCACGCGCATCGCAACGGCAAGCGTGTTCCGTCGCGATCCTGCGATCCTCGACGAATACGCGCAGGTGTCGCATGCGGCCCCGGTCACCCATGCCTTCCTGCAAAGCCCGCTTCGACCGATCGTGGTCGATGCTCGCACGACCTATGCCGGTCCAGCACATCGCGTGATAGCCGACTTCACTGCACGGCACGACCTGCGGCATCTGCTGCTGTTCGGAGATCTCAGCCGCGACCAAGGACCGCTGCGATGGATCGTGCTCTATCGCGGCAACGACAAGCCGTACGATCGTTTCGCGAGCGATCGGCTGTGGGCGGTCTGGCAGCACGTATCGTGCTCGCTCGACCTCAATCGTGCGCAGATGCTCGATCGCCAGGAGGCGCACCGACCAACGCGCGCTCGCGTTGATCGACTCTTACGGAACCTTCGAAGCCGCCGACCCGCAATTTCATGCGCTGCTCGCGCTCGAGTGGCCGCAGTTCGATGCGGCGCATCTGCCGCCGGCTGCGGTCGCAGCGATGGCGGCCGGGAAGGCGTTCAACGGGCGGGCCATCGAGATTGCGTTTCGCAGCCTGGGTTCGCGCATCGTCTGCCAGGCACGCACCGGAGGCTCGAGCGCAAGGCTGTCGGAGCGCGAGCGCCTGGTTGCGCAACACTTCGCGACCGGCAAGAGCCACAAGAAGTCGCGCGCCTGTTGGGCGCATCGCCCCACACCGTCGTGCGCAGTTGAGCAGGTCTATCGGAAACTCGGCGTGCGGGACAAGGTGTCGCTGGCCCGGCGATTGTCGCGCGACGACTGAGAGCGACGCTAGTCCGGAACGGCGATTGCGCCGGCACTCACGGCGATTGCATTGCCCGCTGCTGGCGTGGCTGCGATCGCCGGCACGTTGGTGTCGGACAAGGTGCTCGTCGCCGACGCCCGCGCAACCGCGCGAACGACCTGGGACGGCGGCAAGCTCGCGTTCGTCGTGAGTCTCGCGTACATCAGGTCGAGCGCTCTCTGGCCATAGATCACCAGCGGCACCAGCACGCGTGGATAGAACGTCACCAGAGCGTCGAAGTGATTGGCGTCGGTAACCTCGTAATAGTGGAGATCCCCTGCACTTTCGACGCGACGATTGAGCGCCGCATAGGGACGCGACGCGTGGTTCACCGGCAGAAAGGCATCCGCGCGACCCTGCACGATGATGGTCGGCTTGCCGCGCAGGTTGCCGGTCACGCGCACTTCGCCCATGCCCGCACGCACGCGTGCGGCGAAGGCTGATTCGGCAGCCGAGATCGGCGTATTGCCCACTGCGGCGCCGGTCATGAGACGGCCCAGGCACAGGGCGCCGTCGATGTTGTAGTCGGCCTTGCCCGTACTCATGCTTACCGACGTTGTGTCCTTGGCCGCACCGCCGGCCGCGCGATCGTTGACGATCGTGACCGGCCCCGCGGGAAGGCCCGAGCCCGTTCCCCAGAAAGTCTTCAGCGCCGTGTCCGGCGGTGCGCCGGGGATGGTCGTTCCGACACCGCCCACGCTAAACCCGCATATGGCCTCTACGACCGAAGCACGCGCGTACGCGTTCGCGTAGGCCATTGCAACCAGATTGGTGAACTCGAATCCGTAGTGGCTATCGTGCAGGCGATCGGACTCGGGCTCCCAGCCGTAAGCGCGCAGCCTGGCGAGCGCGTCGGTCGCCTGGGCGTCCGCCGTGGAACCGGTCACAAGGCCTTGCTCCACGAGCGCTGCGCATCGGTTTGCCGCCTTCGCTGAATCGACGAAGGCCGAGGTTGCCCTGATGGAAGGCGCAAGCGCTGCGCACGGCTGGTAGAGGTTCGCGAACGTGAAGTAGTCGTAGAGCGGCTTGCCGGCGTTGGCAATCGTGACGCCGGCGCGCTGCACGCTGAGTTGCGGGCTGTCGGGCATGTTCACCTGCGGCTCGCTGACGGCGATGCCGTCGATCAGGCCCTCGGTGTCCTGCTCGGCCGCGCGAATCGCCGCGCCCCCGCCGTTGGAGATACTCGATGCGATCACGGTCGTGCCTTGCGGCGTGAAGCTGGTCGGTGCGAACTGCTTGTTCAACACGTAGAGCGCGACCTTGATTGCCTGAAGCCCTTGTTGAGCGCCCATTCCCCGACCGTCGGCACTTCGCCACAGACGCCGCGCGAACCGCTCGAGGTTGCCGTGACGATGCACGGATGGGCGGGATCGAAGTGACTCGGGATCTGCACCGCCGTCGTCACGTTCTGCCTGCCCGTGCCATCGTCGGTGACGGCGATGTACTCGGTGCCCTTGTTGGCCCGCGCATCGAGCTTGCCGAAATAGGTTCCGAAGCCGCCGCCTGCGCTCAGATCGTCGAGGCCGAAATAGGAGTTCTGGATCTGCAGCGTGCGCAGCGTGGCCGGTGTCGGATCGCCTGCAGGAGCGGCGTATGCAAGCAGTGACGGCAGGTCGTTGGCGTTGCCGCTGACCAGGCCCGCGCTGACGCCGTCGTAGTCGATGCGAGTCGGCTCCGCGAGCAGGAAGGCCGGGCGAACGGCATAGACATTCGTGGCGGGTGGCATGGTCGCACCGCCGTCGTCGTGCCCGTTGCAGCCAGCGACCATGGCGAGCGCGGCAGACACCGTGGCCGCGACCAATTTCTTTTCCATAACCCCTCCGGTTTTTCGCGCCAGCTCTCGCACAGGCCGACCAGACTGTGCCGCGTGTGAGCGCCGAAGAACAATCACGCAATTGCGCTATGGGTCGAGGGCCGGCCGCCGAGATCAGGTCTTCGGCAAGGTCACGCCCTGCTGCCCCTGATACTTCCCGCCCTTGTCCTTGTAGCTCGTCTCGCACACTTCATCGCTCTCGAAGAACACCACCTGCGCGACGCCTTCGTTCGCATAGATCTTCGCCGGTAGCGGCGTGGTGTTGGAGAACTCCAGCGTCACATAGCCTTCCCACTCGGGTTCAAGCGGCGTGACGTTGACGATGATGCCGCAGCGCGCGTAGGTGCTCTTGCCCAGACAGATCGTAAGCACGTTGCGCGGGATGCGGAAGAACTCGACCGTCCGCGCAAGTGCGAACGAGTTGGGCGGGATGATGCACACGTCGCCCTTGAAGTCCACGAAGCTCTTCTCGTCGAAGGCCTTGGGATCGACGATGGTGCTGTTGATGTTGGTGAAGATCTTGAAGTCGTCGGCGCAGCGGATGTCGTAGCCATAGCTCGATGTGCCGAAGCTGACGATCTTCCGCGTATTCCCATTCGCGTCAGCGGCAACCCGCACCTGCTGCGGCTCGAACGGCTCGATCATGCCGGTCGAGGCGACCATGCGGCGGATCCACTTGTCGGACTTGATGCTCATCCTGGTATTCCACGAGGTGCCTTCAAAGCGCGCGATTCTACGTCCGCGCTGGCCGCCACATTCGCTGCCGCATTGACCGCCGCATTGACTGCATCCGTGATCGCATCCGCGATGCGCTCGACATCGTCGAGCCGATATTGCGGAAGCGCGGTCGCCATGGGCACGTCGCTCGCGATCGCAACGATATGGGCATCGTCGGGCGACAAGAGCGGCTTGCCGATTGCCGCGCGATGCACTTCGAGTTTGGGAATCGCTTCGCGCTTGAAGCCTTCCACCAGCACGAGGTCGCAGTCGCCCAGATGCGTGAGCAGTTCCTGAAGGCCGGGCTCGGCCGTGCCGCGATGCTCGCGCATCAAGGCCCAGCGCGAAGGCGAACTGATCAGCACTTCGTGCGAGCCCGCCTCACGAAAACGGAAGCTGTCCTTGCCGGGCTTGTCCACGTCGAAATGGACGTGCGCGTGCTTGACGACCGAAACGCGCCATCGGCGCGCCGCGAAGACCGGCAACAGCTTTTCGACCAGGGTGGTCTTGCCCGAGCCCGACCAACCGGCGATACCGAAGACTTTCATGGGGCAACAGGATGATGTGAGAACCGAGGAACGGCGGACCGCGCGGCGATAGACGCGACCAGGGCGCGGGCGTCATGGTAGCCGCTATGGCGCGTGGATTGCCCCGAACGTTGCAGCGACGCCATCAGAACGGGGCGCGCCACGTCGACGCCAGCGAAACTTCGTTCCGCGCGGCTCGTTTCGCACGATGCCACGGTAAACTCCCCCGCGAACCCGAGACACATCGGGCAAGGGATCCGCCAACCATGCCACGCAAGCTCTTCGTCACCACCGCCCTTCCCTACGCCAACGCGCCGTTCCACATCGGCCACATGATGGAGTACATCCAGGCCGATATCTGGGTGCGCTTCATGCGGATGCGGGGACACGAAGTCGCGTTCGTGGGCGCCGACGACGCGCATGGTGCGCCGATCATGATTGCCGCCGAGAAGGCCGGCAAGACGCCGCGCGAATTCGTGGCCGAAATCGCGGCCGACCGGCAGCGCTACTTCGACGGCTACTACCTCGACTTCGACCATTGGCATTCGACCGAGTCGCAGGAGAACGTCGAGCTGTCGCAGTCGATCTATCGCGCATTGAAGGCGAACGACCTGATCACGACGCGCGACGTCGAGCAGTTCTTCGACCCGGTCAAGAACATGTTCCTGCCGGATCGCTATATCAAGGGCGAATGCCCGGTGTGTCATTCGAAGGACCAGTACGGCGACTCCTGCGAGGTATGCAGTTCAGTCTATGCGCCGACCGACCTGATCGACCCTTACTCGGTACTGACGGGCGCCACGCCGCTGTTGAAGTCCTCCGAACATTTCTTCTTCAGGCTCTCAGACCCGCGCTGCGTCGATTTTCTGAGGGCGTGGACCGCGAGCCTCTCGACCACCAGCGGAGGCCCGCGCCTGCAAGCCGAAGTCAAGAACAAGGCGAGTGAGTGGCTGCGCGGAAAGCGTGAAGATGCCGACGCGGAGGTGGGCAATGCGCGCCAAGGTGGCCTTGCGGATTGGGACATCTCGCGCGACGAGCCCTACTTCGGCATTCCCATCCCCGATGCGCCGGGCAAGTATTTCTATGTCTGGCTCGACGCACCGGTCGGCTATCTGGCCGCGTTGAAGAGCTACTTCGATTCGGGCAAGGCCGCCTCGGACGGGCATACCCAGACCTTCGACGAATTCGTCACCGACGAAGCAGTCGAGCAGGTGCATTTCATCGGCAAGGACATCATCTATTTCCACACGCTGTTCTGGCCGGCGATGCTGCGTTTCTCGGATCGCAAGACGCCCGACGCGATCAACGTGCACGGCTTCATCACGGTGGGCGGCGACAAGATGTCCAAGAGCCGCGGCACCGGCCTGTCGCCGCTGCGCTATCTCGAGCTGGGCATGAATCCCGAATGGCTGCGTTACTACATCGCGGCCAAGCTGAACGCGCGCATCGAAGACGTGGAGTTCAATCCCGATGACTTCGTGGCACGCGTGAACAGCGACCTGGTCGGCAAGTACGTCAACATCGCCAGCCGCGCCGCCGGCTTCATCGCCAAGCATTTCGATGGTCGCCTGTACGAGGAAGGCGACGTCGCGCGCGACGGCTTCGCCAGCGAATTGCGCGACGAGTCACGCGAGATCGCGCACGCGATCGAGTCGCGCGAATACGGCAAGGCGATCCGCCTGGTCATGGAACTGGCCGACGCCACCAACGGCTTCTTCGACATGGCCAAGCCGTGGATGCTGGCGAAGTCCACCGACCCGGCCGATCGCCCGCACCTGCATCGCGTATGCACGCAGACGCTCGAGTGCTTCCGGGTGTTGACGATCTATCTGAAGGCGTTCCTGCCGCAGCTTGCAAGCGAGGCCGAAGCCTTCCTCGGCCTCGATCCGCAGCAGTGGTCGGATATCGATACGCCGCTGGTTCCGGGCGCGCGCATCAACGCCTACAAGCACCTGATGGCGCGGGTCGATCCGAAGTTGCTCGATGCGTTGTTCGAGCCTGTCGAGGCGAAACCGGTTCAGGCAATCCTTCCCACTACCCAGAATCCATCAGCCGTGATGATCGATGCCGCAACAGCAACCGATTCCCCATCCATCGAAACCATAGCCGACACGATCGTCATCGACGACTTCGCGAAGATCGATCTGCGCGTTGCGAAAATCATCGCGGCCGAAAAAGTCGACGGCTCGACCAAGCTGTTGCGCCTCACGCTCGACATCGGCGAGCGCGACGCGAGCGGCGCGCCGGTCGTGCGCAATGTCTTCGCGGGCATCCAGAGTGCTTACGACCCCGAACAACTTGCCGGCAGGATGACCGTGATGGTCGCCAACCTCGCGCCGCGCAAGATGAAGTTCGGCGTCTCCGAGGGCATGGTGCTTGCGGCCAGCGCCGACGACGAGAAAGCCGTACCCGGCCTCTTCATCCTCGAGCCGCACGATGGCGCAATGCCGGGCATGCGCGTGCGTTGACAACCAAGCGACACTACCGGAGACGGTCGATGACCCACCGTTCGCCATCATGAAAGCCGTACTCTGCAGGCAGCACGGATTGCCGGACACGCTGGAACTCGCCGACCTGCCCTCGCCGCAACCCGGCCTGGGCCAGGTGCTGATCGCGATCAAGGCGGCCGGCGTGAACTTCCCCGACACGCTGATCATCCAGAACAAGTATCAGTTCAAGCCGGCATTGCCGTTCTCGCCGGGCGGCGAACTGGCGGGCACCATCACCGCGATCGGCGCCGACGTCAAGGGCTACCAGGTCGGCCAGAACGTGATCGCCTTCACCGGCTGGGGTGCGTTCGCCGAAGAGATCGTTGCCGATGCAATCAAGCTGATCCCGATACCGCCGGGCGTGCCGTTCGACATCGCCGCGTCCTTTGTGATGACCTATGGAACGTCGTACCACGCGTTGAAGGACCGCGCCGCGTTGAAGGCCGGCGAGACCCTGCTCGTACTCGGTGCCGCGGGCGGCGTGGGCCTCGCCGCCGTCGAACTGGGCAAGGCTCTGGGCGCGCGCGTGATCGCGGCCGCATCGACCGACGAGAAGCTCGCGGTGTGCCGAGAGCACGGCGCCGACGAGACGATCAACTATTCCACCGAAGACCTGCGCGAGCGCATCAAGTCACTGACCGAGGCCAAGGGCGTCGATGTGATCTACGATCCGGTGGGCGGCGGCTATTCGGAACCAGCGCTGCGCAGCATGGCGTGGCGCGGGCGCTTCCTCGTGGTCGGTTTCGCGAACGGCGAGATCCCGAGCATTCCGCTGAACCTCACGCTGTTGAAAGGCTGCTCGATCGTCGGCGTGTTCTGGGGCGACTACGCGCGCCGTGAGCCGAAGTCGAATGCGAAGGACCTGATGGAACTGGTCGGCATGATGCAGGCAGGCACGATCAAGCCGCTGATCTCGGCACGCTATCCGCTGGCGAAAGCCGCCGACGCATTGAATGCAGTGATGCAAAGAAAGGCCATGGGCAAGATCGTCCTCGTGCCTTAGCTTTTCTCTACTCGAAAGCAAACCATGGACTTCGACTACAGCCCCAAGGTTCAGGAACTGCGCGCACGCCTGCTCGCGTTCATGGACGAACACGTTTATCCGAACGAGCGTCGCTTTCACGAGGAGGTCGAAGCGAATCGCGCGAAGGGCAACGCGTGGATACCGACCAAGCTGATCGAAGAGATGAAGCCCAAGGCGCGCGCCGCCGGACTCTGGAATCTCTTCCTGCCGTTCTCGAAACGCGTGCCCGAGGGGCTCACCAACCTCGAATACGCGCCGCTCTGCGAGATCATGGGCCGCGTGCACTTCGCGCCCGAGATCTTCAACTGCTCGGCGCCCGACACCGGCAACATGGAAACGCTGGAACGCTATGCGTCCGAGGACGTCAAGCGCACCTGGCTCGACCCGCTGTTGCGCGGCGAGATCCGTTCGGCCTTCCTGATGACCGAGCCCGCGGTCGCGTCGTCGGACGCGACGAACATCCAGTGCTCGATGACGAAGGACGGCGGCGACTACGTGATCAACGGTCGCAAGTGGTGGTCGTCGGGCGCGGGCGATCCGCGTTGCGCGGTGTACATCGTGATGGGCAAGACCAATACCGATGCGGGACGGCACGAGCAGCAGTCGATGATCGTGGTGCCCGCCAATTCGCCGGGCGTGAAGGTGCTGCGGCCACTCACGGTGTTCGGCTACGACGATGCGCCGCACGGCCACATGGAAGTCGATCTCGAGGACGTGCGCGTGCCGGCGGCCAACGTCCTGCTCGGCGAGGGACGCGGCTTCGAGATCGCGCAGGGTCGTCTCGGACCGGGCCGCATCCATCACTGCATGCGCCTGGTGGGCGTGGGCGAACGCGCGCTCGAACTGATGTGCAAGCGATCGCTGGAACGCGTGGCCTTCGGCAAGAAGATCGCCGAACAGGGCGTGACGCTCGAGCGCATCGCCGAGGCGCGCTGCATGATCGACCAGGCGCGTTTCCTCACGCTCAACGCGGCCTTCAAGATGGATACCGTGGGCAACAAGATCGCGCGCTCCGAGATCGCGATGATCAAGGTGGTCGCGCCCAACGTGGCGTGTCAGGTGCTCGACTGGGCGATCCAGATGCACGGCGGCGGCGGCGTATCGGGGGATTTCCCGATTGCGATGATGTATGCCCATTCGCGTACGCTGCGCCTGGCCGATGGTCCCGACGAGGTGCATCGCGTCGCGGTTGCCAAGTTCGAGCTGTCCAGGCACATGACGATACCGCGCTCGAGCGGCAAGCACGCGCCGCTCGAAGAGATGCCGGTCACGCGCGGCTAGTGTTGCGGTGGCTATCGAGTTCCCACATCACGACCCATCCAATTGATTCAAGGGAAGCACGCATGAAGTCATATCGAATCGTACTGGCCGCTGCAGCCTTCGCCGCATCGCTTTCTGCCTATGCCGCTGATTTCAAGATCGCTCACGTCTACGACAAGACCGGACCGCTCGAAGCCTATGCGAAGCAGACCCAGACCGGCCTGATGATGGGGCTGGACTACGCGACCGGCGGCACGATGATGGTGAGCGGTCGCAAGATTGTGCTTGTCGAGCGCGACTCGCAAGGCAAGCCCGACGTGGGCAAGAGCCAGCTCGCGGCGGCATTCGCCGACGACAAGGCCGACATCGCGATCGGGCCGACCTCGTCGGGCGTCGCGCTCGCGATGCTGCCGGTGGCCGAGGAATACAAGAAGATCCTGCTGGTCGAGCCGGCCGTTGCGGACGCGATCACCGGCGACAAGTGGAACCGCTACATCTTTCGCACCGGCCGCAATTCGTCGCAGGACGCGATCTCCAACGCCGTGGCGCTAGACAAACCCGGCACCTCGATCGCGATGCTCGCGCAGGACTACGCGTTCGGCCGCGACGGCGTGAAGGCGTTTCGCGAGTCCCTCAAGAACGCGAAGATCGTGCACGAGGAATATCTGCCGACCAACACCACCGACTTCACCGCCGGCGCACAGCGCCTGTTCGATGCGTTGAAGGACAAGCCCGGCAGGAAGATCATCTTCATCCTGTGGGCCGGCGCCGGCAATCCGTACAAGATCGCCGACCTCGACCCCAAGCGCTACGGCATCGAGATCGCCAGCGGCGGCAACATCCTTCCCGCGATGGCCGCATACAAGCAGTTCCCGGGCATGGAAGGCGCGACCTACTACTACTTCGGCATTCCCAAGAATCCGGTCAACGAGTGGCTGGTTTCCAATCACTACAAGCAGTTCAAGAGTCCGCCCGATTTCTTTACCGCGGGCGGCATGGCGGCCGGCATCGCGGTGGTCGAGGCCTTGAAGAAAAGCGGCGGCAAGAGCGATACCGAGACCTTGATCAAGACCATGGAAGGGATGAGCTTCGAGACGCCCAAAGGCAGGATGACCTTCCGCAAGGAAGACCATCAGGCGATGCAGTCGATGTACCACTTCAAGATCAAGGTCGACCCTGCATTCGCGTGGGGCGTGCCTGAGCTGGTTCGCGAGATCAAGCCCGAGGAGATGAACGTTCCGATCCGGAACAAGCGGTAGAACCTTGCGGCACCGGCTTGAATCCTTCGCTCGAAACGCGTGACCTGACGATCCGCTTCGGCGGTCACGTGGCCGTCAATGCGGTGTCCTGCGCATTTGTGCCGGGCACCTTGACGGCCATCGTCGGGCCGAACGGTGCGGGCAAAACCACCTACTTCAACCTCGTCTCCGGTCAACTGAAGGCCAGCTCGGGACAGGTGCTGCTTCACGGGCGCGATATCTCCGCGCTCGGCGCGTCCGCGCGCACCCACGCGGGACTGGGACGCGCGTTCCAGTTGACCAATCTGTTCCCGCATCTGACGGTGATCGAGAATGTGCGCCTGGCGCTGCAATCGCGCGCGCGTCTCGGACTCGACCTGTGGAACGTGTGGTCGCATCATCGCGACCTGATCGGGCGCGCCGACGAGGTGCTCGAGACCGTCGCGCTCGCGGCGAAGCGCAACAGCAGCGCGGCCGAGTTGCCGCACGGCGATCAGCGCAAGCTCGAGGTCGGCATCCTGATGGCGCTCGATCCGGACGTGTACCTGTTCGACGAACCGACGGCAGGCATGAGCGTCGACGAGGTCCCGGTGCTGCTCGACCTGATTCGCGCGTTGAAGCTGCGCCGCGACAAGACCATCCTGCTCGTCGAACACAAGATGGACGTGGTGCGCGAACTCGCCGATCGCATCATCGTCCTGCACAACGGCGCGCTGGTCGCCGACGGCGATCCCGAAACGGTGATCGCGTCGCCGGTCGTGCAGGAGGCTTACCTCGGCCTCGCGCCCGTCGCGGAAGTTACGGCATGACGGACGACGCAAGCTCCGCCTTGCTCAGCCTCGAAGGCGTGCATACGCATATCGGCGCGTATCACATCCTGCACGGCGTCGACCTGGTCGTGCCGCGCGGCCAGTTGACGATGCTGCTCGGCCGCAACGGCGCGGGCAAGACGACGACGCTGCGAACCATCATGGGACTGTGGCGCGCATCGAGCGGCAAGCTGCACTTCGATGGGCAGGACATCGTCAAGCTCCCCACGCCCGACATCGCGTCCGCCGGCATCGCCTACGTGCCCGAGAACATGGGCATCTTCGGCGACCTTACGGTCAAGGAGAACATGACGCTCGCCGCGCGCAGCGCACGTCATGCCGATGCGATCGATGCCAAGCGCCTCGCATGGATCTTCAAACTCTTTCCGGCCATCAAGACCTTCTGGCTGCGCCCAGCGGGCAAACTCTCGGGCGGACAGAAACAGATGCTGGCCGTCGCGCGCGCGATCGTCGAGCCGAGAAAGCTGATCCTGATCGACGAGCCCAGCAAGGGTCTCGCGCCGGCGATGATCGCCAACATGATCGCGGCGTTTCGCGAGTTGAAGAACGCCGACACGACCATCCTGCTGGTCGAGCAAAACTTCAATTTCGCAAGGCAGCTCGGCGACACGGTGGCGGTGATGGACAACGGCCGCATCGTGCATGCGGGACGCATGGACGAGCTCGCGGCCGACGAGGGCTTGCAGCATTCCTTGCTCGGCCTGTCGCTCGCCGCACATCACTGAAACCATGAGCGCCACCGCGACTACGGTCTCACCCCCGCCGATTGCCGCGAATCGCATCGACTGGCTGCCGCTGCTGCTGGTGCCGATCCTGGCCCTCGTCGCGTTGCCGCTGATCGGTTCGACTCCGACCTGGGTGACGCTCACCGTCGCCGGGCTCGCGATGGGCATGATCATCTTCATCATCGCGTCGGGCCTCACGCTCATCTTCGGCTTGATGGACGTGCTCAACTTCGGTCACGGGGTGTTCATCGCCATCGGCGCCTTCGTCGCCACCAGCGTGCTCGGCCTGATGTCGAACTGGACCGCGTCCGACCATCTGCTGCTGAACCTCGCGGCTATCTTTCCGGCGATGCTCGCCGCGATGGCGGTGGCCGGTGCGCTCGGCTGGGCGTTCGAGCGCGTGTTGATCCGTCCCGTCTATGGCCAGCATCTCAAGCAGATCCTCATCACGATGGGCGGCATGATCATCGGCGAGGAAATGATCAAGGTGATCTGGGGTCCGCAGCAGATTCCGCTCCCGCTGCCCACGGCGCTACGCGGGTCGCTCCTGATCGGCCAGGCCGCGGTCGAACGCTATCGCCTGCTCGCCGTGGTGGTTGGGATGATCGTGCTCGCGCTGCTGCTGTGGATACTCAATCGCACCAAGCTCGGCCTGCTGATCCGCGCCGGCGTGCAGGATCGCGAAATGGTTGAGAGCCTCGGCTACCGCATCCGGCGATTGTTCGTGGGCGTGTTCGTCGCCGGCAGCGCGCTCGCGGGTCTGGGCGGCGTGACGTGGGGCATGTATCAGCAGAACGTGACGCCGCAGATGGGCGCGCAGGTCAACGTGCTGATCTTCATCGTCATCATCATCGGGGGCCTCGGGTCCACGGGCGGCTGCTTTCTCGGCGCGTTGCTGGTCGGATTGATGGCCAACTACACGGGCTTTCTAGCGCCCAAGGTCGCGCTGTTCTCGAACATTCTCTTGATGGTCGCGGTGCTGCTGTGGCGGCCTCAGGGCATCTATCCGGTCACGAATCGATGACTGCGCAATGACCGCCTGATGACGCGCTCGATGATCGCGCGACTTCTGTCCGGCGACCTCCCGCGCAACCGCGTGCTGGCGGTGCTGCTGGTACTCGTCGTCGTCGCGCTCGCGTTCGCGCCTTTCCTGTTTCCCGGCGCGAAGGCCCTGAATGTGGCCGCGAAGATCCTGATCTTCATCGTGCTGGTCGCGAGCTACGACCTGTTGCTCGGCTATACCGGCATCGTGTCGTTCGC
>JBBSGB010000025.1:0-49725 GCA_038254545.1 Burkholderiales bacterium | reverse complement strand
TCCTGAATGCGCAGCGTCGCAAGCGCATCGACACCACGGGAATCCAGCAGGGCATCGCACTGATCGACGGACTGGACGTCGAGGTCGATCTCCGGCCGATCGACCTGTCTGCGATCCACCAGCTGGCGACGCGTTATCGCCTCACGGTTTACGATGCGCTTTATCTCGACCTGGCCGCACGCGAAGGTGTCGGCCTGGCCACCCACGATGACGATCTGAAACGCGGGGCGAAGGCTAAGAACGTCACGATCATCTAGTCAGGAAAAAACGCAAGTGAAGTCCGCCGAAATTCGCGACAAGTTCCTCAAGTTCTTCGAAACCGAAGGGCACACCATCGTGCGCTCGTCGTCGCTGGTGCCGGGCAACGATCCGACGCTCTTGTTCACCAACGCGGGAATGAACCAGTTCAAGGACGTCTTCACCGGCGTCGAGCAGCGCCCCTACCTGCGCGCCACCACGTCGCAGAAGTGCGTGCGCGCGGGCGGCAAGCACAACGATCTGGAGAACGTCGGCTACACCGCGCGCCATCACACCTTCTTCGAGATGCTGGGCAACTTCAGCTTCGGCGATTACTTCAAGCGCGACGCGATCCGCTACGCGTGGAAGCTGATCACCGAGGTCTATGGCCTGCCGAAAGACAAGCTGTGGACCACCGTTTACATCGACGACGATGAGGCCTTCGATCTCTGGACCAAGGAGATCGGCGTGCCGCCCGAGCGCTGCATCCGCATTGGCGACAAGCCCGGCGGCAAGCCTTTCGAGAGCGACAACTTCTGGGCGATGGGCGACACCGGCCCGTGCGGCCCGTGCAGCGAGATCTTCTACGACCACGGGCCCGACATCTGGGGCGGGCCGCCCGGCTCGGCCGAGGAAGACGGCGACCGCTACATCGAGATCTGGAACCTCGTCTTCATGCAGTTCAATCGCGACGAAGCGGGCACGCTGCACAAGCTGCCCAAGCCGTCGGTCGATACCGGCATGGGGCTCGAGCGCCTCTCGGCGGTGCTGCAGCATGTGCACAGCAACTACCAGATCGATCTCTTCGAGCAACTGATCGCGGCGGCTGCGCGCGAGACCGGCACAAAGGACCTGGCCGACAATTCACTGAAGGTCATCGCCGATCACATCCGCGCGTGTTCCTTCCTGATCGCCGACGGCGTGATTCCGAGCAACGAAGGTCGCGGCTATGTGCTTCGGCGCATCGTGCGTCGCGCGCTTCGGCATGGCTACAAGCTGGGACAGACGCAACCCTTCTTCCACAAGCTGGTCGCCGATCTCGCGCGCGAAATGGGCGGGGCGTATCCCGAGCTGGTCGAGCAGCGCGAGCGCATCTCCAGCGTGTTGAAGCAGGAAGAAGAGCGCTTCGGCGAGACGCTCGAGAACGGCATGAAGATCCTCGATGCCGAACTCGCGCACGTGGGCAAGGGTGGCTCGCTAGCCGGGAAGATCGCCTTCACGCTCTACGATACCTACGGTTTCCCGGTCGATCTCACCGCCGACATCTGTCGCGAGCGCGAAGTCTCGGTCGATATGGCGGGCTTCGATGCGGCGATGGATCAACAACGAACGCAGGCGCGCGCGGCGGGCAAGTTCAAGGCGGCGAGCGGCGTCGAGTACGCCGGCGCGAAGACCGAGTTCACGGGTTACGACCAACTACACGAGCACGCGACCATTGCGGCGATTTATGTCGCGGGCACGTCGGTCGATCGTGTCGGCGTTGACGATGAAGCGGTGATCGTTCTCGACCGCACGCCGTTCTACGCCGAGTCGGGCGGCCAGATCGGCGACGCGGGTCGGCTGTCGAACGCGGGCGCGCAATTCGATGTGAGCGATACGCAGAAGATCCAGCCGGAAGTGTTCGGCCATCACGGTCGTGTGTCGCGCGGCGAGCTCAAGATCGGCGACCGGGTCGATGCCTCAGTCGACGCCGAGCGACGTACCGCGACGATTCGCAATCACTCGGCCACGCACCTGATGCACAAGGCCTTGCGCGAAGTGCTCGGCACGCATGTCCATCAGCGCGGTTCGCTGGTCGATGCGGACAAGACGCGCTTCGACTTTTCGCACAACGCACCGATCACGTCGGACCAGATCCGTCGCGTCGAGACCATCGTCAACAAGGAAGTGCTGGCCAACATCGAGACGCGCACTCACGTGTTGCCGTTCGACGAAGCCGTGAAGAAGGGCGCGATGGCGCTCTTCGGCGAGAAGTACGGCGACGTGGTGCGTTCGCTCGAGATCGGCAGCTCGCACGAGCTGTGCGGCGGCACGCACGTGGCGCGCACCGGCGACATCGGTCTCTTCAAGATCGTGTCCGAAGGTGGCGTCGCGGCCGGCGTGCGGCGCATCGAGGCGGTCACCGGCGAGAACGCGTTGGCAGTCGTGCAGACGCTCGATATGCGTGTGCATGAAGCCGCATCGGCATTGAAGGCGCAGCCCGAAGAGGTCACGCAGCGCATCGGTCAGATTCTCGAGAACGCGAAGTCGCTCGAGCGCGAGGTCGCGCGGATGAAGTCGAAGCTCGCTTCGTCGCACGGCGACGATCTCGCATCGCAGGCGATATCGGTATCGGACGCGAGCGGTAGCGGCCTCTCGGTGCTCGCGACGCAGCTCGACGGGGCCGACGTCAAGGCGCTGCGCGAGACGATGGATCAATTGAAGGCAAAATTGAAGAGCGCGGTGATCGTCTTGTCCGCGGTCGATGCAGGGAAGGTCACATTGATCGCGGGTGTGACGGCCGACCTCGTTTCGCAGGTCAAGGCGGGCGAGCTCGTCAATTTCGTCGCGCAACAGGTCGGCGGCAAGGGCGGTGGCAAGGCCGACACCGCGCAGGCCGGCGGCAGCGAGCCCGCCAAGCTGGGCGCGGCCTTGGCGTCGGTGCGCGGGTACGTGGAGGACCGCGTGAAGAGTGAACGCGTGATACCGGAGCGGGCGTGATGCGCGGGCTCCCGCGCGAGATGCTTGTCGCATGCGTCGTCGCGGTGATCGCGAAATGTGCCCGTGCCTGCGCACGGGCCGAGATGATCGAATGAACCAGCCGGCCGACAGCCTCGCACAACAGAAGCGCGTGGGGCGTACCCGGGTGCAGGCCGAGCATCTCCGCATCCGGCACGCGGAGCCGTCGGACTACGAAGGCGTGAGCGCGACGATGGCCACTCCGAAAGCCTACGCGGGCACGCTGCAACTGCCGATGCCATCGATGGAATTGCGACGCGAGCGCATGGCTAAGCCAGATCCGAATGGCGTGTTCCTGATTGCCGAAGTCCGCGACCCTGAAGTGCATGGCAGCACGTTCGAGATCGTCGGCAGCCTCGGGCTCGATGCCTTCAAGTCATTGCGACGCCGCCATGCGCTGGCTCTCGGCATGGCGGTTCGCGACGACTGGCAGGGCCGCGGCATCGGCACGGCGTTGATGACAGCAGCGATCGATCGCGCCGACAACTGGATGAACGTGTTGCGCATCGAGCTCACGGTCTACGCCGACAACGAAGCCGCATGCGCGCTCTATCGACGCTTCGGCTTCGAGATCGAGGGTCGCCACCGTGCCTATGCGTTGCGCGATGGCGTTTATATCGATGCCCATGCGATGGCGCGTCTTCATCCCCACCAGCCGATGCTGCCTGCGCCATTGAAGGAGGACTCTCCGTGATTCGAATTTCGATACCGATCGTTGCCATCGCCATGCTGTCGATCGGCATCGGCGGATGCGCGGTCGTGGCCGTTGCCGACGCCGTCGGCACGGTCGCGGTCAAGACCGTAGGCGTCGCAGCAGATGCGGCCATCGGCACGGTCAAGGTCGCGGGCAAGGTGGTCGGTAAAGCCGCTGACGCGACGCTCGGCAGCGACCAGCCCGCGAAATAATCCGAGAGGTTTTCCAAAAGCAGCCTGCAGGCTGGACGCTATAGATGCAGCCCCATCAGCTCCCCGATCCGCCTCTCTACCGCTTCTGCCCGCAATGCGCGACGCCGCTCGAAACGCGCGAGACCGCCGGCCGCGTGCGGCAAGCCTGCCCCACGTGTCACTACGTTCACTGGAACAATCCCTTGCCCGTGCTGGCTGCCTTGGTCGAGTACGAGGGCCGCATCCTGCTCGCGCGCAATGCGCAGTGGCCCGAGGGAAGGTTCGCGTTGATCACCGGCTTTCTCGAAGCCGACGAAACACCCGAAGAGGGCATGGCGCGCGAATTGAAGGAAGAGACCAACCTCGACGCCGACCGTATCGCGCTGATCGGCGTCTATGAGTTCATGCGAAAGAACGAGCTCATCATCGCCTATCATGTCGAGGCGAGCGGCACGATACGCTTGAACGAAGAGCTCGTGGACTTCAGGTTGATCGCACCGGAACGCTTGCGTCCGCGCAGGATCGGTACCGGCTTCGCGATGGCCGACTGGATGCGTTCGCGGGGCTTGCCGGTGGAGTTCATCGAGGTGGAGCAGCCAAAGGCGTCCGACATCTCGAAGACCTCGGAAGATCGCGCGCAAACCACTTCAACATAAGCCACATGGCAGGCGAGAAAAGAGCGACGCATGGAAACTGACTTGACGATCGACACCGAAGTGGATGCGAAGGGCCTCGCGTGCCCGCTGCCCATCCTGCGCGCGAAGAAGGCCTTGTCCACGATCCAGAGCGGACACCTGCTGCGCGTGCTCGCGACCGATCCTGGATCGGTGCGCGACTTTCAGGCGTTCTCGAGGCAGACGGGCAACGAGTTGGTGGCGCAGACGCAAAGCGGCGACGGCGTGTGGTCGCACGTGCTGCGACGTCGGTAGATCAAGTTTGTAGTTCCCGCGTACGCGGCAATCCAGCGCCTCAGCTATTTGCCCAGCAGAGTCATGCCAAGCGCCTTGCCTGCGGCGCGCAACTCCCGATCCAGCGAGGCCAGCGGCAAGCGCAGACGCTGCGCCAGTTCGAGATAGGCGGCGTCATAGAGCGTGAGCCGATAGCGTGCGGCCAGTTCCAGCGTGGTCGTCCACGCTTGACGATCGGTTTCGGAATCGATCTCTACCTCGAGCGCGCGCAAATCCGCTAGCGACGCGTCACGGAACGCCGCGTCGACCCGTTTGCGCAGCACTGCCATTTGCAGTGCATTGGCCACTTCCAGCCTCCACAGCGAAGGTGCGACCGCGCCCGACTCAGCCACTTGACGGAGCACCGCGTCAGCGGCAGTGGAGCGCTCATCCGCGAAGAACCACGCCAGTGTGACCGAACTATCGACGACCAGACTCACGGTCGGCCTTGGTTGACCAGGTCCTTGATCTTGATTCCACCGAGAGTCACGCCAATCCGGCGAGCAAGAATGTTTGCCGCAGCTTCCCGAGCCTTTGCGCGGTCGGAATTGGGTTCGGCCGCAACCAGCCTCGCCACCGCTTTGCCGCGCCGGGTAATCAGGACTTCTTCGCCATTGATCACCCAATCGAGCAAGGTGCCGAGTTTGTTCTTCGCCTCGAACGCTCCGATTTCACGCACGACCACCTCCGATAAGCTAGATAACAGTCTAGCTTACAACATCAGTCATTGGGGCGCTTAAATCTGAGGTCAGATTACTTCGCAGCTTTTGACCTCTTCTTCGGCGGCAATGGCTCATCGGTATTCTTCACCGGTGCGCCCTTGATCGTCGCCAGCAGTTCCGCGCAGTCGGTGTCTTTCCCCGGAGCAGTCTCGATCAACGGCAACAGCGCCGCGAGCGGATTGATGAGACCGAGTGCAATCGCGCCGCCAGCGCGTGCAGCCAGCGTTCCGATTTCAGGCCTGAAGTTGGGCGACGCGAATGAGCCGGTGACATTGAAGGGCGTGCGCAACACCACAATGCTCTTTTGCTTGGGCAGCGGCGTGACCTTGAGGTCGAGCGCCTCGGTTGCGAAGTTGGCGCTGCCATCGATCCTGATCACCGTGAGGTCTGTGTCGATCAGCGCGGTCTTGGTCGTCATCGTGCCGTTCTTCATCCCGAAGTCGCCGAGTGCGCATCGCACCTTCGCGTTCTTGTCTCCGAGCAGATAACGGACGATCTGCGGACCTTGCAAGCCGGCCAGCTCGAGCAGCAGCGAACTCAATTCGCCGCGACCCATCGCAATCTGCGCGGTGCCGTTCGAAGTGCCGAGCATCGCCGCGATCGAGTTGCCGCGGCCCTCGAGCTTGACCGTTCCGTTGAGTCGTCCGAGCGACGCCTTCGAGCTGTCGCTCAGCTTGGGAGTCAGGCGCGACAACCGCAGGTCCCTGAACCGGGCATCGACATCCGCATGCAGGAGCGTGTTGCTGCCATCGAAGCGGAAGTTACCGCCCATCGTGCCATCGGCAAAGCCGAAGGTGAGCGGCGTGAACGACAACACGCGATCCTGCATCACGACGTGCATGTCCAGGTTGTCGAAGGGAATGTTCCCCGCATTCTTGATGGACTTGCCGGCGAAGCGCACGTCGGCATCGAGCGTGTCCCACTTGTCGGTGTTGAAGGCTTGTTGCGGCAGCAGCTTGCCGGATTTGGCGGCAACCGTTTGCGCGGCCTCCTTGTTGCCGCCGGGGGTCTTGCCGATCATCGGTGCGAGGTCGGTGAGGTCGAGCTGCTTCGACACCAACGTCCCCGAAAGGAAGGGCCGCTGCCTGCGCTCGCCCCGCTTCTCGAATGCGATCGCCCCCGCGATGTCGCTCGAACCCACGCGACCCGTGAAATCGTCGTAGTGATAGACGCTGTCGGCGATGCGCAGATGTCCGGCGGTCTGGTACGGCGGTGTGGCGGGCAGGGCGACGCCGACGATGCGCAGCCACTCCGCCAGATTCTGGCCGCTGACGGCGACCACCTTCAGATCTGCGGCCTTGAGCGCGGCAAGCCCGGTCACGGTGCCGTCGGCGGATACGCGCGTGGCGCCGATCGCGGCCTTGGCGTTGAAGGGGAAGGCCGTGCTCGTGTCCCGAAGCTTCAACACGTCGCCGCCCTTCGCATCGATCGCGAGCTTCAGCCCATTCCACTTGCCGGTCGCTTTCGCGCCGATGCCGTTGGTGACGCCGCCGCCTTTCGTATCGACGTTCTCGCCGCTCAGCGTCGCGAGGTCGATCTGCACATCGGTGTCCTTGTGCTTGACGATATAGCCCACGTGGCCCTGGTTCAGCACCACCTCGTCGATCACGACCGAGGTGCTCGAATCGCTTTGCTGCTTGTCGAAGTACCAGTTGCGTTTGCCGTCGGCCGCCTCTTCGAGGTTGACCAGCGGCTTGTCAACGATCAGGTGCGGCAGCACCACGCGCGAATGCAGCAGGTTGAGTAGCGAGACGGTCGTGTCGACGTGATTCACCGAGGCCATCTGCGGCGTCGAAGCCCACGCGGGATTGCCGAGCCTGAGGCCATCGATCGTGACGCGCGGACCTTGCAGCCAATAGAGCCAGATGTCGCCATCGATCGCGAAGCTGCGGCCGGTGCCGTTCTGCACCTTCGAGACGATGGTGTCGCGAAGGAAGTTGAGCTTCCACGGAAAGAGGAAGGAGGCGCAGATCGCGACGAGGACGACGACTGGCGCCCACCACCAGGAGAGGCGGCGCTTCTTGCGCGGAGTGGTTTCGAATAGGGGCATCGCGATCTGATTACAGAGTGATGCTCGAGGTTCCTCGGACGGCGCCTCAAACGCGTCACGCGGACGATTGAAGGGGTGCAGTCTAGCTGCGGCCCGAACTTCCAAATCCACCGCTGCCGCGATGCGTGGACTCGAACGTTTCGACGATCTCGAACTCGGCCCGCACCACCGGCACGATCACGAGTTGCGCGATGCGCTCGAAGGGCTCGAGCGTGAACGGCGCCGAGCCGCGATTCCACGTGCTGACCATCAACTGGCCCTGGTAGTCGGAGTCGATCAGGCCGACCAGATTGCCGAGCACGATACCGTGCTTGTGGCCCAAGCCCGAGCGCGGCAGGATCATCGCCGCATAGCCCTCGTCTTCGATATGGATGGCGAGGCCGGTGGGCACCAGCGTGGTTTCGCCCGGAGCGAGCGTTTGCGGCGCGTCGATCATCGCGCGCAGGTCGAGGCCTGCGCTGCCGGTGGTCGCGTAGTTCGGCATGCGTTCGGCGATGCGCGGGTCGAGGATGCGGACGGCGATTTTCATGGTGGATGGATCGAGACCCAGGCTGTAACCCGTCACGCGCGCGAAGGGGGGCGCCGGAGCTCGAACGCTTCGGCAAGCAACTCATAGGAACGCAGGCGCGCCTTGTAGTTTGCGGCTACGGTCAGCACGACGATCTCGTCGGCGGCGAATTCGGCCTGCAGCGCCAGCAGGCGTTCGGCGACCATGGCGGGCGAGCCGATGATGCTGCGCGGCCGCTCCCGTTCGATGACGGCCAGTTCGCGCGGGCCCAACTGGCCGCTCTCGAATACCTCCCGCGCTTCGTCGACCGTGGGGATCGGGGTGTTCAGGCCGAGCGCCATCTGCAGGCGTCGCAGATCGACCGAGCGCGAAAGTGCCGCCGCGTCTGCGTCGTTGTCCGCGCAGATCGCAAAGACCGCGACCGCGCAGTAGGGCGCGGGCTCGCCGTCGCGCGCGACGAAGTTGCTGCGATAGGCGCGCGCGACACCGCTGCCGCCGGCCGCGTTGATGAACTGCGCGAACGCGAATCGATAGCCGAGCTTCGCCGCGAGCGCCCCGCCGAAGTCCGACGAGCCCAGCATCCACAGCTGCGGACGCGTCTCGACCGCCGGCTGCAGCAGCACGCCATGCGCGAGACGATCGTCCGCCATGGCCGGGATGCCCGGTGCGAGCATCTGCGATCCGAGCAGTATCGCGAGCTCCTCGGCCTGCTGCGGAAAGAATTCGCCGCGGTTGTATTCGCCGGCGGCAACCGCTTGCGCGGTGCGCTGGTCGCCGCCCGGTGCGCGCCCCACGCCGAGGTCGATGCGATTGGGAAACAGCGCCTCGAGCATCAGGAACTGCTCGGCCAGCTTGAACGGGCTGTAGTACGGCAGCATCACGCCGCCCGAGCCGATGCGGATGCGGTGTGTCGCCGCGCCGATTCGCGCGAGCATGACTTCGGGCGCGGGATTGGCGACCGCGCGCAAGCCGTGATGCTCGGCACACCAGAAGCGCGTATAGCCGAGGCCGTCGGCGAGGGTCGCGAGCTCGACCGTCGCTGCGACCGCGTCGGCGACGCTGTGGCCCGATACGACCGGCGTTTGGTCGAGGATCGAAAGGACGGTGCGCTGGGTCAAGTCAGTTCCGGTTCCTGGTCCGAGGCGCTACGCGCTGTGCGGGCGGCGTCGCGAATGCATCGGATGCGGTCGCAGTGCGGGCCGGCGCAGCGCCGATACGTTTGACTCCCCACGACACGAGCGCGATACCCGCGACGATGAACAGGACATTGGAGGTCTGCCCAAGGACTCCGATCAGGATCAGGATGGCGCCGACGGCGATGGCGACCGCGTTCACGAGTGGCGCCGCGCGGCGTTCGCTGTCGCGATTCATCAGGGACGAAGCGATTGCAGTCGCTGCGGCCGGCGGGAGCGTCGACGGACGTCGCGATACATCGTCAGGAGACGAGGCCGCTGAAGTCCCATACGTGTTGGCGGGGCGATTCGCGCCGGCCTTCGCATCGCGCGCGCGCTCGTGCGCCGTCTTGAACGCAGGCGAAATCACTGCGCTGCCGCGACTGTCGGCCGAGCGCAGCCGATCGGTCGCATCGGTGCCCGACGTCATCGTCGCCGCGACCAGCGAGGCCGCACGCTGCGCCATCAACTCGTCGATGTAGCGGACGTAGTCGCCGTCCGGAGGGCCGTTGTCGAAGCGGATCATCGCGATGCCGAAGGGACGGCACCCCGCATGCGCTCCGCGATCGCCCCGACCAGTTGTCGCGCGAGCGTCAGCTTGTCGGCGGGTTCGAGCACCGTGCGGCCGCGCGCGTCGTAGAGCGTGAGCGCATTCTCGTCGCGACCGAAGGCTTCGTGCGCGTGATTGCCGACGATGAGCTGCACACGCTTCTTCGTCAGCTTGGCCATGGCATTCGCATCGAGATCGCCGGTCTCGGCTGCGAAGCCCACGCACCAGGGCGCGTCGGGCAATGCCGCGACCGAAGCGAGGATGTCGGGGTTGGCCGCGAACTCTAGCGTCGGCGTGTCGGCTTCATTCGCGGACTTCTTGATCTTCTGATCGGCGACGTTGACGACGTGCCAGTCGGCCACTGCGGCCACCGCGATGAAGCAGTCGGCCTTCGACGCCTGCTGCATCACGATCGCAAGCATTTCACGCGCGGTCTCGACGTCGATGCGCGTCACGCTGCGTGGTGTCGTCAACGAAGTCGGACCCGAAACCAGCGTCACGATCGCGCCTGCTTCGTGCGCGGCGCGGGCAACCGCAAAACCCATCTTGCCCGACGAGTGATTGGTGATCGCGCGCACCGGATCGATCGCCTCGCGCGTCGGGCCGGCCGTGATCAGCACGCGCTTGCCTACGAGCACCTTGGGCTGGAAGAACGCAATCACGTCTTCGAGGATGTCGTGCGGCTCGAGCATGCGACCGTCACCGACTTCGCCGCACGCCTGGTCGCCCGAAGCGGGACCGAGCACGATCACTCCGTCGGCCACGACCTGCTGCACGTTGCGTTGCGTCGCTGCGTTCGCCCACATCTGGCGATTCATCGCGGGCGCGATCAACAGAGGACATTCGCGCGCGACGCACAGCGTCGTGAGCAGGTCGTCGCAGATGCCGTGCGCGAGCTTGGCGATGAAGTCCGCCGATGCCGGCACCACCACGATCGCATCGGCCTCGCGCGACAGTTCGATGTGCGCCATGTTGTTCGGCTGGCGCGCGTCCCATTGGTCGGTGAACACCACGCGGCCAGTCAAGGCCTGCATCGTGACGGCCGTGATGAAGTGTGTAGCTGCCTCGGTCATCACGACCTGCACGGTCGCGCCGTGATCCTGCAGACGCCGCGCGAGTTCGGCCGACTTGTACGCGGCGATGCCGCCGGTCAGTCCGAGGACGAGGTGCTTGCCGGCGAGGTCGTTCATGGGCTTATCGCGCGCGCCGCACGCGCAGCAGTTCATCGAGGATCAGAAGTATCGCGCCGATCGTGATCGCGCTGTCGGCGACGTTGAAGGCTGGGAAGCTCCAGTCGCGAAAGTAGAACAGCAAGAAGTCCACGACGTGCCCGTGCAGCAGCCGATCGACCACGTTGCCCAGGGCACCGCCCGCGATCAGCGCGAGCGCGCACGAGAACAGGCGTTGCGACGAATGCCTGGCGAGCATGACGACGATGAAGAGCGCGGCGACGATGCCGACGATGGTGAAGAACCAGCGCTGCCATCCACCTGCGCCCGACAGGAAACTGAACGCGGCGCCCTTGTTGTAGACGAGCGTGAGGTCGAAGAAGCCGTGAATGATTTCCTTGCGCGCGCCGTAGGCGAAGGTCCTGGCGATGGCGATCTTGCTCAATTGATCGACGATGATGACGACGGCGATCAACACCAGCCACGGCACGAAGCCGCGACCGCGGGAACGAATAGCTTTGGGCATTGAGGAAGCGAAAAAGCTGCGATGAGGTATAGGAAAAAGCGCGCGGCAAACTACGCCGAAAGAGCGCGTGCGCAAAGAGCGGCGGATGATAACCGAGCGACCTCCAAGCGTAGCGCGGGCACAATCGCGTCATGACTCGCACGACCCCGTCGGCAACCGTGTCCGCACTCACCGCAAGCCTCGCGTCCATCGACACCTTCTGCGACGCCGTATGGCTCGAGGACGGCCTGGCCAGGAACACGCTCGACGCCTATCGTCGCGACCTCACGCTGTTCGCGCGCTGGCTGGCCGAACGGGAAGCCACCATCACCGATGCGGGCGAGACCGACCTCACCGCCTACGTTGCCGCGCGGCATCGAGTATCGCAGGCGAGCAGCGCCAATCGCAGGCTCGCGGTGCTGCGGCGCTTCTATCGGCATCTGCTGCGGACCGATCCGGCGCGCGGCGATCCCACGCGTCGTCTGTCGACCGCCAGGCGATCGCAGCGTTTTCCGAAGACCCTGTCCGAAGCGCAGGTCGATGCCTTGCTCGGCGCGCCCGATGCAGACACGCCGCTCGGCCTGCGCGATCGCGCGATGCTCGAGCTGATGTACGCGAGCGGCCTGCGGGTCTCCGAGCTCGTGAGCTTGCACACGCTGCGGGTCGGGCTCGATCAAGGCGTGGTGCGGGTGGTCGGCAAGGGCGACAAGGAACGCCTCGTGCCGATGGGCGAAGCCGCGCGCGAGTGGACCACGCGCTATCTGCGCGAGGCGCGGCCGGTGCTCGCCAACGGACGCGCGCTCGACGCGCTCTTCATCACCGCGCAACGCGAGAAAGTGGACGAAAGTGCGCGCGACGGCGGCATGACGCGGCAAATGTTCTGGAAGCTCATCAAGCGGCACGCGTTCAACGCAGGCGTGGTTGCGCCGCTGTCGCCCCACACGCTGCGGCACGCGTTCGCGACGCACATGCTCAATCACGGCGCCGACCTGCGCGTGGTGCAACTGCTGCTCGGTCATGCGGACATATCCACCACGCAGATCTACACGCACGTCGCGCGCGAGCGGTTGAAGGCCTTGCACGCGAAGCATCATCCGCGCGGTTGAGGGTTCGAACGCGGGCAGCGCCCGCGGCGTCGGTGGCGACGCAGTTTGCGAGACAGGCCCGCATGCGCTACGGTTGCCGCCTCATTTGCCGCTTTAGACTCCGGAGCCCGCATGAACGCCCGCATTCCCGATCCCGCAGCATCGCCGCTCGCCCGCATCGACGGTGCCGCTTTGCAATCCTTCGTCGATGAATGCTGGAACGATGGCATCGTCAAGCGGCTGACCGACTACATCGCGATCCCGGCCAAGAGCCCGGCCTACGACAAGGACTGGGTCGCGCACGGCTACCTCGAGCGCGTGATCCGCGACGCGGCCACGTGGGTCGAAGCGCAGAAGGTCGAGGGACTCAAGCTCGAGATCGTGCGCCTAGAAGGACGCACGCCGGTGCTGTTCTTCGAAGTGCCCGCAACCGGCGATGCCGCCACGCGTACGACCGCGCACACGATGGATACGGTCTTGCTCTACGGCCACCTCGACAAGCAGCCCGAGTTCGAGGGCTGGCGCAACGACCTCGGCCCGTGGACCCCGAAGCTCGAAGACGGCAAGCTCTACGGCCGGGGTGGTGCCGACGATGGCTACGCGGTCTACGCCGCGATCACCGCGATCCAGGCGCTCGACAAGCAGGGCATCGCGCACCCGCGGTGCGTGGGCCTGATCGAGAGCTGCGAAGAGTCGGGCAGCTACGACCTGTTGCCCTATGTCGATGCGCTGAAAGACCGGCTCGGCGACGTATCGCTGGTGGTCTGCCTCGACTCGGGTTGCGGCAACTACGAGCAGTTGTGGCTGACCACGTCGCTGCGCGGGAACATCACTGGCGTGCTCGAAGTGCGCGTGCTCGACGAAGGGGTGCACTCGGGCGACGCGAGCGGTGTCGTGCCGTCGTCGTTTCGCATCATGCGGCAGCTATTCGATCGCATCGAGGACTCGAACAACGGACGCCTGCTGCCGCAGAGCTTTCATTGCGAAGTACCGGCCGAGCGCGTCGCCCAAGCCGGGGCCACCGCGAAGATCCTCGGCGACATGGTGTGGAAGCGCTTTCCATGGTCGTGTGGCGACCACGGCGAGACCGTGCAACCGACCACCACCGATCCGGTCCATGCGTTGCTCAATCGGACCTGGGAGCCGACGCTGTCGGTGACCGGCGCCGAAGGCCTGCCGCCGCTCGCCGACGCCGGTAACGTGCTGCGGCCGCGAACCGCATTCAAGATTTCGCTGCGTCTGCCGCCGCTGGTCGACGGACCTTCGGCGCTGAACGAACTAAAGAGCGTGCTCGAGCTCGACGCCCCCTACAAGGCGAAGGTCACGTTCAGGCCCGATCGCGGCATTGCGACCGGATGGAATGCGCCGACGCTCGCGCCGTGGTTGGCGAAGGCGCTCGACGATGCGTCGCAGGCGACCTTCGGCGCGCCCTGCGGATTTCTCGGACAGGGCGGAACGATTCCGCTGATGAGCATGCTCGAGAAGGGTTTTCCGAAGGCGCAGTTCATGGTGTGCGGCGTGCTCGGGCCGCATTCGAATGCGCACGGACCCAACGAGTTTCTGCACATACCGTATGCGCGGAAGCTGACGTCGGCGGTATCGCATGTGATTGCGGCGAAGGCCTGACGATTGACGAGGTTCCGCATAGCCGGTAGTGTCGCAATACGTATTCGGTATTACGTACTGCGAGAGACGACATGGCGAGCATTTCGAAAGTCACGACCAAGTACCAGGCGACCATTCCCAGGGAAGTCCGCGAGTTCCTGGGTGTGAAGCAGGGCGATACCGTCGCCTACGAGATCGAGGGCGGCGAAGTCAAGCTGCGACGGGCTTCGCCGCTCGACCTTGCGTATCACGGCGCAGTTGCCGCGACCTTGACCGAATGGAATTCCAAGGCCGACAACGATGCCTACCGCGACCTCTGAACAAATCGATCTGTCGCGTTTCGATGTCGTGGTCGTTCCCTTTCCGTTCACCGACAAGGCGGCCGCCAAGCGGCGGCCGGCGCTCGTGATTTCGAACGCCGCTGCGTTCAACCGTCGCGCCGGTCACAGCGTCATGGCAATGATCACCAGCGCCGACAACGCGTCGTGGCCGCTCGATGCGCCCCTGACGAATCTCGCGTCTGCGGGACTGCCATCGCCGTCGGTGGTGCGCATGAAGCTCTTCACGCTCGATCACCGCTTCGTGATCCGCAAGTCAGGGCGGCTTGCCACGCGCGATGCGATGCTGGTCGAGGGCGCGCTCGCCGCCTTGCTGCTGCCGAAGAACGCCCATATCGGCAAGTCTTGATTGGCGTGTGGCATTGCCTACCGCCAGTGATATCCCTTCGCTCCAATCGCGCGTGCGAGTTCACTGCGAAAATCTTCGTCGCCGCGCAGGCGCGCCAGCGCTTCTGCAAAATCGTATTGCGGCTGCCAACCGAGTTCTGTCCGCGCACGCGCATTGACGTAGACGCGATCGATGCTGTCCGCCATGGTCCAGCCGCGTCGCGCGTATTCGGCTTCGTAGGCGGGTACGCGGCGCTTCACCACATCGCTTGCGTGGTGGCGGAGTTCAGGCAGGTCGTCTTTCGTGAACGGCGACGTGGCGCTGATGATGTAGCGATCGAAACCGATCGCCTGCGCCTTGTCGATCGCGAGCAGATGCGCGCTCACGATGTCCTCGATGTCGGCGCGGCGATTGAGCAGTTCGTTCAGCTTGAGATTGGCGTCCGTGTGCGTCGCGTCGCTCGGGAACGTCGTCGTCCTCGGGAAAGAAGCGCGATGTGCGCAGCACGACGCAGGGCACGCCATGCAGGCGATGCATCAACTCGCAAAGGTTCTCGACAGCGACCTTGGTGACGCCGTAGATATTTTTCGGGATCGGCGTCACTTCTTCGGTGATCCACGCGGCGGGCGCGTCGGTTGGCGGGGTCAGCGCATGGCCGAAGGTGCTCGTCGTGCTCGTGAAAACGAACGCGCGCACGCCGGCGGCGACGGCTTCTTCGAGCAGATTGAGCGTGCCGGTGACGTTCACGTCGACGAAGGCCTGACGAGTATGCGTCTTCACGTGCGGCTTGTGCAGCGTGGCCGCATGCAGCACCGCGTCGATGCCGCGCATCATGTCGGCAATAAACGCGCGGTCGACGATCGATCCCACGCGATCGGTCCAGGGCGACGGCAGGATATCGATGCCGACCGCGCGGTGCGGCGATGCGCGCAGCGTGCGCATCAGCGCCTCGCCCAGGCGACCGGCGCTACCGGTGACGAGGATGTTCAAGTCGCCGACCGGCTATCGATGATCGCCTTCCCCATCATGCCGAGAACGCTCATTTGGCCGGGACGCTTTCTTTCATCCGCTCAGCCATTCGGTCCAGTACATCGGGCTGTCCGTCCGACGCAAAACGCTTCTGGAGATTCGCGAGAACGGCGCCCCAGGCGCGATAGACGTATCGATACGCGTCGTCCCATTCCTTGCCATCGGCGCCGTCGGCGCTGCCCGAGCCGAGGTGATGCAGGGTCAAGCGGGTCTTGCTTCCGTCAGGCGCGAAACGCAGGATCACGACCGTGTGCTGGTTGCGGACATTCGGCAGCGACGGCGGCGCGTTCCAGTCGAAACTGAGCATCGTCTTCGGCTGAAGCGCGAGGTATTGCATCGTGTCGGCTCCCTTCAAGCCGGGGTCCGCATAGGGATTGATGAAAACATGAAATGCACCGCCGACGCGCGGATCGATCTCCGCGTCGGGTGCGAAGAAGCTCGTGATGCCGGTCTTCGTGGTCCAGGCTTCCCACACCTGATCGACGCTCGCATCGATGAAGACTTCCTTGTCGATCGCACGCTCGGCGGCGTTCACGGAGGCGCATGCACCGAGTCCGAACGGCAGTGATGCGATGAGATGGCGCAAGATGTTTTCTCCTGTTGATTGACGTAGCCGACTTCATCGAAGGCGACCAATATGATGCGCGCCATGTCGAAAAGTGCGCACGTCTCGGAGACGCCGGCTACGCGCTGGTTGCGCGAACAGGCCATCGCCTTCACCGAGCATCCTTACGAGTACGAAGAGCACGGCGGTACCGCGGTCTCGGCGCGCGAACTGGGCGTCGATGAACACGCGGTCGTCAAGACGCTGGTGATGGAAGACGAAACCGCCAAGCCGCTGATCGTGCTGATGCACGGTGACCGCAAGGTCTCGACCAAGGCGCTCGCGCGGCAGATCGGCTCCAAGCGGATTGCACCGTGCAAGCCGGAAGACGCGCATCGGCACAGCGGTTACGTGGTCGGCGGCACGTCGCCGTTCGGCACGAAAAAGATCATGCGAACTTATGTGGAAGACAGCATCCTCGAGCTGCCGCGCATCTACATCAACGGCGGGCGGCGAGGTTATCTGGTGGGCATGTCACCGGGTGTGTTGACCGTTCGCCTGAAAGCGACGACTGTGCAATGCGCACTGGATGAATCGCAATGAGGAGACGCTGAGACGATGAACGCGCTGACCGTGACCCTGGCTGCAGTAGTGTTCGCCTATCTGCTTGGATCGATCTCGTTCGCGATCGTGGTCAGTCGCGTCGCGGGCCTCGCCGATCCACGCAGCTTCGGGTCGAAGAATCCGGGCGCCACCAACGTCCTTCGCAGCGGCAACAAGGGTGCAGCCGCAGCGACGCTGATCCTCGATGCATTCAAAGGCTGGCTCGCCGTCTGGCTCGCGTCGACTTATGGTCCGGCTTACGGCATCGACGACTACGGCGTCGCGGCGGTCGCTCTCGCTGTCTTCCTGGGCCACCTCTATCCGGTGTTCTTCAGCTTCAAGGGTGGCAAGGGCGTCGCGACCGCGCTCGGTGTGCTGCTTGCGCTCGAATGGTGGCTGGGACTGGGAACCGCGGCCACCTGGATCGTGATCGCCGTGTTCTTTCGCTACTCGTCACTGGCCGCGATCGTGGCCGCGGTGTTCGCACCGTTCTATTACGTGCTGCTGGTGGGCTTCGACGCGATCGCCGTGGTGCTGATCGTGATGAGCGCGTTGATCCTCCATCGCCATCGGCTGAACATCACGAAGCTGCTCAAGGGCAAGGAGAGCCGCATCGGCGGGACGAGAAAGCCGGCGACGCGGGCACGGTCCACGCGCTGAACCTGCGTTGAGGGCCTCGTCAGCGCATCAGCTCGAACGGACCACCCACTTCGAGCGCCTTTTGATAAGCGGGTCGCGCGTGGATGCTTTGCAGCCACGCCATCAGCGCCGGATGACTCGCATCGAGCCCGCCGCGCGCGGCGAAGGCCTCGACCGGAAAACTCATCTGGATATCGGCCGCGCTGAATTCACCGCCCGCGAACCATCGGCGCTGCGACAGTTCGCGCTCCATGAACGCAAGATGATTCTTCAACTGCGGCTCGATGAAACCCTGCCGCGCCTTCTGCGAGATTCCCCTCGCGATCGGCTTGATGAAGAAGGGCATGGGGCTCTTCGGCAAGCGCGCGAAGATGAGGCTGAGCACAGCGGCGGCATTGCCGAGCCCTCGGCGTAGTGCAACCAATAGGTGAAGCGGCGCCGCTCTTCGGTGCCCGCCGCTGGGCGCAGGCTGCCCTTGCCATAGGTCTCGAGCAGGTACTCGATGATGGCGCCGGACTCGGCGACCGTGATGCCGTTGTCGGTGATGACCGGTGACTTGCCCAGCGGATGGACCTGCCGCAACTCGGCAGGAGCGAGCATGGTCTTGGCGTCACGCTGGTAGCGCTTTACTTCGTAAGGCAGGCCGAGTTCTTCGAGCAGCCACAGGACGCGCTGCGAGCGCGAGTTGTTGAGGTGGTGGACGACGATCATCGAAGACTCTCTTCAGAAAGAACAGGATTGCCCTATCGGGCGCACAAGCCGGACAGCGGATAATCACCGGCTCGTTTCCAGCCGCGCATTATGTCCCGCCTCGTCATCGCATCGAATAATCCCGGAAAGCTGCGCGAATTCGCAGCGCTGCTCGAGCCCTTCGGCATCGACGCTATCGCGCAGCGCGAGCTCGGCATCGCCGACGCAAAAGAGCCGCATCCGACCTTCATCGAGAACGCACTGGCGAAGGCGCGGCACGCGAGCGCGGCGAGCGGCTTGCCTGCGCTGGCCGATGATTCGGGCATCTGCGTGAACGCGTTACGTGGCGCTCCGGGAGTGCGCTCGGCGCGCTATGCAGACGAGCAAGCTATGCATGGCGACCGGCAGACGCAGGACGATCGCAACAACGCCAAGCTCATCGCCGCGCTCGGGGAGCACGCGGATCGCAGGGCGCATTACGTCTGCGCGCTGGTGCTGGTGCGAAGGGCGGCCGATCCCGAACCGATCGTCGCGATGGGTTCGTGGTCGGGACAGGTCATTGCCGCGCCTCGCGGAGTGAATGGTTTCGGATACGACCCGTACTTTCTGTTGCCCGAACTCGGATTGACCGCAGCCGAGCTCGACCTCGATACGAAGAATCGCGTCAGCCACCGCGGGCTCGCGTTGCGCCGATTGTCCGAAGAGCTTGCCGCGCAGCGCGTGGGTCTCGCATGATCCCGATCTTTCCCGCGAGTGCGACCTCCTCCATCAGGCAGGTCGGTCGCGCGACAGCCAAACAGCTCACGGCACGGCTCACGAGCTTGCCGCCATTGACGCTCTACATCCACTTCCCGTGGTGCGCGAAGAAGTGCCCTTACTGCGACTTCAATTCGCACGAGCACGCCGATGGTATCGAGGCGATTCCACAGGCCGCCTACGTCGATGCCTTGATCGCCGATCTCGATGGCGTCCTGCCCCAAGTCTGGGGACGCCGCGTACACGCGGTGTTCATCGGCGGCGGCACGCCGAGCCTGATGTCGCCTGCGGCGCTCGATCGGTTGATGTCCGAAGTACGCGCACGACTCGTGCTCGAAGCCGACGCCGAGATCACGCTCGAGGCGAACCCCGGAACCGTCGAAGCCGAGCGCTTCGCCGCCTATCGCGCGCTCGGCATCAATCGCCTGTCGCTCGGCATCCAGAGTTTCGATGATCGGTTCTTGACGGCGCTCGGTCGCATCCACGATGGCGAGGAGGCGAAGCGCGCGGTCGAGATCGCTTCGCGAAGCTTCGAGAATTTCAATCTCGACCTGATGTATGCGCTGCCAGGGCAGACCGCCGAGGACGCGGGACGCGACGTGGCAATCGCGCGCGGCTTCGGTCCGGCGCATCTGTCGCTCTATCAATTGACGCTGGAGCCCAACACGGTCTTCGCGAAATATCCACCGCGCTTGCCCGATGAGGACGTAGCCGCAGCGATCGAGGATGCGATCGGCCAGGAGGTCACGCGTGGCGGATGGAAGCGCTACGAAGTCTCCGCGTATGCGCAGCCCGGACGGGAGAGCCGACACAACCTCAACTACTGGAACTTCGGTGACTACATCGGCATCGGCGCCGGTGCGCACGCGAAGCTGTCGTTTCCGGACCGCATCGTGCGCCAGACGCGGGTGCGCAATCCTGCAGCCTACCTGGATCGCGCCGCGCGCGCGCTGCGGCCCTACGAGGAGATCGTGGTCGGTGCGAAGGAGCTTCCCTTCGAGTTCATGCTCAACGCGATGCGGCTGGTCGACGGCGTCCCGCATCGGCGCTTCGAGGAGCGAACCGGAATCTCGCTGACGGAGATCGAAGCGCAACTGGCCGCTGCCGAGGCGAAAGGGCTGATGGGTCGCGATGCGTTTCGCTTGTGGCCCACACCGATCGGTCTGCGTTTTCTCAACGACCTGCAGAGTCTGTTCCTGCCGGCATCTCCGGACGATCCTTGATGCGCTTTCTTGGGGCGCTCGCGCCGCGCAATGAGGCGTGCGCACCGCGGACGCGCACAGACGATGTTTGGCGCCCCGCGGGATGCAAGCCATGCGTATGCAAAGGGTGCGTGGCATGGAAGCTGCTATATTTTCGTGCAGGCTGCGGTTGGGGCAGCGACTCGCTTTCAATTCCCGCTTTCGCTTCACTCCATCGCTTAGTTTCAGCAGGCTCGTCCTGCAATTTCAAAAAAATCCATTCAGGAGTAGTCGATGAGCATGACCGCGTCAGACGTGTTGAAAATGGTCAAGGACAACGAGGCGAAATTCGTCGATTTCCGCTTCACCGATACCAAGGGCAAGGAGCAGCACGTCTCGGTGCCGGTCTCGCAGTTCGGTCAGCACAAGTTCGACGATGGCCACGCCTTCGACGGTTCGTCGATCGCGGGATGGAAGGGCATCGAAGCGTCGGACATGCTGCTGTATCCCGATCCCAACAGCGCGTTCATCGATCCCTTTCGCGAAGAGACCACCATCTGCATCACCTGCGACGTGATCGAGCCTTCCGACGGCAAGGGCTATGAGCGCGACCCGCGCTCGCTCGCGCGCCGCGCCGAGGCCTATCTCAAGTCGGCGGGTCACGGCGACGCGGCCTATTTCGGACCGGAGCCCGAGTTCTTCGTGTTCGACCAGGTGCGCTGGGGCGTCGACATGTCGGGCTGCTTCGTCAAGATCGATTCGGAAGAGGCGTCGTGGTCCACCGGCCTGAAGGTCGAAGGTGGGAACCTCGGGCATCGTCCGACGGTGAAAGGTGGCTATTTCCCCGTGCCGCCGGTCGATTCCCTGCAGGACATGCGCTCGGAGATGTGCCTCATCCTCGAAGCGATCGGCGTGCCGGTCGAAGTCCACCATCACGAAGTCGCAGGCGCCGGCCAATGCGAAATCGGCACGAAGTTCTCGACGTTGGTCGAGCGTGCCGACTGGCTGCAGAAGATGAAGTACGTGATCTGGAACGTCGCGCATTCGTATGGCAAGACCGCGACCTTCATGCCCAAGCCCATCGTCGGCGACAACGGTTCGGGCATGCACGTGCACCAGTCGGTCTGGAAGGGTGGCGAGAACCTGTTCGCGGGTAACGGCTATGCGGGCCTGTCCGAGTTCGCGCTCTATTACATCGGCGGCATCATCAAGCACGCGCGCGCGTTGAACGCGATCACCAATCCGGGCACCAATTCGTACAAGCGGCTCGTGCCGGGCTTCGAGGCGCCGGTCAAGCTGGCCTACTCGGCGCGCAATCGCTCGGCATCGATCCGCATTCCCTATGTGCAAAGTCCCAAGGCGCGGCGCATCGAGGTGCGCTTTCCCGACCCGACGGCCAACCCCTATCTCGCGTTCTCGGCTCTGCTGATGGCCGGGCTCGACGGCGTGGAGAACAAGATCCATCCGGGCGAGGCGGCCGACAAGAACCTCTACGACTTGCCGCCCGAAGAAGACGCGAAGATCCCGACCGTATGCTCGAGCCTCGACATGGCGCTCGAATATCTGGACAAGGATCGGGCCTTCCTCACCAAGGGCGGCGTATTCACCGACGCGATGATCGATGCCTACATGGATCTCAAGCTCGAGGAAGTCACGCGCTTTCGCATGACGACGCATCCGGTCGAGTTCGACATGTATTACTCGCTGTAACCGGTTCAGGCTCCAGCAAGCGCGGCGCTTCGGCGCCGCGCTTGTTTTGGGCCCGCAAACATGGGGCAGGCCGCCATCTGGTGTTGCGCGGTCAGCGCGTTATGATGGTCGGCCGTTGAATGATCTCGCGTGCGGATCGGGAAGCCCATGTCAACTCGTCGTTTCGTTTTTCTCTGCTCGATGTCGTCGATGCTGCTGTGTGCGGCGGGACTCGCGCATGCGGACCAGGACCTTTACAAGTGTGTCGATGCGCACGGCGGCGTGACCTACGCGAATACCGGAAGCACCAAGGGATGCACCAGGATCTCGGTCGATCCGGTCGTGGTTCCGAAGCTCGCGACACCCCAGAAAGCGCAGGCGGCGCAAGCCAGCCCTTCGAATTTTCCGAAGGTCGACGGCGCGACGCAGAAGGCGCGCGACAGCGACCGCCGTCGCATTCTCGACGACGAATTGCGCGACAAGGAAGCCAAGCTCGCGGACCTGAAGCGCGAGTACAACAACGGCGAGCCCGAGCGTCAGGGCAACGAGCGCAACTACCAGCGCTACCTCGATCGGGTCGCGCAGTTGAAGGCCGACATCGCAAGAGCGGAGAGCGACGTCGCTTCGATCAAGAGCGAGATCGGCAAGGTTCAGTAGCCTCGCGTCGCAATTCATCCGGTCGATGACCGGCATGCCAATTTTTGTGAATACCGCATGAGTGCTCCGATCAAGGCGTCGACGACGGGGCATGCACGCTACGCCGGTCTCGATCTGCTGACTTCGGCGGTGGTGATCCTCGACGACGAGGGCCGAGTTGCGTTCGCCAATGCTGCAGCCGAGACGCTGCTCGATTCGTCATTGCGCACCATGATCGGACAACGCTTCGCGAGCATGTTGTCGAACGGTTCGTTGATCGATGCGTTGTTCGAAGAAGCGGGCAGGCGTGAATACAGCGACAAGCGCCTCGACTTCGAGATCCAGCGGCCGGACCGCGCGCCGCTGCAGGTCCACGGCATCGTCACGGTGCTGCACGATGACCCATCCACGCCGGTGCTGTTCGAATTGCAGGAGACCGACCAGCAGCGGCGCGCCGACCGCGAAGAACGCATCCACGACCAGACGCAGATCAATCGCGAGCTGGTCCGCAATCTCGCGCACGAGATCAAGAACCCGTTGGGCGGCATCCGCGGGGCTGCGCAGTTGCTGCACATGGAGATGTCCACGAGAGTCGCCGGAGGGTTCGCGGCCGGATTCGCGGACTATGCGCGCGTCATCATCAAGGAGGCCGATCGCCTGCAGAACCTGGTCGACCGCCTGCTCGCACCGCATCGGCCGGCGCGCATCGTGGGCGACGTCAACATTCACGAAGTGTGCGAGCGCGTGCGCAGCGTGCTGCTTGCCGAATATCCACGCGGCCTCCTCATCACGCGCGACTACGATGCGAGCATCCCCGAGTTTCGCGGCGACAAGGAGCAATTGATCCAGGCGCTGCTCAACCTTGCGCACAACGCGTCGCAGGCGCTGGCGTCGCATATCGCGGCGGGCGATGCCGCGATCGTCTTGAAGACGCGCATCGCGCGCCAGGCGACGATTGCGCGCACCCGGCATCGGCTGGCACTGGAATTGCATGTGATCGACAACGGCCCGGGTATCGATGCGTCGATTCGCGACCGTGTGTTCCTTCCGCTGGTGTCGGGTCGAGAAGGCGGGACCGGACTCGGTCTGACGCTCGCGCAGACCTTCGTCGAGGAGCATCACGGTACGATCGACTTCGAGAGCCGACCCGGGCATACCGACTTCCGCATCCTCCTGCCGCTGCCATGACCGTTCATTCCTTTATGCGTTGCATTCGATGAGACCGATCTGGGTCGTCGACGACGATCAGTCGATCCGCTGGGTCCTCGAGAAGACGCTCGAGCGCGAGAGCCTTCCCTGCAGGAGCTTTTCCAATAGCGCCGATGCGCTCGCCGCAATGGAGACGGAAGCGCCGCAGGTGCTGGTCTCGGACATCCGCATGCCGGGCGGCAAGACGCCCAACGGCGGTCTCGAATTGCTCGAGGCCGCCAAGGTGCGCTATCCGGGATTGCCGGTGATCATCATGACGGCGTTCTCGGATCTCGAGAGCGCGGTGTCGGCGTTCCAGGGTGGCGCGTTCGAGTATCTGCCCAAGCCGTTCGACGTCGACCAGGCGGTCGAGTTGATTCGTCGTGCGGTCGATGAAAGCCTGCGCGAAGCGGCGATCGAGGAACAGATCGAGGAGAGCCCGGAAATCCTCGGGCAGGCGCCCGCGATGCAGGATGTGTTTCGCGCGATCGGCAGGCTCGCGCAATCGAACGTCACGGTGCTCATCACCGGCGAGTCGGGAACTGGCAAGGAGCTCGTCGCGCGCGCGTTGCACCGGCACAGCCCGCGCGCCGACAAGCCTTTCATCGCGCTCAACACCGCGGCGATACCCAAGGAGTTGCTCGAGTCCGAGCTGTTCGGCCACGAGCGCGGCGCATTCACCGGCGCGCAGACGATGCGTCGCGGCCGCTTCGAGCAAGCCGAGAACGGCACGTTGTTTCTCGACGAGATCGGCGATATGCCGTCGGAATTGCAGACGCGGCTGTTGCGCGTCCTGTCGGACGGCCACTTCTATCGCGTGGGCGGGCACAGTCCGATGAAGGCCAACGTGCGCGTGATCGCGGCCACCCATCAGAACCTCGAGGAGCTGGTGCGGCAAGGGCTATTTCGCGAGGACCTCTACCACCGCATCAACGTGATTCGCCTGCGGC
Source organism: Burkholderiales bacterium (assembly GCA_038254545.1). Lineage (GTDB taxonomy): Bacteria > Pseudomonadota > Gammaproteobacteria > Burkholderiales > Burkholderiaceae_D > CAHJXF01. The sequence goes on along the minus strand of JBBSGB010000025.1, from coordinate 25,001 downwards.
TGCCGGCATTGCACGAGCGCGCCGAAGACATTCCCTTGCTCGCGCGAAATTTCTTGCAGAAGAGCGCGCGCGAACTCGGCGTGGAACCCAAGCGCATGTCCGACGCGGCGATGAAGTTGCTGGCCACGCTCGCCTTTCCGGGCAACGTGCGGCAGCTCGAGAACCTGTGCCACTGGTTGACCGTGATGGCGCCCGCACAGGTCGTCGAGATCAAGGATCTGCCGCCTGAGCTGCGTGGCATGCCGGGCGAAGCTCCCGCGTACTCGCGTTCGCGACCGACGATGCAGGGTGGTGAGGCGATGCGTGGTGACGCGATGCGCGACGAAGCGGCCGATCGATCGACCCCGGTATCGGCAGCCGCGTTCACGCCCAATCAGCAAGCCGATGACCCATGGCGCGTGGAACTCGAACACACCGCAGCGCATCTGCTCGCGCTCGACCGTTACGATGTCATGGACGTGCTCACGCGACAATTCGAGGCGACGCTGATTCGCATGGCCTTGCGCCACACCGGAGGGCGGCGCATCGAAGCTGCGCAACGCCTGGGCATCGGGCGCAACACGATCACGCGGAAGATCCAGGATTTGGGGTTGGACGACGTGCGGTGACGCGCCTACGCTGACGCGCGGTCCAGTTCGAGCGTGGCAATCACCGGGGCGTGATCGGACGGCTGTTCACGCTTGCGTTCCTCGCGATCGATCGTGCATGCGGTGCATAGCGGGCGCAGCGCATCGGACAACAGCACGTGGTCGATGCGCAGACCCGCGTTGCGCCGAAACCCGAGCATGCGGTAGTCCCACCAGCTATACGACTTGGGCGCCTGCTCGAATAGACGAAAGGCATCGTGAAGCCCCAGTGCGGCGATCGACTGCAGTGCGTCGCGCTCGGGTTGCGAACAGAGCACCTGGCCCTCCCAGGCGCGCGGGTCGTGTACGTCGCGATCTTCAGGCGCGACGTTGTAGTCGCCCAGCACGACCAGCCGCGGATGCGCCTTCAACTCTTCCTGCAACCACGCGCGCAAGCCGGCGAACCAGCGCAGCTTGTATTGATATTTGTCGGAGTCGACCGACTGTCCGTTGGGCACATAGACGCACACCACGCGTATGCCGTTCACGGTCGCGCTGATGACGCGCTTGTGATCGTCATCGAAGCCCGCGATGCCTGTACTGACATCGGTCGCCGCCATCGCGAGCCGCGCCAGGATCGCCACACCGTTGTAAGTCTTCTGGCCGGAGAATACGGCGCGATAGCCGATCGCCTCGAGCTCACTCGAGGGAAAGCGGTCATCGGGGAGCTTGGTCTCCTGCAGGGCGAGCACTTCGACCGGATTGTGTTCCAGCCACGCGAGCACGTGCGGCAATCGCACCTTGAGCGAATTGATGTTCCAGGTGGCAATCTTCATGACGTCTCGGGCCTCGCCAACTGCCGCAACGCCCGTTCAAACTCTTCGACGGGTTGACCGCCCTGAATCAGATGGCGGTTGTCGATGATGACCGAGGGCACCGAGTGGATACCCTGGCCGAGGTAGAAGTTCTCGCGCTCGCGTACCTCGTCGGCGTATTCGTCTGACGCGAGGATCGCCTGCGCCCTTCGGGCATCCAGCCCGACCTCGCCTGCCACCCGCACCAGTAGCGCGTGGTCGCTCGGGTTCTCGCCGTCGGTGAAGTAGGCGCGCAACAGCGCATGCTTCAACTCGCGCTGGCATCCTTCGAGTCCGGCCCAGTGCAGTAGCCGGTGCGCATCGAACGTGTTGTACGTGCGGCGCCGTTTACCCCTGCCGAAAGTGAAGCCCACCGTCTCGCCGCGCTGGCGGATCGCTTCGCTGTTGCGTTCCACCTGCGCAGGCGTGATGCCGTACTTGCGCGTGAGGTGCTCGACGATGTCCTCGCCTTCCGGCGGCATCTGCGGGTTCAGTTCGAACGGTTGGAAGTGCAACTCGGCCCGGACCTCGCCGTCGAGTCGGGCCAACGCCTGCTCGAGTGCGGAGAGGCCGATCGCGCACCAGGGGCAGGAGACATCGGAGACGAAATCGATCCTCATGGCGGCACGGCCAACAGCTTCGCGAGTCGAGACTGCGGATCGCGTGAGCTCAGAACTTGAAACCAAGTGGCGCATTCACGGGTGTGGCCGGTGCCGTGGCCGGCGGGTTCGAAGGAATCGAGCCGGGCACCGAAGCGGCGCCGCGCGATCCAGTTCGTGGCGCCTGGCCGGCCTGCGTCAGGTTGGTCGCGGGCGGCGTGGCGTTGGGTGACAACGAAGTCGGCGCGGGATTCTGATAGTCGCGCGGCAGCACGGAGGTCTGCGGATAGCCCGCGCTGTCGAGCAGGCCGCTCCATGCGATTTGCGCGAAGCCCACGGCCTTGCGCGTGCCGACCACCAATACCGGCGCGGTACCGTCGGGCGACTGCTGCTTGAAGAGCGCGATGTCGTCGCTGCTGCTGACGGTTTTCTCCGCGAACGGCACGCCGCGATTGCGCAGATAGGTGCGCGCTTCGTCGCACGGCGCGCACTTGTCGCCGGTATAGATCGTGACCGGATATTTCGACGCGGCCTGCTGCACGCCGAACGGCAGTGTCGCGCTGGACGATGCCGCAGCGCCGAGTTTCTTTTCTTCGACGACCCGCGCATCGCGCGGAGGCGGTTGGTCGCTGTAGGTCACGCGACCATCGGGTCCGACGTATTTATATTGAGCGAACGCGGCCGACGAAACGACCGCGCACGCAACGAGTAGTAGAGCAACGGCTAAGGGCTTGGTCATTCCGACTCCTCTGTATCACCGAACCGATCCGCACTTCACGATGCACCTGCAGTCGCACCCGCGGACGCCTGCGAGGACACTGCCGCAGCCATTCCCGCAGTCGTCCCCGCAGTCATCCCATTATGCCGAAGCAAGGCGTCGAGGTCGGGCTTGCGTCCACGGAATGAAATGAAGGACTCGAGGGCCGGGCGGCTGCCGCCTACTCCGAGTATCTCGTCGAGAAAGCGTCCGCCGGTCTCGCTGTTGAGGATACCGTCCTCTTCGAACTGCGCATATGCATCGGCCGACAGCACCTCGGCCCACTTATAACTGTAGTAGCCGGCCGCATAGCCGCCCGCGAAGATGTGCGCGAACTGATGGGGTTGCCGGTTGTAGCCGGGCACCTCGAACACCGCGACCCGGCGGCGCACGTCGTCGAGCAACTGCATCACGGTTTGCTCGCCGCCCACGCGATAGCGGCTGTGCAGCAGCATGTCGAAGATCGCGAATTCGAGTTGCCGCAGGATCTGCATGCCTGCCTGGAAATTTTTCGCAGCCAGCATCTTGTCGAACAGCGCGCGCGGAATCGGAAGTCCGGTCTCGATGTGCGACGTCATGTGCTCAAGCACGTCCCATTCCCAGCAGAAATTCTCGAGGAACTGCGAGGGCAGTTCGACCGCGTCCCACTCGACGCCGCGTATGCCCGACACAGCGGGCTCGTCGATGCGCGTGAGCATGTGATGCAGGCCGTGACCGAACTCGTGGAAGAGAGTGTTGACTTCGCTGTGCGTGAACAATGCTTCGCGCCGGGTGGTGCCGTCCGGCGCGTCGTCGATGACATGCAACGGCTCGGAAAAATTGCAGGTGAGATAGGCGATCGGCGTCTCGCGACGGCCGTCGGGCTTGAGCGTGCGGCTGCGCGCGGACGCCATCCACGCGCCGCTGCGCTTGCCGGTCCGCGCATAGAGATCGAGATAGAACTGCGCAACGATCCGGCCGTCGCAGCCGAGCACGTCGAAGAACTTGACGTCGTCGTGCCATACCGGCGGCCGGTCCTTGCCCGCGCGCTGCACGACCTCGACGTTGAACAACCGGCCTACTACGCGAAACAGCCCGGCGAGAACCTTGGTCTCCGGGAAGTATTGCTTCACGTCCTGCTGCGAAAACGAGTAGCGATGTTCGCGCAGGCGCTCCGATGCGAACGGAATGTCCCACGCCGCAAGTCGCGGGAGGCCTAGTTCCGTTGCGGCAAATGCGCGCAGTTCTGCCATGTCGCGTTCGCCGAAAGGCTTGGCGCGCGCGCGCAGATCCTCGAGAAATTTCAACACGTCGTCGGGTGTCTCGGCCATCTTCGGCACCAGCGACAGGCTGGCGTAGTTCGCATAGCCGAGCAGCGTCGCCGCTTCGGCGCGCAGCGCGAGGATGCGCTCAATCAGTGGGCCGTTGTCCTGGTCGGGCTTGCCGAATTCCGACGCGCGCCTGGCGTACGCGGCGTAGATCGTTTCGCGCAAGGCGCGATCGGTCGCGAACTGCATGACCGCGAGATACGACGGCATGTGCAGCGTGATGCGGTGTCCCGCGACGCCGGCCTGATCGGCGCGGCTTCGAGCCGCCGCGAGCGCGTCGTCGGGGAGCCCGTCGAGTTGCTTGACATCTGAAATATCGAGGACGAAATCATTGGTCGCGTCGAGCACGTGTTCGGAGAATGCCTGCGAAAGTTGTGCGAGTTCTTCCTCGATCGCGGCAAAGCGGGTCTTCTCCGCAGGTGCTAGCTCAGCACCGCTCAGGCGAAAGTCGCGCAGCGCGTTTTCGATTACGCGCCTGCGTGCGGCGGTCATGCGTGCGAAGTCGTCGGCTGCTTCGATCTCCCGATATTTCTCGAAGATCGCTGCGTTCTGGCCGAGCGCGGTCCAGAACTCGGTGACTTTCGGCAGGCATTCGTTGTAAGCCGCGCGCAGCTCGGGCGTATCGGTCACCGCGCTCAGGTGCGAGACGGCGGACCACACGCGGCCGACCCGCTCGGTGGCGGCGTCGAGCGGCTCGACGAAGGATTGCCAGGTCGCGGATGCCCCGCGTTGCAGGTCGTCGATGGTGGCATTCGCATCGGCGAGGACCGTGGCCACGGCAGGTGCCATGTGCTCGGCGCGAATTGCGTCATAGCGTACCGGTTCGGCTGCATCGAGCAGGGGATTGGAGGTGTTAGTCGTGGTCGTCATGTCTTGTTTTTTTTGGCTGGTTCATGCGATCGCCGCGGCCCGCTCGGCGGCGGTGACGGCGTTGGTCAACAACATCGTGATCGTCATCGGGCCGACTCCGCCGGGAACCGGTGTGATCCAGCTCGCGACTTCGCGCACGTCGTCGAAGTCGACGTCGCCGGTGAGCTTGCCTTCGGCGTTCCGATTCATTCCGACGTCGATCACGACCGCTTGCGGCTTGACCATCCCGGCGGTGACGATATGCGGGCGCCCTACGGCTGCGACCACGATGTCGGCCTGACGCACCATGCCGGCCAAGTCGCGCGTCGCGCTGTGGCAGATCGTGACGGTGGCGTTTCGTGCCAGCAGCATCAGCGCCATCGGCTTGCCGACGGTATTGCTACGCCCGATTACGACTGCATGCGCGCCCGCGATCGGAATGTTCGCATCGTCGAGCATCGCGATCACGCCATAGGGAGTGCAAGGCCTGTACCCGATGCCACCGCCGATGCCGCTATCGATGCGGCCGGTGACCAGCGCCCCTGCCGACAACAGGTGAAAGCCGTCAACGTCCTTGGCGAGTGCGATCGCTTCGATCACACGCGCCGGGTCGATCTGCCGAGGCAGGGGCATCTGCACGAGGATGCCGTGGATCGCCGCATCTGCATTCAATCGATCGATTTGCGCGAGCAACTCCGCTTCGCTGGTCGATACCGGCATTTCCAGCATCTCGGAATGGATGCAGACATCGGCGCAGGCCTTGGCCTTGTTGCGCACATAGATGCGTGAGGCCGCATCCTCACCGACCAGCACGACCGCGAGCCCGGGACGGTTGCCTCGCGCGGCCAGCGCCGCGACCCGGATGGCGAGTTGCGCGCGAAGCTTCTTGGATAGCGCGGTGCCGTCGAGCAACTGGGCGGTCATGAGGCGTGATGCATGAAGTACGGGACAGGGCGAGGCGGGTCGGGCGAGATTAGCATGCGGCCCCCGGGCTAGCACCGGCAAAGGGCGGATTGTCCTAGTCGCGAATCGGTGTTGCGCCGGCCCAACCTAAAAAAGTGTCGGTTTGCTTTCCAAATTCGTGAGGACTCTTGCGCCGCTCGCGAGGCTACGCTAGGCCGATCAATGACTTACGAATTTGGCACGGCGCTTGCGTTATGTAGGGACAAGCTTGCGACACGACTCGCGAGCAAAAGACCATACAAATCAAAATCAGGAATTTCGTGATCGGTATCGCTTCATTGGGATTGCTGTTCCGTCGCCGCAAAGGCGCGCGGACTGTCTGACGATTCAGGGTGGGTGGCAAATTGCCCCGCTTCGGCGGGGCTTTTTTTGCGCGGCCGAATCGTGTCCCGCTCAGTTCTTCGACAGCGCGAGCCTCAGCAGATCGGCCACCGTCCCCGCGTTGAGCTTGTCCATGATGTTCGCGCGATGGGCTTCGACGGTCTTGATGCTGATGCCCAGATCGTCGGCGATCTGCTTGTTCAGGCGTCCCGCGACGATGCAATCGAGCACCTGGCGTTCGCGCGCGGTCAGGCGCGACAGCAGCGTGTCGCGCTGGCGATCGCGGCGACGTGACTCGGCTTCAGTTTCCGCGGCCGCGAGCATGCGTTCGACGGATGCACGCAGGTCGCTTTCATTGAACGGCTTCTCGATGAAGTCGACCGCGCCCTTCTTCATCGTCGCGACTGCCATCGGCACGTCGCCATGTCCGGTGATGAAGAGAATAGGCAGGTTGGCGCCGCGCGCAACGAGTTGCTCCTGCAGTTCGAGACCGCTCATGCCGGGCATGCGCACGTCGAGGATCAGGCACGCGGTCTTGGTCGCGTCGTACTGCGCGAGGAAATCTTCGGCGCGCGCGAAGCACGACACCTGATAGCGATTGGCTTCGAGCAGCCATTTGAGCGAATCGCGCACGGCTTCGTCATCGTCGACGACGTACACGACGCTGGCCGCGCGCACGGGTTCGCGTTTGGAATCGGTATGGAGTTCGCGGAGCATCTGGCCCGATTGTATGCGACTCGGTGCGAGCGGCGCTCTAGCGCGCGACTGCTACCGTTGCCGTGGCTGCCTCGACTCCTGTTGAATCACGCGACGCGGACGCGCGAGGCAGCGTGAAACGGAAGATCGTGCCGCCGCCCAAATTGGGCGTCGCCCACAGGCGGCCACGATGAAACTCGACGATCGAACGGCAGATGTTCAGTCCCATGCCCATGCCTTCGGACTTCGTGCTGAAGAACGGCTCGAACAACTTTTCGTAGAGGTCCGGCGGTATGCCCTGGCCCCGGTCGACCACGGAGAATTCGACCTGGTCGATCGAGAGTCCGTCGATGGTGATCGACGCTTCGCCCCGCAATCCGCTCGCTGCCTCGTTCCCGGCTTCGCCCGCGATCGCTCCCCCGATCTCGGCCCTCACGTCGCGCGCCGCCACGACGATTTCGCGTGCGCTTTGCGGACCATTCGGGGCGTCCATTATCGCTTCGCACGCATTGCGAATCAGATTCAGGAGGACTTGCTCGATCAGGATCCCGTCGGCGTCGATGTCGGCGATGTCCTTGGGGACGCGCGTGCGGATCGCGATGCGCTTCTTCGAGGCTTCGATCTCCGCGAAGCCAACCGCGTCATCGACGATCGCGCGAATCCGGCAGCGGCGCTTGCGCGGCTCGCTGCGTTTCACGAATTCGCGGATGCGGCGAATGATGTGGCCGGCGCGTTCGGCCTGGGCCGAGGTCTTCTGCAGCATCGCGAGCAGTTCGACCGGATCGGTCACGCTGCCGGTCGCGATGTTTCGACGCACGCGCGCCACCGTGCCCATGCTGTAGTTGCTGATCGCCGTCAGCGGCTGATTGAGCTCGTGCGCGAGCGACGATGCCATTTCGCCCATCGTGATCAGGCGGCTCGTCAGCTGCACCTTTTCTTCTTGCTGGCGCTCGCGTTCCTGGGTCGCAATGCGCGCCGTGATGTCGGTCGCGACTTGCATGTGCACCAGCGATCCATCGACCCATTGAATCGTGCGCGTGCGCACTTCGAACCATCGACCGGAGCGAATGCTGAATACTTCGCTCGAAAGGCCGGCTTCGCCCGCATCGTCACTGTCGGCCGCGACCAGATGTTGTGCCGCGCTCAATTCGCGATGGCCCCCCGCGTCGGCACCGAACAGATGGCGGTAATGCAGGTTGGCGAACAGCAGCGGACCATCGTCTGCGAGCTTCTTGCCGCCCTGCTCGTCGATCGCGCACACCGACACGGCCGCATCGAGTTCGTCGAGCACGGTCGTGAAGCGCTCTTGCGCAGCCGCGAGTTCCTGGCGCGAGCGTTTGCTCTGCGTGATGTCGGTCATCGACGTCATCCAGCCGCTCTGTACGCCATTCGCATCGATCAGCGGCGAGACGTACATGCGCGCGTCGAGATCGGTGCCGTCGCGACGGCGTACATGCACCTCGAGTCCCGACGGCGGGGTTAGCCCGGCGAGGATTTCGCGAACGCGCGCGTTATTCTCTTCGATGGCCTCGCGCGGCCAGTAGGGAAATGGCGGCGTCGCGCCGAGCAATTCGTGTTCCGAGTATCCGAGCATGCGGCAAAAGGCCGGATTGACATACGTGATGCGACCATCCATGTCGAGCACGCGCATGCCGGTCAGCATCGAGTCCTCCATCGCCCGTCTGAATGTTGTCTCGGCTTGAAGTGCCTGCTGTCGCGCGCGCCGCTGTGTGATGTCGTGCGCGACCGCGTAAAGCAGCCGTTTGTCGCCGCGCGTCTGCAGGTCGGGATTGAAGTTCCACACCAGCCATCGATATTCGGTCGTGCCGTCCGGATTGAAGCGACGGCAGCGGTTCTCGAACGCGCTGCTGATGCCACCCTCGGCAATGCGCGCGAGTTCCACTTCGGTCGCATCGCGATCGTCGGGATGTACGAGGTCGAGCAGCGAGATGCCGCGCAGGCTCGCCGGTTCGCGGCCGAGGATGCGCGCGCATGCGGGGTTCAGGCGTGCGATACGGCCGCGATGATCGATCACCGCGAGGATGTCGAGCGAGAGGTTGAAGATGCGATCGCGCGCGGCCTCGGCTTCCTGGCGCCTTCGCAGATGACGCATCTGCGAGAACAGCGTCCACACGATCAAGAGCGACAGCGCGGCCACCGCCCACACCAGGAAATTGTCCGCGAGGTTGCTGCGTGTCCGGAAAGCGACCGCCCGCAGGTACATGTCCGAAAGCGGCGAACCCAGCGGCAGGTTCACCGAGATCGCTCCTTTGTGTGCGTCCTGCGCGATGCCCATCCCCAGCATGCCCGCCAGCGTGCGGCCGTTGCTGTCGACCAGCATCACGTTGTACTTCGCGGCCGCATCCTTCGGGATTGCATAACGCGCCAGGCTCGCGAGCGAGGTTACGGCCACCAGCGTTCCGTCGAATGCGCCGTTCGCGAATAGCGGTACGTGGAGTTCGATGTACATGTCGCCGTCGGCCGCGACATAGGGCGCCGAATAAGTGGGCATGTGTCGATCGCGCGCGGCCTCGAACGCGACGCGCGACACCGCGTTCTCGAGCACGTCGCCTTCCTCGCGCGGGCCGCCGTCGAACTGCACGTCGGATGCCACCACGCGCCGCCAGGTGCGTTCGGTATCGATCCACGCGATGCTCATCAGGGCCTGATGCGCACGCATGACGGCGCGTGCGCTGGCGATGAATCCCTTCTCTTCATCCTTCTGCGCATAGAACTCGTGCGACAGCAGGATCATCTCGTCCTGGTTGGTCTGCAGGCGCGCGCGTATCGCCTGCTGTGCAGCCTCGGCATCGCGAAACAGCGACTGTTGCTGCCGATCGAGTTCCTCCTGATGCAGCGCGAAGAACACCGCGAGCATCACCGCGATGAACAACACGATCGCGAACAGCGGCGCGAGCCAGTACCAGCGCGCGAGCGCGGCGAAGTGCCGCGCAGCCTGTCGCTGAGCGCGGTCCCAGGTCCGCATGAATCGACTGTGATGCGGGCTGTGACGTGGGCCGTCATGCGGAGCGTGACGCGTGTCACCGCGGGATTGCGTAACGTCTGGAATAAGGTCCGACACGTTCGGGGCGTTGCCGTGCAGAAGGGCGATGGGGAAGTTTATCGCAGCGGTGGCCCGCGAGGATCGATCCGCATCGACGTCGCTACTGCGAGCATCGAGCCGCGTCTCCCGGGCTGGCTTGATGGCCTTCGACGCGTCCTCTACACTGCGGCGAAACGACCCCCCGCAGGGATCAACAAGCTGCGCGACCCGCGCAGCACCATGCGTCAACGCTTGCGTACGGCGCGCAAGCCCGAGGAGACATCATGGCTGCCCAGCCCGAACCCACATCCGCCGCGCGGCCCGACGACAACGATCCGGTCGAGACCCAGGAATGGCTCGACGCCTTGAGCGCGGTGATCGAGCGCGAAGGCCCCGAGCGCGCGCACCAGTTGCTCGAGAAATTGATCAACGCTGCGCGCGAACGCGGCGCCGACCTTCCCTTCTCGGCCAATACGCCCTACATCAACACCATCTCCCCGGAGCAGGAGCAACGCAGCCCGGGCAACCTCGAGATCGAGGAGCGCCTGCGTTCGATGATGCGATGGAATGCGATGGCGATGGTGGTGCGTGCCAACAAGGGCGAGGGTGATTTGGGCGGCCACATCGCGTCGTTCGCGTCGCTGGCCAACATGCTGGGCGCGGGCTTCAATCACTTCTGGCATGCGCCAAGCGATGACCACGGCGGCGACCTGCTCTACATCCAGGGCCATTCGTCACCCGGCATCTACGCGCGCGCGTTCCTCGAAGGACGGCTCACCGAAGAGCAGCTCCTGAATTTCCGCCGCGACGTCGACGGCAAGGGCGTGACCTCGTATCCGCATCCGAAGCTGATGCCGGACTTCTGGCAATTCCCGACGGTGTCGATGGGCCTCGGTCCGATCCAGGCGATCTATCAGGCGCGCTTTCTGAAATATCTCGAAGCGCGCGGCATCGCCAAGACCGCGAACCGCAAGGTGTGGGTGTTCTGCGGCGACGGCGAGATGGACGAGCCCGAATCGATGGGCGCGATCGGCATGGCCGCGCGCGAGAAGCTCGACAACCTGATCTTCGTAGTCAACTGCAATCTTCAGCGGCTCGACGGGCCGGTGCGCGGCAACGGCAAGATCATCCAGGAGCTCGAAGCCGATTTTCGCGGCGCCGGCTGGAACGTGATCAAGGTGATCTGGGGCTCGTACTGGGATCCGCTCTTGGCCAAGGACAAGGACGGCACGCTCAAGCGGATCATGATGGAAACCGTCGACGGCGAGTACCAGAACTACAAGGCCAACGACGGCGCCTTCGTGCGCAAGAACTTCTTCGGCAAGGATCCGAAGACGCTCGAGATGGTTTCACGCATGACCGACGACGAGGTGTGGCACTTGAACCGCGGTGGCCATGACCCGCACAAGGTCTATGCCGCGTATCACGCTGCGGTCCACACCGTGGGCAAGCCCACGGTGATCCTGGCCAAGACCGTCAAGGGCTTCGGCATGGGCAAGGTCGGCGAGGGCAAGAACACCACGCATCAGCAGAAGAAGCTCACCGACGAAGCGGTGCGCGAGTTTCGCGATCGCTTCAATCTGCCGATCGCCGACGACAAGCTCGCCGACATGCCGTTCATCAAGCCTTCCGACGACAGCGCCGAGATCAAGTACCTGAAGGAACGTCGTGCGGCACTCGGCGGATTCCTGCCGCAGCGACGCGCGAAGGCCGACGAGTCGTTCAAGGCGCCGCCACTGTCCGCGTTCGAGCAGGTCACCAATGCGACCGCCGAAGGCCGCGAGATGTCCACCACGATGGCCTTCGTGCGCATCCTGACTACGCTGCTTCGCGACAAGCAACTCGGCCCGAGAGTGGTGCCGATCATTCCCGACGAGGCGCGCACGTTCGGGATGGAAGGCATGTTCCGTCAGCTCGGCATCTTCAGCCAGCAAGGTCAACTCTACGAGCCGGTCGATCGCGACCAGGTTTCGTATTACAAGGAAGACAAGGCCGGCCAGATCCTCGAGGAAGGGATCAACGAACCCGGCGCGATGAGTTCGTGGATCGCCGCGGCGACGTCGTACTCGACCAACAACCGCATCATGATTCCGTTCTACATCTACTACTCGATGTTCGGATTCCAGCGCATCGGCGACCTGGCGTGGGCGGCGGGCGACATGCAGGCGCGCGGCTTCCTGCTCGGCGGCACCGCGGGCCGCACCACGCTCAACGGCGAAGGGCTGCAGCACCAGGACGGCCACTCGCACGTCCTGTCGGCGACGATTCCGAACTGCGTGTCGTACGACCCGACGTTCGCGTACGAGCTCGTGGTCATCATGCAGGATGGCGTCAAGCGGATGATCGAGGATCAGGAAAACGTTTTCTACTACATCACGCTGATGAACGAGAACTACCCGCACCCCGGACTGAAGGCGGGGCAGGAGGAGGGGATCCTCAAGGGCATGTATCCGTTCTCGCGCGGCGCGGCATCGAACAAGACGCGCGTGCAGTTGCTGGGCTCCGGAACGATCCTGCGCGAAGTGATCGCGGGCGCAGAGCTGCTCGAGAAGGAGTGGGGCGTTGCGGGCGACGTGTGGAGTTGCACCAGCTTCACGGAGCTGGCGCGCGAAGGCGCCGACGTGGTCCGGCAGAACATGCTGAACCCGACGACGAAGGAGAAGCAGCCGTTCGTCGCGCAGCAACTCGAGAAGACCGCGGGGCCGATCGTCGCATCGACCGACTACATGAAACTTTTCGCCGAGCAGATTCGCGCTTACGTCCCGAAGGGCCGGACCTATCGCGTGCTCGGCGCCGACGGCTTCGGCCGCTCCGACACGCGCGCCAAGTTGCGCGAGCACTTCGAGATCGATAGACACTTCGTGGTGATTGCCGCGTTGAAGGCGCTGGCCGATGAGGGCACGGTGCCGGCTGCGAAGGTCGCCGAGGCGATCAAGAGATATGGCATCGATGCCGGCAAAGTGAATCCGGTGACGGCGTGAGCTTCAACACCGTCTCCTGGGAGTTTTCCGATAAACCCGCGTTCGGCTTGCAAGCCGGACGCGTTCGGAAGGTTCCGCACATGTGCGGCGAAACCCCTTCCGAACTTCCCATCCCGGCCTTCCGCGTGAAGGGGAAGATGAGAACGGAGTTGCGCCGTGGCCCTGAGTGAACTGAAGGTTCCCGACATCGGCGACTTCAAGGATGTCGAAGTGATCGAGGTGCTGGTCAAGCCCGGCGATCGCGTCGACGCCGATCAATCGCTGATCACGATCGAGAGCGACAAGGCATCTATGGAGATTCCCGCGTCGTCGGCAGGCACGATCGTGGAGTTGAAGGTCAAGGTCGGTGACAAGCTCAATCAGGGTTCCGTCATCGCGACGGCCGAAGGCGAAGACGGCGGCGATACGAAGATCAGCGGCGACGCGACCGGCCCCACGCCGACGCCCGCGCCGGGTCCTGCGCCTGCAGCGGCTACCCCGGCGCCCGCGCCCGCGGCCCCTGCGCCGAAGCAAACCGCGAGCAGCGGAACCATCGAAGTCGTCGTGCCTGACATCGGTGACTTCGAGGATGTCGAAGTCATCGAGGTTCTGGTGAAGGCCGGCGACACGATCGCGGCGGAGCAATCGCTGATCACCGTCGAGAGCGACAAGGCGTCGATGGAGATTCCTTCGTCGGCCGCGGGCGTCGTCAAGGAATTGAAGGTCAAGGTCGGCGACAAGATCAACAAGGGCAGCGTCATCGCGACTGTCGAAGGGAGGGGCGTGGAAGCTGAAGGCGCGCAGCCCGCTTCCGCGCCGCAGCCGTCGAAACTGGTCACGCCGCAAACGCCGGCGCCGAAAGCCGCATCGGTGTCGTCGGCCTCAACGCCGTCCCGCGCGCAAGAGCCGCAGGCATCGGCATCCGCACCCGCTGCGGCAGTCGGTGACCAGGCGCTCGCGCATGCGAGCCCGTCGGTTCGCAAGTACGCCCGCGAGCTCGGCGTCGATCTCAATCTCGTCAAGGGCAGCGGACCGAAGGAGCGCATCACGCAGGACGATGTGCGCGGCTTCGTGAAGTCGGCGCTGGCGAGCGGCGCGGGTGCGAACGCACAGGCCGCAGCGACCGGGGGCAGTGGCTTCGGCTCGGGCTGGCCCGCATGGCCGTCGCTCGACTTCTCGAAATTCGGCGTGACCGAAACCGTCGCACTGTCGCGCATCAAGAAGATCAGCGGGCCCAACCTCGCGCGCAACTGGGCCAGCATTCCGCACGTGACGCAGTTCGACGAAGCCGACATCACCGAGCTCGAGGAATTTCGCAAGGCCACCAACGAACGGCTCGCGAAGCAGGCAGGCAAGGGCGGCGACGGCGTCAAGCTGACGATGCTGGCCTTCGTGATGAAGGCCTGCGTGGCCGCGTTGAAGCAATTCCCGAACGTCAACAGCTCGGTCGACGCCGAAGGCGCGAACCTGATCGTCAAGAAATATTTCCACCTCGGCTTCGCGGCCGATACGCCCAACGGTCTCGTCGTGCCGGTGATCCGCGATGTGGACACGAAGGGCGTCAGCGAGATCGCGAAAGAGACCGGCGAGCTCGCCGCACAGGCGCGCGCCGGCAAGCTCGGACCCACCGCGATGCAGGGAGCGAGCTTCACGATCTCTTCGCTGGGCGGCATCGGCGGCACGTTGTTCACGCCGATCATCAATGCACCCGAAGTCGCGATCCTCGGGCTGTCGAAGTCCGATTTCAAGCCGAAGTGGGACGGCAAGAGCTTCGCGCCGCGCCTGATGCTGCCGCTGTCGTTGTCGTACGACCACCGCGTGATCGATGGCGCGCAGGGGGCGCGCTTCACGACTTATCTTGCCGAGGTGCTGGCCGACATGCGGCGGGTGTTGTTGTGAAGGCCGACTTGAAGGTTCCCGACATCGGTGACTTCAAGGATGTGGAGGTCATCGAGATTCTCGTCAAGCCGGGCGACACCGTTGCCGTCGATCAATCGCTGATCACGATCGAGAGCGACAAGGCGTCGATGGAAATCCCGTCGTCGTCGGCGGGCACGATCGTGGAATTGAAGGTCAAGGTCGGCGACAAGATCAATCAGGGTTCGGTGATTGCCACGGTCGAAGCGGCGGAGGGCGAGGCAACGAAGGATGCGCCGGCGAGCGCCGCGCCTGCCGGCAAGCCGGATGCCGCCACACCGGCGGCGCCCAAGAGCGCCTCACAGCCGTCGCCTGCCGCACCAAAGCCTGCAACGCCTGCTGCCCCCGCGACTACTGCCGTATCTGACAAGCGCGGCAGCGGCCCCGCGCCTGCGAGCTGGTCGGGCAAGCCCGACATCGAATGCAAGATGATGGTGCTCGGCTCCGGCCCCGGTGGTTACTCAGCCGCATTTCGCGCCGCCGATCTGGGCATGAACACAGTGCTGGTCGAGCGCTATGCCACGCTTGGCGGCGTGTGCCTGAACGTCGGATGCATCCCGTCGAAAGCTCTGCTGCATGTGGCCGCGGTGATGGACGAGGCCGCGCACTTCGCCGACATCGGTATCGCCTTCGCGCCGCCGGCGATCGACCTCACCAAGCTGCGTGCGCACAAGGACAAGGTGGTCGGCAAATTGACGGGCGGACTCGCAGCGATGGCGAAGATGCGCAAGGTCACGGTAGTGACCGGCGTTGGCGGCTTCCTCGATCCCCATCACATCGAAGTCGTCGCATCCGATGGCAAGCAGCAAGTCGTGAAGTTCGAGTACGCGATCATCGCCGCGGGCTCGCAGTCGGTGCGCCTGCCGTTCCTGCCGGAAGATCCGCGCATCGTCGATTCGACCGGCGCACTCGAATTGCAGACGCAGCCCAAGAAGCTGCTGGTGATCGGCGGCGGCATCATCGGCCTCGAGATGGGCACCGTGTATTCCACGCTCGGCGCACGTCTCGACGTGGTCGAGATGCTCGACGGCCTGATGCAGGGCGCCGATCGCGACCTCGTCAAGGTCTGGCAGAAGATGAACGAGAAGCGCTTCGACAACGTGATGTTGAAGACCAAGACCGTCAAGGCCGAAGAGAAGAAGGACGGCATCCACGTGAGTTTCGAAGGCGAACAGGCGCCGAAGGAACCGCAGCGTTACGACATGGTGCTGCAATCGGTCGGTCGCTCGCCGAACGGCAAGAACATCGGCGCCGACAAGGCCGGCGTCGCAGCGACCGATCGCGGCTATATCGAGGTCGACAAGCAGATGCGAACCAACGTCGCGCACATCTTCGCGATCGGAGACATCGTCGGCCAGCCGATGCTCGCGCACAAGGCGGTGCACGAAGCGCATGTCGCGGCCGAAGCGGCGTCCGGCGAAAAGAGTTTCTTCGATGCGCGTGTGATCCCCTCGGTGGCCTACACCGATCCCGAAATCGCATGGGTGGGCGTGACCGAAGACGACGCGAAGAAGTCGGGGCAGAAGATCGGCATCGCGAAATTCCCGTGGGCGGCATCGGGCCGCGCGATCGCCAACATGCGCGACGAGGGCTTCACGAAACTGATCTTCGATCACGACACGCATCGCATCCTCGGCGGCGCGATCGTCGGCACACATGCGGGTGACCTGATCAGCGAACTCGCGCTCGCCGTCGAGATGGGCGCGGATGCGACCGACATCGGCAAGACCATCCATCCGCATCCGACGCTGGGCGAATCGGTCGGCATGGCGGCCGAACTCTACGAAGGCGTGTGCACCGACCTGCCGCCCGTGAAGAAGAAGTGACCGGCTCGCGCACGACGCGAGTTCTTGTGCGGCCTCGTTGATGCGAAATCCATCGAAGCAGGCTGTCCCCTCGCAGATCCCGATTACGGCATCGACAGCCGGCATGTCGGACTCGCTGCTGGCCTGGTATTTCGTGATCGTGTGGGGCTCGGGTTACCTCGCAACCAAGCTAGGGCTGCAATACGCCGCACCCTTCACGTTTCTCACATTGCGCTTCGCGTTCGGCGTGGCGTGCATGCTGGTACTGGTCGTTCTTCTCAGGCCGCGCTGGCCGGCCGATCGGCGCGAGTTTTTTCACATCGTGGTCGCGGGTGCGTTGATGCACGTCGGCAATCTCGGTGGCAGTCACTACGCGCAGTATCTCGGCATGTCGGCGGGCATCACCGCCCTGATCCTCGCGACGCAGCCCTTGCTGACGGCATTGATCGGGTCGGCGTTCGTCGCGAACGAGCGTTTGCTGGGACGCCAGTGGTCCGGCATCGCGATCGGACTGGTCGGCGTAGCGCTGGTTGTCTGGCACAAGATCGACGTCGATGCCGCGTCGATAGCCAGCATCGTCGCGGTGGCGATCGCGCTCGTCTCGATCACCATCGGCACGCTGTATCAGCGACGCTATTGTCCGCAGGTCGATCTGCGCAGCGCCGGATTGATCCAGTTCGCAACCGCGATGGTGCTGCTTGCGCCGCTTGCGTTCAGCGTCGAAGGGTTCTCGGTGGTGTGGGACTGGCGCATGTTCGCGGCGATCGGCTTCCTGGTCGTGTTCGCCTCGATCCTTGCGGTCAACGCGCTGCACACGTTGATGCGGCATGGCGCAGCCACGCGCGTGACGAGCCTGCTCTACCTGACGCCGATCGTCGCGGTGATCCTCGAATGGATGTTGTTCGGTGTCGTGCCGACCGTGCTGTCGGTGGTCGGCATCGGCATCACGTGTGCGGGCGTTGCCTTGGTGACCTGGCACCGCAAGACCGCAATCGCGGAAGTCGAAACCTGAGGTCGGCGCGCTGCTGCGGACACCGATCGCGTCAGGGATCGGGCGTCGGCACGGCAGCCCGCGTGGACGCAACTTCGCGACGACGCTGTGCCTTGCGGCGCTTGCGCCAGCGCATCAAGAGACCCCGTCGCAGGGCCGCGCCGGCCTCGGCGCGGCCCAGGCTCATCCCATGCGTCCACGCCCAGACGTGCGCGCGCGCGCGGCGCAGGCTGCGCTTGGCCGCGTGCCAGCCTGGCTGCTGATCGATCCACAAATGGATGTGCATGCTCCACACCAGCATCCGCGCATGCAGACGCGCGAACCACGGCATGCGCAACAGTTGCGGCTGGCAGGTGACGTAGATGCGAGCGACGACTGCCGTGCTCAATACCTTGGCGGCGGCCATCAGCGCGCAGCCGGTGAGGAAATGGCCGGTCGCGATCATCCACAGGCCCGCGATCTTGAACGGAAAGAGCAGCATCATCGGAACACACAGGATGATCAGCGCGACGATCGGCGGCACGCCGACGAGCACGGTCTCGATCCATCTCACCGCGCGATGCTGCCCGAGCCAGACGAAAAAACGCGTGAACGACTTCCAGAGCCATTCCTCGAACAGGAACACGAGCGCGCCAGCGAACAACAGCGCGGTCCGGATGCGCTTGCGTGGCGCACTGGCCGTGGTCGACGAGGGGAAGTTCATGGGTGAACTGCTAGACTCGATACGCCCCGAGGCTCACGATCCGGCGCGTAATCTTCGAGCCGATCTGTCATCGTTTCCATAGACGCGCGACCCTGTACCTTCCGCACGATGAACATCGAAGAACAAAAGAAAGCCGCCGCGCAGGCAGCCGTCGAATGGCTGGACGATCGACTTCATCGCGACACGATACTCGGCGTGGGCACCGGTTCGACAGCCGATCATTTCATCGATCTCCTCGCGCCGCATCGCGCGCGCTTCGCCGGAGCGGTGGCGAGCTCGACGCGCAGCGCCGATCGTCTCGCACGTCACGGTATTTGCGTGTTCGACCTCAATGATGTCGCCGAGTTGCCGATCTACATCGATGGGGCCGACGAGATCACGTCGCCGCTCGAGATGACCAAGGGCGGCGGAGGCGCGCTGACGCGCGAGAAGATCGTGGCGGCCGCGTCGGCCATGTTCGTATGCATCGCGGACGCGTCGAAGCATGTCGATCGGCTCGGGGCATTTCCGTTGCCGATCGAAGTGATACCGATGGCGCGCGCGCAAGTGGTTCGCGCGCTCGAGCATCTCGGCCGGGAGTGCGCCATCGAACAGGGGGATGGGTGCGCGCAGTTGCGGGTGCGTCGCACGGCCGATGGAGCGGCTTACATGACCGATAATGGCAACTGCATCGTCGATGTGAGCGGCTGGACCATCGCCGATCCGCGCGCGATCGAAGCGCGCATCGGGGCGATCGTCGGCGTGGTCGAGTCGGGATTGTTCGCGTTGCGCGGTGCCGACCTGTTGCTGCTCGCCGGGGTCGATGGCGTCGAATCGTTCGGTGCCCAGGTTTGAAGCTCGCGCGACATGCGGGTGCGAAAGAAACGAAACTGTCATTTGCCGCGCCTAGCCTTAACCATTTGCCGCGAACCGGCGTGAATCGATAACCGCTCATGTCTGAACATACTTCCAAGCAATTCGATACCGAACTCGAAGCGGTCCGCTCCAGCGTCCTGCGCATGGGCGGTCTGGTCGAGGAGCAGATCATGCGCGCAGTCGAAGCGCTGTCCTCGGGCGACATGCGTCTGATCGAAAATGTGGTGGAAGCCGACAAGCGCGTCAATCGCATGGAGGTCGAACTCGACGAACGCTGCAGCCACATCATCGCGCGCCGTCAGCCCACAGCGGGCGACCTGCGCATGCTGATGACGGTCGTCAAGATGATCACCGACCTCGAGCGCATCGGCGACGAGGCAGAGAAGGTCGCGCGCATGGCGCGCCTGATCCACGAGGCCGAGCGCGCCCACATGCCCAAAGTCGAACTCGCGCACATCGCCGACACCGCCATCGAAATGCTGCGCAAGGCGCTCGATTCGTTCGCCAGGCTCGATCCTATCGCCGCCGCACAGGTGGTTCGCGACGACCTCGCGCTCGACGACGAATACCGCGCGATCCTGCGTCAGCTCATCACCTTCATGATCGAGGATCCGCGCACCATCTCGCGCTCGATCGAGATCCTGTTCATCGTCAAGGCGCTCGAGCGGATCGGCGACCATGCGAAGAACATGTGCGAGTACACGGTCTATATGGTCAAGGGCCGCGACGTGCGCCATATCGGCGTGGACGACCTCGAGCGCGAAGCTGCCGAGTAGGCCGCCCTTCGGTCATTCCGAGCAACGCGAGGAACCGAACGGCTGCGGCATGCGAAGCGAAAGGGGATTCTTATCGCGCGTGGAATGACAGCGCATGTCACGAACCCGCCGGCGGCACATACCCTGCCGCGGTATCGGCACCTTCACCGAAGAAATGGCGCTCCATCTGCGTCGCGAGATACTTGCGCGCACGCGCATCGGCGAGGTTCAGGCGGTTCTCGTTGACGAGCATGGTCTGCTGCTTCAACCACCCCGCCCAGGCTTCCTTCGAAACGTTCTCGTAGATGCGCTGCCCGAGCGGGCCGGGGTAGGGCGGAAAATCGAGGCCTTCCGCTTCGCGGCCTAGCTTGATGCACTGAACGGTTCTGCTCATTGGACCTATCCTCTGTAAACTGTCGCGTCGATTCTACTGCCGACGACGCAATCATCATTGGAATGCGCGGATGCCCGACCGGGAAGTGCTCAGCAAACCAAAAGCGAAACGCCGACCTCGAGCGCGAACCGTCGTGGCGCATGGCGCCGAGGGCACGCCCGCGGACGCCGAAGATCTCGAAAGTCTGGCGCGCGATTTGAAGACGATCGAACGCGAGAAGGAGCGTCTGTCGCATGAATTGCACGACGGCCTGGGTCAGCATCTGACCGGCATCGCCTTCCTCGCCAAGGCGCTCGCCAATCGTCTCGAAGCGCGCAGCGCCCCCGAAACCGACGACGCGCAACAGATCGCCGCGCTGACCAATCAGGCGATCTCGAATACGCGGGCCCTTGCCCGCGGTCTGCGGCCCGTCGCTCCGGAAGACAACGCCTTCGCGTTCGCGCTGTCGGTGCTCACGCGCGACGTGTCGGCGATCTACGGCATCGACTGCATTTTCAATGCCGATGGAACGATCCCGGTCGCAAGCCGCATGGCCGCTCATCATCTGTACCGGATCGCGCAGGAAGCCGTGCACAATGCGGTCAAGCACGGTTCCGGCCAGAAAATTCTCGTCGACCTGCGCGAAGACGAGAACAGCATCGTGCTCACCATTTCCAATCGCGGCAAACTTGCCGTTGCGATCGCGCTGGGAACAAACGAGGCAGAAGGCATCGGCATTGCGAGCATGCGCAATCGCGCCAAGTTGCTCGGAGCCGGGCTCGAGATCGCGCAGGTCGGCAAGGAGGTCTCGGTTCGTGTGGTACTCGGCAAAGACGCAGCGCAGACGCTGCGCGAACAAGGAAAACCGTTATGACTGACTCTACGTCCAACATCGCGTCCACCATCGGCCAGCTACCGGTCAAGGCGCGCATCCTGATCGTCGACGATCACACCATCGTGCGTCAGGGCATTGCGCAACTGGTCAACCGCGAGCCCGATCTCGACGTGTGTGTAGAGGCGGGGGACGCCGATGCGGCGGTCGCGGTGCTCGCCAAGACCCCGGTCGATCTGGCGATCGTCGACATCTCGCTGCCGGGCACTTCGGGCATCGAGCTGGTCAAGCTGATTCGCGATTCCCATCCGCAACTGCCGGTGCTGGTGATGAGCATGCACGACGAGGCCCTGTACTCGGATCGCGCCTTTCGTGCGGGGGCCAAGGGTTACGTGATGAAGCAGGAGGCCACCGAGAAGCTGCTCGCCGCGATTCGCAAGATCCTGAATGGGGGCGTTTACGTGAGCGACCGCATGCAGACGGTGATGGTCCAGCGTTTCCTCAACAGCGGCGTCGACGAGAGCGTGTCGTTCATCGACAACCTCACCGATCGCGAGTTCGAAATCCTGCGGATGATCGGCCAGGGCCTCACGGTCGCCGAGATCGCCGACAAGCTTGGTCGCAGCGCCAAGACGGTCGAGGCGCATCGCGCCAACCTGCGCGAGAAGCTCGGATTGAAGCGCGCTGCCGAGCTGGCGCGCTTCGCAACGCAGTGGGTCGAGCGGGGCAACTGAGCGCTTGCGGCAACGGCTGGGTGAACGGCCGCCTGGAACAACGCAAATGCGGGGTATGTGCACGCCAACTTGGGGAGTGATCGATGGGACGTGATTCAATCAGTTCGAGAGCGTGCATGTCTGCAGCATTCGTGGCATTCGTTGCCGCGTGTCTTCTTGCGGATCCGGTGCAGGCGGCCGATGACGTGCAGATGCTTCCGAAGGTCACGGTGACGGGCATACGAAATCCGGACGCGACACCGACAGAGGTGGCATATACCGATGCGGTGTTCAAGCGACTGGACCGGGGCAGTCGCTACCCGACTGGCCGTCAGGCCAGCGAGGAGCGGCCGAGCGGCACGACGACGGTCTGGTTCGAGCTGCAGAGAAACGGCAAGGTCGCAGGCCGCGGCATCGAGAAGACGTCGGGTTCCCAGTTGCTGGATCAGATGGCGGTCGAGCTGGTCGCGCGTCAGAAGTACGCGGCGCTGCCGCCGGATGGCTTTACCGACGGTGCGAAGCATCGGTTCGTGGTGAGCTACAAGTTCGAAGGCAATGCGGCCGGGTTGCCATCGAAGCCCAGGACTGCCAAGCGGTAAGGCGAGGGCGCTGCCGACCTGTCACACGCGACGAGGCGGCACGCGTCAGATCTTCTTGACGAGAACCTGGCTACGGCGCGACCAGTTGTACATGCGCTGCCGGTCGCGCGGCAGCACATCGAGTGACGCCACCGTGAAGCCGCGCTTGAGGAACCAGTGCGCGGTGCGGGTCGTGAGCACGAACAGTCGCTCGATGCCGACCGCGCGCGCGCGCTGTTCGATGCGCTTCATCAGCTTCTCGCCGTCGCCCATGCCTTGTGCCTCGGGATCGACCGTCAGGCACGCGAGCTCTCCCATCTTTTCCTGCGGGAACGGGTAGAGAGCCGCGCAACCGAACAAGCGGCCGTCGTGGTCGATCACGCTGAAATAGTCGATCTCGCGTTCGATGCGGGTGCGTCCGCGCTTGACCAGCGTGCCGTCGGCTTCGAGCGGTTCGATCAGCTTGAGGATGCTGCCGACGTCGTCGATGGTGGCTTCGCGCAACTCCTCGAGATCGTCGTCGGCGATCATCGTGCCCACGCCGTCGTGCGTGAAGATTTCCAGCAATGCGCCGCCGTCCAACGCGAACGGAACGAGGTGCGCGCGCGGCACGCCGTTCTTGATCGCGCGCAGCGCATGGCGCAGATAGAACGCCATCGGCTCGGGCAACGTGCCCGACGCGAACAGTTTGTCGGCGGCCTCCTCGGACAACTCGCGAATTAGATGACCCTCCCCATCGAGCAGCCCGGGCGCATCGGTGAGGAAGATGATCTTCTCGGCGTGGATCGCCGAGGCCACGCTCGAGGCCACGTCCTCCATGTCGAGGTTGAACGCTTCGCCGGTAGGCGAAAAGCCGAGCGGCGAGAGCAGCACCACCGCGCGCGTATTGAGCGCGAGGTCGATCACCTCGGCCGAAACCTTGCGCACCACGCCGGTGTGCTGGAAGTCCACGCCGTCGATCACGCCCAGCGGTCGCGCGGTGATGAAGTTGCCCGACAGGATCTTGATGTCGGCGTTGGCCATCGGCGTGTTGGCCAGGCCTTGCGAGAACGCGGCTTCGATGTCGAGGCGGATTTCGCCGTTGGCTTCCTTGGCGCATTCGAGCGCGGCCGTGTCGGTGATGCGCACGTCGTCCTGGAAGCGCGATTCCACCTGTCGCAGCCGCAACTGCTCTTCGATCTGCGGACGCGAGCCGTGCACGACCACGATGCGGATGCCGAGCGCGCGCAACAGCGCGAGGTCTTCGCAGATGCGCGCCAGGCGACCCGCTGCTACCGCCTCGCCACTGACCGCGACCACGAAGCTCTTGCGCTTGAACGCGTGAACGTAGGGTGCCACCGCGCGAAACCACGCGACGAACTGCGCGCGATGCAGGGCGTCGCCGAGCTCGCCGTCGAGTAACGCGTCGGCTTCGTCTTCATTGGTC
Source organism: Burkholderiales bacterium (assembly GCA_038254545.1). Lineage (GTDB taxonomy): Bacteria > Pseudomonadota > Gammaproteobacteria > Burkholderiales > Burkholderiaceae_D > CAHJXF01. Next base: position 1,138 of record JBBSGB010000025.1, on the reverse strand, counting down.
GTCAGCGGGATCGAGTCGAGCAGAGCGCGCGCGTCGTCCGCCGGCCGCGGCTCTTCGAGCTTCGGGGCGAAATCGGTACGGGTCTCTAGACTATTCATGCCGGTCATTATAATGAGCGCCCCTCGATGAACGCCTAGCAAAAGAGTGTCGTGCGATGCTGCGCGTCGCATCCGAAACACGGTTGTTTCCACACGCCGCGTGGTTCACCCACTTTCACTCCGTCACGATTGCCGAGTCCCGCATCCGATCGTCCGCCGCGTCAGCCATCGCGTCGCCCGCGTTCGCCCGCTTCAACGCAGGCGCCTGACGCCCGCAACCTGCGCGATGCGAGGCCGGCGCCGGCAAATCCGATCGGCGCGATCGACTTTCCCGAGGAGTTGCCGGTCTCGTTGCGGCGGGATGAGATCGGCGACGCGATACGTGGGAACCAGGTCGTGATCGTCAGCGGCGAGACCGGCTCGGGCAAGACCACGCAACTGCCGAAGATTTGTCTCGCGCTCGGGCGTGGTCGCGGTGCTGGCGGGACGGGACTGATCGGCCATACACAGCCGCGACGACTTGCAGCGACAGCCACCGCGCGGCGCATCGCCGAGGAATTGCATTCGCCGTTGGGCGAGCACGTCGGCTTCAAGATCCGCTTTCACGATCGGCTGTCGCCCGGCGCGTCGGTCAAGCTGATGACCGACGGCATCCTGCTGGCCGAGACGCAGGGCGATCCGATGCTGTCGGCCTACGACACCATCATCATCGACGAGGCGCACGAGCGCAGCCTCAACATCGATTTCCTGCTCGGTTATCTCAAGGGGCTGCTGCCGAAGCGACCCGATCTCAAGCTGATCGTGACCTCGGCCACCATCGATGCCGCGCGCTTCGCGCGGCATTTCGGCAGCGACGATCATCCTGCTCCGGTGATCGAAGTGTCGGGTCGACTCTATCCCGTCGAGGTCCGTTATCGACCGGTGTTCGATGACGAAATCGCCAGCTTGAACAAGCGCGGCGAGAAGATGGACGAGCGCGTGGACAAAGGCGCGGACAACAAGCGCGGCGAACAGCCGCACAACAAGCGCGACCTGTCCTCGGCCGACGAGCGGACCATCGTCGATGCGATCGTCGATGCCGTCGACGAGCTCGCGCGCAT
>JBBSGB010000024.1:0-51963 GCA_038254545.1 Burkholderiales bacterium | reverse complement strand
TGCGGCCTTCGATGATGCGGCCCGGCGGATCGATCAAGCGCAGGATCGACAAGCCGGTGACGGACTTGCCTGAGCCCGATTCTCCGACCAGGCCGAGCACCTCGCCGTTCGCGACCGAAAGGTCGACCCCGTCGACCGCCCGCACCGTGCCGGACATGGTCTCGAAACGAGTCTTGAGACCTTCGATGTCGAGCACCGGAGTCGCGCCGCTTTCCATGCGATTCAACGCTGCGGCAGTGACAGGGTCCACGTGCGCGCAACGCTCGCGTACGACGTGACCCGGCCTTCGGCATCTCTCGGCCCGTCGGCGGCCCAGCCCCGCGACAACCGCGCTGCGCCGATCGTGCGTGCGCCCGCGTCCCATGTGAATGGATGCCCGTCGTAGGCGTTGCGGGCCGATGCTGGCATCGTAGCCAGTGCCGTTGCGACCCGATCCGCCGGCACGCGAGCGAGGGCGAGGGCGCTCTTTGCGCGCACCGCGGCCATCAGGGCCGCGCTGTCGAGGACACGGGCCTGCATGGTCAGCGGCGGCACGTAGCTCTCCACGAGATAGCAGCCATAGGTATTGATGGCGTGCCGGAGGCAATGCGTCCTCGCGTTACGCGATCGTTCGTTCGACTGTCGCTCGGCGTCTGCCAGTTGCGCCGCGAACGTCGCGGGATCGAGCCGGCCGATCCGCTCGAACTCGGCGAGACGCATCGCGATGCCGTTCTTCGTGGCCTGCGGCCGGTAGGTGATGCGCGCGACGCCGCGCTCGAGCAGATCGGGCGTGTGATCGACGACGGCGTCGACGGGATGGTTGTCGATGCGGTCGATCCAGGCCAATGCGTAGCGCGCTTCGAAATGCATCGGCAGCGCGTATTCGTCCGGGGTCAGCGGCGTCGCGACGCGCTGCAGAGCTGCCGAGACCGCGTGTGCGTCGGTCAGATCGATCATCTGCGAGGCGGCCAGCAGAACGTGCTCGAGCATCGCCGCGGTGTAGAACTTGCCACTCAGCGTGCGCGCGCCGGCCAGGCACTTGCGGGCAATCCGCAGATTGCGCTGCAGCCCCGCGATGCCCAAGTCGGTGCGGCCTTCCGCGAGATCGATCGCGGCGCTCATCATCGAGAGTCGCAGAGCGGCGCCATATTGAGGCCACGGCGGAGCCATCATCGCGGCCAGCGCGACGATATCGCCGTCCACGACGGGCTCCTCCCACACCGCTGCGTCGTCGATCGCGGCGATGCGAGCGAGCACTACGCGATGTCGCGCCGCGAGCGCCTTGATCGTCGCGGCCTGCGCGAGGACGCGATCGAGACAGTCGTTGTCGCGCTCGGGACACGCGATGGATTGTGGAAACTCGATGCGATCGAGCACATCGGTCCACGGCGTGCGACGGTCTCGCGGCACCACGCCTTTGAGGGGGTCGTCGATGGTCGCGCGGAAGGCGCGACGACCCGCTTCGATCGAGTCGTCTCCTTCCGCGGCATGCAGCGCCCAGAGTCCGTAGCCCGCGTTGTGCGCATCGTCGGTCGGTTCGATGGCCGTGATGCGCGCGACGATTGCCGCTGGCGGTTCATCGCGCAGGTTGATGACGAAGAGGATGGTGACGATGACGACGGCGGCGGCGATCGCGGTCGCGGCGATACCGAAGGTCCAACGCGCAAGGGTCTTCATGCTTCGTCCATCTCCACCGTCATCCGCTAACGATCGCGCAGGCGCGGATCGAGCATGTCGCGCAGCCGATCGGCCACCAGGTTCAGCGCGACGATCAACAGCACCAGCGCCACACCCGGATAGACGCTGATCCAGTACTTGCCCGAGAACAGGACCTGGAAGCCATTGGCGATCAAGAGGCCGAGCGACGGCTCGGTGATCGGCACGCCCAGGCCGAGGAAGGACAGCGTCGCTTCGAGCGCGATCGCCGAGGCGATTTGCAGGGTCGCGACCACGATCAGCGGCGGCAGGCAATTGGGCAGCAGATGTCGGAACACGATGCGCGTCGTCGATAGTCCGAGGCCTCTCGCGGCCTCGATGTATTCCTTCCGCCGCTCGACCAGCGCGGTGCTGCGCACGGTGCGCGCGTAATAGGCCCATTGCACTGCGACCAGAGCGATCACGATGTTACCCAGACCCGGCCGCAGGAACGCCAGCAGGATCAGCGCGATCAGGATCGAGGGGAACGATAGCTGGATGTCGGCCAGACGCATCACGAACGCATCGACCTTGCCACCCGCATAGCCCGCGACCAGACCGAGCGACACGCCGATGATTGCCGCGCACAGGGTCGAGAGCACGCCGATCGCCACGCTGATGCGAAGGCCATAGACGATCGCCGACAGCATGTCGCGCCCCTGGCCGTCGGTGCCGAGCGGGTAGTGGGTCAGGTCGCCCGTGCCGCTGCTTATGCCACCCCCGGCGATGGAGCCTGGCGGCAGGCGCGCGTCGAGGATGTCGAGATGCGCGAGGTCATAGGGATCCTGCGGGACGATCCACGGTGCGAAGAGCGCCGCCAGTACGAAGAGCGCGAGCAACGCCGCGCCCGCAACCGCGATGCGGCTCTCGGCGAAGTCCGCGAGAAAGCGCAAGGACGGCGAGAGAGGAGACGATCCGCTCGGCGCCATCGGAAGGACTGCAGCGCCGAGCCCGGCATCGAGCAGGACATCATCGCGCAAGGTCGCCGGCTCGCTTGCCCGCTCCGTCGGCTTCATGCGTCGCCGCCGCTATCGCCCAGACGCACGCGTGGATCGAGCCACGAGTACGCGATGTCGACGACGAGATTGACGACGATGAAGACCGTCACGATCACCAGCAGATACGCGACGATCACCGGTCGGTCGAGCACGCCGATCGAGTCGATGATGAGCTTGCCCATGCCGGGCCATGCGAAGATCGACTCGGTCACGATCGAGAACGCGATCACCGATCCGAACTCGAGGCCGATCACGGTGACGACCGGGATCAGGATGTTCTTGAGTACATGCACGCCCACCACGCGCGCATTCGACAAGCCCTTGGCGCGCGCGAAGCGCACGTAGTCGGTCAAGAGCGCCTCGCGCGTACCGGCGCGTACGAGTCGAATGATCAGCGAGAGCTTGAAGAGCGCGAGATTGAACGCGGGCAAGAGCAGATGCTTCCATCCGTCGAGCGTGAGGATCGAGAGCTTCAGGCCGAACACGTCGACGATCGCGCCGCGGCCCGACGCGGGCAGCCAGTCGAGCGACACCGAGAACAGCATGATCAGCATCAGCCCGACCCAGAAGGTCGGCAGCGAGAAGCCGAGGATCGAGCCGCTCATGATGGTCTTGCCCGCGATCGAGTCGGGCTTGAGGCCCGCCCACAAACCGAGCGGAATGCCGAGAAAGATCGCGATCAGCATCGCGACGACCGCGAGCTCCATCGTCGCGGGCATGCGCTCGAGGATCAGCTTGATGGCGGGCACGCTGTACGCGTACGAGCGCCCGAGGTCACCCGACAGCGCGCCGGCGATGAAGCGGCCGTATTGCACCCACAGCGGTTGATCGAGTCCGAGCGCCACTCGCGTCGCGGCGATGTCGGCCTGCGTCGCCTCGGGACTGATCATCACCAGCACCGGATCGCCGATCACATAGACACCCGCGAAGACGATCAGCGACATCGCGAACAGCACGGCGATGCTCTGCAACGAGCGGCGGATGAGGAAGACGAGCATGGGGTTCGGTAGCGGCGCGCGCATGATAGCTTGCGGTCCCCGAACCAATCAGACGGCAAAGGCGCATGAAGATCCTGATCATCGGCGGCACCCTGTTTCTGGGCAGGCACCTGGTCGAAGCCGCGCTTGCCCGTGAGCACCAGGTCACCTTGTTCAATCGCGGCACGACCAACCCCGGCCTGTTTCCAGACGTCGAACATTTGCACGGTGACCGCGACACGGACCTCGCCGCACTGTCCGGCAGGAGTTGGGATGCGGCCATCGATACCTGCGGTTATCTCCCTCGCATCGTGCAAAAGTCGGCTGAGTTCCTGGCGCGCGCGATCGGGCTATACGTTTATGTTTCGAGCGCCTCGGTCTATGCGGACTTGAACCGCAACCGTATCGACGAGAGCGCGCCGCTCAATACGCTCGATGACGCGACGACCGAGAACGTCGCCGAAAACTACGGCGCGCTCAAAGCCCTGTGTGAGCGGGCGGTTCAAAGCACGATGCCCAGTCGCGCCCTGATCGCTCGTGCGGGCCTTCTGGTCGGACCTCACGATCAGACCGAACGCTTCATGTATTGGGTGCAACGGGTCAAGGCAGGCGGCGAGGTGCTGGCGCCCGGCAAACCCGGTCGTCGCATCCAACTGATTCATGCCCGCGACATGGCGGACTGGATCGTGCGCATGATCGAATCGAACCGGACCGGCATCTACAACGTGGCCGGGCCGGCATCGCCGCTGACGATGGGCGAACTGCTCGAGGCATGCCGGCAAGCGACCGGCAGCGATGCCGCGTTCACGTGGGTAGCCGAAGCGTTCCTCGGCGAACGGAAGGTCGCGCCTTTTTCGGAGATGCCGTTGTGGTTGCCCGAAGACTCGAACGGGCTCCTGTCGCTCGATCTCGCAAAGGCGATCGCCGATGGACTATCGTTTCGGACGCTCGCTGAAACCATCGCGGACACGATGGCCTGGGACAAACAGCGCTTGCTTTCCGGCGGCATGAAGCCCGCGCGCCTGGCGAGCGGCGCGGCGACGCATGCGGGCATCAGCCGCGAACGAGAGCGCGAGTTTCTGAACGCATGGCACACCCGGCCAGGGGTCGCTGCGCGAGCCTGAGGCGAGAGGGCATGCTAGCCTGCGCATCTGTCCTTTAGCCGATTGCACGCCCATGAATCTCATCGATCGCATCGTCCAGTTCCAGTCCGATATCGCGCGCATACGGCGCGACATCCACGCGCATCCCGAACTGAAGTTCGAGGAAGTGCGCACCGCCGAAATCGTCGCGAACAAGTTGACCGAATGGGGCTACGCGGTCGACCGCGGCCTGGGCAAGACCGGCGTGGTCGGCACGCTCAAGGTCGGAAGCGGAACGAAGGCTGTGGGCTTGCGCGCCGACATGGACGCACTGCCGCTGGAGGAGCACAACACGTTCGCGCATCGCTCGCAGAACCAGGGCCGCATGCATGCGTGCGGACACGACGGGCATACCGCGATGCTGCTCGCGGCCGCGCAATACCTGGCGGAGTCGAAGCACTTCGACGGCACGCTCCACGTGATCTTCCAGCCCGCGGAAGAAGGTGGCGGCGGCGCGCGCGTGATGATCGAAGATGGTCTCTTCGAAAAATTTCCCTGCGACGCGGTGTTCGGCATGCACAACTGGCCCGGCAGCGCCGTGGGTACCTTCGGGGTGACCGCGGGGCCGATGATGGCGTCGGCCAATCAGTTCGAGATCACTGTGACCGGCAAGGGCGCGCACGCGGCGATGCCGCACAACGGCGTCGATCCGATCATGGTCGCGGTCGCGCTCGCACAGAATTTGCAGACGCTGATCACGCGCAACAAGAAGCCGATCGACACGGCGGTGCTTTCGATCACGCAGATCCACGCGGGCGATGCGTACAACATCATCCCCAACGAAGCGGTGCTGCGCGGCACGGTGCGCACCTTCACGACCGAAGTGCTCGACCTGATCGAATCCGGCATGCAGCGCATCGTCGATGGGACGGCGGCCACATTCGGCGCGAGCGCAACCATGCAGTTCGAGCGCAACTATCCGCCCACCGTCAATCACGCGAAGGAAACCGATTTCGCCGCCGGTGTAATGCGCGATGTGGTGGGCGACGCGAACACGCTGGTCGACATCGAACCGACGATGGGCTCGGAGGACTTCGCCTTCATGCTGCAGGCGAAACCCGGCTGCTACGTGTTCATCGGCAACGGCGACGGCACGCATCGCGAGTCCGGACACGGCATGGGCCCGTGCATGCTGCACAACCCGAGCTACGACTTCAACGACGAGTTGATCCCGATCGGTGCGACGTATTGGGTGCGGCTCGCCGAGAAGTTCCTGGCGAAGGCGTGACACGCACGCCCCACATGCTCGACGAAGTCCTGGCAAGCCGCTTCGCGCGCGTCGCGCTCGCCAACGTCGTCGCGGAGTTCCCCAACAAGCTCGACCACCTGATGAACGCGGCGGCCGAAGCCGAGCGGCCGTCGGCATTGCATCCGGTGTTCTATGGCAGCTACGACTGGCACTCGGCTGTGCACATGCACTGGACGCTGGTTACGCTGCTGGCGCGCTTTCCGCAACTGCCCGAGGTCGCTGCGATCGCCGCGCGGCTCGATGCGCATTTCACCGTGGAGAAGGTCGCGGTCGAGTGCGCGTATCTCGATCGGCCGGGGGCGCGCGCGTTCGAGCGGCCTTACGGATGGGCGTGGCTGCTCAAGCTGTCGGCCGCCTTGCATGCGGCTGCGCCGGACCATCCTCGTGCCGCGCGTTGGCGCGATTGCATGCAGCCGCTGGCCGACGCCTTCGTCGCGCGCTTCCTCGACTATCTGCCGCGCGCCGACTTTCCTTCGCGCGCGGGCATGCATGGCAACAGCGCGTTCGCGTTGATGCTGGCGCTCGACTATGCGGAGATCGCGGGCGCGAGTGCCCTGCGCGCTTCGATCGTCGCGAAGGCGCTTCAATGGTTCGGCAACGATCGCGATTATCCGATCGCTTACGAGAGCAGCAGCGAGGACTTTCTTTCGAGCGGACTCGTCGAAGCCGCACTGATGCGGCGCGTGCTCGCCCAGGAGAGCGATGCGCGATTCATTTCGTGGTGGCAAGCCTTCGTGCCGTCCGTCGAAAGGCTGGCTCATTGGCTCACGCCGGTGCGCGTAACCGACCGCAGCGATCCGCGTATCGCACATCTGGACGGACTCAATCTTTCGCGCGCGTGGTGCTGGTCAATGCTGCTTGCGGCGAAGTCCGCGACGACGCCCGAGGCAATGTCCGGCAATGCGCGCGCCGATATCGAACGCGCGATCGACGACCACCTCGCCGCATCGCTGCCGCACGCGGCCCAAGGCGAATACGTGGGCACGCATTGGCTCGCTTCGTTCGCCGTGCTTGCCTTGGGTCGCTGAACGTCTCGCGCTCAGCGCTGCGCGTCCGTCCGATCGAACAGCGGCGCCCGGACACCGAGCCGCTCCAATGCCTGATCGAGCTTGAGCTCGATCTGCGGAATCTCGCGATCGAGGTACGCGCGCAGATCGGCGATGCGGGACTCCTCGGCTTTCTCCGCGGTGCGGCGTGCGCGATCGAGTTCGCGATGCAGCTCGCGCGATTCGATCGCCGCCTCCATGCGGATGCGCCCGAGCGTCGCGAAGTAGAGCACCGCGACGATCACCATGCCGATCAACAGCAGCAGCGGCATCGACAAATTGACCGTCGTCACGAACAGGTTCACCGGTGTCGCCTGCGTGACGAGATTCCAGTTGAGCAGCGCCACGCCGAGGATCACGAGGACGATGACGGCGACGAGGGTCGTGATGGTTTTCATGGGATCTCCGGTTCTATGGGTGTGAATATTTGACGGCGCGACGGTGTCATTCGTGGGCGATCCGTGGGTTCATCCATTCGATACTCGATCCAACGGGCAATGCGTACCGGTTGGCGCTGTAGCTGGCGGCGGCCCGAGGCCCTCGAATCCGGATGCGAACGAGTCTAGATGTCACACCTGCCCTGGACAGACACCGTAACCTGCGGATACCTGATCTGCAGCGTCGTGCGCGTCATTGCCTATGTGCCGCAGATCCAGAAACTTTGCAAACGCGGCGGTGCGGGAGGGGTGTCGGTCACGTCGTGGCTGCTGTTTGCCATAGCACATGGGGCGACGCTTCTCTACGCATCGGTGGTTCGACACGATGACGTCCTCGCGTGGATGTCCTTGCTCAATACCGTCGGGAGCCTGGTGGTCGCAGCGCTTGCCCACCGCAGCCAGGCGCAGGACCGCATCGTCCACGTGCATCATGCGCGACGATTGCGCGACAACTGGACGACGACGATTGGGCAACGATCGGGCGACAAAGCGGTTGCGCGATCACGCATCGAAACCTGCCGTTCGAGCCACGCGCCGCACCGTTAGTGCGTTTCCGCAACAGGGCCGATCCGGCCTTCTTCGATCCCGTGGCAAGCGACCAGCGCGACGCCGTGTGGCTTCATCTCGGGGCGCTCGACTTTGCACCGCTCGTTCGCGTAAGGGCACCGCGGATGGAACGCACAACCCGGCGGCGGGGCGAGCGGATTGGGTACTTCGCCCGCGACCGCGATACGCGCCGTGCCGGTCTTCTCGAGATCGGGAATCGCTTCGAGCAGCATGCGTGTGTACGGATGCAGCGGGTTCGCGAACAGCGCCGGCTTCGGTGCGAGTTCCACCAGGCGGCCGAGATACATCACGCCGACCCGATCGGCGATGTAACGCACCACCGCGAGGTTGTGCGAGATGAACAGATAGGTCAGCCCCAGCTCGCGCTGCAGGGTCTTCATCAGGTTGAGCACCTGCGCCTGCACCGAGACGTCGAGCGCCGAGGTAGGCTCGTCGCACACCAGGAACTCGGGCTGGGTCGCGAGGGCGCGCGCGATCGAGATGCGCTGGCGCTGGCCGCCCGAGAACTGATGCGGGTACTTGGACTTGTCGGCGGGGCCAAGGCCCACCTGGACCAGCAACGCATCGACTCTCGCGTCTATGCTGGCGTCGCTTGCCGCCGCACTGGCGGCTTCCCGATCGGCATTCGTCCCGCTTGCGCTGACGACTGCGGCGCCATGCAGTTTCAGCGGCTCGGCGATGATGCGGCCAACCCGCCAGCGCGGATTCAGGCTGGCGTAGGGATCCTGAAAGATCATCTGCGCACGCCTGCGCATTGCGCGCGATTTCGCGAATTGCGATACCGGCACGCCGTCGAAAAGGATGTTGCCCGAGGTCGGCGCATACAAGCCCACCAGAAGGCGCGCAATGGTCGATTTTCCGCAACCCGATTCGCCGACCAGGCCGAGCGTTTCACCGCGGGCGATCGTGAACGAGACATCGTTGACCGCGCGCAGCACGACGCGCGGCTGCCGCTGGATCACGCGGTTGAGCCACGGCGGCGAGACGTCGAAGTTGCGGCCGGCGTTGACGACTTCGACCAGTGGCCGCACTGCCGCGCGCTGCATGGGATGAACGATGTGGTCGATGACGGCGCTCATGCGATGCCTTCTTCCTGCATGGCTGCGCTCGGCTCGGGATTCGCGAGCGCATCCTCGACGACGGCCAGCGACACGCGCGCTGCTTCGGCGTCGCAGCGCTTGCTCGCATCGTGCAGCCAGCATGCGGCCATCGACGGGGGTGCTGCCATCAGGTCGGGACGCTCGCGATCGCAAGGCGAAAAGCGCGCGGCACAACGCGGATGAAACGCGCAACCCGGCGGGATCGCGGTCAGGCGCGGCATCGCCCCGACTATCTGCGCGAGATGCTCGACTTCGTGGCGCATCGACGGAATCGCGCCCATCAGGCCGATCGTGTACGGATGCTGGGGCCGATGGATCACGTCGTCGACGCGGCCGATCTCGACGATGCGGCCGGCATACATCACCGCGACGCGATCGGCCGTCTCCGCGATCACGCCCATGTCGTGCGTGACCAGCATCACCGCCGTGCCGTGCTCGCGACAGAGCTTCTTCAACAGCGTGATGATCTGCGCCTGGATCGACACGTCGAGCGCGGTGGTGGGCTCGTCGGCGACGATCAGCTTGGGCTCGGCCGCGAGCGCCAGCGCGATCACGACGCGCTGCCTCATGCCGCCCGAGAACTGGTGCGGATACTGATCGATGCGCTGACGCGCGGCGGGAATGCCGGTCGATTCGAGCAGGTCGATCGCGCGTTGACGCGCGGCGCTCGCGGAAAGCGGCAGGTGCGTCTGGATCGTCTCGACCAGTTGAGCGCCGATCGTGTAGAGCGGGTTCAGCGAGGTCAGCGGGTCCTGGAAGATCGCGCCGATCTCCTTGCCGCGCACGCGCCGCATCGCCTCGTCGTCGAGTTGATCAATGCGCCGGCCATTCAACAGGATCTCGCCGCTGGCGATGCGGCCCGGCGCTTCGAGCAGGCCGATGATCGCCGCACCGGTGAGCGATTTGCCCGCACCCGACTCGCCTACCACGCCGAGCACTTCGCCCGGTGCGATCGCGAACGACACATCGTCGAGCGCCAGCAGCGCACCGCGCCGCGTAGGGAACTCGACCCGGAGATGACGAACCTCGAGAAGTGGGGTGGGCATCGGCGGGTCGTCAGGTCAGATCATCGAGGCGCGTTTTGCGCGATCGGCGGCGATGCTTCAACCGTGCTCGAAGCCTGGGGAACAAGCCCCGAGATCGCCGCGGTCTTCGCCTTCTCGAGCTCCTGCGCCGGGTTGCAGCCCGCGACCGGATAGGTCTCCTCGACCACCAGCTCCCAGTCCTGCAGCAACGGCGAGATGCGTTGCGCGGCGATGTAGTAGCGCGTGCATGGCGCGATCGTCATCGGATAGGTCTTCTCGGGCGGCACGCGAAAGCCCGCCACCGGCGAGGCCGCGAGCAGCAGCGTATGCGTGCCCGGCGCGATCGGCACCGGACGAAAGGCCGTGTACGAACCGTCGATTGCGAGCAGGCGCACCGGGAAACGATTGAGCACCTGCCGGTGAAAGACCTGCTGATCGTTGATGAACGAAAGGGGCGCCGTTGCGCAACCGGCAAGAACCACACCGAACGCGGCGACGCAAGCAATTGCAACTGAATGGCGAGTCATGGTGGGCCTCCATCAAAAACCATGGGGTCCGGAATCATTGCAGTCGCGGGTTGGTCGCGTCGCGCAGCCAGTCGCCCAGCAGATTGACCGACAGCACCAGCAACACCAACGCTGCTCCGGGAAATACCGTTATCCACCACTCGCCTGAAAAAAGAAAGTTGTTGCCGTTACGAATTAGTGTGCCGAGCGAAGGCAGCGTGGGAGGCACACCAACCCCGAGAAACGATAGCGTAGCCTCTGTGATGATCGCGGTGGCGATGTGGACGGTCGCAAGCACGAGCACCGGTCCGGTCACATTCGGTAACACATGCCTGAACATGATGGCGACCGGGCCGACGCCGATCACGCGCGCGGCCTGCACGTATTCGCGGTTCTTCTCGACCAGCGTAGAGCCGCGCACGGTGCGTGCGTACTGCACCCAACCCGACGCCGCGATCGCGAAGATGAGGACCAGGAACGCAAGATTTTCGTCGGCGTTCTTGAAGACGGCGCGTGCCACGCCGTCGATCAACAGCGCGATCAGGATCGCCGGGAACGAGAGCTGCACATCGGCGACGCGCATGATCGCCGCATCGACTCGACCGCCCGCATAGCCCGCGAGCAGGCCAAGCGTGATGCCGATGATCAGCGACAGCAAGACCGACGCGGCGCCAACGATCAGCGAGATGCGCGATCCGTAGAGGATCGCCGAGAGCACGTCGCGCCCCTGCTCGTCGCTGCCCAGCGGATACGTCGCCTTGCCGCCTTCGATCCACGCGGGTGGCAGGCGCGCATCCGACAGATCGACGCTCGCGAGATCGAAGGGATTGTGAGGCGCGATCCAGCCGGCGAAGATCGCGCCGACGAGACAGAGCAGCGCGACCACCGACGCGCCGATCGCGACCGGCGAGCGGCGATATTGATAGAGGAAGTCGCTGTCCCAGGTGCGAGACAACAAGCTCCGCTCGACGATGGCCACTGACGCGGTGGCGGGCGCGATGGCGGGAGTACTCAAGAGACGCCCTTCATCGCACCGCCGCCGTGCGGCCTGCTCACTTGACGACGACCCACTTCAAGAGATTGTCGTTGGTCGCCAACTGCACCAGCGTGATGTTCTTCTTCACGCCCCACGCAAGGGCCTGCTGATGCAACGGCAGATGGGCGATGTCGTCCTTGTGCAGCTTGATCGCCTCGGCAATCATCGCGTCGCGCTTTCCCGCATCGATCTCGGACTGGATCTTGCCGATCAGATCGTCGATCTTGGGATTGCTGTATGCGCCCAGGTTGAACTGGCCACGGCCGGTCGCGTTGTCGGGTGTGCCTTCCAGCGAGTTCAACACGTCGTGCGCATCGATCGTCGAGGGCGTCCAGCCGAGCATGTAGAACGAGGTGTTGCGCGACAGGATCTTCGGGAAATACTGCGCCTTGGATTCGGCCTGCAGATTGATCTTGACGTTGATGCGCGCGAGCATCGCCGCGACCGCCTGACAGATTTCGGAATCGTTGACGTAGCGATCGTTCGGGCAGTTCATCGTGACTTCGAAACCGTTCGGATAGCCCGCGTCGGTCATCAACTTCTTGGCGGCTTCGACGTCGTAGGGCAGACGCTTGTTCAGGTCTGCCACATAGCCGTGCACGCCCGGCGCCATCATCAACGCCGAAGGAGTCGAAGCGCCGCGCATCACCTTGCTCTTGATGGTGTCGATGTCGATCGCCTGATAGAAGGCTTGACGCACGCGCTTGTCCTTGAACGGGTTCTTGCCCTTCACGCTCGAGTAGAGCAGTTCATCGCGCTTCTGGTCCATGCCGAGAAAGATGGTGCGTAACTCGGGGCCTTGCAGCACGCGCGTGTTGGCGCCCGCGTTGATGCGCGCGATGTCCTGCTGCGGCACCGGCTCCATCATGTCGATCTCGCCCGAGATCAGCGCAGCCACCCGCGTCGAAGGATTGCCGATCGGCGTGAAGACCACTTCGTCGACGTTGCCCTCGACCTTCTCCCAGTAGTTCAGGTTCTTGACGAGCACGGTGCGGGTGCCCGGATCGCGCGACTTCAACCGGAACGGGCCGGTGCCGTTGGCCTTGAACGATGCGTAGTTCTCGACGCCCTTCCTCTTGTCGACCGGCTTCTCGGCCTTGTTGTCGGTGCACCACTTCTTGCTCATGATGTACCAGCGCGTGAACACGTTCGGCAGGATCGGGTAGGGCGTATTGGTGACGACGTCGATGGTGTGGTCGTCGATCTTCTTGATCTCCTTGATCTGGCCCACATAGGTCTTCATGTCCGACCCGTCCGCCAGCGCGCGCGCCTGCGAGAAGATCACGTCGTCGGCGGTGAATGGCGTGCCGTCGTGGAAGGTGACGTTCTTCCTCAGGTTGAAGCGCCATACGGTGGGCGAGGTCTGCTTCCAGTCGGTCGCCAGCGCGGGAACCAGCTTCAAGTTCTTGTCGAGGCCGACCAGCGACTCGTAGATGTTGTTCAGGAATGTGAGCTGCAACGATTCGTTGAGCGAGTGCGGATCCATCGACAGCGGATCGCCCTGATTGGACATGCGGAATGTCACCGCATGAGCGGGCGTGCTCGCAGTCAGGCCGAGCGCCGCGGTGACGAATACGCCGAACAGCGTCGCGGCGATGAGTCTGGTGACTTTCATGAAGATTCTCCCAATGGATCGTGACCGAAACAAAACTGTCGAGGATTCAATTTTCTGGCAAACAGCGCTTGCAGACGCGGATCATGCGCGCGGCATGGCCCGCTCGGCCAGCGCCGCGAACAGGCCGGCGCCGAACGGCAGCACTTCGTCATTGAAATCGTAACGCGTGTTGTGCAGGAACATGCCGGACTCCGCGCCGCCCTGGCCGAGCCGCAGATAGGCGCCGGGTCGAACCTGCAACATGAACGAAAAGTCCTCCGCGCCCATCGACGGCGCGAGATCGCGAATGACATGGTCGGCGCCCACCACCGATTCGGCCACGTCGGCGGCGAAGCGCGCTTCGGCCGGCGTGTTGATTGTTGCCGGATAGAGTCGATGGTAGCTGCACGACGCGGTCGCGTCGAACGCGGCGGCGATCGAATGCGTGAGTTCCACCAAGCGCTTCTCGAGCATTACCTGCACCGACTCCTTGAAGCTGCGCGCCGTGCCGATCAGCTTGACCTCGCCCGGGATCACCGAGAACGCGTCGAGGTCGCCGGCCTGCATAGCGGCGATGGTGACGACCGCCGAATCGATCGGGCTGACGTTGCGTGCGACGATGCTCTGCACCGCGGTGATCAGGTGCCCGGCGATCACCACCGGGTCGATGGTCAGGTAGGGATGCGCGCCGTGACCGCCGCGTCCGCGGATCACGATCTCGAAGCGATCGGCTGCAGCCATCATCGGTCCGACGTTCACGCCGATGGTGCCTGCCGGCAGGCTCGGCCAGTTATGCATCGCAAAGACCGAGTCACAGGGAAAGCGCGAAAACAGGCCGTCGTCGATCATCGCCTTGGCGCCTGCATGACCCTCCTCGCCGGGCTGGAAGATCAGGTGCACGGTGCCGTCGAAATTGCGCGTGGCAGCCAGATAGCGCGCCGCGCCCAGGAGCATCGTGGTGTGGCCGTCGTGTCCGCACGCATGCATGCGATGCGGGTGCAAGGAGCGATGCGCGAAGGTGTTGTTCTCGACGATCGGCAGCGCATCCATGTCGGCGCGAAGACCGATGGTGCGCCTGGACTGCTTGTGGCCTCGCGCGGGTCGGCCGTGCACCACGCCCACCACGCCGGTCCTGCCGATGCCGGTATGCGTCTCGATGCCGAGCCTGCGCAATTGCTCGGCGACGATGCGCGCGGTGCGCACTTCCTCGAAACCCAGCTCGGGATGCGCATGGAAGTCACGGCGGATCTCAATCAGGTCTTCGTGAAAGGCGCGGATCGCGCCGACCGTCGATGATGACGATGACGCGGCGGCGGCGACAGAGGCTTCGGCAAGCTTGCTCATGAGTCAGTGCGCATTCAGTTTGTCGCGATACGCTCGATACGCAGGCGCGGATCGACGACGAAATAGAGAAGATCGACGACCAGATTGATCACGACGAAGATCAGCGCGATCAGGCAGAGATAGGCCGCCATCACCGGGATGTCGGCCACGTTGACGGATTGGATGAACAAGAGGCCCATGCCGGGCCACTGGAACACCGTCTCGGTCACGATCGCGAACGCGATGATGCCGCCCAGTTGCAGGCCGGTGATCGTGATCACCGGCACGAGCGTGTTCTTCAACGCGTGGCCGAAGTGGATCGCGCGGCGCGACAGCCCGCGCGCGCGCGCGAACTTGATGTAGTCGGTGCGCAGCACTTCGAGCATCTCGGAGCGCACCAGGCGCAGGATCAACGTGAGTTGAAAGAGACACAGCGTGATCGACGGCAGGATCAGATGGCGCCATCCGTCGACCGTAGTCAGGCCTGTGCTCCACCAGCCGATCATCGTCGTCTCGCCACGCCCGTACGAAGGCAGCCAGCCGAGGATCACGGCGAAGATCAGGATCAGCAGGATGCCGATCAGGAAGGTCGGCAACGAAACGCCGAGCAACGACAGCGCGAGCAAGGTCTGCGAGAACCAGCTTCGTCGTCGCAGCGCCGTATAGACACCGGCTGGAACGCCAACGACGATCGCGAGGAGGGCCGCGACGAAACTGAGTTCGAGCGTGGCCGGCAGGCGCTCTCTGATCAAGGACGAAACCTTGCGGCCTTCGCGCAACGACAGGCCGAAGTCGCCCTGCACGGCATTGGCGACGAACTTGCCGAACTGCACGACGAAGGGTCGGTCGAGCCCGAGGTCGCGTCGCAGGTTGGCGCGCTCGGTGGGCGACGCGTCCTGGCCCACCATGAACGCGACCGGATCGCCGGTGTACTGGAATAGCAGAAACGCGACGAAGCCGACCGTCAGCATGACCAGCACAGCCTGAAACGCACGACGCAATACAAAAACGAGCATGGATCGGCAGCCGAAGAATGACCCGGCCGATCATGCACAAGAGGGTGTCGAGCGTCAATCGAGTGCAGTACTTGAGGCTTCAACGATTCGCAATGGAGTTTCTTTTCATGCACATTCGCGACACCGCAGATAATCCTCTGCGGAAAATATGGTGCTTTCCAAAAAAACATGGTTTACACTTTGCCGCGCCTGACGGACCCCATTTCTCATAGGGAAAAGGACCGTTTTCATCGACCGATCGTTTGGAGGAATTGTGCGAATTGCAGTTTTGTCGATTGCCCTTTGTGTGTTCGCCGGCTGCGCGCCTTACAAGCAGGACCCTGCCGCTGAAGCGAGTTATTACGACCGTTCCACCACTACCGGCAGCAATATTCCAAAAAAGGGCAGTGCCATCGTTGTCGACAAATCAGTTCTCGAACAGCAGGTTGGTCGCCAGGGTGGAAGTCCCGTAAGGTGAGTTGTTGCTATCCGTATTTACACGTCTGTGATAGGAGAATCCACTATGGTTACTGCAAAGAAGGCTGCGGCGAAGAAGGCCCCGGCCAAGAAGACGGCGGCGAAGAAGGCCGCTCCTGCAAAGAAGGCTCCAGTCAAAGCGGCAGCCAAGGCTCCGGTTGCGAAGAAGGCCCCTGCAAAAAAAACAGCCGCCAAGAAAGCCGCACCCCGCAAGCCGAATGCTGCCTTCATGAAGGCCATGACGCCAAGCCCTGCACTCGCTGCGGTGATTGGCGCGATGGCCGTACCGCGCACCGAGGTTACGAGCAAGTTGTGGGCGTACATCAAGAAGAACAATCTTCAGGATCCGGCGGCCAAGCGTTTCATCAACGCCGACGCGAAGCTGAAGGAAGTCTTCGGAAAGCCGCGCGTCGACATGTTCGAGATGACGCGTCTGGTGCAGGGCCATCTGAAATAGGCGGCCTTTGCGTTCAGGAAAATGCCCGGCAGCGCCGGGCTTTTTTTCGATTGCGGCGCCACCGATTCAATAGACGCTCGATAAGGATCACATGGCGTCAGGGCGAATCGCCGCGATGATGACCGCGCCGATGCGGCGCCGGTGCGGTTGACTGGCGCACGACCAGCGCGACCTCGACTTCGACCGCGCGGGACGCCGGTTCACCGCGCAAGGCCGCGATCAAGCGGTCGGCTGCGATGTTCCACATCGCTTCGGCCGGGACGTGAACGGTCGTGAGTGCGGGTCGCACGTGACGCACCATTTCGAGATCGTCGAAGCCGATGATCGATAGCGCCTCGGGGACTGCAATTCCCAACTCCTGCGCTTCCAGCAAGGCGCCGAAGGCAAGCACGTCGTTGCCGCACAGCACGGCCGTCGGCGGCCTCTTGTCGGCCGTCATCAGTGTGCGCAACCCCTCGCGAGCATCCGCGATCGCGTACTTGCGCTCGACCAGGCGCCGCGGCGGCAGGTCCAGGCCGGCCTCGCCCAGCGCATGGCGCACACCGGCGACGCGTGCTGCCGCGCGGTCGTTGTCGAGGGTGATGCCGGCCAGCATCGCGATGCGCGTGTGGCCGAGGTCGAGCAGCAAGCGCACGGCGCGTTGCATAGCTCGGGCGTTGTCGAAGCCGACACAGTCAAGCTCGGCCGGTCCCGGATAAGTCATCACATGCACGCACGGCAGGCCGCGTTGGCGCAGGAAGCGCAGCAATTCGGGCGCCTGTCCGCAACCGCACACGGCCAGACCGTCGGCGCCATGCGCGACCAGGTTGACCGCCAGACGCGCCTCCGCGTCGACGTCGTAACCGCTGGTAGCGAGCAGGAGCTGGATGCCGGCATCGGCAAGCCGGCGTTGCAACGCGTCGATCGCTTTACCAAAGATCGCGTTGTCCACCGTGGGGAAGATCGCGCCGACCGTGCCGGTGGCGCCCAGCATCAGCGAACGCGCTCCGGCGTGGGGCACGTAGCCGAGCCGGGCGACTGCGGCCTCGACCTTGGAGCGCAAGGCTTGGCGCACCGGATCGGTCCGGTTCAAGACCCGCGACACCGTTGCGGTCGACACGCCGGCCGCCGCTGCGACATCTCCGATGGTTGGCAGCACGATGAGGCGACGTGCACTTCGTTCGTTCGGCATGGCTCGAAATGTACGCGCTTTCAGGAAATATTGCGCATCACGGTCCGGGCAATTCTACGAGGGAAAACGCTAACATGGGTGGAGCGAATTGTCCTTGACTTCCATTGCGATGCCGATAAAACTGTAAGCGCTTACAAAGGTGCCATGCGACCCTTAACGTCACCGTTGCCCCAACAGATCGTGCCCGTGAGCCGATTCCGTCTCGCAAGGCGCCACGTTTCCACGCTCGCGACGACGGTCGTCGGTCTGGCGTTGTTGCTGTTCGTCTGGCAAGTGCTCACGGCATCGGGCGTCATTTCGCCGGCGCGCTTTCCGGCCCCGCTCGAGGTCGGCGTGGCGCTCGAGCAGATTACGTTCGAAGGTTACGGCAATGCGCGCCTGCATGAACACGTGCTGCGGAGTGTCCTGTTGGTGACGATGGGTTTCGTGGTCTCATCGTCGCTCGGGGTCGCGCTGGGGCTTGCGATGGGGGCGAGCCGCAGGCTCGAGGCCTTCATCAATCCGGTCTTCCTGGTGCTGCGGCCGATTCCACCACTCGCGTGGATACCGCTGGCGATTGTCTGGCTGGGTCTCGGCGACGCCGCCAAGATCATGGTCATCTTCGTGGCCGCGTTCGTGCCCTCGGTGATCAACAGCTATACCGGCGTGCGCCAGATCGAGCCCCCGATCTTCGAAGCCGCGGCGATGCTCGACGTGAACGGGTGGCGCTACTGGCGCGAGGTGCTGATTCCCGGCGCCTTGCCGAGCATCTTCACCGGGTTGCGATTGTCTCTGCAGGCGGCATGGACCACGCTGGTCGCGGCCGAACTGGTGGGCGCGGTCGCGGGCCTCGGCCAGATCCTCAATCAGGCGGCACAGGACATCTATCCCGCGATGATCCTGGTCGGGATGGCGAGCGTTGCGCTGTGTGGCTGGGTGATGACGCTAGGCCTCGCCTGGCTGGAACGGCGCGTCATGCCGTGGAAAGTCCGTTGATGCTGCAAGCTCGACTCGCACCCGCGCAGTTCTGGCTTCTGTCGACGGCCGGCGCGGCGAGCTTTCTGTTGCTGTGGAGCGCAGTCGCGATGGCTGGCATCACGTCGCGCGATTTTCTGCCGGCGCCCTGGGACGTGGTGGCGCGCTTCGCCCATCTCACCGTCGAGCCGTTCGCCGGCCACACGCTGCTCGCGCACCTGGCGTCGAGCTTTCAACGCTTCGCGACGGGCTTCGTGCTCGCGATTCTGGTCGGCATTCCGCTCGGCCTCCTGATGGCTTGGTTTCCTGTCGTCGATCGGATCGTCGCGCCCGCATTCGAGGCGGTGCGCTTCGTCGCGCCGATCGCGTGGGTGCCGTTTGCCGCGCTGTGGTTTGGCACCGGCATCGGCGGCCCGGTGTTGATCATCTTCATGGGGGCCTTCCCGCCGGTGCTGATCAATACCTATCGCGGCGCGAAGAACGTCGATCTAAAGTACATCGAGGCCGCCCGTATGCTCGGCGCGAGTCATTTCAGGGCGATGACACAGGTGCTGTTGCCGGCGGCCGTGCCGTCGATCGTCGCGGGACTGCGCATCTCGGCCGGACTCGGGTGGCAGTCGCTGGTGGGAGCGGAGTTGATCGTCGCCTCGAGCGGCGTTGGCTATCTGATGGTCAAAGGTCAGGCGAGCGTGTCCACCGCCACCGTGATGAGCGGCATGATCGCCATCGGCATCGTCGGCCTGGTCATCGACGTCGCGCTTCGCCGCGTGCAATGGCACATCGAAACCCGGCAGGGCGTTTGACGCGCGGCCGATCGAGGAGACAGCGTTGGCCATCATCCGATTCGAAGCCGTGCAGCGCACCTTTCGCCAGGGCGGCAACGATTTCGTTGCCCTGCAGGACATCGAGCTCGAGGTACAGGATCGTGAGTTCGTCGTGATCGTCGGCCCATCGGGCTGCGGCAAGACCACCTGCATGCGCATGGCGGCCGGTCTCGAGCATCCCACCGGCGGCCGCGTATGCGTGGACCGCGAGGAAGTGCTCAGGCCGGGCCCCGATCGTGCCGTCGTGTTTCAGCAGTTCGCCTTGTTCCCGTGGAAGACGGTGTGGGACAACATCGAGTTTGGGCTGGTCTCGCTGCGGGTCGATGCGGCCGAGCGCAGGCGGCGGATCGAGCACTACATCGGCTTGATGGGCCTCGCGGGCTACGAGCAGGCGTTTCCACACCAGCTTTCGGGCGGCATGCAACAGCGCGTCGCGATCGCGCGCGCCTACGTGCTCGATCCGAAGGTACTGCTGATGGACGAGCCGTTCGGCGCGCTCGACGCGCAGACGCGAGTCGTGATGCAGGAAGAACTGGTGCGGCTCGCGCGCCAGCATCCGCGCACGGTGCTCTTCATTACGCACTCCGTCGAGGAAGCGGTGTACCTCGCCGACCGCATCGTCGTGATGTCGCGGCGGCCGGGCACGATCCGCGAAATCATCGACGTCAAGACGATCCGCGAGGCCGAAAGCTGGAACCAGCATCAACGCATCGAGGACGTGATGGATCTGCCGTCCTTCGTCCACCTTCGAACCCATGTCTGGAAGCTGCTGCGCGATCAGCAGGCTGGCGAATTGCACTGAACGTCATCGATCGAACCAGGAGGTTTGCATGACCCGCAACATTCTCGGCAATTTCGTTCTAGCAGCATCGCTCGCAACCGGCACCTCCGCGGCGTGCGCGCAGCAACCGCTGACCGAAATCAAGGTCAGCTATCAGCCGGCGTTGTACTGGGCGCTGCCGTTCTACGTCGCGACCGAAAAAAACTGGTGGGCGGAAGTCGGACTCAAGCCGGCGTTCAGCATTTTTCCCGCCGGGGTGCCGCAGATGGCGGCGGTGGCATCGAAGTCGTGGGACGTCGGCGGCACAGGTTCGGTCCCCGCCGTGCTCGGCTATGTGCGCTTCGGCGTCAAGACGATCGGCCTGACCAATGATGAATCGGCGGCCAACGCATTGCTCGCTCGCAAGGACGTGGCCGACAAGTACATCAAGACGCCTGCGTCGATGAAGGGCCAGACGATCGTACTGACGGCCAATTCCACCGGCGATTACGCCGTGCAGTCGTGCCTGAAAAAATACGGGCTCGCCAAGAGCGACGTGACGATCAAGAACATGGGCCAGGCCGAGATCATCTCGGCGGTCTCGTCCGACAACGCCGACCTGGCGGGGCTGTGGGCGCCGAACACCTACACGCTCGAGGAGAAGGCCGGCGCCAGGGAACTCTGCTCCGGTCGCGAAGGCGGTGTGGTTGTTCCCGGAGCGCTGATCGCGCGCGGTGACTATGCCGAGCAGAACCCGGAGAACGTGGCGAAGTTCCTCGCGGTCTATCTGCGTGCCTGGAAGTGGATGGCCGCGAACAAGCCGGCCGCGATCGCGATGATGAAGAAGTTTTACGAACAGGGCGGCGTGGCGGTCAGCCAGGCATCGATGAAGAAGGAATTCGACACCCGGCCGACCTACGATCTGGCGCAACAGCTTGCGCGCATGGATCGCTCGCGCGGCAACTCCGACATGGATGTGTGGTTCGGCCAGATCGCGGCTTTCATGCGCGGCAGTGGCGCGATCCAGTCCATTCCGCTGCCATCGGATTTCGTCACCGACGCGTACATGAAGCGTGTGCAGGCCGACCCGAAATTGCGCGCGTTCGCCAACCGCGCCGATTGACCGAAAAGGGCGCAACCCCTTTCTCGCGCGTCATTGAAAGCGCTTACAGGAATATCAGCTCAGAGAACCGCAATGACACTTACTTACCTGAAGAAGGCCAGCAAGACGCCCGAGACTGAAACCGCCGCCGCGCAGAAAGTGGTGACCGAGATGCTGGCCGAAATCGAAGCCCACGGCGAAGCGGCGGTCCGCGCCTATGCGAAGAAGCTCGACCAGTGGGACGGCGAGATCGTGATGTCGCGCGCCGAGATCGACAGGCGCGCGTCCGAAGTGCCGGGGCAGGTTCGGCGCGACATCGACTTCGCGATCAAGCAGGTGCACGACTTCGCGGTCGCCCAGCGCGAGTCGATGCGCGAGTTCTCGGTTGGCCTGCATCGCGGCGTCACCGCCGGGCAACGCGTTCTGCCGGTCAACGTCGCCGGCTGTTACGCGCCGGCAGGACGCTATGCCCATATCGCTTCGGCCTACATGGGCGTGGCGACCGCCAGGGCGGCCGGCGTGAAGACCATCATCGCGTGCTCGGGACCGTTTCGCGGCGGTTCCATGCATCCGTACCTCCTGTATGCCTTCGACAAGGCGGGCGCCGACACGATCATGACGCTGGGCGGTGTGCAGGCGATCGCGGCAATGGCTTATGGCCTCTTCGGCGGGAAGCCGGCCGACGTGATCGTCGGCCCGGGAAACAAGTTCGTCGCCGAAGCCAAGCGCGCGCTCTTCGGCAAGGTGGGCATCGACGTCTTCGCCGGTCCCTCCGAGGTCGCGGTGATCGCCGACGAAACCGCCGATCCTGCGATCGTCGCCAGCGACCTGGTCGGCCAGTCGGAACACGGACACGAATCGCCGGCCTGGCTGTTCACGACCTCAAAGGCGCTCGCCGAAAAGGTCATGTGCCTCGTGCCGCAACTGATCGGCGCGTTGCCGCCCACTGCCCGGGACGCTGCCGCGAGCGCCTGGCGCGACTACGGCGAGGTGATCGTCTGCGACAGCCGCGACGCCGTGGTGGAGATTTCGGATCGGTATGCCTCCGAGCACCTCGAGGTGCATGCGCGCGACCTCGACTGGTGGTTGGAGTGCCTGAGCTGCTATGGCTCGCTGTTTCTCGGCGAGGAGACCACGGTCGCATTCGGCGACAAGGCCAGCGGCCCCAACCATGTGCTGCCCACCAAGGGGGCGGCGCGCTACTCGGGCGGCCTGTCGGTGCACAAGTTCATGAAGACGCTTACTTGGCAGCGCATGACGCGCGAGGCCGCGCGCGATATCGGCGAGGTGACCGCGCGCATCTCGCGGCTGGAAGGCATGGAGGCCCATGCGCGCACGGCCGACGATCGGCTGCGCAAATATTTTCCCGAGCAGAGTTTCGAATGTGGAGCGCCTGTGACCGTATGAGGCTCGCGTCGCTGTTCGACCTCGAAGGCCGGTGCGCACTCGTGACCGGCGGAAGCGCCGGCATCGGCGAGGCCATGGCACACGCGCTCGGCCTGGCAGGCGCGCGCGTGCTGCTGGTGGCGCGGCGCGAGGCCGAACTCGAAGCCGCGGTGCGCCGCCTCGGTGAGGACCGCATCGACGCGCAGTGGCTCGCAGCCGATATCGCCCATGCGCAGACCGCGCGCGGCGCCGCCGAGTCCGCGCAACAGCGCTTCGGCCCCATCGACATTCTGGTCAATGCGGCCGGAGTCAATCTGCGCCAGGCGTTTACCGAGGTCACGCCTGAAAGCTGGCGCACACAGCTCGCTTTGCATCTGGAGGCGCCGTTTTTCCTTACGCAGGCGTTGGCGCCCGCGATGAAGACGCGTCGCTGGGGACGCATCCTGAACATCGCCTCGCTGCAGAGCTGGCGTGCGTTTGCGAACAGCGCCCCGTATGGAGCGGGCAAGGGCGGCGTCGTCCAGCTCACCCGGGCCATCGCCGAGGAATGGTCGCCACACGGCATCACGTGCAACGCGATCGGCCCGGGGTTCTTCCCAACGGCGTTGACGGCGGCGGTATTCGCGAATGCCGAACTCGCCGATCGCAACGCGTCGCAGACCTGCGTGGGCCGCAACGGCGAGCTGAAGGATCTGTACGGCGCCACGGTATTCCTCGCAAGCGAGGCCAGCGCCTACGTCACCGGCCAAACCTTGATGGTGGACGGCGGCTTCACCGCGAAATGACGGTGCGCCGGTGATTGCGCAGGCCGCATCGAACCCGGGAGTGAAGAAGTGAAGGCTCTTGTCTATACGCGTCCGCGCGAGATGCAGTTGGAAGAACGACCGCGGCCCGATCTCGCGCCGGGCGAGGTGATCCTCAAGATCGAGGCGGTCGGCATTTGCGGCTCGGACATGCACGCATGGCACGGCCACGATCCGCGACGCAAGCCGGGACTGGTGCTGGGTCACGAGTTCGTCGGCAGCATCGACAGCAGCGCCGCGCCGGGTTTCGAGCGCGGCACGCGCTGGACCGGCAATCCCCTGATCGTCTGCGGCACGTGCGAATACTGCGCACAAGGGCGCAACAACCTGTGCGCCAACCGCACGATGGTGGGCATGACGCGGCCCGGAGCCTATGCCGAGTACATGAGCATCCCGGCTGCGTCGCTGATCGCGATGCCCCAACAGATGCCCGCGATCGTCGCGGCACTGACCGAGCCCGCCGCGACGGCTTGGCACGCGCTCAATTTGTCCATGCGGGCGCTGGTGCGTCCATTGCACGAATGCCGCGTGCTGGTACTCGGTGGAGGCGCGATCGGCATGCTGGCCGGACTGCTGATGATGCGGCTCGGCGTCGCCGAGTTGCGCCTTGCGGAGCTCAACCCGCTGCGCCGGCAGGCAATCCAGGCGGCCATCGGGTGCGAGACGGTCGATCCGCGCGACCATCCGCTGCCGGAGCCAAGCTTCGATTACGTGCTGGACGCCGTAGGCAGCAGCGTCACGCGCACCCAGGCCTTTGCCGCCGTCAAGCCGGGGGGCGTCATCATGCACGTCGGCTTGCAGAGCTGGGCGAGCGAGATCGACATGCGCAAGCTCACGCTGTCCGAGATCACGCTGCTGGGCACCTACACTTACACGACGGCAGATTTGCGCGCGACCGTAGATGCCTTGCATCGCGGCATATTCGGCGATCTGAGCTGGGTGGAAGAGCGCTCGCTTGCCGATGGGCCGCAAGCGTTCGTCGATCTCGACCAGGGACGGTGTGCCGCCGCGAAAGTGGTGCTAAGACCGTAACGCTTGCGCGTCGAATGAAAGCGGGTGCCCCTGATGGCGCGACGTCCGCCACAGACGCCGGGTTTCCCGTATGCGGGAACGACGTCAATTTGGCTCGATGCCCCACTCCGCGAGCAAGGTATTCGCATCGACCGCGCTCGACGATGTCGCTTTCGGCCGAGCCGGTGGTGTGCGACTGAATCGCGGTGCGGGCGCCGGTTGCACGACGCCGTCGATCTCGATGAAGGTTTCGCGCGCGCGGTTTTGCGCGTGACTGGGCGCCTCGCTCCAGTCGAGTACGGGCGCAAAGCACGCATCGCTGCCCTCGAGCAATGCACACCATTGATCACGCGTACGCGTGACGAATAGCGTCGCGAGTTTCTCCTTCAAGCGAGGCCAGCGCGCCTTGTCCATCTGCGCATCGAAGTCGGGGTCGGTCAACCCGCAGCGTTCGCGCAGGGTCGCGTAGAATTGCGGCTCGATCGCGCCGAGCGCGATGAACTTTTCGTCGGCGCAGCGATAGGTGTCGTAGAAGGGCGCCCCGCCGTCGAGCATGTTGTCGCCGCGGCTGTTATTCCACCAGCCGTTGGACGCCCACCCGTACATCATCGCCGACAGCATTGCGGCGCCGTCGGTCATTGCCGCATCGACGATCTGGCCCTGGCCCGAACGTTTCGATTCAAGCAGCGCGGCAAGCACGCCGAACGCAAGCAGCATCGCGCCGCCGCCGAAATCACCGATGTAGTTGAGCGGCACGACCGGCTTTCCAGCCGCCGGCCCAATCGCATGGAGCGCGCCCGAGATCGCGATGTAGTTGATGTCGTGCCCGGCGGCGTGGGCGAGCGGGCCCGACTGTCCCCAGCCGGTCATGCGTCCATAGACCAACTTGGGATTGCGTTCGAGGCATGGGTCCGGGCCGAGGCCCAGTCGCTCCATTGTCCCGGGGCGAAAGCCTTCGATCAGCGCATCGGCGCGCTCGATCAGGCCAAGCGCGCACGCGATATCGTCCGGGTCCTTGAGATCGAGCGCGAGGGAGCGCCTGCCACGCGCGGTGACGTCGAAGCGTGCGTCGTCGGGCAGCACGTTGGATGCGACGCCGTTTTCGACTGCGGGTATGGAACTTCGAGGCCGCGCGATGCGCAGCACGTCGGCGCCCATGTCGGCGAGCAGCATCGCGCAGAACGGCGTGGGTCCGATGCCGACCATCTCGACAATTTTCAAGCCCTGCAAGGGTCCCGCCATCGCGTCTCCTGATGAATGTCCTGATGCCGCTCTCACCCTGCTTGCGCGTATGCTTTATGGCCCCACGCAAAGCTGCGCGCCTCGCGTTCTCGCATCGACCACTCGCCATCCCGGGTCCGTTTTCATCATGCCTGATTCTTCCACTCCAGCCGTCGATCCGTCCGTTACGGAAGCACCGGTTCACCTGATACGCGGTGCATGCCCGCACGACTGTCCCGATACCTGCGCGATGCTGGTTCACGTGCGCGACGGCGTCGCCATTCGCGTCACCGGCAATCCCGAACACGCGCCCACCGCCGGTCATCTGTGTACCAAGGTGTCGCGCTATGTCGAGCGAACCTATCACCACGACCGCCTGATGCATCCCATGAAGCGCGTGGGCAACAAGGGCGAAGGACGCTTCGAGCGCATCGCCTGGGACGAGGCGCTCGACACGATCGCATCGCGACTCGCGGCGATCGCGGCGCGCGACCCCGAGCGCATCGCGCCTTACAGCTACGCGGGCACGATGGGGCTGGTGCAGGGCGAGGCGATGGCGCAGCGCTTCTTCAACAAGCTCGGCGGAAGCCGCTTGCATAGAAGCATCTGTTCCGAGGCGGGCTCGGTCGGCTATGCATACACGCTGGGCCCGCGCATGGGCACCGACATCGAAAGCGTGCAGGACGCGAAGCTCATCATCTTCTGGGGCGCCAATGCGATCGCATCGAACCTGCATTTCTGGAGCCGCGCGCAGGAAGCCAAGCGCAATGGCGCGCGCCTGATTGCGATCGATCCCTACCGTTCGCTGACCGCCGAGAAATGCCACGCCCACATCGCGCCGTGGCCGGGTACCGATAGCGCGCTCGCGCTCGGACTGATGCACGTGTTGATTCGCGACGGCCGGATCGACGAGGACTATGTCGCGCAACACACCATCGGCTACGACGGCCTGAAGGAGCGCGCAGCGACCTTCACGCCCGAGCGCGTCGCGACGATCTGTGGAATCGAGGCGGGGGTCATCGAAGAGCTCGCACGCGAATACGGCCAGGTCGCGCGTGACGGCGAGGGCGCACTGATCCGCGTCAACTACGGCGTGCAGCGCGCGCACGGCGGCGGCATGGCGGTACGCAACATTGCGTGCCTGCCCGCGCTCGTTGGTGCGTTCCGTCACGCGGCCGGAGGCATATTGCTCTCGACCTCGGGCGCATTCGCTATCGACAACGCGGCCCTGACGCGGCCCGACCTGCTGGCCGGCCGCGAGCCGCGCACCATCAACATGCCGACCATCGGCGACGATCTGCTGCGCGGCGAAGCGCCCGACTTCAAGAAGATCGAAGCGCTGATCGTCTACAACTCCAATCCGGTCGCGATCGCGCCCGACTCGCGACGCGTCGCCGCGGGTTTCGCGCGCGAGGATTTGTTCACCGTCGTGCTCGAACACTTCCAGACCGATACCGCGGACTACGCGGACATGTTGTTGCCGGCCACCACGCAACTCGAACACTTCGACGTCATCAAGCCGTACGGCCATTACGACCTGATGTTCAACAACCCGGCGATCGCGCCGCTCGGAGAATCCAAGCCGAACAGCGAAATCTTTCGCCTGCTCGCGAAACGCATGGGCTATGCCGAGGCTTGCTTCGACGACGACGACGAGACGATCGCTGCGGCCGCAACCGAGGACGCTCGCTGGAGCTTCGATGACGCGCGCGCGCGGGGATGGCAGCGCATCACGCCGCTGGCCGCGTCGCAGCCGCGTTTTGCGGATGGCGGATTCGGCACATCGTCGGGCAAGGTCGAGTTCTTTTCGGAACGTGCCGCAGCCGACGGTCTCGACCCGCTTCCGGCATACATCGCGCCGATCGAAGACACCCGCAGCGCACTCGCGTCGCGTTATCCGCTGGCGATGATTTCGCCGCCCGCGCGCAATTTCCTGAACAGCACTTTCGTGAACGTCGAAAGCCTGCGCGACACCGAAGGCGAGCCCTGGCTCGACATCCATCCCGACGACGCGCGCGCGCGCCGCATTGAGGACGGCCGCTACGTGCGCGTCTTCAACGATCGCGGCAGCCTGCGACTTCGCGCGCGCGTGACCGATCGCGCACGGCGCGGCTTGGTGGTCGCGCTGTCGATCTGGTGGAAGAAGCTCGCGTCCGACGGCAAGAACGCCAACGAGCTCACCAGTCAGGCGCTGACCGACATGGGACGCGCGCCGACCTTCTACGATTGCCTGGTGGAGGTCGCCGCCGACGATGGCGCACGCGACGCGGCGCGCTCGACGCATCCGGCGTGAGAATGCGCTGCCTGCAATGAAGCGCGCATGGTCTTCGCGCGAACGCGCGAGCTGGCGTGAAATGTGGCGTGAAATGCTGCGGCGTGCGCTCGGCACGAAGCGCACTGCGTTGCTTGCGGCATTTGGTTTGGCAGCCGCCGCCTTCGGCCTCGGCGCATGCAGCTCGATCGGCTACTACTCGCAATCGATCGAAGGCCATCTCGACATCCTCCATGCGGCCCGGCCCATCGATGACTGGCTCGACGATCCGGCCACGTCCGCGGTGCTGCGTCATCGGCTCGAGCGCGTACGCACCATCCGTCGCTTCGCCGCGCATGAGCTCGGGCTGCCCGACAACCGCAGCTACACCACCTATGCCGACCTGAAGCGCCCGTTCGCGGTGTGGAGCGTGTTCGCCGCGCCCGAGTTGTCGCTGCGCCTGAAGCAGTGGTGCTTCCCGGTGGTGGGCTGCGTCGCATATCGCGGCTACTACAGCAAGGACGACGCGGACCTCTATGCAGAGGCGTTGCGCGAGAGCGGCGACGACGTCTATGTGGGCGGCGTGCCGGCCTATTCGACGCTGGGCTACACCACTGACCCGGTGCTGTCGACGTTCATCGGCTTCCCGGAAGGCGAAGTCGCGCGCCTGATCTTCCACGAGCTCGCGCATCAGGTCGTGTACGTGCAGGGGGATACGGCTTTCAACGAGTCCTTCGCCGTCGCGGTGGAGGAAGAAGGCGTCAGGCGCTGGTTCGCGCTTCAAGGCGCCGACAACGCAGCGTCGGCCGAGGCATATCGACAATTGATCGCGAGAAAGCGCGGGTTCGTCGAGTTGCTCGCGCGTCATCGCAAGGCGCTCGAATCGGTCTATGCGAGCCCGGCGTCGGTCGATGCGAAGCGGGTGGCCAAGCAAAACGGGTTCGCGTCCCTGCACGCCGACTACGAGGCGATGAAGCGCGATCCTGCTAGCCCGCTCTACGGCTTCGCCGGCTACGACCGCTACTTCGCGCAGGCGCTCAACAACGCCAACCTGGCTGCGGTTGCTACCTATACCCAACGTGTTCCCGCGTTTGCTAAGCTGCTCGCCGAAGCGAACGGTGATCTGCCGCGCTTCTATCAGGCCGTGCGGGGACTCGCGCAACTACCGGTTGCCGAACGCAACGCGCATCTCGATGCGCTGATCGGATCGAGCAGCTTGCACGCAGAACGAACCGACGGCAAAGACTGAAACACAAGCGCCCGAAGTGGCGTCCAACCAGAAGAAGATGGGGGAGATCATGAGCTCGGTTGCCGATGCGATGAATGGAGGACGCGCGCCCGAGCTTTCCGGGGGTAGTGCCGCGGGGAATGGTCCGAGTGATGCGGCGAAAGGCAGCGTGAGCGCGCGCCCATGGCTGGCCCACTACCCGCAAGGCGTCCCCGCCACTGTCGATTGGCGTGCCTATCGATCGTGCGTCGAGCTGTTCGACCAGGCGATCGAAAAATGCCGCACGCGCGACGCCTTCGTCTGCATGGACAGGCGCATCACCTATGACGAGGTCGACAAGATGGCGTCGCGGCTCGGCGCGTGGCTGCAGGCCCAGGGCCTGGTGCGCGGCGCGCGAGTCGCGGTGATGATGCCCAATGTGCTGCAGTACCCGGTTGCGATCCTGGGCATCCTGCGGGCGGGATGCGTGGTCGTGAACGTCAATCCGCTCTACACGCCGCGCGAGCTCGAGCATCAACTGAAGGACTCTGGCGCCGAAGCGATCATCGTGCTCGAGAATTTCGCGGCTACGCTCGAGCAGGTCATCGAGAAGACGCCGATCAGGCATGTCGTGGTCGCCAGCCTCGGCGACCTCATGGGATTCCCGAAAGGCGCGATCGTCAACTTCGTCGTGCGCAATGTGAAGAAGATGGTGCCCGCCTACGAAGTGCCGCATGCGACGCGCTTCAACACGGTACTGTCGGAAGGCGCGAAGCACAGCTTGAGGCCTGTCGAGATCGGACCCGAAGACGTGGCGTTCCTTCAATACACCGGTGGCACCACCGGCGTGTCCAAGGGGGCGACGCTGCTTCATCGCAACGTGATCGCCAACGTATTGCAGTCCGAAGCGTGGATGCAGCCGGCGCTCGAGGATCGCGACGCGAACGAGCAGGTAGTCGTGGTGTGCGCGTTGCCGCTGTATCACATCTTCGCGCTCACGGTGTGTTGCCTCCTGGGCATGAAGAGCGGCGCGCTGGTGGTGCTGATCACCAACCCGCGCGACATTCCCGCCTTCATCGCGGAGCTGAAGAAATACAAGGTCACGATGCTGCCCGCGGTCAACACGCTCTACAACGCGCTGTTGCATCACCCCGATTTCGGCAGCATCGACTGGAGCCACCTGCGCGTGGCCAACGGCGGCGGCATGGCCGTGCAGAAGGCGGTGGCCGACAAGTGGATCGAGAAGACCGGCTGCCCGATCGTCGAGGGCTACGGGCTTTCGGAAACCTCGCCATCGGCCACCTGCAATGCCACCAACGCGACGTCGTACAGCGGCAGCATCGGACTGCCGCTACCCTCGACCGAGATCGCGATTCGTGACGACGACGGCAACGACGTGCCGCTCGGCCAGCCCGGCGAGATCTGCATCCGCGGGCCCCAGGTGATGGCGGGCTACTGGAACCGGCCCGACGAGACCGCGAAGGTGATGTATCCGGACGGCTACTTCAAGTCGGGCGACATCGGCGTGATGGACGAGATGGGACAGACGAAGATCGTCGATCGCAAGAAGGACATGATCCTGGTGTCGGGCTTCAATGTCTATCCGAACGAGGTCGAAGGCGTGTTCGCGTCGCACCCGGGCGTACTCGAGGTCGCGGCCATCGGCGTGCCCGACGAGTATTCGGGCGAGGTCGTGAAGATCTTCGTCGTCAAGAAGGATCAGTCATTGACCGAGCAGCAGCTGATCGACTTCTCGAAGGAGCAGCTGGCCGGCTACAAGCGCCCGAAGTTCGTCGAGTTCAGGAACGATCTGCCGAAGACCAATGTGGGCAAGATCCTCAGGCGCGAACTGCGCACGGCCGCGTAGGCGCTTCAGGGCTTCGCGTCGGCTTTGGTGTCGGCTTTCGCATCGGACTTCGCAGCGCCCGTGTTGGGAAGCTCGCTCTTGCCGACGACTTCGGTATCGACCTTGGTCACCCCGGCCTTGGTCATGCCGAGTTCCTTCGCGGCCGCACCAGAAAGATCGATCATGCGATTCTTAGGTACCGGCCCGCGATCGTTGACGGTCACGACCACGCTCTTGTCGTTCTTCGGATTGACGACCTTGACCTTGGTGCCCATCGGCAGGCTGCGATGCGCGGCCGTCAACGCATGGGGGTCGTAACGCTGGCCGCTGCTGGTCTTGTTGCCGGCGAGGTGTTTCGAGTAGAACGAGGCGAGGCCGCGGCCCTGCGTCGAACCGTCACTCTTGCTCGTGGCCTTCGTTCTTGCTTTCGAATGCTTCGGTTTCTCCGGCGCGGCGGACCCGTCGCCCGGTGATGCCGGTGTGGCGTCCACCGACCACGGCAGGACGCCCGCATATGCGACGATCACGAAGCCGATGAAGCGATGGACGATGCGATGCACGTGCATGGAGTGTCTCCTGGCGGACTGGCAGCGATATTAGCCCAGCGAAAGAACGGGCTCGAACGAGGAGGAGGCCATGGCAGTGGATGCGTGGAACGTCGATGTCGCCAACCGGGTGCTTGCCGACAACTTCGCCACCTGGGTGCGCGCGCTCGACCTGACCGTCGAGACGGTCGGCGACCGGAGCGCGGTGGTGCGCATGCGCTTCCACGACGACCTGTGCCGCCAGGGCGGCATCGTCAGCGGACAGGCGCTGTCGGCGCTGGCCGACACCGCGATGGTGTTCGCGATCGCGTCGGCCTCGGGCGGTTATCGGCCGATGGCGACGATCGACCTGCATACGACTTTCATGCGCGCGGTCGCGAATGCCGACGTGATCGCCGACGCGCAGGTCGAGCGGCTGGGTCGCACGATGGCCTTCGCGCGCGTGACGATGCGTGCGCGGCCGCTCTATGTCGGATCGAAGGTCGATCCGGATGCGATCGTCGCTTCGGCGGTCGGGACGTTCGCGCTGCCGTAGGCGGTCAGCGCACCATGCGTCGGGGCAGGCATCGAGCCTGCCCCGATGCAGACCTGCTGCGCGTGTCGATCCCCGCGCTGCGCGCGGGGTCCCTCGCCAGGCGCTCCGCAGGTCTACATCTGTCTAAACAAATGCAGATAGGCGCGGCTCACCGTCAAGGTCTCGGGACGGCCCTTGAGCTTGAGGTCGGCGCTGTCCTTCTGCCCGCGCACCACGCCGGCAATCGCATGGGTGTTGACGATGGTGGCGCGATGCACCTGCCAGAAGCGTGACGGATCGAGCTCGGCGACGAGTTCCTTGATCGGCTTTCTGATCAGCGCCTCGCCGTCGGACGTGAGCACGCGCGTGTACTTGTCGTCGGCATGAAAGTACTGCACGTCTTCGACCGGAATCAGCCGCACCGTGCTGCCCACGCTCGCCTTGATCCACTGCAGCGTCGCACGCCGCGGCGGCTGGAGCCTGGCGAGCTTGGCCGCCAGCAGCGTCAACGCATGGGCATCGCCTGACGACATCGACGGAGCGCCGCCGGCCAGCCTGTCCTTCAGGCGCTCGACGGTCTCGGCGAGCCGATCGGTGTCGAAGGGCTTGAGCACATAGTCGATCGCGCCGTGCTCGAAGGCTTCGACCGCATGTTGATCGAACGCAGTGATGAAGACCAGATGCGGAGCGCGCGCCGCTCCCTCGTGTGCGCCATCTCGTCCATGCTCGCGCGCGGATTCCCTGATCCGTCTTGCCACTTCCAGTCCCGACAGCCCCGGCATGTGGATGTCGAGGAAGCACAGATCGGGCACCGACTGTTCGGCCTCGCGATCGAACACCGCCAGCGCCTCCAGACCATTGCTCGCTTCTTCGACGATGGCAAGCTCCGGCCAGAGCGTAGCCAGCCGTGCGCGCAACTGCGAACGCAACAGCGGCTCGTCGTCGGCGATCATTGCGGTTGGCATGCTGAGCTTCTCCAGAACCTGCATTCAGGCGGCCGGTATCTCGATCGCCGCACTCACACCCCGTGGCGGATTCTCGGTCAGGTCCAGTCGCGCGGCACTGCCATAGAGCGTCGCGAGCCTCTCGCGGATATTGCCAAGTCCGATGCCGATGCCCATGTGCTCGGACAGACCCGCTCCCGTGTCGATCACCGAGACGCGCATGCCGATCGGCGTGCTTGCGGCCGTCACTCGGATGTGGCCGCCTTCGGGCAAGGGATCGATGCCGTGCTTGACCGCGTTCTCGACCAGCGAGATCAGCATCATCGGCGGCATCGCTACGGAGAGCAAGGCATCCGGTACTTCGATGTCGAAGCGCAGTCGATCGCTCATGCGCACGCGCTGGATCTCGAGGTAGGCGCGCACCATCTCGATCTCGCGCGCGAGCGTGGTGGCCTGCTCGCGCATGCGCGGCAGCGCGGCACGCAGATAACGGATCAGGCTGCCCAGCATCTGCGAGGCCTTCGGCGCATCGGTCTCGATCAGGTGTTGCACGTTGGCCAGCGTGTTGAAGAGGAAATGCGGCTCGACCTGCGCCTGCAACAATTGCAGCCGCGCGGACAGCATCTGTTTTTCTTCGCGCGCGCGGGCCGCGTCGATCTCGGCTCTGATGCGCGCCGTCTCGGCGCGTGCGCGCGCGCTTTGTTCGCGATAGAAGTAGAGGGTGACCACCACACAGCCGAAGCCGATGCCCATGCCGGTCGTGGCGACAAACCCCGCGAGACGCTCGGTCAACATGGTCTCGAGGCTGCGACCCTTGACGATGCCGGTGAGCACCGTGCCCAGTGCCGAGCCGGCGATCACGGCGACGATCTGCGCGGCTTCGCGCGGAATCCGGCCGCGTTGCACGATGGAGAGGTTCCCTGCCATCGTGAACAGGACCATGGTCGTATAGCCCACGCACAGCGTCGACACCAATAGGTCGAGGAACTCGTTCTCGAAGAACCAGACCATCGATCCCGCGACCAGTACCGCGATCATCGTCACCCAGCCTGCGCGCGTGATCGAAAGGCCCGTGAAAAGGGAAGGTGGTCGCGTCGATGCAGACGCGTCCGTATCCGTCGCGGGCAGTGACGGATACGGAGAAGACGATGGGGAGGCGCGCGGGGGCGTATGGGGGGCCATGCACGAAGCTTAAGGAACTCACGCAGCGCGCGCCAGCACAGGCGCGATGAAGCGCGGGATTGACGGCGTGGATCGCGTTTAGAATCGCGGCCCATGACTTCCGCTCTTCGCATCGATCGGCTCACCAAGCGCTATTCCGCCTCCGACCGCGCCGCGGTCGATGGCCTCACGATCGATGTAGCCGCCGGCGAGTTCTATGCGCTGCTCGGGCCTAACGGAGCCGGCAAGACCACCACCTTGCGCATGATTGCGGGCCTGCTCGCGCCCGACGCGGGCAGCGTCGCCATCTTCGGCATCGACTTGCACGCAGCACCGCGCGACGCGAAAAGAGTCGTGGCCTACGTGCCCGACGAGCCGATGCTCTACGACAAGCTCACGCCGATCGAGTACCTTGAGTTGATCGCCGCGCTGTGGGACATCGAGCCCGGGCAGGCCCGCGCCGAAGCGACGCGTCTCCTCGATCTTATGGGTCTGATGCCGCATGCGGTCCAGCGCTGCGAGTCCTTCTCGCGCGGCATGCGCCAGAAGCTGGTGCTCGCGGGCGCCTTGATCCGGTCGCCGCGCCTGCTGATTCTCGACGAGCCGTTGACGGGTCTCGATGCCGAAGCGGCGCGCTTGGCGAAGAATCTGCTGAACGCCCATGTCGAGGCGGGTGGATCGGTGATCCTGACCACCCACATCCTCGACGTGGCCGAGCGCATGGCCGAGCGCATCGGCGTGATCCGCACGGGACGATTGATCGCCGAAGGCACGCTGACAGAACTGCGCGCGCATGCAAGCGGAGGCAGTGCGGCGACGCTCGAAGACGTGTTCCTCGAATTGGTCGCGGCGCCGTCGACCGGCGACCCCATCGACGGCGTTGGCGTCGGCATGGCCGCGTGAGCACGCTCGCGCTCGATCCATCGTCCGGCGCTCGGCAGCCACCGCGACTGACCGCGCACCGGCCGCCGTTGTGGTGGGTGCTGATCCGACACGAATGGCGCCTCACGATTCGCGGCTTCGGGTCTTTGTCGCGCAGCGGTAGCACGAGCAAGGACGCGAAACCGCGCAAGCGCATCGGCCGCAAGCGCTTCATTTTCAACATCGTCGCGGCAGCCGTCTTTCTGCACGCGATCGGCTCGTTCACGCTCGCGTTGCCGCGCATATGGAGCGACAGCCTGCCGCAGCGCCTGGTCGCGGTCGTCGTGATGCTGCTGCTGTTCACGCTGATGCTGTCGGCCGCGATGTCGCGCATCGTGTCGGCATTCCACGAACGGCGCGATCTCGACCTGCTGCTGGCCGCGCCGATCTCGCCGATGCTGATCCTGGCGATCCGCGCGATCACGGTGATCGTCGCGGTCACGATCATGTTCGCGATCTTCATCTATCCGATCGCCGATGTGGGCGTCGCGACGGGGCACTGGTGGATGGCGCGCCTCTATCCGCTGGTGCTGTTGATGGCGACGCTGACGACCGGCGTCGCCTTGATGTTGACCGGCGCGCTGGTGCGCATGATCGGCATACGGCGCGCACGCGTCGGCCTGCAGATCTTTTCGGCGCTGGTCGGCGCGTCTTTCTACCTGCTGTCGCAGGCGCAGAATTTTTTCCCGCTCGGCCTGCGCATGCGAGCGATGTCGTGGTTCACAGGCGCGATCCGGTCCGATGCGGACACCGGTCCGATGGGGCTCTTGTTGCGCTTCCTGTTTCACATCGCCGCGGGCGGACTTGGGGCATGGGTGGCATTCGCGATCGGCAGCGTTGCCGTCTTCGTCACAGCGTTGTGGTTCACACGCAAGCGCTTTTTCGAAATCGCACAAATGCCTGAAGCCGACGCGCGCGTGACTGCGCCTGCGCGCGCGAAGGTCGACCGGCGCATCGCGCGTGGTTTTTCCGGCAGCCCCTTCAGCACGTTGGTGCGCAAGGAGTGGCGCCTGATCCTGCGCGCGCCGCAGTTGCTCTCGCAGATCCTGCTGCAGTTGCTCTATCTGATGCCGTTGCTCTTTCTCGCATTCACGCGCGATGGTGGACGCATGTCGTGGAGTGGTCCGGCCGCAGCAGCGGGCGTGGT
Organism: Burkholderiales bacterium; assembly: GCA_038254545.1. GTDB lineage: Bacteria > Pseudomonadota > Gammaproteobacteria > Burkholderiales > Burkholderiaceae_D > CAHJXF01. The sequence continues at coordinate 15,592 of JBBSGB010000024.1, read as the reverse complement.
GGGGATCGCGGCAACGCTCGCGACCTCGCTCGCGTGGCTGACGGTGTCGGCCGAAGACGCGGCCGACCTGCTTGCCGGCAGTCCGAAGTCGCGCGCGCTGATCCTCTGCTCCAAGCTGATCGCCGCCACGTTGCCGCCGATGGCGATCATTACGATGATCGCCATCGGCACGATGCGTCGCTCGGTCCCTGACGCGATGGTCGTGTGGGTATTCGGCGTGCTCGCGTGCATGAGTGCGGCGATCCTCGCCGCGGCCGTGCCGACGTCGGGCAAGCGCAGCGACTTCCAGCGCCGCCATCGCGGGCGCGGCCTGTTCGCTTTCGTCGAGGCGTTCCAGTTCCTGTTGTGGTCCGGTGCCGCCGGGGCGGCGGCCGGCGGCTATTGGCTCGTCGCAGCGGGCCTGACGGTGCTGGCGTTCGCGATGCCTGCGATCTACTTGCCGAGGGCGCTGAGAAACGTCAATGCCGTCTCAGGATGAGACGATCGACGCCATCAGCGTAGTTCCCCTTCGTTCGTGCGCAGACGAAACCGCTGCAGCTTGCCGGTTTCGGTGCGCGGCAGGGCATCGACGAACTCGATCTGGCGCGGGTACTTGTAAGGCGCGATCGACGACTTCACGAAGGTCTGCAGTTCGATCACCAGTTCGTGGCTCGGTGACCGGCCGGGCTTCAATACGACGAAGGCCTTGATCAGTTGACCGCGGGTTTCGTCGGGTATGCCGACGACGCCGCACTCGGCAACCGCATCGTGTTGCAGCATCGCGGCCTCGACTTCGGGACCGGCGATGTTGTAGCCCGCCGAGATGATCATGTCATCGGTGCGCGCCTGATAGAAGAAGTAGCCGTCGTCGTCCATCGTGAACGCGTCGCCCGGCAGGTTCCAGCCGTTCCTCACATAATTTTTCTGACGTGCATCGTCGAGATAGCGGCATCCGGTCGGCCCCTTCAACGCGAGCTTGCCGACGCTGCCGGGCGCGAGTGGATTCATGTCGTCGTCGACGATGATCGCTTTGTAGCCGGGCACTACCTTGCCGATCGCGCCGCGCCTTACATCCGTGCCTGGGGCCGAGATGTAGATGTGCATGACTTCGGTGCCGCCGATGCCGTCGATCATCTCGATGCCGGACACGTTCTTCCACAACTGGCGCGTTGCGTCGGGCAGCGCCTCGCCCGCCGACAAGGATTTCACCAGCGACCCGACGCTGCCGCGATGCAGGCCCGCTTGCAGCAGCAGCGCCATCTGTCGATAGAAGGTCGGCGCGGTGACGACGATGGTCGCCTTCGCTGCGGCGATCGTGTCGAGCAGGGATTCCGGCGTCGCACGCTCGACCAGGAAGGTGGAGGCTCCTACCGACAGCGGAAAGCACAGCAGCCCACCCAGCCCGAACGTGAATGCGATCGGCGGCGTGCCGATGAAGATGTCGTCGGAAACGGGCGCGAGGACATGGCGGCAGAAGGTATCGCACATCGCCATCACGTCGCGATGAAAATGCATCGTCGCCTTGGGCTCGCCGGTCGTGCCCGAGGTGAACGCCAGCAGGCATACGTCGTCGCGTGCGGTATCGATGTTTGCGAAGAGGGCCGGCTGTTTGGAAGCGAGCGCTTCGAGCGTAGGCTCGTGATCGCTGCGCGCGGAGGGAGCGGCGTTGAAGAGCACGATCCGCATCAGGCCCGATGCGTAGTGTTCGCTCGAAGCATCGAGGCACTGCATGATCTCGTCGGCAAGGGCGGCGTCGCAGAGCGCGGTCGCCACGCGTGCCTTGACGATGATCTGCTTCAACTCCTTCGCGCGCAGCAGCGGCATGGTCGGCACGGCGACGAGTCCGGCCTTCATCACCGCGAGCCAGCACGCGGCCATCATCGGGTTGTTGGGCGCGCGGAGCAAGACGCGGTTGCCGGGCACCAGTTGCAGCTCGTTGACGAGCACATTGGCGATGCGATTGGCCTGCGCGAGCAATTGCTCGTAGGTCGCGAACACGGGCCTACCGGCGACCATCGCCCCGATCGCGCTGCGCCTGGCGTGGCCACGTTCGACTTGCGTATCGAGCAGCAGCTCGCCGCAGTTGATGCGCTCGGGATAGTGGAGCTCGGGCAACTCGAAGCGGAAGTCGGGCCACTGGTCGCGCGGCGGTAGGTGATCGGCAGCGAAGGTGTCGAGGTGGGCCGTATAGGCGTATGCGGTTTCTTGGTCGATGCCGTTCATGTCGGTCCCCGGAAATGCACGTGCGCGCTCACGCGGCCTGCGACGATTGCGCTTCGCGCAACAGCTCGCGGCCGATGATGAGTCGCTGCACTTCGCTCGCGCCCTCGTAGATGCGCAGCGCGCGGATTTCGCGGTACAGCGACTCGACGATGTTTCCCTTTGCGACACCGGCACCGCCGAACATCTGCACCGCGCGGTCGATCACGCGCTGGGCATTCTCGGTCGCGGTCAGCTTGGCCATCGCGGCTTCGCGCGTGGCGCGCGCGCGCTTGACGTCGCGCAGCCACGCCGCGCGATAGGTCAGGAGCGCCGCGGCATCGATGTCGGTCGCCATGTCGGCGAGCGCGGCCTGCGTCAGTTGAAAATCCGCGAGCGTGTGTCCGAACATCTTGCGACTGCGTGCGTGTGCTACGGCTTCGTCGAACGCGCGCCGTGCGAAGCCGAGCGCCGCAGCCGCCACCGAGGCGCGAAAGATGTCGAGCGTCTGCATCGCGATCTTGAATCCCTGGCCGGTCTCGCCCAGCAGATGCGATGCGGGCACGCGGCAAGAGTCGAAACGAAGGGTGGCCAGCGGATGCGGTGCGATCACATCGATGCGTTCCGAGATCGAGAAGCCCGGCGCGTCGGCATCGACGACGAAGGCGCTGATGCCGCGCGCACCGGGCTCGTCGGACGTGCGCGCAAACACCGTGTAGAAATCGGCGATGCCGCCGTTCGAGATCCAGGTCTTGCTGCCGTCCATGATGTAGCCCGCCCCGCCGTCATGAGCATCGACGTGCGCGCGCGTCTGCATCGCAGCCACGTCGGAGCCTGCATCGGGTTCCGACAGCGCAAAGGCCGCGATCGCCTGACCGGTCGCGACGCGCGGCAGATAGGTACGCTTCAATGCGTCGCTACCGGCCAACGTGATTGCGCCCGACCCCAGGCCCTGCATCGCGAACGCGAAGTCGGCGAGCCCGTCGTGATAGGCGAGCGTCTCGCGAACGATGCACAGCGCGCGCGAGTCGAGTTCTTCCATCGCGCCGCCGTATGCTGCGGGCACTGCGTAGCGCGCCCAGCCTGAGCCACCCAGCGCATCGACCAGCGCGCGGCAACGGAGGTCATTGGCGTCGCGCGTTTCAGCGCCGGGCGCGTGCTCGATGTTCTCTTCGGCCCACGCACCGAGGGCCTCGGCGAGCGTGCGATGCGCATCGTCGAAGAACGGCCAATCCAGATGCGTTCGCGACTGCATTGGTGTCCGCGCGCGAGTGCTCATGCAGCCCCCCGCTGATCAGCCGAGATGCGTCGCCAGGAACGCGAGCGAGCGGCCGTGCGCGAGCGCCGCTGCGTTTTGGTGATAGCCGGTACGACCCCAGCAGTTGAAGCCATGATCTGCGCCGCCATAAGTGTCGATGCGAACGTTGTCGCGTCCGGCGAATGCATTTCTCACCGCGTCGACGGCATCGGCGCCGATATGCTTGTCGTTCTCGCCGAAGTGGAAGGCGATCGGGATGTCGATGCCTGCTGCGAGTTCGAGTTGATGCTGTATCCCGCCGCCGTAGTAGCAAACGGCGCAATCGATACCGCCCCTGGCGGCGGCGCGATAAGCAAGCATGCCGCCCATGCAGTAACCGACCGCTGCGATATTTCGAGTCGCGCCTTGCAATGTTTGCAACATCGCGACTGCGGTCGCGATGTCCTGGTCGGCAAGTTCGACGTCGAGTTCCTTCTTGAACGCGAACGCCTTGGCATTGTCCGCGTCGTTGTAGTCGAGGTCCACACGGGGTTGCATCCGCCAGAACATGTCGGGAGCGAGCGCGACAAATCCATCGCTCGCGTATTGCTCGGCCACCGCGCGGATATGCGCGTTGACGCCCCAGATCTCCTGCAACACGACGATGCCGGGCGCGGGAGCTCCGCTCGGGGTCCTCGGTGGGCGGGCGAGGTAGGCGCCGAAGCGTTGGCCGTCGGCCGCGGTCACGTCTATCCACGAGGTTTGAACGTTGCTCATCTTGTCGGGCGCTTGGCGCGGTGATTGATCCGGGTACGACTAGTTCCCTTCGAATCGCGGCTTCTGCCTGGTTGCGAATGCATCGAAGGCGCGGCGAAAATCGGCGGTCTGCATGCAGAGCGCCTGCGCCTGCGCTTCGGCTTCGATCGCCTGTTCGATGCTCATGTTCCATTCCTGATGCAGCATCGTCTTGGTGATGCCGTGTGCGAAGGTAGGGCCTGCGACGAGTTCGGACGCGAGGAGCAGCGCTTCGTCGTGCAGAGATTCCGGCGCGGCCAGCTTGTTGAAGAAGCCCCATGCCGCGCCTTCGTCGGCAGTCATGGCGCGGCCCGTGTAGAGAAGCTCGGACGCGCGCCCCTGGCCGATCAGGCGCGGCAATAGCGTGCACGCGCCCATGTCGCAACCGGCGAGACCGACGCGCGTGAAGAGGAAGGCCGTGCGCGCCCGTGGCGTGCCGATCCGAAAGTCCGATGCCAACGCGATCATCGCGCCCGCTCCGGCGCAGATGCCGTCGATCGCAGCGATCACCGGTTGCGGGCAGCGGCGCATCGCAAGCACGACGTCACCGGTCATGCGCGTGAACGCAAGCAACTCGGGCATCGTCATCTGCGTGAGCGGCCCTATGATTTCATGCACGTCGCCACCCGAACAGAAATTGTCTCCGGCACCGCGCACGATGACGCACTTCACGTCGGACGCATAGACCAGGTCGTGAAACAGGTCGCGCAATTCCGCATACGAGTCGAAGGTCAGCGGATTCTTCCGCTCGGGTCGATCGAGCGTGATGGTTGCGATGCGGCCATCGCCAGCAACATCCCATCGGAAGTGCGTCGTCGGTCGCCCCTCGGCGCGCCGTGCGTGATGGCTCATCGCGCTCATTCGCGCTCCTTCATTTCATTCCCCGTCGTCCGCGGGTCCGACGCGCGTATCGTTTCCTTCAACTTGCCGAGCAGCTTGAAGAATTGCTCCTGCTCGCGCTCGGTCCACTGCTCGAAGAGCTCGACGATCCACTGCTCGTGGACATTGGCCATCTGGCGAAAGGCCTTCTTGCCACGCGGCGTGAGCTTGACGCGCCATGCGCGACGGTCGTTGTCGACGCCGGCGCGCTCGACCCATCCGTCGGCTTCGAGCTGATCGGTGATTCCGGTGATGTTGCCGCCGGTCACCATCAGGCGTCGCGACAGTTCGCCCATCTTCAGCCCATCGGGATGACGGTCGAGCTGGGCGACCAGATCGAAACGCGGCAGCGTGCAATCGAAGGCGCCGCGCAGGCGGCTGCGCACGCGCGTCTCGACCAGATTGCTGCAGGTCAGCAGGCGCAGCCACAGCTTGAGTGCGCGGTGATCGGCGGCATCGACGCGAGACTCCTGATCGAGCGTCGGTGCCAAGTCGCGCCCTGTCGATACGGACAAAGCTTGCGTCGGTGAGGTCGTGCGCACGGCTGCTCCGGCTGATCAATTCGTTGAAACCTCAAATTATGAGGTTGCAAGCAATTTGTCAAACCAGCATGCGGGTTGCATTTCGGGTGCGCAATCGCGATCGCGCGCAGAAAAAGAAAAAGGGCGCCGAAGCGCCCTTTTTCCTGATGCGAGAACCGATCAGAACGAGTGACGAATACCGAACTCGTATGAGTACGGATTCACGTTCGGCGTACCGTTTGAACTGAAGATGTTTCCTGCAGCGTAGGTTCCGTTATTCGATGCGTCGAAGATGCCGCCATAGCCGGCATAGGCCTGACCCCGAGCGCCCGTCTTGAGATTGAAACGCGCGTACGACGTGTAGAGAATTGTGCGCTTCGAGAGACTGTAGCGGGCGCCAAGACCGTAGTTGTTGACCTTGGGATTGCCGTAGGCCAGCCCGTTGTTGTACGTGCTCCTGTCATTCATGCGGCTGAACGTCCCGAGGAATGTCCAGGCGCCGAACGGAACCGTCACACCAGCGCTGTAGATCGACTCGTGCTGCGAGAGTTGGCAGGCGAGAACTGACGTTGTGCACGCCGCGACCGTGCTGGACAACGGGTTGTCATTGCGAGTGCGCCAGTAGCCGGCATGCAATTTGACGAACCCGAAGTCGTACGTGACTGCGGCATCGCCGGTACGAATGCGATAGGTTTCGAGATTTGACTTGATCTGCTCGTAACCGACGCCGACGTACAGAGGCCCGTTCACGTAGGTGGCGCCGGCGCCGTAACGATCGTTACCACGCTTGCCTTGGGTCCCCGGCGGCGTGCTCGAAACCGAGGTCGTCGACTCGCCGAACTGATAGACGCCTGACACTTGGAAGCCCGCAAAGCGCGGAGTGTCGTAGTAAATGGCGTTGTCGTTGCGGACCGTGTTGTTCGTGTAGAGGTTGCTCCACTCGCATAACATACCGGCGCCGCACGGGTCGGCGGTTGCCTGCACCAGGAACAACGGGTTGTAGCCGCGACCGAAACGGACCTCACCAAACGCGCCCGCCAGACCGACGGTTGCGACACGGCTGAAGATGCGGCTGCCGCTCGAGGTATGGTTCGCGGTGCTCGATCCGCCTACGCCAGCCGAGGCGCCGCCGCCGATGCTGCCTTGCGGCGAGGCGTTGTCGCCGATGTCGAAGCCCTGCTCGAGGATGAAGTTCGCCTTCAGGCCCCCGCCCAGATCTTCCGAGCCGCGAAGGCCCCAGCGCGCTCCGGACTCGCCGCCGCTACCGACACCCTTTAGCGTGCCGATGTTGGTGTGGTCGAAACGGACGTTGCCGTCAGCGATACCGTAGAGCGTGACGCTCGTTTGCGCCTGAGCCGCGCCGGCGAAAGCGCCGAGTACGGCGGCTGCCATGACGAGTTTTTTCATTCAATTCTCTCCAAAAGTTTATCGTGCATGAGGCATAGCGCCGCCCCTGTGTCCTGCCGAAAACTCTTACCAGGGCCTAACACCATCGGATAAGAAGTCTTTACGGATTTCATCAAAATTCGATAGATGGCGCAAACTTATGGACGCGAACGTGCGAGTTTCCTTGAGCTTTGTGGTCTTTGCGCAACATTATTCAGGCCCGTTAGCACAGAGAAGCTCGCTGCGCCGCGATGCGGGTGCTTTTTATGGCCTTGCGGACGAACTAAGGATTTGTATAAACGATGCCGACGCTTGCGGATCACCTGATCGAGGTTTTTGACGACGCGCTGCGGGCGCTTTTCGTACCCCCAACGACAACCCGAGCGCGGCCCGCCCCCGCCGGAGCCGTCAACGAGGGCGTATCCGGCCTGACAGAAACCGAGCGACGTCACGCGGCCGGTTTGATGCGCGTCAATCACGTGGGCGAAATCTGTGCGCAGGCTCTTTACGCTGCGCAGGCTCGCTCGACTCCCGACGAGAGCTTGCGGCAGGCCTTCGTGGACGCGGCGCGTGAGGAGAGCGATCACCTGGCGTGGACCGCCAGTCGATTGGAGGAACTCGGCGCACGACCAAGCCTGCTCAATCCGCTCTGGTACGCCGGGTCGTTCGCACTCGGATGGGCCGCGGGCAAGGCAGGCGACACGGTCAGCCTCGGCTTCGTGGTCGAGACCGAACGACAGGTCGAGGAGCACTTGGCGGGACATCTTGGGGAACTGCCCGAGAACGACAGGGAGTCTCGCGCGATCGTCGAAGCCATGCGCGAGGATGAGATTGCCCATGGGAAACGCGCGCAGGATGCGGGTGCGGCAGAGATGCCGCCGCTGGTTCGCGCGGTCATGCGCGGCGCGGCGAAGGTGATGACGTCGACGGCCTACTGGATTTAAGTTGCTGGATTCCGCTCGGTTGGACCGGGCGACCTTTACGCCTCACGAATTTCAAATGTGTGTGTGAGCGCAGCGGTCTTCGCCAGCATTACCGAAGCCGAGCAGAATTTTTCGTGCGACAGGCGGATAGCGCGCTCGACCAACTCGTTTTTCAGGCCGGTTCCCACGACGACGAAGTGGAAGTGGATGCTGGTGAAGACCTTGGGATCGGACGGGGCGCGTTCAGCCTCGAGCGTCACATCGCACCGCGTGACCGCGTGGCGGCCGCGTCTGAGGATCAGAACCACGTCGTAAGCCGCGCAGCCGCCAGTGCCCGCCAGCACGAGTTCCATCGGGCGGGGCGCCAGGTTACGCCCGCCGAGCGGGCCGCCGTCATCGGCCGGCGCACCGTCCATCGTGACGAGATGACCGCTTCCGGTGCGGGCGACGAAGCCCATGCCGCTACCGGCCTCGTCGAGGGCAGGGCCACTCCAGCTGACGGTCGTTTCCATAGGGTTCTCCGATTGATCTTCAGGGTCGATGGTAGCTTGGCCCGTCGCCCGGTTTTCGTCAGGAATTGCCGTTGTCGGGCCTCTTTATTTTGCATTGCATCATCGTTGAGCTAGAATGGTTTGCATGGAAGCGATCAGCTTCCATCGATGTCTCCTCCACCCTCCTTCATAGGTGGATTAGCCCGAGCTTCCACGCTCGGGCTCTTTTTTGGGCCGCGGCGACGATGACGCGCCAATTGACCGCATTGCCTTCGGTCGTTTAGCATCGAAAGCTTTTTTCGACTATCATCGAAAGCTTTTCCCCGCATCCATGGGAGAGTCCGCCAATCGAGCGGGTCAGCGGATGCGTTTACAACGTGCCGATCCTTTTGATCGGCCCCTTCGGAATCCCCCATGAAGACCTTTTCTGCCAAGCCCGCCGAGGTGACGCACGACTGGTACGTGATCGACGGTACGGACAAAGTACTCGGACGTGTGGCCAGTGAAGTCGCACGTCGCCTTCGCGGCAAGCACAAGCCCGAGTTCACCCCGCACGTCGATACCGGCGACTACATCGTCGTCGTCAATGCGTCCAGATTGCGTGTCACGGGCGCCAAAGCCAGTGACAAGATTTACTACCGCCACACCGGATATCCGGGTGGCATCAAGGAAACGAATTTCGAGAAGATGCAGTCGCGCTTCCCGGGCCGCGCGCTCGAGAAGGCAGTCAAGGGCATGCTTCCGAAGGGACCGCTCGGTTACGCGATGATCAAGAAGCTCAAGGTCTATGCGGAAGCCACGCATCCGCACGAAGCGCAGCAACCCAAGCCCCTGGAGGTCAACGCATGATCGGCAACTACAATTACGGCACGGGGCGGCGCAAGAGTTCGGTCGCTCGCGTCTTCCTCAAGACCGGTAAGGGCGCGATCGTCGTCAACGGCAAGCCCGTCGATGAATATTTCGCGCGCGAAACCGGCCGCATGATCGTGCGCCAGCCGCTCGAGCTGACCAATCACATCGGGACGTTCGACATCATGGTCAACGTCAGTGGCGGAGGCGAGTCGGGCCAGGCAGGTGCGGTTCGCCACGGCATCACTCGTGCGTTGATGGACTACGACCTGACCTTGAAGCCGACGCTGTCGAAGGCCGGGCTGGTCACGCGCGACGCCCGCGAAGTCGAGCGCAAGAAGGTCGGCCTGCACAAGGCGCGACGTCGTAAGCAGTTCTCGAAGCGCTGATCGTTCCTTGAAGGCGCTCGTTCAATGAGCGCCCGACCAAAGAGCCGCGATCAGCGGCTCTTTGTTTTTGCGCGGTCGCGGCGGTCCGTCCGCTCCGAAACCCACGCGTACAATTTGCGGTCCACTTCTCTCAAGCCTGAAGGAAGCAATCGATGATCAAGGTCGGAATCGTCGGCGGCACCGGATATACCGGCGTCGAACTGTTGCGCATTCTCGCGCAACACCCCGAAGCGCGGCCGACGATGATCACGTCGCGCAAGGAAGCCGGTATGCCGGTCGCCGACATGTTTCCCTCGCTACGCGGACATATCGACCTTGCGTTCAGCGACACGGCGAGCGCCGATCTCACGCAATGCGATGTAGTCTTCTATGCGACGCCCCACGGTGTGGCGATGGCCGACGCGCCCAAGCTCGTCGCCCAGGGTGTGAGGATCATCGACTTGGCCGCCGATTTTCGCCTCAAGGATCCGGCGACATTCGAGCAGTGGTACAAGATGTCGCACGCTTGCCTCGATCTGCTGGCCGAGGCGGCTTATGGTCTTCCCGAACTGAATCGCGAAGCTATCGCGAAGGCGCGCATCGTCGGCAACCCGGGCTGCTATCCGACCACGATGCAATTGGGTTTCGCGCCGCTCCTGAAGGCAGGACTGGTCGATGCCTCGCATCTGATCGCCGACTGCAAGTCGGGCGTGTCGGGGGCCGGGCGCAAGGCGGAACTCGAGCTTGCGTTCAGCGAGGCGAGCGACAACTTCAAGGCCTACGGCGTGACTGGCCACCGCCATCACCCGGAAACCATCGAGCAACTCCAGTACCTGAGCGGCGAGCCTGTTGGACTGCTGTTCACACCGCACCTGGTCCCGATGATCCGAGGCATGCATTCGACCCTGTACGCGCGCTTGAAGAAGACTGCGCTCGACGAAGACATCCAGGCGCTCTACGAAAGCGCGTATCGCGACGAAGCCTTCGTCGATGTATTGCCTGCAGGCTCGCATCCCGACACGCGTTCGACGCGCGCGTCGAATGTATTGCGTATCGCGGTGCATCGGCCCGATGGATTGTCCGGCGATACGGTGGTGCTGCTGGTCGTGCAGGACAATCTCGTCAAGGGCGCGTCGGGTCAGGCTGTTCAATGCATGAACCTGATGTTCGGCCTGCCCGAGACAATGGGCCTGATGCAGGTTCCGGTCTTGCCGTAAGCGGTAGCAAAGACGCGATGGTGTCGCAACGAGATCTTGATATCACTGCCGCATGCGTCCCTGCCGGCGTCGGCGCAAGGCGATGAGGTATCGATTTCTTCGGCGCAGGCTTTCGGTCAGTGCGCCGAAGATGACGATCCGCACGCACATCCCCTGGCCGTTCCGGATCGTGGTCGGCCTGGTTGCCCTTGCGGCGGCGACCGCGCTCGGGGCTTGGTGGGCGGGAGGAGATTCGACGCGCTCGCAACGGGAGCAGGACCGCGCCGACCTCGTGACGCTGCGCGAGGAAAATCGCGCCTTGCATGCCGAACGCGACCGCCTGGCGGCAGCGACCAGTTCGACCGACAGCAAGCGGCTGATGGAGCGTTCGACGCTCAAGGAGCTGGGTGACCAGATCGCCAAGCTCGAGTCCGACAACGCGAAGTTGAAGGAGGACGTCGCCTTCTTCGAGGCCGCCACGACCGAACGAAGGTCTCAGGCTCCGGCAAGCGCCGGCATCGCCATCCGGCGCTTCCAGGTGACGCAGGACGCGGTCGCACACACCGCGCGCTATCGCATCCTCGTCACGCAGGACAGCAGGGCAAATCGAGACTTCTCGGGCGAGTTGCAACTGGTCGTCACGATCGCCCAGGGCGGTAAAACTGCTAACATCACGATTCCCGATTTTTCTGTCTCCGCAAGTGTGGGGAACACCGGGCCCCCTGGGGTGTCAGTCGATGGTGACGCGACGCAGTTCCAGGTGGCCTTCCGGTCATACAAGAGGATGGAGGGTTCGCTGCGCATCCCAGCGGAGGCATCGCTGAAAGCGGTGCACGCGAAGATACTTGAGCGCGGCGTGGTTCGCGCGCAGCAGACGGTCACGCCGGGCTAGCAACGCATTCGGTTAGGCGGGATGTATTCGATCTACTGCGCTGTTCACTGCAACCGAACGTGACCATCGAAAAGGTGCGAAGTTGCGATTCGCCCATGGAGATTGCACATGTTCCGAAAGAAATCCGGCGTCAAGGCGACCATCGACAGCTTGATCGGCGCCGCCACCCGCATGGATGGCAACGTGGTCTTCCATGGCGGCCTGCGCATCGACGGCCACGTGCGCGGGGACGTCCTCGCCGCGGGTGAAACGCCGGGGATGCTGGTCATCGGTGAACACGCGCGTGTCGATGGCGACATCGTCGCCGCGCATCTGATATTGAGTGGCATCGTGCACGGGTCGGTCACGGTGTCCGGGCTGGTCGAGTTGCAATCCAAGGCGCGCATCACAGGGGATGTGCGCTACCGATCGCTGGAAATTCAGCAGGGCGCGATCGTCGAAGGCACGTTGTCGATGTTCGACGGAGAAGCGATGAGGCCGGGATTGAAGCTGGCCACGTCGAAGGAAATACAGTCCACGGTCGCGCCGACCCAACAGATTAATCAACGCAAGGCGCTGTCGTGACATCATGGGCCTCGTTGTCGAGGTCCGGTCATTGAAGTCCGCGGATCGGACCTCATCTGCTGTACAGCGAGTTGCGCCTGGCGCATTGCGCCTGAATAGACAGGAACATCATCATGAACGCAGTCACTGAAACGATGCCCGCGGCAAACGCATCCGCACCCGCCGTTGCTCTGATCCCGCTGGTCTTCACCGATTCGGCGGCGACCAAGGTCAAGGACCTGATCGAGGAAGAGGGCAACCCCGATCTCAAGCTGCGCGTCTTCGTTCAGGGCGGCGGATGCTCGGGCTTTCAATACGGCTTCACGTTCGACGAGATCGTCAATGAAGACGATACGGCGATGGAGAAGAACGGCGTCACCTTGCTGATCGATTCGATGAGCTACCAGTATCTGGTAGGGGCCGAGATCGATTACAAGGATGACCTCGAAGGCGCACAGTTCGTAATCAAGAATCCGAATGCGACCTCGACTTGCGGATGCGGCTCGTCGTTTTCCGCATAGGTCGGAAAGCGGCATCGACAGGGGCGCTTCGGCGCCCTTTGTTTTTTTGTCGGCTCATTGGCGCACTGAATTCAACGCTGCATTCAGCGCGGATAGATCGCGCCGAGGATGCGAGGACCTCGTGCACCCGTGACCTCGGGCAGATTTCCCGCCAACCCGGCTACGCATCGTTTCGCCAGCCACGCAAAGGCCAGCGCTTCCACGTGCTCCGGCGCGATGGCTCCGGCTTCCTCACTGGCGCAGGACAGGACGTGCGTGCGGGATTCGGTATCCGCGTTAGAATTCGCGCCCGCGTCGCCGAATCGATTCGCGAGCCGCGCGAGCAGATCCGTGTTGCGCGCCCCACCTCCGCACACGATCACATGGTCGGGCGTACCTGCGTGCCGCAAGGTCGAATTGACAACGGTCGCGGCGGTGAATTCGGCCAGGGTCGCCTGCACGTCTTGAGGTGCCGCGTTCTCGAAACCTTCCAGTCGTTGCGACAGCCATCCCGCATCGAACAGATCGCGGCCGGTACTCTTGGGCGGGGGCAATGCGAGCCAGGCTTCGTCGAGCAGGCGAATCAGCAAGGCGTTAATCACTTTTCCGCTCGCGCTCCACGCACCGTCGGCATCGAACAAGACGCCGTGATGCCTGGCGATCCAACCATCGAGCAACACATTGCCCGGCCCGCAGTCCCAGCCTCGAACAGGCATTGCGGGGTCCGCCGGCAAGTCGGTGACGTTGGCCATGCCACCGAGATTGAGCACGACGCGATGTTGGTCTTCGATCCGAAACACTGCCGCATGAAACGCCGGCGCCAGCGGCGCTCCCTGCCCACCAGCCGCAACATCGCGGCTGCGAAAGTCCGCAACCACGGTAATTCCGCTCGCTTCTGCGAGCCGCGCGGGCGCGTTGAGCTGGATCGTGAAGCCGAGCTCGGGCCGATGTCGAACCGTCTGGCCGTGGACGCCGATTGCCACGATGTCCGTGGCGGCTATGCCGCTCTCGTCGCATAGACGCGCGACCAGTTGCGCGTAAAGGTCCGCCAGCCGATTCGCGGCGAGAGCGGCGTGATGCAGTTCATCGGGGCCGCTACGCTGCAAGGCGATCAGGGCATCGCGCAACGTTTCGTCGAACGGGGCCGAAGCCGAGGCTAATACGCGAGGCTGTGCGGGGGTACGCCGATCGGGCTCATCGTCGAACTCGACCAGAACCGCGTCGGCCCCGTCGAGGCTGGTGCCCGACATGATGCCGATGTAGCGGTTGTTCATGATGCGCGACGCGAGCAGTGCGCCTTGCACGCGCGTCTAGCGGCTAGCCCTGAAAGCTCAGGCGCCCGGTATCGCGGCTGCGACCGTGCGCAGAGCAGTGTTGCGAGGTGCGGACTCGCCGCCGCCTTCAACTGCGCGCAGCAATTCGATCTGCCGCCCATAACTCGATGCGACTTTCTGGAACGAAGGCAGCTCGTTGCGTGCGATCGGCGGCGCTTCGGGCACGGCGGTCGTGAGTGGATTGGTCGCGCGATCGGCGATGCGGAATTCGTAATGAAGGTGAGGGCCGGTCGCCCAACCGGTCATGCCGACATAGCCGATCACTTGGCCCTGCTCGATCCGCTGGCCGCGCTTGAGGCCGGCAGCGAAGCGAGACATGTGCCCGTAGAGCGTCGAGTAAACGCCCTGATGGTGGATCACCACGGCGTTGCCGTAACCGTTCTTGACGCCCGCGAATTCGACCACGCCGTCGCCGGTGGTGCGGATCGGCGTGCCCATCGGCGCGGCGTAGTCCACCCCGGTGTGCTGGCGCCAGGTATTCATGATCGGGTGCATGCGTGCCCCGAAGCCCGAACTGATGCGCGTGAATTCGAGAGGCGTTCGCAGAAACGCGCGACGCAGGCTGTGCCCGTCGAAACCATAGTAATGACCCGCCAGATTCGTGTACGTAGTGGTATCGGCATCGCCCGCGCCGCCATACCACATCGCCGCATGCGGCTTGCCCGCATTGACGAACTCGACTGCGAGGATGCGACCGGCGCGTACCCATTCACCGCCTTGGTAGAAACTCTCGTACACCACGCGGAAGCGGTCGCCGCGCCGCAGGTCGCGATAGAAATCGATGTCGCCCGAGAAGATCTCGGTGATCTGCGTTGCGATCGAGTCGGGTACGTCGGCGGCATCGGTGGCTGCGAACAGCGACGAGCGAATCTCGCCCGAACGCAGCTCGATGCGGCGCTCGTTCGGCAGCGCCTCGTCGCGCGCGACCAATGCGTCGCCCTCGCGTTCGACGACCAGCGCGCGAGCACCCTGCAGCGCGTTGGTCTCCTTGCTGTCGGAGGCGCTCTGCACGTAACGCAGCCAGCGCAACTCGCCGTCTTCGTCGGTCTTGGCCTGGATCAAACGGCCGGTCCTGAGTTGCTGGAGCGCGCGTGCGGCGGGCGCCGTGCGCAGGAATTTTTCCGCGTCGCTATCGGACACGCCCAGGCGCGTCAGCAGCACGCCGATCGTGTCGCCGCGGCGGATGCGCTGTTCGGTGACGAACAGGTCATCGCGTTTGGCAAGCGCTTCGAGTTGCGGTCGCATGTCGGGTGCTGCGAGCTCTTCGACAAGCATGCGCGACGCTGGAAGCGGCGCGTCGTCGGCGACTGCGAAAGCCGCGACTGCGCCGAAGACGGAAACGAAAGACGCCGCCCCCAACAGCACCTTGCGATGCCGGTGCAGCAATGGCGCGATCGAAAGACTTCGAGAAACCTGGGGGGCCGCCGGTGTGACTGAATTCGCGACTGACGGTGCGCGCTCCGACAAGGACGAGTCGTGCGCAGCTTGCGTCGGTTGGGC
>JBBSGB010000023.1:0-52226 GCA_038254545.1 Burkholderiales bacterium | reverse complement strand
TTCTCAGGCGCCCTCCGTCAGAGGCCGACTGTCAATGCGCGGCTGCCCGCTTCCCGCTCGGTCACGAAGGCCGCGATCGCCTCGACCGTCACGCAATCGATCTGCCCCGCCATGCGCCGATCGAACGGATGATCGTCGAAAGCGACGTTGGCCTTGAACATCCGCGCGCCGAGTCTTTGCATCGCGTCGATCTGCAGCGTCGTCGGGACGAAGCCTGCATCGCGCAGCCACGCCTGCGCTTCGGCGCGCGTGGCGACCTGTCCCTCTTCTGCCGATGCGACGGCAAGCAATTCCAGCGCCCATTGATTCGAGTTCTGGTAGCGCGTCGAGAACGGATAGGCGACGACGCTGTAGTGCGCCTCGTGCATCCGCACGAACGCGCGCCCGAGCAGAAGCCCGCGCAGTCGCTGTTGAATGCGCGGCTCGGGAATGACGATCAGGCTCTCGTAGCGAAACATGTCGTCGAGAAAGAAGGTCCCGAGGCCTTGCGTGAACAGTGCCGAGTCGGCCGTCGCGCATTCGTTGAGCTCGTGCACCACCGTCCACGGGCCGTCGGGATGGTCGCGCACGACGAAACCGAGATGCGAATAGCGCAAGCCGTACTTCGTCAGGTCCTGCCCTGCCCGCGCGATCAGCGCGACCTCCGCGCCCGACGACTCGAGCTTCTCGCTGATGCGCTGAGCGAGCGTCAGCGCGCGATAGACCGTGGTCGCGGTCGGCTTGTTTTCTTCGCAAGTCTGTCCGGCACTTGCGGGCACGGTGAAGCAAAGGCCCGCGATCGCAAGCGTCACGCCCAGCGCTGCACACGTGCGTCCTGCCTTCCTGAATGCTCTGGATGCGTTGAACATGATTTCTCTCCGCCTCAATTGATCGGCTTGAAACCGACCTGGCGACTGCGGATCAACGCGCGGCCGCGTTCGTTGGGGATGAAGCACACGATGCGTCCGGCCGATCGCAACACGATGCCGGTGGCCACTGCCGACACGATCAGCACGCTGCCCACCGCGACGCCCGCTTCCTGCGCCGCCCTGCCGCTCAGGCGCAGGGTCGCGCCGGCGGCGGTGCTGACGCCCTCCGCTGAAGCCGCAACCGTGACGACCACCGACTCGCCGACGGCTTCGATGCCGGTGACGATCGCCTGTCCGGACAGCACGACCGCGGACAGGCTGCCCACGACCAGCACGCCGGTGGCCATCGACAGGGTCGCGACCGACATCTCCGAGGCACGCGCCGAACCCTCGGATGCGCCGACCGCGTGGGCCGTACCGATGCTCGATATGACGAGCGACGCGCAGGCCAGTGCGAGGACGTGGCGTTGCCACTTGTGCGAGGCCGGGGTCTCGACGGTCGCGATGAAATTCTGTTCGTTCATGTTCAGCTCCCTGAAGTGCGTCGGAAACGACGCGGTGAGCACAGCATCGGCGACGCACCGGCGAACCGACAAGCACAACCGGCACAGTCGCTTGGGGAGAAGCCCGTGGTATCGTCAGACGATACTTCTCGAGGAATGGCCCACCATGACCGCCAGCCTGCATCTCGTCGACGCGCTTAAGCGCGAGCTGCGCGCGCGCGGACTGACCTATGCCGACGTCGCCGCGGGGATCGCCATGTCGGAGGCGAGCATCAAGCGAATGCTGTCGCGTCGCGACCTGTCGCTGAAGAAGCTCGATGCGATCTGTTCGTTCGCGCAGATCGAATTGGCCGAGCTCACGCGCGGCCTCTCGGCAAGCGAGAAGCTGATCGCGCGGCTCACTGTCGCGCAGGAGGAAGCGGTGGTCTCGGACCCGAAGCTGTTTCTGGTTGCCGTGTGCGCGCTCAACCTGCTCGACTTCGACGAGATCCTGGCGTCGTATGCGTTGACGAAGGCCGAGCTGGTCGGATTTCTGAGCAGGCTCGATCGCATGGGTTTCCTGCGCCTGCGTCCGAACAATCGCTATCGGCTTCTGGTTGCGCGCACCTTTGCGTGGATTCCCGACGGTCCGATCCAGCGGACCTTCAAGGAACACGCCACGGATTTCTTCGATAGCGCCTTCGATGGTCCGTCGGAATTGATGCTGCTGCTCAACGGTCGACTTTCGGCTGCAAACGCGGCGCTGCTGATCTCACGCCTGAAGCGCACGGCGCGAGAGTTCTCCGACCAGCACAACGAGGACGCGAAGCTACCGGCCCATCAGCGGCAGGCGCTCAGCCTGTTGCTCGCGGTCAGGCCGTGGCAGTTGAAGGTGATGCGGGCGCTGCAGACGGGCGCATCCAGGAAGTAATACGAGCGCTCAATGCGTATGCACGTTGAGTTGCATCGGCGTATCGCTACGCTCGAGCCCGCCGCCTCCGAGCCAGCTTCGCGTCGTCACTGCAGCGCGATCGATCAACGACGCCGAAGCTGAGTAGTCGTAAGGCGACGTGTCGAGCGGACAGAGGCTGGGCACCACGTGCAGGTCGATGGTGTGCCGATAGCGCTCGATGTCGTTGAGCAGTTGTCGCACGACCAGCAGGCTGAGCGCATGCATGGCCCGTGCGATCGCGTTCGACGGCGCCTGACGAAGCGCGCAAGCGAAGCCCGTCGGCAAAACCAGCACGCGCGTCGCGCCGAGGCGGATGGCCGACGAGATCGGCGTGTTGTTGGCCACGCCACCATCGACCAGCAAGCGGCCGTCGATATTCACGGGCGGAAAGACACCCGGGATCGCCGCGCTCGCCAGCACCGCCTCGACCGCGGAGCCCGATGACAGCAGCACCTCGTCGCCGCTGACCAGATCGGACGCGACGACGTGGATGGGAATGGCGGCTTCTTCGAGCGTTCGAAAGGAAAGATGCTTCTGCAGCAGCTTGCGCAATCCGTCGTGTCCGCAGACGTGATCTCGTCCGGTCAGCAAGCCGAAGAGGTTGGCGAAGCTGAAGGGAAAGAGATCGCGACGCCTGAGCGCGCACCAGATCTCGGTCAGTCGCGCCACGCCTTGCGGTGTGGGTCGGACGCGAAGAAGGCGCCATTGATGGCGCCTGCCGATGCGCCCACCACGAAGTCGGGGGTGACGCCCACATCGAGCAGCGCGCGCAACATGCCGACCTCGACCGCGCCGAGGCTGCCGCCGCCGGCCATGACGAATGCGGTTCTGCCTGCCTTGTCTTCTGCCACGTGCCCGGCTTCCTGCTCCCCAATCGATGAAGAGCGTCACGAACGGATCGTGCAGATTGGTCGATTGCAAGCCCGGCGCCTTACACGATCCACCATCGCAGCAGGCCGGCGTCGCGAGTTCTGAAAACGGTCAGGAATTGGCGGCCCGACGCGCCTGGATGGCTTCGATTTCATCCATGATGCGATTCATGCGCGCTGCAATCGACTGATACGGAGCGGGCGTTGCGAGATCGACCCCAGCCTGCTTGACCAGCTCGTACGGATAGTCCGAGCCCCCGGAACGCAACAGTCCCAGATAGCGTTCTCGCGCGCCCGGTTCGTTGTTCAGCACGCTGTCCGCAAACAGCGAACTGGCAGCGATCGAGGTCGCGTACTGGTACACGTAGAACGCGTTGTAGAAGTGCGGGATGTAAGCCCATTCGACCGTATCGATGTCGTCGATCTTGACGATGCCCTCTGCGTGGCCGTGATAGCGCCGCAGGATGTCTGCGTAGATTTTCGTGATGCCTGCGCCGCTCAGCGCTTCACCCTTGTCGACCTTGGCGTGAACAGTCCGTTCGAACTCGGCGAACATGGCCTGGCGAAAGAACGTGCCGCGCAGATTCTCCAATGCCGACCCCAGGTACAGCAGCCGTTCGTCGTCATTCTTCGCGATCTGGAGCACGTGCTTGAGCAACAGCGCTTCGTTGAACGTCGAGGCGATCTCGGCCACGAAGATCGAATAACGGGCCGTCGTGAATTGCTGCGCCTTGTTGGCCAGCACGGTATGCAGCGCATGGCCCCATTCGTGCGCGAGCGTCGTCACCGACTCGTAGTCGTCATTGAAGTTCAACAGAACGTATGGGTGGACGTCATAGGCCACCCCGGCCATGTGCGCACCGGAAAGCTTGCGCGGTCGCGGATAGGCGTCCATCCAGCGGTTGTCGAAGCCCTGCTTCGTGGCTGCCACATAGTCGGGGCCCAGCGGGGCCACCGCCTCCAGCGTGAGTCGCTTGGCATCGTCGAGGCTGTATGGGCGGTCGTCCTTCACCAGCGGCGGATAGATGTCGTAGTAGTGCATGTCCGTCACACCCAGCATCATCCCCCGCAGCTTGAAGTAACGATGAAGCGTCGGCAGGTTGGCGTTGGCCTGGCTGATCAGCGTGTCGTAGACGGCTGTGGGAATCGCGTTGCGATCCAGCGCATTGGTGATCACGTCCGGATAGCGGTGAACCTTGGCGTTGACCGAATCGATCTTCATCTGGTTGTACAGCGTCGTGCCGAAGCTGTGCTCGAACTGCTTGTACTGGCCGAAGAACGCGTCCATCACCAGCTTGCGGTCTGCACGGTTCTGCACGCCCCGGTACTTGGTGTACGCGGACTGATCGAGGGTCACCGTGCTGCCGTCGGACAGCTTGACCTTCGGCCACGGCATGTCGGCCGTCGACAGGATGGTGTAGGTCGATACCGCCGCATCGGCGGTCAGTCCGAACTGCGCAATCAGGCCTTCACTCCTGGCGTCCAGCGTATGCGGAGCCGTGCGCAGGATGTCGTCCAGGTAATGGCGATAGATCGAAAGGCCTTTGTCCTGCGCGAGGAAGGCATCGACTCTCTGCTTACCCAGGGCAAGGACTTCCGGCGGGAAGAAGGACTGCGCCTCACCGAGTTGCGAGCCAAGCACTTGCGACCGTTGGGAAAGCTCCAGGCCGGTGTTGTCGCCGGTATCCTGATTGTGCGATTCCGACGCGTACACGGCGAGGCGTCTGTAGCGTTTCTGAACATCGGCGACGAGGTTCATGCACGCGTTGAAGCGCACGGCCGATACGCCCAACTGGCCCTTGCAGGTTTGCAACTGCTTGAGCTGTTCTTTCATGGTGGCCGCATCGGCATCCCATGCGCTCTGGGTGGGATAGAGGTCATTCAAATTCCAGCGATCCTGCAAGGGCTCCGCGTGGACGGAAAAGCACAGCGAGGCGACGAACAGGGCCGCCAGAATTCGGATCCACATGCAGCATTACTCCTCGAAAAAAAACAATTATGCGCGACGACCGCTTGCGGCATGATCTCGGCGAAAAGGACGCTCACTCATGTTCCAAAACAAGCAAGGGCTGCGATGCGGCCGTGAGCGCGCAAGCACGTCGGCACTGGTCGTCGCATGTTGCTCGATCCTCGCCGGTTGGCACGAGGCTCGTGCCGTCGACCTGCAGGACGATCCAGTCGGAGGCACGTGTTCCGCGCTGGTCGCGCACGTTGCCACGCCCGGCGTGAAGGGCTTCGACGGAAAGACCGTCGCGGGTCCCTGGTGTCACGCAGCCTATCCTCTTCATCGGCAAGAAGAGGGTCGACAATCCCGACGTCATGGATGAAGTTCACCTCGAAATAAATCCTGTGAAGGCGGGCAGCGATGCGCCGAAGATTTGCGTCGAAGCGGCGAAAGTCAGCCCTGCCTTTCGCGCCGACATCCACGTCAGCGTGATCGAGTGGACCAGCAAGCACAAAGCCGATTCGGCCTGCGCGAAGGAATGGCAACGAGTCCGCGCTCTCATTCGAGCTCACGAGAACAAGCACGTGTCCGATATCGACGAATCGGTCCGCGACGCCAATGCGCGCGTGTTTAAGCTTTTGCCGATCAGGAAGTGCGCAGCAACCATCGAGGACGCCAGGAAGCAAGCGGCCAGGGACGTGGCGACGATGCTGACCAAGGAAGTCGGCACGCTCCAGACCGCGCTGGACGAGAAGGCAGCCGGGCGCGATGTTGAAAACGCCTACATGGATTGCAAGCCGTGCAACGACAAGATCAGCTTCAAGGGCGTGACGCTCGACTGCGTCGTGAAGACGCCGGCCTGCACGGTGCGAATGGAGCAGAAGCTCGAGGGCCAGGTATGCGGCGATCCGGTCACGACCCGGTGGAAGATCTCACCAAAATATTTCACCGAAGGCTGCGGGGCGCCGCCCTCGAACGGCAAGACAGACAAGCCGTTCACCAACGATTGCGTGGAAGCCGGCGCCGATACCGAAAAGCGCCGCGCCGAAACCTATCGCAAGTTTCGTTCGACCGGGGCCGGCGGCTGGATGTGCGTCTACAGCGCAAGCCCCAAGCCGACCATCACCATTCGAAATTTTCGAAGCTCGGTGTGCCAGGGAGCTGCAGAGCAGACGCTCACGGTCGATGCCGAGGCGTCCGAGGGCTGCGATGAACCATCGCAGCCGCCGCCAGGCACGCCACCCGCGAAGCCGCTGCCCGTCTCCTGAGTCGAAAAGACAGGCGTCGTTCTTGGACATCGCTGCGAGGATGAACTTCCCGATCGACCGTAGAGTCGTCAACGCAACCATGCGGCAAGCGGCAGGATCACGAGTGGAACGAGCAGCAGCATCACTGCGCTGGAGCCAAAAAGAATATCGTCCAGTCCAGCAGCCTCCGCCGCCGCGCGCGGCTGTTGAAGGTAGGGTTCGTCTACTTCGATTTCGCCGCCGGACCCGATGTGAATCGGGTGCGCGGTACGGCTCCATGCAATAAGTGATGGTTCGGGCAGATCGCAATCGAGGCGTTGCATGGTGGGTTCCTTCCGGTGGGTGTCGAGCAGGCGAAGTTGCAGGTCGGGACTGGTGAATTCCATTGATATGATCGAACTTGATTCCGGGTTCTCCAGCAGCCGCTCGGTTGCTTCGCTGTGAGGAGCATCATAGGTGTCGTACCCACCCGATTCAAACGATATATATTCGCCGTACCGATAAATCTGGCTCACCTATCGTATCCATGGCAACGCTTCCCCCACTTGCCGCGCTACGTGCTTTCGAAGCGGCCGCGCGGCTCGAGAGCTTTTCGCGCGCAGCGGACGAGATCCACGTAACCCACGGCGCGGTCAGCCACCAGGTGCGCGCACTCGAGGCCTTCGTTGGCGTACCTCTCTTCACGCGCGAAGGACGAGGGGTTGTCCTGACCGGCGACGGCCGCGTGCTAGCGACCGAGATCCGCGCCGCACTCGCGCAGATCGGCGCGGCGGCCCAGGCGATCCGTCGGCGCGCGCAGTCGAATCGACTGACCATCAGCGTGTTGCCCTCGTTCGGCTCGCGCTGGCTGATGCCGCGGATCGCGAGCTTCATGGCGGCGCATCCGGGCTGGGAAATCAACATCGACAGCAGTGCGACGCTGGCCGATTTCGCGCGCGACGGCATCGACGTGGCCGTGCGGTTTGGCCGCGGACCCTGGCCGGGCCTGCACAGCGAATGGCTGATGGATGACGAATACATCCTTGTCGCCAGCCCGAAACTGAATCGCGGCCGCTTGCCGAAACGACTCGATGAGCTCGCGCGCTACCCGTTGCTTCGCGCCGACATCGAACCCTGGAGAGCCTGGTGCGCTGCCGCCGGCGTGGATTTGAAACCTCCGGACACCGGCGTCGACTATCAAGACATGGGGGTGATGCTCCAGAGCGCGATCGAGGGTCAGGGCATCATGCTGACGCGCCGCGCGATCGCGACCGCCGAACTTCAAAAAGGCACGCTCGTACAGATTTTCGACATCGCCGTGCCGGCCGATTGGGCTTACTGGATCGTCTGGTCCGAAGCGATGCCGGCTTCGGATCGCGTGCTCGCGTTTCGCCACTGGATGCTGGTCGAGACTGCGGCGAGTCGCGACAAAGCACGCAAGCGCCGCAAGCCTGGAGCCCAGCCGAAGTGATCCGGGCATTCTCAGTTCACTGCACTTGACCATGCGTTCCCCTGAAACCATAATGGTTTCGAATTGGATGCAAACGACCATGCCCACGACACTGACCTTGAAGAACATCCCCGACAGGGTTTACGCGCGACTGAAGCTGTCCGCTGAAGTGCACCGTCGCAGCCTCAACGGTGAAGCGATCGTCTGCCTGGAAACGGCGCTCCTGCCTGCGAAAATCACGTCCGGAGAACGGCTTGCGAGAGCGCGTGAGCTTCGGGGTGCCTTGATGCCGACAAAGTTCCGCGCGCGCGACATCGACGCCCTCAAGCACGAGGGTCGCCGATGATCGTGGTGGATACGAATGTGATCGCGTATCTGTATCTGCCGGGCGAACACACGACGACCGCCGAGGCCCTGCTTCTGCATGATCCGGAATGGGCAGCTCCCATACTTTGGAGAAGCGAGTTCCGCAACATCCTGGCGGGCTACATGAGGCGAGGAGCGCTCAGCTTCGAGCAAGCATGCCGCGTGCAGCGAGAGGCCGAGAGTCTGCTTGCGGGCTCGGAGTACGAGATCGATTCACTCAGCGTTCTCGAACTCGTGCGAGAGAGCGATTGCTCGGCTTACGACTGCGAGTTCATCGCGTTGGCAGATAGGCTTGAAACCAGTCTGGTGACCATGGACAGCAAGCTATTGCGGGCCTTCCCAAAACATGCCGTGACGCTCGCTGCGCACTAAGCGCGCTGCGTCCGGCAGACCTTGTGGCCGCTTGCGGCATGTGGATCCGCGTAAATACAGGTTTTCTCATTCTCACGGCGGGGTTCAGCGCCGTGATGTGCGGGGCCGCCACTCGTCGTCCGAGAATACCTCGCTCAATAATTCGTAGAGCGCTGGGTCATAGTCACGGAGCTCGCTTCTTGTGTGAATATGGTTATGGATCGTGTTCGCTGTAGCTGAATAACCGCCCGCATCGAACCAATGCTGCGCGCCTGTCGCCCAGTACTCTTTGACGTTTGTTCTTGCATAGGTACTTGCCCACAAATCGTTTTGCTGAGCAAAGTGGAAAGCCAACTCAACTCGATCGATAAAGTAATGATCTAGCTCAACGAGCGCCATGTCGTAAATCGTGTGCCCGAACTCATGCACGAGGATGCTCTCGCCTGAACTTCGATAACGATCCGACGGCCAGCAGAGTAAATTTTCTTCTGCACAGGATGCGGCGGGTCGCCCGTGTATCGCACCAACACCACGCGTAACGACATTCCAATCCTGTTCCGGACATTCTTGATTGAGTCGCTTATATTCTGGAATATCTGTGGTGAATTGTTTCTCGCCAATAACACCGACTCTTACACAATTATCTATGAGCTTCTGACGAAGGTCTGATCGCTTCGATAGCATATGAATCACGATATCCCTTGCCACGAAGAGCGCAGCATTGGAAACAACTTCAGAACTGACAATTGGAATACCGTTCGCGTCTACGTACTTCGTGTAAAACGGATCGAGCGCCAACTTAGCCGGCGGCCGAATAACTATGGGTTCGCAGTCCTCTACGCACGAGCTGTAAGCGCGTGAACCTTGCTCATCTGGCCCCATATCCGCCCCCGCCCGGCGTCTCGATCACGAACACATCGCCGGGCTGCATCTCGGCGCTGCCCACATGCGCGACCGTTTCTTCGCCGCCATCGCTGCGAACGACCGTATTGCGACCCAGCGCACCCTGCTCTCCGCCCGCCATCCCGAACGGCGCGACGACTCGGTTGTTCGAAAGAATCGACGCCGTCATCGCTTCGAGAAACCGCACCTTGCGCACGCCACCATTGCCGCCGTGCCATCGCCCTCGCCCGCCCGACCCCGCGCGAATTTCGTAACTCTCGAGGCGCACCGGAAAGCGGAACTCGAGGACCTCGGGATCGGTGAGCCGCGAGTTGGTCATGTGGGTCTGCACGACATCGACGCCATCGAAGCCTTCACCCGCACCCGACCCACCCGAGATCGTTTCGTAATACTGATAGCGCTCGTTGCCGAATGTGAAGTTGTTCATCGTCCCCTGCGCCGACGCCATCACGCCGAGCGCGCCATAGAGCGCGTTGGTGATGCAGCTCGACGTCTCGACGTTGCCCGACACCACCGATGCCGGATAGCGCGGATTGAGCATCGAGCCTTCGGGAATGATCACGTGCAGCGGCTTGAGGCAACCCGCGTTCAACGGGATGTCGTCGTCGACCAGCGTGCGGAACACATAGAGCACCGCGGCCATGCATACCGCCGACGGCGCGTTGAAGTTGTTGGTCTGTTGCGGTGATGTGCCGGTGAAGTCGATGGTCGCCTCGCGCCTGGCCTGATCGACCGTGATCGCGACCTTGATCACCGCACCGTTGTCGAGCGGCATCTCGAACGAGCCGTCCTTCAACGCGGTGACCACGCGCCGCACCGACTCTTCAGCGTTGTCCTGCACGTGCTTCATGTACGCGGTGACGACCTCGACGCCGAAGTGCTCGACCATCATGCCGAGCTCTTCGACGCCCTTCTGATTGGCCGCGATCTGGGCGCGCAGGTCGGCCACGTTCTGGTCGGGATTGCGCGCCGGATACCTGGCGCCCGTGAGGCGGGCACGCAGATCGTCTTCGAGGAAACGGCCACTGCCCATCGTGCCTGCGCCATCGACGAGCTTGACGTTGTCGAGCATCACGCCTTCTTCGTCGATATGCGTCGAGCCCGGCGGCATCGAACCGGGCGTGATGCCGCCCACGTCGGCATGATGGCCGCGCGATCCGACGTAGAACAACGGCGCGTCCTTCGTCGAGCCTCCATCGATATAGACCGGCGTGATCACCGTGATGTCGGGTAGATGCGTGCCGCCGTGATATGGGTCGTTGAGCACGTACACGTCGCCGGGCTTCATCGTCGCCGCGTTTTCGTGGATCACGGTCTTGATGCTCTCGCCCATCGACCCGAGGTGCACCGGCATGTGCGGCGCGTTGGCGATCAGGTTGCCGTCGGCATCGAACAGCGCGCACGAGAAGTCCAGGCGCTCCTTGATGTTGACCGAGTACGCGGTGTTCTGCAGCGCCACACCCATCTGCTCGGCGATCGCCATGAACAGGTTGTTGAAGACCTCGAGCATCACCGGATCGGCGTCGGTGCCGATCGCGCGACGCGACTCGCGGGCAACGAGGCGCGTCATCACCAGATGATCGAGTGGCGTGACCTCGGCCTGCCATCCGGGTTCGACCACCGTGGTCGCGTTCGCTTCCGCGATGATGGCGGGACCATCGATGCGATCGGCCGGTCGCAGACTCTCGCGTACGTAGAGCGCCGCGTCGTGCCACGCGCCGCCGCTGAACATCTTCACGCGATGAGAGTGCGCCAGCGGGTCGACGCGCAGCGCTGCTTCGGTCGCGTGCTCTTCGGGCGTGTCCGACATGCCGATCGCCTCGACCGAGATCGCCTCGACGATCAGGTCGCGGCCGGGCATCAGGAAGGAATAGCGCTTGCGATATTGCGTTTCGAAGCCCGCGCGCATCGTGGCCGCGTCGCCGTAGCCCACGATCAACGCGGAGTCGGTGCCCGCATATCGAAGATGCGCACGCCGGACCGTGCGCGTGCGCGCAGGCTCGACCCCTTGCGCGAGCAGCTCATCGAGCGCGCTCTGCTCGAGCGATGCAACCTCGGCATCGAGACTCGCGAGCTCGGTGTCGCCGAGCGTCGCTTCGATCGCGCGCTCGCGCAGCACGGTCTGGTCGGCGAGACCCATCCCGTAAGCCGACAACACACCGGCGAGCGGATGCACGAACACGCGCGACATGCCGAGCGCATCGGCCACCAGGCACGCGTGCTGGCCGCCCGCCCCGCCGAAGGTCGACAGCGTGTAGCACGTCACATCGTGCCCGCGCGCGACCGAGATCTTCTTGATCGCGTTGGCCATGTTGCCGATCGCGATGTCGATGAAGCCTTCCGCGATCGCTTCAGGCGTCATGCGCGTCCCGCCATCCGCCGCGATGTTTTCGGCCATCTCGGCGAAGCGCGTGCGAACGATGTCCGCATCGAGCGCCTCGTTCGCGTTCGGCCCGAACACCTGAGGAAAGTATTCGGGCTGGATCTTGCCGAGCATCACGTTGCAATCGGTGATCGCCAGCGGCCCGCCGCGCCGATAACTCGCCGGGCCCGGGTTCGCTCCCGCGGAGTCGGGGCCGACGCGCAGGCGCGCCCCGTCGAAGTGAAGGATCGATCCGCCGCCCGCGGCCACGGTGTTGATGCTCATCATCGGCGCACGCATGCGCACGCCCGCGACCTGGGTTTCGAACTCGCGCTCGAACTCGCCCGCGTAGTGCGACACATCGGTGGACGTGCCGCCCATGTCGAAGCCGATCACGCGATCGAAGCCCGCGAGCGCGCTGGTGCGCGCCATGCCGACGATGCCGCCCGCAGGACCCGACAGGATCGAGTCCTTGCCGTGGAAACGGCGCGCGTCGGTCAGGCCGCCGCTCGATTGCATGAACTGCAGCGACACGCCGGGCAAGTCGGCCGCGACCCTATCGACGTAGCGCGCGAGGATCGGCGAGAGATAGGCATCGACCACCGTGGTGTCGCCGCGCGGCACGAGCTTCATCAGCGGGCTGACGCGATGCGAGACCGAGATCTGCGTGTAGCCGATGTCTTCGGCCATCGCCGCGATGCGTTGCTCGTGATCGTGATAGCGATAACCGTGCATCAGCACGATCGCGATCGATCGAAAGCCCTCGTCATACGCGAGCTTCAACGCATCTCGCGTTGCATCCTCATCGAGCGGCGTGACCACATCGCCCTGCGCGCCCACGCGTTCATCGACTTCGACCACCTTGCGATAGAGCATCTCCGGCAACACGATGTGCCGATCGAACAAGCGCGGCCGGTTCTGATACGCGATCCGCAGCGCGTCGCGAAAGCCGCGCGAGATGAACAGCACCGTCGCCTCGCCCTTGCGTTCGAGCAGCGCGTTGGTGGCGACCGTCGTGCCCATCTTGACGGCTTCGATGCGATCGGCGGGAACCGGTTGGTCCGCCGCGACGGCCAGCAGATGGCGAATGCCCGCGACGGCCGCATCGCCGTACTGCTCGGCGTTCTCCGAGAGCAGCTTGTGCGTGATCAGCGAACCATCGGGACGACTGCCGACGACGTCGGTGAAGGTGCCGCCGCGGTCGATCCAGAATTGCCAGCGATCGGAAGTCCCGACAGGATTCATAGCGAGGTTGCCGCACGCGCGGCCTGGTCATAAAGTCCTGACAGCCAGCGCAGCACACGCGCCGTCTCGGCGACCGTCGCGCCGTCGCCGTGTTCGGGCGACAGCGCGGCGATCAGGCAGCGTTCGCGAATCTCGCGGTACTGCTCGATGTATGCGCGGCCTGCCGCATTGGTGCGGTAGAGCACTTCCTTGCCAAGCTTGCTGGTCTCGACCACACCCGAGGCCAGCAGCTTCTTGAGCGAGTAATTGACGACGTGCAGATCTTCGATGTTGAGCGTAAACGAGATGTCGGCGAGCCGCTTGTCGCGCGCACGGTGATGAACGTGATGCAGCACCAGTACGTCCATCGCGCCCAGGCCCGGCAATCCCGCCGCCGCCATGCAGCGCGCAACCCAGCGATTGAATGCATTTGCCACGACGATCAGCCCGAACTCGAACTCCGACATCTCGGGCACCTCGGAATTGGCAAGATGCGACGACGATACGATCGTCGCTCCGCGTATCCGGGGCACGGTGCGCGGCTGGTCGCGCGCTTCGTCCTTGTTCGCAACGGGAGTGCGGCGCACCGTCGATGCGCTGCCGGCCGGCTTGCGAATGGACCTCTTCGGTGTGGCCATGAATGGGTTGCTTAGGCGGATACGATGCACGCCTGTGCGTGATGTGAGGGTATTTACCAAGTACCGATTCGTCGATAATTCGTCGATACTTTATTGACGTTCTGCCACCGATGCAAGCATCTTGCGCTTGGGGTTAATCGGCATGGCGAGCGGCTACGGCTTCTTGCTAGAGTCCCACTCTTCACGAATTCAGGAGACGGTCATGCGTTGGGTCATCAGTCTCGCACTTCTCATCAACGTCGGCCTGCTCGCGCCCGCGGCGGCGCAGACGCGCTGGGATCTTCCTGCAGGCTACCCGGCCAGCAATTTTCACTCGGAGAACCTGGCGCAGTTCGCGGCCGACGTGGACAAGGCCACGAACGGCAAGCTCAAGATCACGGTCCACGCCAACGCGTCGCTGTTCAAGGCCGATCAGATCAAGCGCGCGGTGCAAGGCAACCAGGCACAGGTGGGCGAGATCCTGCTGGTGAATTTCGAGAACGAGAATCCGCTCTTCGGTCTCGACGGCATACCCTTCCTCGCTACCGGCTATCCGGGCGCGATGAAGCTCTACAAGCTCGAGAAGCCCGCGCTCGAGAAATTGCTCGCGTCGCAAGGACTCAAGCTGCTCTATGCCGTCGCATGGCCGCCGCAAGGCATCTACGTGAACAAGGAGTTGAACAGCGTGGCCGACATGCGCGGCCTCAAGTGGCGCGCCTACAGCCCCGCGACCGCGAAGATCGCCGAGCTGGTCGGCGCGCAGCCGGTGACGGTGCAGGCCGCCGAGCTGTCGCAGGCGTTGGCCACCGGCGTGGTCGATTCGTACATGTCGTCCGGCTCGACGGGTTACGACACCAAGACCTACGAACACATCAAGATCTGGTACGACACCGAGGCGTGGTTGCCGAAGAATGCGGTGATCGTCAACCAGAAAGCCTTCGATGCGCTCGACAAGCCCACCCAGGACGCACTGCTGAAGGCGGCCGCCGATGCCGAGGTGCGTGGCTGGAAAATCTCCGAAGAGAAGAACGATTATTACAAGAAGGCCCTGGCGGCCAAGGGCATGCGCATCCTCAAGCCGTCGCCCAAGCTCAAGGCCGATCTCGAACAGGTCGGCACGATCATGCAGGCCGACTGGAAGAAGAAGGCCGGCCCCGACGGCGCGTCGATCGTCGACGCGTTCCATAAGAAGTGAAGCGCAATCGCACCCTTCGTCGTCGCGGCGAAGGCCGGGATCCAATTTTTTCGTGCGGGCGCGATAGATGAGAACCTGGGCCCCGGCCTTCGCCGGGGCGATGTGATTCATGAGATCGACCCTCGATCGCCTCTACGACGCGGCCGCTTGGATTGCGGCCGCGTTCCTCATCGGCACGCTGCTCTCGGTCTTGGCCGGCATCGCCGATCGCTACCTGAATCTTAATTGGCGCGGCACCGACATGTACGCCGGCTATTGCATGGCGGCGGCAGGCTTCCTTGCGCTTGCGCATACGCTCAAGCGCGGCGAGCACATTCGCGTCACGCTGATCCTCCAGGCGTTGGGTTTGCGTGCACGGCACGCGATGGAGATCGTCGCGCTTGCGATCGCTTCCGTGCTCGCGGTCGCGTTCGCGTACTACAGCATCAACCTGGTTCTGCAGTCGTACAGCTATCACGACATCTCCACCGGCAACGACGCCACACCGCTGTGGATGCCGCAGATCGCGATGGCGATCGGCACCATCGTGCTGGCGATCGCGTTCATCGACGAGCTGGTGCTCGAAGTGCGGGGACGGCGCATGGTGGTCGCGTCCGACGAAATGCTCCACAACGAATAACGGCGCAGAGCCGCGCACATGGACCTTCTGATCGCAGGACTGTTGATCGCCGCGCTCTTCATCCTGCTCGGCTCGGGCGTATGGATCGGCCTCGCGTTGTCGGGCGTCGCATGGTTCGGCATGACGCTGTTCTCGTCGCGACCCGCGGGCGATGCGATGACGGTGACGATCTGGGGCACCTCGTCGTCATGGACACTGACGGCGCTGCCGCTGTTCATCTGGATGGGCGAGATCCTGTTTCGCACGCGGCTGTCCGAAGACATGTTCAAGGGCCTCGCGCCCTGGCTGGAGAAGTTGCCGGGCCGCCTCTTGCACACCAACGTGATCGGCTGCGCGATCTTCGCCGCCGTGTCGGGCTCGTCGGCTGCGACCTGCGCGACCATCGGTAAGATGACCCTGCCCGAACTCACGAAGCGCGGCTATCCCGAAGACATGGTGATCGGCACGCTCGCCGGTGCGGGCACGCTCGGCCTCCTGATCCCGCCGTCGATCATCATGATCGTGTACGGCGTGTCGGCCAACGTCTCGATCTCGCAGCTCTTCATCGCGGGCATCGTCCCGGGGATCATGCTGGCGGCGCTGTTCATGGGCTACATCGTGTTCTGGGCATTGCGGCACCCGGAGCAGGTGCCGGCGATGACCGAACGGACGAGCTTCTTCGAGAAGCTGTACGCGTCGCGTCACCTGATTCCGGTGGTGCTGCTGATCATCGCGGTGCTCGGCTCGATCTATGCCGGCGTCGCGACGGCGACCGAGGCGGCGGCGATCGGCGTGGTGGGTGCGCTGGTCCTGTCGGCCGCACAAGGCTCGTTGTCGCGCGACACCTTCTTCGGCAGCCTGATGGGCGCGACACGCCTGTATTGCATGATCGCGCTGATCCTCGCGGGCGCGTCCTTTCTCACGCTGTCGATGGGCTACATCGGATTGCCGCGGCATCTGGCCGAATGGATAGGCGGGCTCGGTCTATCGCAGTTTTGGCTGATTGTGATGCTGATGATCTTCTACGCCATCCTCGGCTGCTTCCTCGACGGCATCTCGATGGTGGTGTTGACGATGGGCGTGATCCTGCCCACGGTTGAAAAGGCCGGCATCGACCTCTTGTGGTTCGGCATCTTCATCGTACTGGTGGTCGAGATGGCGCAGATCACGCCGCCGGTGGGCTTCAATCTGTTCGTGCTGCAAGGCATGACCGGCAAGCAGCTCACGTGGATCGCGCGCGCAACCTTGCCGATGTTCTGGCTGATGGTCGCCGCGGTATTGTTGATCTACTTCGTGCCGTCGCTCGTGACCACTCTGCCGCACCTCATGGTTGGCCGATGACGCGGGCCGATGACGCGGGCCGATGAGTCCCTCTTCCTGCGCGTGACCGCATGCGCGTAACCGTGATCGGCGCCGGCGTCGTCGGCGTCTGCACCGCATGGTCGCTTGCCGAGGCGGGCTGCGAGGTCACCGTCATCGAACGCAACCGCGGTGTGGCGCAGGAGACCAGCTACGGCAACGCCGGCCTCGTTGCGCCCGCCTACGTCACGCCGTGGGCCGCGCCCGGCATGCCGCTCAAGATCCTTTCCATGCTGTTCGCGCACGACACGCCGGTGCGCTTTTCGCCGACGCTCGATCCTGCCTTGTGGCGCTGGGTCGGCCGATGGCTGCGCGAGTGCCGCGTCGCGCGTTTCAAGCGCAACAAAGCACGCATGCAGAGACTCGCGTTCTACAGCCGCGACTGCCTGGCGAGCCTGCGTACCGGACACGGACTCTCGTACGAACGCACCGAGGGCATGCTGCAACTATTGCGTAGTGAACGCGACGCGAAGATGGCCGCGACCACGATGGCGTTCCTGAAGGAGGCCGGCGTCACGCATCAGTTGCTGTCGCCAGCCGAATGCCGCGTGCGCGAACCGGGCCTGTCGGATATCGCGTTCGTCGGCGGTCTTTTCCTTCCCGATGTGGAGACCGGCAATTGCCCGCTCTTCACGCGGCAACTCAAAGACCTTTGCGAAGAGCGCGGCGTACGCTTCGAGTTCGGCAGCGCCGTGTTGCGCGTGACGACCCGGGGCGATGCCGTTTCCCTGCGCGTGCGCAATGGATCGGGCGACAGCGACCGTGCGGTCGATGCGGTCGTGATCGCGGGCGGCGTCGACAGCACAATGCTGTTGCGGCGCCTGGGCATACGCCTGCCGCTCTATCCAATCAAGGGTTACTCGGCGACGGTCGCGATCCGTGAACCGACCTATGCGCCGATCGCCGCGGTGATGGACGAGGCCTACAAGGTGGCGATCGTGCGCATGGGCAATCGCATCCGCGTCGCCGGAACGGCCGAGCTCGGCGATCGCGACCTGTCGATCACATCGGCCAATGCCGAGCGCGCACTCGCGACCTTGATCAAGGTCGCGCGCGACTGGTTCCCAGGAGCGGCGCAGTATCAGTCCGCAACCTGGTGGGCCGGCGCGCGGCCGATGCTGCCCGACGGGCCGCCTGTGCTGGGTGCGACATCGCATCCGCGCGTGTTCGTCAATCTTGGTCACGGCTCGACCGGGTGGGCGATGGCGGCGGGCTCGGGCAAGATCACGGCCGACGTGGTGATGCAGCGGACACCTGCGATCGATCTCGAAGGATTGACGCTGGCGCGCTATCGATAACGCACGCGAGCGCGAGGACAGACTCGATGGATGCGATGAAGAACGCAAGCCTGGACGCGCAATGAAGGATGCGATCGAGGGCACGATGCGCTCGCGACTGTTGCGTACCGGTGCGTTGCGCGCGATCGAACAGGCCGCGGCGAAGCGCCTCCCGGCCGGCGCCTTGATGCAGCGTGCGGGCGAGGCTGCCGCGCGGGTGGCATTGACGATGGCGTTGGAACGGTCGGGGCCGGTGCTCGTGTTGGTGGGACCGGGCAACAATGGCGGCGACGGACTGGTTGCTGCGCGCGTGCTGCGCGAGCGCGGCGTCGATGTGCGCATGGCGCTGCTCGACGACGCCTCGCGATTTCACGACGACGCGGCCGATGCTTACGCGCGATGGGACGAGGGTGCAAATGCCGATGCGATAGTGGTCGATCCCTCCTCGGTCATCGCGCAGGCAACGCTCGTCATCGACGGCCTGTTCGGTATCGGCATCACGCGCGCGCCTTCCGGCAAGGCGCGCGAATGGATCGTTCTCGTCAATGCCGCATCATGCCCGGTGCTGGCGCTCGATGTACCTAGCGGCCTCGATGCCGACACGGGACACGTTGCGGACATCGCCATCGAAGCGGACCGGACGATCACCTTCATCGCGGCCAAGCCCGGCCTCTACACCGCCGACGGCCCGGATCATTGCGGCGAGATCACGATTGATGCGCTCGGCCTTCGCTTCGATGACGACGGCCTTCGAGACACCGACCTCCAGCCCGGCCAGATCGGTTCGACCAATCGTCCTGCGCTGTTCGAAGACGAGTTGAAACCGCGCAGACGGAACAGCCACAAAGGCAGCTTCGGCAGCGTCGCCGTGATCGGCGGCAGCGACGGCATGGTCGGCGCGGCGCTGCTCGCCGCCCGCATGGCGTTACTCAGTGGAGCAGGTCGCGTCTATGTGAAGCTGCTCGCCGCGTCGGCGCCGGCGTTCGATGTCGTGCATCCCGAGCTGATGCTGCGCGGGGATCTCGATGGTGTCGATGCGAACGCAGTTGCGATTGGACCCGGCCTCGGTCGCGACGCTGCGGCGATGTCGATGCTCGAACGATGGATCGTCACGAAGAGCCCGATCGCGATCGATGCCGATGCGCTCAATGCGATCGCAATGCATCGGACACTGTTCGATCGTTTGTCGCAGCGAGTGGCGAAGGGACTTCCTGCCGCGGTGCTGACCCCGCACCCGCTCGAAGCCGCGCGCCTGCTGGGCGTCGACGCGGCGACCGTGCAAGCCGATCGCATTCATGCCGCCGTCGATCTCGCGCAACGCACACAGAGTGTCGTCGTCCTCAAGGGCGCAGGCAGCGTGATCGCGGACGCGAGCGGGGTGTGGGTGATCAACACTACCGGCAATCCAGGCCTTGCGACCGGAGGCACCGGCGATGTGCTGTGCGGCCTCGTCGCGGGCTTGCTCGCGCAACATCTGTCGCCGCTCGATGCCGCGCGCGCCGCGACCTGGCTGCATGGAACGGCAGCCGACGACCTCGTCGCGCAGGGCATCGGACAGATCGGCCTGACCGCGTCGGAGTTGTTGCCCGCGATTCGCGTGGCGCTCAATCGATTGTCGGAAAATTCGGGCTCCAGTTGCTTGCGTACCGGATAAGTTTCCTCATCCACGATGCGTGCGTCATGCGTCACCCAGCCCATGCCGCTCGTGCCATTCCGCCAGTGACTCGGCTGGCCACTGCCTGCGGTGAACATGACCCTTGCCGTTCGGTACATCGACCCACGACGGCACATAGTCGAGTGCGGCCTCCACGACTTCGGGCGGTTTCGGTAGCGGCGTATCGATCGCCGATGCGTGGGGATGGATCAGCTCGGGCCAGCGCGGATCCCATAACCACAGCGCGCTCCCGCACTTCAGGCAGAAGCGGCGCTCGGCCTTCGAACGCGTCGCGCGCTTGCCCGTCTCGCGCATCACGGCGTGGTAGCGACCGAGATGCCGTTCGCCGCGAACCTTCAACGTGTTCGCCTCGCCGCCGAGGTTGATCGCGTAGCCGCCGCTACCGGCCGTCTTGCGGCAGATCGAGCAGTGGCAATGCATGAACGGATAGAAGTTGTGCGACTCCAGACTGAAGCGAATCGCGCCGCAATGACAGGAACCTTCGAGTTTCATCGCTATCCTTTGCTTGTGGCTGGTTCAAGATGTGCGTTGTCCTTGCGAAGACTAGACGAGCCCGCAAAGGTTCGACGCGCTTGCCATCCGGTCATCTTCGTCACCTTTTCCTCACTCATTCTCAGATATCCATGACCGCCCTTCCCGACCCCTGGTCCGACCTGGCGACGCTGAGCCTGCGCGTCGCGACCATGCGCGAACTCTTCGAGAGCGATGCCTCGCGACTCTCCAAGCACACCGTCGAAGCGGCACGGCTGGTGCTCGACGCGTCGAAGAATCGTATCGACGATGCACTGCTCGCAAGCCTCTTCACGCTCGCGCGCAGTGCGGGCGTCGAAGCGCGACGCGATGCGATGTTCGCGGGCGACAAGGTCAACGTGACCGAGCAGCGCGCCGCCTTGCACGTCGCATTGCGTGCGCCGCGGGACGCGGTGTTCACGGTCGATGGTCGCAACGTCATACCAGACGTCCATGCGGTGCTCGACCATATGGAAGAGTTTTCCGAGCAGGTCCGCAGCGGCTCGTGGACCGGGCATCAGGGCGACGCGATCACCGATGTCA
The DNA here is from genome assembly GCA_038254545.1 of Burkholderiales bacterium. Taxonomy (GTDB): domain Bacteria; phylum Pseudomonadota; class Gammaproteobacteria; order Burkholderiales; family Burkholderiaceae_D; genus CAHJXF01. Next base: position 31,474 of record JBBSGB010000023.1, on the reverse strand, counting down.
TCCACATCGGCATCGGCGGGTCGGACCTCGGGCCTCGCTTCGTCTGCACCGCCTTGAGCGCCTATCGTCACGACCGCTTGTCGGTGCACTTCGTCGCGAATGTCGATGCGCATGCGCTCGACGGCGTGCTCGCGAATGTCGCCGGGCCGCTCGATCCTGCGACCACTCTCTTCATCATCGCGTCGAAGACCTTCACCACTGCGGAGACCATGATGAACGCGCGCTCGGCGCGCGCCTGGGCGCTTGCCGGCGGCGTGCCGGAGACCAAGCTACACCGGCACTTCGTGGCGGTGTCGACCAATACCGAGGCGGTGCGCGCCTTCGGCATCGACACGAAGAACATGTTCGAATTCTGGGACTGGGTCGGCGGGCGTTATTCGCTATGGTCCGCGATCGGGTTGCCGATCGCGCTCTCGTGCGGCATGGCGCGGTTTCGCGAACTGCTCGCGGGTGCGCATGCGATGGACGTGCATTTTGCGACAACACCGCTCGAAGCGAACATGCCAGTGCGGTTGGCACTGGTGGGCATCCTCAACGCCAATGTGCTGGGGGCACGCAGCGTGTGCGTCGCGCCCTATCACCAGCATCTCGAACTCTTGCCCGCGCATCTGCAACAGCTCGAGATGGAGAGCAACGGCAAGTCGGTTGCGCTCGATGGTTCGCCGGTCGCACACGCGACGGTGCCGGTGTTGTGGGGACAGCCAGGGACCAACGCCCAGCACGCCTACTTCCAATGCTTGCACCAAGGCACCGAGTGGGCGCCGATCGATTTCATCGCGGTGATCGAACCCGCGCACGCGCACCTCGAGCACCAGCGCGCGCTGCTTGCGAACTGCTTCGCGCAAAGCGAGGCGTTGATGAACGGGAAGACCGAAGACCAGGCGCGCGCCGAATTGATGGCAACGAGTGCGAACGCGGCCGAAGCCGACCGCCTCGCACCTCACAAGACCTTCCCGGGCAATCGGCCTTCGAACACGATCGTTCTGCAGCGGCTGGATCCGGCGTCGCTCGGGGCACTGATCGCGCTCTACGAACACAAGGTGCTCGTACAGGGAACCATCTGGAACATCGATTCCTTCGATCAGTGGGGCGTCGAGCTCGGCAAGCTGCTTGCGACGACGATCGTTGGCGAACTCGAGCACGACACGCTGGGAAAGCACGATGCATCGACGCAGGCGTTGATCGAACGGGCGCGGGCAGCCCGACAAGCCTGATCGAGAAGCGGCAGCCGATCAGCGCGAGACGCTGCGTATCGGAATCTGCCTGAAGGTATTCGGCGGTGACGCGATGGCATCACCCGCGTCGACGGGCGTCGCGCAAGCCTTGCACGTCTCGCAACTGCCGCATGCGCCGCCGCTGGAGAGCTTGGCCTCGACACGACGCGCATTGACCTCCGACACGCCCCACCGTGCGACCAGCGCCGCCGCCCGCGCCGCGAGACTGCGCCGCCACGCTCCGGGCATGAACTTGATCGACGCGTAAACCGTCGCAACCGCAACGATCATCGCGACGAGCACACCCTGTATCGTCGGGCTCATTCAGCCTCCCATCCACCACAGCGTGGCGCGATAGGTGATGAACGACGCGAGATACGCGAGGCCGAACAGATAGCCCGCCATCGCGAGCGGATAGCGCCAGGAGTTGGTCTCGCGCTTGACGGTCGCCAGCGTGGAGAGGCACTGCGGTGCGAACACGTACCACGCCAGCAGCGAGAATGCGGTCGCAAGCGACCAGCCAGCCGCGATCATCGGCGACAACTGCTCGGCGACGTCGTTGCCGCTGGCCGACAGCGAATAGACCGTTCCTAAAGCGCCGACCGCGACCTCGCGTGCAGCGAGTCCGGGGATCAACGCGATCGAGATCTGCCAGTTGAAGCCGATCGGTGCGAACACGACTTCGAGCGCGCGCCCGATCATGCCGGCCAGGCTGTACTGGATCGCCGGTCCGGTCGCGCCTTCGGGCGGCGACGGAAAGCTCGACAGCACCCACAGCACGATCATCAACGACAGGATAATGGTGCCCACGCGCGAAAGAAAGATGCGCGCGCGTTCGACCAAGCCGATCGTGAGGTTGCGCGCATTGGGCCAGCGATACGAAGGCAATTCCATCAGCAAGGGATGATGGATCTGGCCGCCGCGAAAACGCTTGAGCACCCACGCCACACCCATCGCGCCCGCAATGCCCGCGACATAAAGAACGAACAGCACCAGGCCTTGCAGGTTGAACACGTGCCACACCGTATCGCGCGGAACGAAGGCGCCGATGATCAGCGCATAGACCGGCAGTCGCGCCGAGCACGTCATCAGCGGCGCGATCATGATCGTCACGATGCGATCGCGCCAGCTCGAGATGGTGCGCGTGGCCATGATGCCGGGGATCGCGCACGCGAAGCTCGACAACAGCGGAATGAACGAACGCCCCGACAGGCCGACCGTGCCCATCACACGATCGAGCAGGAATGCGGCGCGCGGCAAGTAGCCCGAGTCCTCGAGCGCGAGGATGAAGAGGAACAGGATCAGGATCTGCGGGATGAAGACGATCACCGCGCCCGCGCCCGCGATCACCCCATCGACCAGCAGGCTTTGCAGGACGCCGTCGGGAATGACGTGGCGCACGCCTTCACCGAGCGCCTGCATGCCGCCCTTGATCGCATCCATTGGAAACTGCGCCCAACTGAACACGGCCTGGAACATCAGGAACAGCATCACCGCGAGGACCAACATGCCCCACACCGGATGCAGCACGATGGCATCGATGGCATCGTCGGCGCGCGCATCGACGGTGGGCTCGTGGACTGCGATCGCGAGGATGCGGCGTACTTCGGCCTGAGCTGCGAGTACGTCGTCGATGGATGCCTCATGCCACGGTTCGGCAGGCTTCGCATCAACGGGAGCAATGCGATCGGCCCTGTCGAACCGGCCGCCCGCTTCGATGCGTTCGATCAATGTGCGCGCGCCATCGCGATGCACGGCGACCGTTTCGACGACCGGCATGCCGAGCTCGCGTTCGAGCGCGGCGACATCGATCGCGATGCCGCGCTTCTTCGCGACATCGCTCATGTTGAGCGCGAGCAGAATCGGCACGCCCAGCCGCTTGACCTCGACCACCATGCGCAGGTTGAGCTTGAGGTTGGTGGCGTCGGTCACGCACACCACGAGATCGGGTCGCCCCTCGTCCGAACGCGCGCCACGGATCACGTCGCGCGTGATCGCCTCGTCGGCGCTGAACGCATTCAGGCTGTAGGCGCCGGGGAGGTCGAGCACGCGCACATGGCGGCCGGCGGGTGTCGTGAAGACGCCCTCCTTTCGCTCCACCGTCACGCCCGCATAGTTGGCGACCTTCTGCCGGCTGCCTGTCAACAGGTTGAAGAGCGCCGTCTTGCCGCAATTGGGATTGCCGAGCAGCGCGACGCGCAGGCCCTCGCCGCGGATGGAGTCGGCGACGGCGTTCATGATCAGCGGCCCGGCGCCTTCCGGTTTACGCTGTTCGCGTTGTTCGCCGCATCGTTCGTGACCCGGCTCTGAACGTCCGGCACGACCCGTATGAAGTCGGCCTCGTGGCGACGCATCGCGAAAGTGGAACCATTCATGCTCCTGCGACCGCTGTCGGCAGCCGAGAGGCGAACCGCAACCGGCTCGCGTCCTGGATGGCCGTGCGCGACCACACGCACACGTTCGCCGGGCACGAAGCCGATCTCGATCAGGCGCATCACCAAGTGGCGATCGACGTCGGAGTTTGCGGGAAGAACCGCATGGATCGTCGCGAACCCGCCCACCGGAAGGTCGGACAACGCAATCGCGACCGGCTCGTCATCGGTCCACGTCCGATCGCGCGCAGCACCTGCGCGCAACGACGTCTCTGCCGGGGCAGGCGACAGCGCAAAGGCAGGCAGATCGAGCATGTTCATCGCGGCGATGGTAGGTGCGTGCGCCAGTGATGGAGGCTTTGAGATCAATGGTAACGAGAATGGTTTGCATTCGTAGTATAGCTCACGGATCGCAAAAAACATGGTGTTTTCAGGGGCGAACCCGGATCGGCTGTAGCGCACGCGCACGCTAGACTCGCCGCATGTCTTCACGATCCCTGCGCGTCGCCCGTCCGTTCGCGGCTCTCCTCCTGCTCGCGCTCTGCCTGCCAAGCCTCGCCGCCATCGCGGTGCGCGACGACACCGGCCGCGCGGTGCGCCTCGAAGCGCCGGCGCGACGCATCGTCAGCCTCGCGCCGCACATCACCGAATTGCTGTTCGACATCGATGCGGGCGACGCGATCGTCGCCGCAACCGAATACAGCGACTATCCGGAGGCCGCCAAGCGTCTGCCCAGCGTAGGTGGCCTCGGGGGCATCGCCTTGGAACGCATCGTGGCCCTGAAGCCCGACCTTGTCATCGCCTGGCAGAGCGGCACGGCGCAGGCGCAGCTCGACGCCCTGGTTCGACTGCGCATTCCGGTCTTTCGCAGCGAGCCGCATACGCTGACTGACGTGGCGACGACGCTCGAACGCCTGGGCACCTTGACCGGACATGCGCGCGAGGCATCGGCGAAGGCCTATGACTTTCGCCACAAGGTCGCCGCGCTGCGCGCCACTTACGCATCGCGCGCTCCGGTACGGGTGTTCCACCAAGTCTGGAACAATCCGTTGATGACTATCGGCGGGCCGCATCTGATCACGAGCGTGATCGAGCTGTGCGGCGGGCGCAACGTGTTCGCGTCGGTGGGCATGCTGGCACCGACCATCGATGCGGAGGCCGTGATCGCCGCCGATCCGCAACTGATCGTCACCGCGTCGGAGAACGGCGATCGACGCAACGACGTCGCGCAATGGAGCCGATGGACTAGCGTATCGGCAGTGCGGCATCACCGCTATCTGTTCCTCGATCCGGCAGTGATCACCCGGCATACGCCGCGCATATTGATCGGCGCGGAAACGCTGTGTCGTGCGATCGATGCGGCACGCGCGGACTCCACCTAGGAGATGCCGAATCACCCGTCGCGAGACGACGCGGGCTCATGTACACCAGACAAGCCTCCATGACCCCGAACAGCACAAGCAACGCCGCAGCGCCCGCGATTCCCGCGGTGTCATAGCCGAAGCGGGCGCAGACATACAGCAGCACCAGCATGCTCTGCACCATGCCGACGAGGCCTGCGCCGCGGTATTGCGCCCCTCGGTGGTACCCGATCCAGAAGGTCATGCGCGAGATGATCTAAACGATCGTCGCGGCAACGACGGCACGCGTCGCACCTGCATCGGAACAATACGCGGCGAGCCCCATCAGTCCGGCAATGAAGATCAGAGACTGTTCGAGCGTGTTCTGCAGATAGCGCAGATTGATCTTCATCTGGCGCGACTCGTGCCCGGTCAGCGGGTCGATCGCGGGCGAGACGAACCGTTCGTGCGCAGCCGCTTCGATGCCGGTCACCAGGCACAACAACACCGCCACGCAGGAACACTTGATCGCAACGACCATGCGCGCGAGCAGGTCGGTATCGCCGGGCAGCGGTGGGACGAAGAGAAAGACGCCCGCCCATATCGCGAGCGCGATCGGAAGGGCGATCAGTACGCCGCGCCCGAGGATCGCCCGCTGATGTCCGACGGACGCTTCGATCGAGGACTTCTGTTCATCGTCCATCGATGGCGACCCTTCTGTGCTACTTCTGCCGCGGCACCCGCCCCATCAGATAGAACTCGTCGTTCGGTCGCATGCGGGTCACGTTCGCGACGCGATTCGACAGTCCGAAAAAAGCCGTGATGGCGGCGATGTCCCAGACGTCCTCGTCGTCGAAGCCGTGCGCGTGAAGTGCGGCGAAGTCTTCGTCGCCGACGCGTTCGGATTCGAGGCAGACCTTCACCGCGAAGTCGAGCATCGCCTTCTGACGCGGCGTGATGTCGGCTTTCGAATGATTGACCGCGATCTGGTCGGCGAGCAGCGGCTGCTTCGCATAGATGCGCACCAGCGCGCCGTGCGCGACCACGCAGTACAGGCAGCCGTTGCGTGCGCTGGTGGTCGTCACGATCATCTCGCGCTCGGCCTTGGTCAGGCTGCCGGTCTCCTTCTCCATCAGCGCGTCGTGATAGGCGAAGAAGGCCCTGAATTCCGCGGGCCGATGCGCGAGCGCGAGAAACACGTTGGGCACGAAGCCCGCCTTCTCCTGGACCGCGAGTATGCGTTCGCGAATGTCGTCGGGCAGGTCCTTGAGCTCGGGCACCGGATAGCGGCTGATGGGATGCGTCTCGGCTTGGCGTTCGAGCGGATCGGTTGGTGCGTTCATGATTTCTCCTTATCGGTAGTCAACGCTGGCCATGGCGGCCTGTCCCGCGGCTGCGCGAAATACCGCCTCCATGCGATCGAGCATGCCGTCGATGCCGTGCGACGTGCGGACCAATGCGAGCGCGTTGTTCACCATCAGCTCGCAGCGCGCGGTGTCTGTCTTCAACGCAAGGATCGCGTCGCGAAGGTCATCGGCATTCTCCTTGCGCGCGATCCAAGCGGTCGCCGTGCCCGCATCGCCATCGGGTCCGGACGCGAAGGCGATTTCACCTATCGCGCCCGCATCCGTGGTGATGACCGGTACGCCACACCCCATCGCCTGCAAGATCGCCTGCGGTACGCCCTCGTTCGCATAGGACGGCAATACGAAGAGGTCCATCGCATGCAACCACGGGATCACGTTGGGCTGGTTACCGGCAAAGCGCACGTGGGCGCGCAACCGGTGCGTGTCGACCAGCGCTTCGAGCGCCTGCCGTTGCGGACCGTCGCCGACGATCGTCAGTCGCATCTTGTTCGCTGTGCCATCGGAAGTCATTCGCATTGCATCGGCGAAGCCTTCGATCAGATAGCGATGCCCCTTCCAACTACGCAGGGTCGCGACGATGCCGACGATGAAGTCATCGTCGCTCACGCCGATCGCTGCACGCGCGGCGCGGCGCTCGCGCTCGGTCGGCGGACGAAACGCCGTCGTATCGATACCGGTCGGAATCGAGAGCACGCGAGACGGATCGAGCCGCAGGCGTGCCACCAGCGCGTTGCGCAGCGAGGCGCCGGTCGTGACGATGTAGCTGCAAGCGCGTCGATACAGCCAGCGGCTCGCGATGTTCTCGGGCACTGGCGCGGAGATATGCCGGGTACGCACGATAGTCGGCGCGTGCTCGAGCGACGCCCACGCGAGCGCCGCAACCCAGCTGTCGGTCGAACTGTGGGTGTTGATAACGTCGACCGGGTGCGCGCGCAGCCAGTCGCGCAGCGCACCGATCGCGCCCAGTCGCTTCTTCTCGATCGGCAACGCGATCACCGGCACGCGATAGCGCGAGGCTTCCGCGAAGATGCGCGCGGCCACCGGCGCGAGCAGCGTCACGCGATGCCCGCGCGCGATCATGCCGCGCGACTCGACCAGGATGCGCAACTCCTGCCCGCCCCAGCCGCACGAAGACTCGGTGTGCACGATGTGCAACGGGCGAAACGCGGGTGGCGGCATCTTCATGCGGGATGCAATCCGTGCGTGCCTACGTCGAGGCCACCGACAGTCTCGCCTTCCGACTTGGTCTCGTCGCCATCGAGCGCGTACTGGATGCGATAGAGCTTGGAGTAGATTCCGTCGGCGGCGAGCAGTGCCACATGCGTGCCGACTTCGACGATGTGGCCCTTGTCGAATACCGCGATGCGATCGGCGTTCTCGATCGTCGAGAGACGATGCGCGATCACCACCGTGGTTCGTCCCCGCATCAGGTCGGCCAGCGCGGCTTGCACATGGCGCTCGGACTCGGAGTCGAGTGCCGAGGTCGCCTCGTCGAGGATCAGGATCGGCGCGTCCTTCAGCACCGCGCGCGCAATCGCGAGTCGCTGGCGCTGACCGCCCGAGAGCCTGACGCCGTTCTCCCCGACCATGGTGTCGAAGCCACTGGGCATGTCGTCGATGACGTGCGCCAGATGCGCGGCTTCGGCGGCACGTCGAACCGCGGTGTTCAACGGTTCACCCTTCAACCGCATCGATCCGTCTCGATTGGCGCCGTAGGCGATGTTGTGCGCAATCGTCTCGTTGAATAGCACCACGTCCTGGCTGACCATCGCGATCTGCGCGCGCAGGCTGGCGAGCTTGATGTCCTCGATCGGAATGCCGTCGATCAGGATCTGCCCCGAGCTCGCGTGATAGAAGCGTGGGATCAGGTTCGCCAGCGACGTCTTGCCGCCGCCAGATGAGCCCACCAGCGCGATCGTTTCGCTGGTCGCGATGTCGAGCGTGATGCCGTCGAGCGCCGCGCGCCGCGTGCGCGGCTCGTCGACCGCCTCGTCGATCAGCGCTTCGCTGTCCTTCGGCATCACGTCTTCCGCGTAGCGCAGCGAGACATTCGCGAAGCGGATCTCGCCTCGCGCGCGCCCTAGATCTGTGGTGCCGTGGTCGTCCTCGACTTGCTGATCGATCAGCGAGAACACGCCTTCGGCTGCGGCGAGACCGCGCTCGAAGGGGCCACTGATTTCGGCGAGTTGCTTCATCGGTGCAAGCAGGAAGGTCGTGGTCGCCACGAACGACACGAACGCACCCGCAGTCATCTGGTCAGAGCGCGCGAGGTCGAGCGCGAAATAGATCATGCAGGCCACCGCCAGCGCCATCAGGAACTGCGTGATCGGCACCGTTGCCGAGCTCGTCACGCTGATGCGCATCGCGTTACCGCGCAGGCGATCGACGGTCTGGCGGAAGCTCGAACGCGCATCGCCTTCGCCGCCGTAGATCTTCACGACCTTCTGGCAATCGATCGTTTCCTGGACCACGCGCGTGAGCTCGCCGGTCATGTACATGTTCTTCCTCGACAGCTCGCGCATGCGGCGCGACAGCTTGCGCACGATGAAGGTGACGAACGGCAGCACGACGATGGTGAAGAGCGTGAGCCGCCAGTTGAGCCACAGCAAGGTCGCCATCAGCCAGAAGATCGTGAAGCTGTTGCGCACCACGCTGGTCACGACGCCGGTCGCGCTCTGCATCACGTTCTGCGCTTCGAACACCAGGCGCGACACCAGGCTCGACGACGAATGCGCGTCGAAGTAACGCGTCGGCAAGGCGACCAGGCGCTCGAACATCTCGACGCGCAGGGTGTTGAGTACACGATTGCCGATGTAGGCCATCGCGTACGAGTTCAGGAACGTGAACACGCCGCGGATGATGAAGAGGACGACGATCGCCGCTGGATAGATCCAGATCGGATAGTCGGCAGTCGCGGAGAAGCCGCGATCGATCAGCGGCTTCAGCAGCGCGCCGAAGGCCGCGTCGGTGGTCGATGCGATCACCGAACACAGGGAGCCGATCACGAAGATCCCGCGATAGGGCTTGATGTATCCCAGCAACCGCCGAAATAGCGGACCCGATTGCGTCGATGCCGCGGGCTTGGACATCAGCCTCGATGCATCGGTTTTGGGGGAAGGGGAATCGGCCATGTGATGTTCCGGCGCAGCCGAATTACAAGCCGCAAGGCAAGCCGCGAAAAGTCGCGGGCGAGTTTAGCATCGGGTATCGGGTCGAACCCGCCGTCGGGCGACGTCGGACCGGCTTCCCACTACCCCGATGCTTCAGCGCTTGTTCAGCAGCGATCGATAGAGCGCCAGTAGCGCGGTCGACAGCGTCGCGAGCGACCAGGGCTCGGCCGCGCGACGTGCAGCGTCCGACATCGCATAGCTTTGTGCTGGGTCGAGCGCCGTCGCGCATTGCATCGCGTCGCGCAATCCAACCGCCTGACCCGAAGCGACCACCCAGCCGTTGACGCCCTCCTCGATCAACTCGGCCGCGCCGCAGGCCTCGGTAGTGATCACCGGCAGGCCGCACGCCAGTGCTTCGAGCGCGGCGTTGGGAAACGGGTCGTAGATGGTCGGCAGCAGGAAGACGTCGGCCATTGCGTAGTACGGCAGCGGATCGGCGACCGCACCCACAAAACGCACGCGCGATGCGACATCGAGACGCGCGGCGTCGGCTTCGTAGCGATCGCCATGTTTGTCGTTGCCGACGACAACGAGCACGGCATGCGAGACAGCGCTCAATGCTTCGAGCGCGTAGGTCACACCCTTGCGCTCGAAGCCCGAACCCACCAGCACGAAGACGCGCGCATCGGGCGCGATGCTTAGCCGCTCGCGCACCGCATCGCGGTGAACGGCGCGCGCGTCGGGATGAAAACGTTCGAGATCGACGCCGTTGCGTATCAGGGCGAGCCGGTCGCTCGCGATCGCAAAGCGCTCGGCAATCTCGCGACGAACCATCTTCGAGTTGCAGATCACCGCGCGCAGGTCCGGGTGTTCGAACATCGCGCGCTCGGTGTGAACCAGGTAGCGATGATGCGGATTGAGCGCCACGGACAGGTTCGCAAAGCGCGTCGTCGCACCGGTCGCGCGCGCGCGCCGTTCGAGCCACGAGGCGTGCACGCCGTCGCCCGCGCGATAGATCGCCAGCCCGGCGATACGCTCGTGGCTTTGCACGAGATCGAAGGACTCTTCTTTCAAACGCGTATGGATCGCTCGCGCGAACGAGGCATCGCGCCACACGCTGCCTATGTAGGGTGGGTCGCACCGCACGAAGCGTATCGGCAGGTCGTCGTCGTTCGGTGCGGCCTCGACGTCTTGCCAGGAACGCGCGAGCACGGCAACTTCGGTCGGCTCTTCGCGATCGGCGGCCAGTGCGCGCAGCGCGCGGGCCACGAAACGCTCGGCGCCGCCAAATGGGTTGTAGCGCGCGCGAACGAGAGCGATCTTCAAATGGCGACGCGGTGCGAAGCGCAGCTTGTCACGACCGTGCGCGGCTCATGCAAGTCGCAGAACGTCGCGCGCCGCCGTTGCATCGGCGACGCCTTCCGCGACGAGTCCGTCGATGGCGACCAGCACCTGCGACACCGGCAAGTTGACGAGGCAGTCGCTCACCTTGCCGCCGCCGCAGCCATCCTGGCCGCACGGGCGACACGGGTAGACATCGCTAGTCACGACGCGATGCGCGACCTTCCACGGCCCCCAGTTGAACTCCCCCGACGGTCCGAACAACGCGACCGTTGGCGTGCCCATGGCGGCGGCGATATGCATGGGCGCCGAATCGATGCCGATGAAGAGTTTCGCGCGCGCAATCAATGCAGCGAGTCGATTGAGCGTGCCGCCGTCGTCCGCCAGCTTGAGGCGTTCGGCCGGTACCGGCATGGTCCTCATTGTCGCGATAATCGCTGCGAGCATCGCGCGTTCGCGCTCGTCGGGAGAACACGACAGCACGACCGTTTCGCCGCGTCGAAGCAGGCTGGCGATCAACGCGGCGTTGCTCGCCACCGGCCAGCACTTGAAGGTCCAACGCGACGTCGGCTGCATCGCGATGAAGTCGCCTTCCACACTCAGGCGAGCAAGCAGTTCCGTCGCATCGCGTTCGCCCTCTTCGCCAGGGACCATCTTGAGCTTCGGCGCCTCGGCGATCGCGAGGCCCAGTCGCCGCAACGCGTCGAGGTTCTGCTCGACCGTGTGGCGCCGCGCGAGCGCCGCGCCGGGATATACCGACGAAGCATTCGCGTAGCGATGCGTGAAGCTCGCATTCCAGAACGTCCCAACCAGCCCCGCGTCATCGCGCAAGCGAGGCGCGACCGAATGACGCGGCGACAGGCCGCGTGCCAGCCACGCGCCGCGACGGTGGTCGGTCAGATGGACCACCAGATCGTAGCGGCGCGCGCGCAAGGATTGCAGCAGGCGCCACTCGGATTGCACATGACCGATCGGTCCCGACTTTTTCCATCCGCGATCGATGGTGTGTATCTGCGACAGATCGGGGTTGAACGCCACCATCGGCCGTGTCTCCCGATAGATCAACGCGTCGATCTCGACCTGCGGATTGGCGGCCTTGAGCGCGGCAAAGACAGGCGACGTGAGCAACACGTCGCCGTGATGACGCAGCACCACGACCAGCACGCGTCGTAGCGAAGCGAAGGCTATCGCATCGTTCGGCCTTTGAAACGACGCGGCGTCGGCTGCGCCGGTGTGCGCGTTCGTGGACGTTTCCGCAGGCCCCTTCATCGTCGCCGACATGCGCGCATTCATCCGTAGATGAAGCGCACGTTCTCGGGCGCGAGCCACTCGTTCAGGCCGATCACCAGCGCATCGTCTGCAACGATCCGCCATGCATCGCCGAGCTCGATCTCGCACGTCGCACCCGGCGCGGCATGGGCCGAGCGATATTCGATCGTGATGCGGCAGCCGTCATCCACGCCGCGATCAACGCCGTCATCGACACCCCGCGCACGATACGCAGACAGCATCTGCCGCAAGCGCGTCGCGTCCGACGCGCCGTTCATCGACAGCCGAAGACCCCGCGCATAGCGCGCCCGGGACATCGCGAGATCGAGGATCGCGTCGGCGCCCATGCGCATGCCACCCGAGAACTCGTCGTTCCTGACGACGCCGGTCACGATCGCCAGTTCGTCTTCGCGCAGTTGTGCGCGATGCGCTTCGAACAATTGATTGAAGACGGTCACTTCGAGCTGACCGCTCGAATCGTCGAGCGTCACGATCAGCATCTTGCCGCGCCGGGTCATCTGCGTGCGGCACGCGGCCACGATGCCGGCCACGGTCTGCGGCTCGCGCGACGCCGTCACGTTCGCCAGCGGCGTGCGCGCGAAGCGACGCACCTCGGTCTGGTAGCCCGCAAACAGATGTCCGGAAAAATAGAAACCGAGCGCGCTCTTCTCTTCGGCGAGCGTCTGCTTCTCGGTCCACGCCGGCACGCGTATCGGCTCGGGGCTGTGCGAGGCCTCGTCGAGCGCACCGAAAAGGCTGACCTGGTTGACGAAGGTCTCGGCGTGCTCGGCCGCGTCCATCGCGCGACCGATGGACGCGAATTGCGTCGCCCTGCCCGCACGGCCTTCTTGTGTCAACGCATCGAGCGCGCCGGCACGCACCAGCGCTTCGATCACGCGGCGATTCACGAGCCGCTTGTCGACGCGCCCGCAGAGATCGAACAGATCGCGGTACGCCCCACCGCTACGGCGCGCTGCGACGATCGCCTCGATCGCGGCCTGTCCCGTGCCCTTGATCGCGCAAAGACCGTAGCGCAATGCCTTCGCGCGTTCGGTATTGCCCGGCTCCGCGCCATTGTTCGCGCCATCGCTCAGCACCGGAACGAAGCGCGCCTCGGACGCATTTAGATCGGGCGCCAGCACCGTCAGCCCGTGATGCCGGGCATCTTCGATCAGGATCTTGACCTTGTCGGTGTCGTCCTGCGCCGCCGACAGGTTGGCCGCCATGAACTCGGCGGCAAAGTGCACCTTCAGCCACGCGGTCTGCACTGCCAGCAACGCATAGGCGGCCGCATGCGACTTGTTGAAGCCGTAGCCCGCGAACTTGGCCATCAACTGGAAGATGTCGCGCGCATGCGATTGCGAGAGGCCGTTCTTCTTCGCACCGTCGACGAAGATGGACTCGTGCAGGTCCATCTCCTCCTTCTTCTTCTTGCCCATCGCGCGGCGCAACAGGTCGGCGCCGCCGAGTGAATAGCCGCCGATGATCTGCGCCATCAGCATCACCTGCTCCTGATAGACCATGATCCCGTAGGTCTCTTCCAGGATGTGCTTGACGCGCGCATCGGGGTACTCGAATTTCTCGCCCTTCTTCCTCGCGATGAAGTCGGGGATCAGGTCCATCGGGCCAGGTCGATAGAGTGCGTTCAGCGCGACGATGTCGCCGAAGCGGTCGGGCCTGGACTCGAGCAGCATGCGCCGCATGCCCGGGCTTTCGAACTGGAACACCGCAACCGTCTCGGCTCTTCGAAACACCTCGTAGGACTTGGGATCGTCGAGCGGGATGCCTTCGAGCGTGAAGTCGCGCTGATCGGCGTAGAGCCTGCGGATGTGCCCGGTGGTCCAGTCGAGGATCGTCAGCGTGGTCAGTCCGAGAAAGTCGAACTTGACCAGGCCCGCGCTCTCGACGTCGTCCTTGTCGTACTGGCTGACGACGTTCGAACCGTCGTGCGAGCCCGGCTGCACGTACAGCGGCGTGAAGTCGGTGAGCTTGCCGGGCGCGATCAGCACGCCGCCCGCGTGCATGCCGACATTGCGCGTGATGCCTTCGACCTGCTCGGCGAGCGCGAGCACTTCGCGCACCTCGTCTTCGTTGGCTTCGCGCTCCGCGAGCAAGGGTTCTTCCTTTCTCGCATCGGCGATCGTCACGAGTCGCCCCGGCTTGAACGGGATCAGCTTCGCGATCCCATCGACGAAGGTGTACGGCAGGTCGAGCACGCGTCCCACGTCGCGCACCGCGGCCTTTGCGGCCATCGTGCCGAAGGTCGCGATCTGCGCGACCGACTCGGCGCCGTATTTCTTCTTGACGTAGTCGATCACCGCGTCGCGTCCCTCCTGGCAGAAGTCGATGTCGAAGTCGGGCATCGACACGCGCTCAGGATTCAGGAAGCGTTCGAACAGCAGGTTGTAGGCAAGCGGGTCGAGCCCGGTGATACCCAGCGAATACGCGACCAGCGAGCCCGCCCCCGAGCCGCGCCCCGGACCCACCGGCACGCCGTTGTTCTTCGCCCAGTTGATGAAGTCCGCGACGATCAGGAAATAGCCGGGAAAGCCCATCGCCGAAATCGTCTGGGCCTCGAACGCGAGGCGCGTTGCATAGCGTGGGCGCTGCGCTGCGCGCTCGGCCTCGTCGGGGTACAGATGCGCGAGCCGCTGCTCGAGACCGGCTTCGGCTTCCAGACGCAGATGCTCGTCGAGCGTGCGGCCCGCCGGTGTCGGAAAGCGCGGCAGATGCGGCTTGCCCAGTTGCAGCTCGAGGTTGCAGCGCTTGGCGATCTCGACCGCGTTGGCGAGCGCCGATGGAATGTCGGCGAACAGCGCTGCCATCTCGGCTTGCGACTTCAGGTATTGCTCGGGAGTGAAGCGCCGCACGCGGCGCGCGTTCGCGAGGATCTCGCCCTCGGCGATGCAGGTGCGCGCTTCGTGCGCGACGAATTCGCTGCGCGTGAGGAATTGCACCGGATGCGTCGCGACCACCGGCAGGCCCAGTTCTCCGGCGAGCGACGTCGCCGCATCGATGTAGCTCTCGCCATCGGGCTGACCGTAGCGCTGCAGTTCGATATAAAACGCACGCGGAAACGTCTCGGCCCAGCGCTTCGCGTGGGCCACTGCGGCCGCGTGGCGTCCTGCCGCGAGCGCGAGGCCGATGTCACCGCCCTCGGCACCGGACAACGCGATGAGGCCCGCGGCGCCGACTTCGGCTAACCATTCGAAACGCACTTCGGCACGGCCCTGCCCCGCGTTCTCGAGATAGGCGCGCGACAGCAAGGTGCAGAGCGCCAGATAGCCTTCGCGATTTTTCGCGAGCAAGAGCGCGCGGCTCGCGTTGCCGCTTCCACCGCTGCGGGAGCCTTCGCCTTGCGCAGTGATCCACGCGTCGCAACCGGCGAGCGGCTTGACGCCCTTGCCGCGCGCGGCCTTGTAGAAGCGCACCAGCCCGAAGAAGTTGGAGAGGTCGGTCAACGCGAGCGCCGGCTGCGCATCCTTCGCCGCGGCCTCCACTGCACTGTCGATGCGCACGATCCCGTCGGAGATCGAGTATTCCGAATGCATGCGCAGGTGCACGAAACGGGGGTCGTGCGGGTCGTGCTGCAACTCGCCGTGCATGTCGATCTGGGTCATGCGGCATTTTAACGTGCGGGATTTCGACGACGTCGTTCGCCGCTTCTGCGCAGACTCCTGCGCGGACTCTTATAATCGCGGCCCGATGACTGTTCAACCCGCCGTTCACTCCTCGACTCTCAACATCGCCGCCTATCGATTCGTCGCACTCGACGAGCCGGGCCGCTGGGTTTCGGTCCTGCGCGAGCGCTGCCGTGCCTTGCGGTTGAAGGGCACGATCATCGTCGCGACCGAGGGTATCAATCTCTTCCTTGCGGGTAGCGAGGAGACGATCGACTCCTTTCTCGAATGGCTCGCCGGTGATCCGCGTTTCGTCGATTGCGAGGGCGGACAAGCCTTCTCCAAGCTCGACGTCAAGCGCAGCTGGTCCGACACCGCGCCGTTCAGACGTCTGCGCGTCAAGCACAAGCCGGAGATCGTCACGATGCGTCGGCCTTGCGTGGTACCGGCCACCGCCGCGCGCGCCCCCGCAATCGCACCCGAGCGGCTATCCGCGTGGCTCGCACAGGGCCACGACGATGAAGGGCGCGAGGTGGTGCTGCTCGATACCCGCAATGCGTTCGAATTCGAGCAAGGGACTTTCGACGGTGCGCGGCATCTGGACCTCGCGCGCTTCGAGGCCTTTCCGGATGCGGTCGAGGGAGTGCGCGACGCGCTTCACGGGCAGACCGTCGTCACCTTCTGTACCGGCGGCATCCGCTGCGAGAAGGCGGCGCTCCATATGCGCGACATCGGCTTTATGCGCGTGCTGCAACTCGACGGCGGCATCCTCAACTATTTCGACAAGGTCGGCGGCGCGCATTGGAGCGGCGAATGTTTCGTGTTCGACGAGCGCGTTGCGCTCGACGCCGAGTTGAAAGGGCATACGGCGCAATGACCGACGTGGACCGACACGACCGTGCCTGAATCCAGGATGCGCAGAAGATCATTCACGATTGCGCTTGCGGTCTCGCTTGCGACGCCGCTTGCGGGATTTGCGCGCGGGGGCCGCGCAAGTGCGCTGCCCGAGGATTCGCGTGCCGCCTTCGAACGCGGTATCGAGGCCATCGAGGCGCAAAGCGGCGGGCGGATCGGCGTGGCGATGCTCGACACTGCGACCGGACAGCGATTCGAATATCGCGCAGACGAACGCTTTACCATGTGCAGCACGTTCAAGATGCTCGCCGCTGCACTGGTCCTGCATCGCGGCGACCGCCGTGAGGAGGACCTCGAGCGTCGCATTCGCTTCGATGCGTCGGCGCTGGTCACGTATTCGCCGGTGACCGGCACCCGCGTCGGCGGCAATGGCATGTCGCTCGCGGAACTCTGTGAGGCCGCGATCACGCCGTCTTCGCGCGGGACTGCCTCCCGGCTAGGTCGTCGGAGACAAGACCGGGTCGGACTTGCAAGGCACCTGCAACAACATCGCAATCGTCTGGCCGCCCGGAAGAGATCCCATCGTCATCGCGGCTTGTCTCACCGAGGCCAAGGTGAACGGCGAACAGCGCGACGCGGTGCTTGCGAAGGTGGGACGGCTCACGGCTTCGATGTTCGTGCGAATATGAAAAGACATTGCGCGAAACGATGCGGGGACGTCGCGCGAGCGACTTGCGCGTGCGCCTTCATTCACGCAACGCATCGAGCTCGGTCGCGCTGAAACCCGCGGCGCGGCGCGCATCAAGATTGAACGGTCCGCGCAAGCGCGGCGCGTCATGCAGCGAGGTCAACTGTGCGTAGGTCGTGATCGGGTCCAACCCGCGCTGTTCGCAAAACCACGCATACCAGCGATTGCCCACGCGCACGTGGCCGATCTCGTCCTTCAGGATGATGTCGATGATCGCGGCGCCGGTCTTGTCGCCCACCGACAGCAGCTTGGTGCGCACCGCCGGCGACGCATCGAGGCCGCGCGCTTCCAGCGTTCGCGGCACGAGCGCGACGCGCGCGAGCACATCGTGCCTGGTGCGCTCGGCCATTTCCCATAGCGCGTTGTGCGCGGGGAAGTCGCCATACGCATGGCCGAGACCGGCGAGATGATCGCGCAGCAACTGGAAATGCAGCGCCTCTTCCTGCATCACGCGAAACCAGTCGCGATAGAAGTCGTCCGGCATGCCGGCGAATCGCCACGTGACGTCGGCCGCGAGATCGATCGCGTTCAGTTCGATATGCGCGATCGCATGGATCAGTGCGGCGCGACCCGCATTGCTGCCTTTCGCGGTCGCGACCGATCGTTGCCTGACTTCATTATGC
Source organism: Burkholderiales bacterium (assembly GCA_038254545.1). Lineage (GTDB taxonomy): Bacteria > Pseudomonadota > Gammaproteobacteria > Burkholderiales > Burkholderiaceae_D > CAHJXF01. The sequence continues at coordinate 13,615 of JBBSGB010000023.1, read as the reverse complement.
GGTACCAGCCTCGGCCGCAGCGGTCGGCCGGGGATGCCATCGGGCTCGGCCATGCGAGCGTGCGCCGCTGCAGGCAGCGACGCATTCGCCGCGCGCGCCTCTTCCGCCTTGCGGTCGGGGTTGCAATTGAGCAGAACGGACAGAGCTTGGTCGCGGAGCGAAATCATCGGGTGCATCTACAATCGGCACGTGAATCCATGCAGGATGAACGTATCCACGGAAATTCGTAAATGGCCATTTACAGACTTGGAGATCGTGTACCACGCATCGCGCCCACCGCCTGGGTTCATGAGAGTGCGACGGTGATCGGCAACGTCGTCCTCGAGGACGGCGTGAGCGTCTGGCCGCAGGCGGTAATCCGCGGCGACATGGCGACCATCACGATCGGCGCGCGCAGCAACGTGCAAGACAGCGCGGTGCTGCACGTCGATGAAGGCGTGCCGCTGTCGATCGGCTGCGACGTCACCATCGGTCATCAGGTGATGCTGCACGGATGCACGATCGGAGACGGCACCCTGATCGGCATCCAGGCGATTGTGCTCAATGGCGCAACCATCGGCAAGGGTTGCCTGGTGGGCGCGGGCGCACTGGTGACCGAGGGCAAGAGCTTTCCCGACTGCGTGATGATCCTCGGAACCCCGGCCCGCGTGATCCGCGAACTGAAGCCCGAGGATGTCGAACGCACGCGCCACGCGGCGATGCACTACATCGAAGAAGCAAGGCACTATCGCGAGCACGCCGTTCGCATCGATCTCGAAGAGGATTTCGAGAAGGCGGCCTCATGAGCGACCGGTTGCACAAGTTCCTGTTCGACGCGGGTTCGTCGGCTCGCTCGCCGGTACGCGGCGAGATCGTGTCGCTGACCGCGACCTGGAAGCACATCAAGGAGCGTCATCACCACGCCGAGCCGGTGATGCGCCTGCTCGGTGAACTGGTGGCCGCGAGCACGCTGCTGTCGGCCAATCTCAAGTTCAACGGCGCCTTGATCATGCAGATCCACGGCGATGGTCCGGTGCGCCTGATGGTGGTCGAATGCAATGCCGATCTGACGGTTCGCGCCACGGTGAAGCTTTCGTCCGATGCCGCGATCGCCGACGACGCGAGCTTCACCGATCTCGTCAACGCGGACGGTCACGGCAGGTTCGTGATCACGCTCGACCCGCGCGATCGCTCGCGCGGCCAGCAGTCCTACCAGGGCATCGTCCCGCTCGAAGGCGATTCGGTCGCCGCGGCGCTCGAAGGCTACATGCATCGATCCGAGCAGCTCGACACGCAGTTGTGGCTCGCGGCCGACGACGAGCACGCCAACGGCTTGCTGCTGCAGAAGCTGCCGCTCGAAGGCGGCGGCAAGAGTTCGCATTTCGATCAGCACGCCGAAGCCCATGCCGCCGAGGTATGGGAACGCGCGGTGACGTTTGCCAACACGCTCGAGCGCAACGAATTGCTGCGCGTCGATCCGCAGACCCTGATGCGACGCCTGTTCTGGGACGAAACGCTTGCGGTCTATGAGCCGGTTCCATGCGCGTTTCGCTGCAGTTGCACGCGCGAGCGCGTTGCCGCGATGCTGGTCTCGCTGGGTGAGCAGGAGGTCGATGACACCCTGGCCGAGATGGGCGGCATCCACGTGGATTGCGAGTTCTGCAACAAGTCTTACGATTTCGATACGGTCGATTGCGCCCAACTGTTTGCGACTTCCAATACGATGGACGGTGTGCGGCCGCCGGTGCGGCTGCGCCATTGATAGCCCGACGGGCTATCGACGAAACGATGGCTTGAACGTTCCGCCGACGGGACACTCTGAGCAGGACGGCGCCGCTTCGTTCCGCCCTCGAACGCTTGAAGGAACTCTTATGCGCAAGATCATTCTGCTTATCTCGACCACTGCCGCTGTTGCCGCATTGGCGGGCTGCGTGGCCTATCCCGTCTATCAGCAACCGGTCGCGCGCCTGACTCCTGCGCAAAGCGCAGCGCTCGCAGCCCGACCGTTGGACCAGGCCGAGCGCGATCGACTCGCGCAACTCAATGCACAGGTCCAGAGCGAGGACCAGGCAGCGCAGGCTTATACCTATGTCGCGCCTGCACCCTATTACGCCTATCCCTATTACGCGTATCCCTATTACCCGTATTACGGCGGCTTCTATCCGTGGGTGCCGGGCGTCTCACTCTCGTTCGGCTTTCACCGCGGATGGGGTGGGCATCGCGGGTGGGGTGGTCGCGGATGGGGTGGAGGCGGTCACTGGCATCGGTAATGGTGGGTGCCGCGCTTTCGTGTCGATGGAGAACGGCCGACTTTCCAGTCGGCCGTTTGTTTTGGAGAAGACGAGCGCCGGCTCGATTCAGCCCGGCGGTACGTCGGTCTTCTCCCCGTCCCAGTAATCCTTTTTCGCATCGAGCGAAAGCACGGTGCGATCGACGCTGCGGATCATCACCTTGCCCGAATCGGGGTAGATGCAGACATCGTCGGGGATTCGTTCGCCGATGACGAGGTAGCGGCAAGGCGCATCGCTGTCGTTGACGACGCAATGGCCCAGCGCGCGCCCGGCGGGAAAGCACACGTAATCGCCCGCCTCGACGGTATGGCGTTCATCTCCGAGGCGTAAGGTCGCCCTCCCCTCGAGGAACCACATATGTTCTTCCTCGCGCGTATGCCAGTGAAACGGACATGACTGTTTGCCGGCCGGGAGTTCCTCGATCAACACGCCGACGTGCGACCCCCCTGCCAGCGCGCCCAGCGGTCGCACGCGCCCTCCGAAGCGCACACCTTCGGACCACTCTTCCCATGGGACCTCGTCGACCGCGATGGGTTTGATGGATGCATCGGCCGTCTTTTGTGATTCGGTCATTCAAAGTCTCCTCGAATGCGTCGCGAAAATAAAAAAAGCGCACCCGAAGGTGCGCTTTCTCGAGACTACCGAAGATTGCTGACGCTTATAGCGGCGTGATCTTCGAAGCCTGCAAGCCCTTGGGTCCCTTGGTCACTTCAAAAGTGACTTTCTGGTTTTCCTGGAGCGACTTGAAGCCGCTGCCCTGAATTTCGGAGAAGTGCGCGAACAGATCGCCGCCACCTTCATCGGGCGTGATGAAACCAAAGCCCTTAGCATCGTTGAACCACTTGACTGTACCGGTTGCCATATTGCTTTCCTTGCGAAAAATAAAGTGCGCGTTCCAAAGGAACACGCGAGGAGTGCAGAACAATCAAGGGGAAGAAATGGACAACCGACGAACCACGGGGGAATTGCAGCACCGCGTTGACGAACGACCAACAAACTCGACTTGAAAATTTTGCCGAACCTTTATACTCCATACGCCAATTTCATGCAAGTCTTATTCCACCCCTCCTGCGGCGAGTCGTCGTGATCAGACCTGGCTTCCGACCCGAGAGCTTCAGTCAACGACAGGCGGGAACCCTGCCCGCGCTATTGGGTATCGCAGTCGATGCGATCGCCGAAGGCGCGGTTACGGCGTCGATGGAAGTACGCGGCGATCACATGGCGCCCAATGGATTTCTGCATGCCGCAAGCGTGATTGCGTTGGCCGATACCACGGCAGGCTACGGCTGCATGGCGCACCTGCCCGATGGTGCGAGCGGCTTCACGACGATCGAATTGAAGGCCAATTTCCTCGGCACCGCCAAGAGCGGGCGCCTGGTCGTCGAGGCATCGCTGGTCCACGGCGGGCGCACCACACAAGTATGGGATGCGGTCGTTCGCGACGCAGCGGGCAAGACCATCGCGCTGTTTCGTTGCACACAAATGGTCTTGTGGCCCAAGCCATGAACCGATTTTCGTGAAGTGGAACGACTCCGTAGCATTCTTCAATAGCGCACACCTAGCGAAACCGTCACCACCGGTCCGGCTGTGTTGTAGCCGTCCACCAAGGCGTAGCGTTTGTCGAACGCATTGGTGACCGAGAGACCCACCGTCGTTGCGCGAACGACTTCATAACGCACGCCGAAATTCGCGACACCATAACCTGCCAGCTCGGTCCTCGCGAAGCTGGTGATGTCAGAGTCGAAGCGCATTCCCGCGGCCTGCGCATCCGCGCTGACGCGCCAGCGTCCGAAGCTCTTCGCGACTGCAAAACCGAGATTGCGACTGGCCCGACGCAGCAGGCGCTCGCCGGTCGCTTCGTCGATCGGCCGCCGCAACGTGACATTCGCGCTCAGGGTCCAGCCGTCGACGATCGTCCGCGCGCTCAACTCCACGCCGGTCACACGTGCACGGTCTACATTGTTAGCCAGGAGCAACAAGGGATCGAACACGATCAGGTCTCGCGTCCTGGTGCGAAACAGCGAAGCCCGCACGTAACTCGCCTCGCGCGCATATTGAAGGGCGGCTTCGATGCTGCGCGCACGCTCGGGTTTCAAAGCCGGATTGCCGAAGAACGGAAAGTAGAGCTCGTTGAAGCTCGGCGCCTTGAAGGCGGTCGAGGCCTGCACGATCGCCTTCCACCCGGGCGCGAACTTCAAGCCATAGGCGGCGAGCCCGGTGGTCGCGTCGCCGAAGTCCGAATAGCGGTCACGTCGCGCGTTCAATTGAAACTCGTTCACGGCAGAAGTAAGGAATAGCGGCCCGGTATAGCCCGCCATTGCACTGTCGACCTTTCGCGTGAACGCGGCGCCATCGAGGCCGCTGCCATACGACGTCGAGAACCCGCTTTGATCGAGATGCTCGTAGGCGAGCATTGCAGTGTGCTCGGCGAAGGCGAAGCTGTTGCCGATGCGATATTGGCGATCCGTGCTGGTCGCCGTGCCCACGACGAACGACGCGGGATACGACGAGGTATTGACGCTCACGTCGCGCGCCTGTCCGGCTTGAAGGTCTAGCGTCCAGAAGGCTGTGGGCTTGAACTTCCCGTAGAGCGCCGCATCCGTCAGGCGGGTGCGTTCGTTGTGGGTCTGCATGCGGCCGTTGTACGGCGGTCCGAAAAAACTGTAGTCCGTCGGATCGTCGAATTCGAGATGCCCGTGCGTCTCGAAATAGCGAATACCGATTTCGTGCGGGCCGATCTGTTGCGCGACCTGGGCCGACACCGACGCGTTGCGATAACCGTCGTCGTCGGGATTGGCCGCGGGCGCGCGATCGGCATCGATCGCAGAGAACCCTTTGGCCGATCGATACGAGGTCGCGAGACCGATGCGGGTGCGCGCATCGTTCGCTCCGAATGCATGGGTCGCATCGAACGATGCCGCGCGCGTACGATCGCCGCCCCACTCGGCATTCAGGCCGATCCGCGGTCGATCGCTCGAGCTATCGCCGGAACTCGTCCCCCCGCGCGTGAAGATCTGGATCACGCCCCCGATCGCCTCGGAGCCATAGAGACTCGACACGTTGCCGCGCACGATCTCGACATGGTCGATCTGATCGATCATCAGATGCGCGATCGAGGCCGCGCCGCTGCCGACCGCATTGACGCGCAGGCCGTCGATCAACACCAGCACTTGGTTCGAATTTGCGCCACGCATGAACAGCGAGGTCTGCGAACCGGTCCCGCCCGACTGCGCGACGTCGATGCCGACTTGGCCGCGCAGCAGCGTCGCGAGATCGGACGCATGGCTGTCCTCGATGTCGGCACGCGTGATGACGGTGGTCGCCGGCAACGCATCGCTCAAGTGCTGAGCGGTGCGCGAGGCGGTGACTACGACCGGGTCCAGCCTCGCGGCCGGCAACGACAGATCCGTCGGCTGTGATTCAACTTGCGATGCCGCGTGTGTGGAGAAAATGAAAAGACTGAATCCGCAGACGAGCGGAACGATATGACGCCGACCCATGAGACGCTCCCTATCCCCGCATCCCCGCGGAGTGATGGCAACAAAGGGAACGTCGCCAAGTGCGGCGCTTGATGCGCGCAATGATGCGACCGGCGGGCCTGCCGAAAATGGGAGACGAGCCGGAGCGCCGCCCACCGCGACATTCCCGACGAATGCCTGGCCGGTATCCGGGCTGGCAGGACGATCGCATCGGCCTTCCCATGCACGAGGCACAGTGGCTTTCGACGCGACTGCATCGCCGCCAAAAAACACGACGATGCGCCTGCTGACCGTTGCGGGGGCAGCACAGGTTGCGTTCGATTCGTGAAAACCGGAACGACCCTGTTTCCCGTTTGACTCGCAGAAAAGAGACTCTAGCGAGCACCAAGCGTCGAGAAGTCTAGGGATCGCGCGGGCCGCCGTCAAACTTCGCGGCGAACCCTGTAGCGTACGCGTCATCGAGTGTTGCAACCGAGTGATGCGCACCCTCTTCACCTTGACGCTGCACGAGCAACCCTCCTAGCATCACGCATGCTCGCCGGACTCGATCGCGAACTCGACCACATCGCCGACCGCGTCTCGGCGCTGGTGCATGTCGTCCACACGCTGCGTGAAGAGAACCAGTCGCTGCGCACCGCGCTCGACAAGAGCGCCGCGGACAACAAGGCCTTGCGCGGGCGCCTCGATACGGCGCGCGCGCGCGTCGAAGCCCTGATCGAGCGGCTTCCGTCGGACAGCTAGGCACGAACGGACGAACCATCGCGATGGAACAAATCACCGTGCACATTCTCGATCGCGACTATCGGCTGTCGTGCGCGCCTTCCGAAAAAGTCGCGCTGCTGGCAGCGGTCGAACACGTCGATGCGCAGATGAAGGCAATCCGCGACCAGGGAAGGATCACGAGCAGCGAACGCATCGCGGTCTTCGCAGCGCTCAACATCGCGAGTGCGCTGCTGTCGCAAACGCCGCATGACACCGCACCTGACGTCGCGCGTAATACCGATCATTCACCACTCGTCGAGCCTTCGCGAATCGATGGCGGCGAAGCGCGGACCGGCACGGTTGCCGACGAAGAAATAGCGCGTAGAATGCAATCGATCAACGCGCTGCTCGACACCGCATTCGCCAATCAGGAGGCGTTGTTCTGAACGCTCAGTTGATCGAATAAGTTTTCCCTGCCGTGTTCGCTTTTGACCTGACATTCCTTGAACCAACTTGTGTTGCTTCGGTTGTGGAAAATCACGGTGCTGTTGCGATCATCCCTCGTTGGATGAACCTGAAGTACCGTTGACTGCGACCCCCTGGACCTACCGGTTCAGGATGACGGTCTGGCGGCATCGGCGGGGCCCTCTGCCAGCGGCCGACGATCATCTCGTCGGCCGCTATTTTTTGTGCGGCACTTCTGCCCTCTCATCGCGCACAATGAAATGAACTATTGGCTGATGAAGTCCGAGCCCGACGAGGTCTCGATCGACGATGTGCTGGCGATGCCCAAGGCAACCGTGTCGTGGTTCGGGGTGCGCAACTATCAGTCGCGCAACTTCATGCGCGACCAGATGAAGGTCGGCGACCCGGTGCTGTTCTATCACTCGAGCTGTCCCGAACCCGGCATCGCGGGGCTCGCCGAAGTGGCGAGCACGGCCTATCCGGACGCCACGCAATTCGATGCGAAGAGCAAGTACTTCGACCCCAAGGCCACGCGCGAAACGCCGCGCTGGATGCTGGTCGACGTGCGCGCAAAAAAGAAGACGCGGCTGGTCTCGCTTGCGGAGATGCGCGAGCACCCGGAACTGGCCACGATGCGCGTGCTTCAACGCGGCAATCGCCTCTCGATCACGCCGGTCACCGCCGGCGAGTACGCAGCGATCATCAAGCTCGCGCGCTGATCGCCGATCGGCCTCGCGGACGCGCTCTTGTCGCCACTCTTCATCGCGATACTGCTGGTTCTCGGCTCAGCGACAGGATTTCTCGCGGGGCTGCTCGGTATCGGCGGCGGCATGCTGCTGGTTCCTTTCCTCACGATGCTGTTCCCGCGCAGGGGTTTCCACAGCAGCACATTCTTCACATGGCAGTCGCGACTTCGTTGACGACGATTCTCTTCAGGTCGGTGTCCAGCGTGCGCGCGCATCGGCAGCGCGGCGCGGTACGCTGGGACATCATCAAGACGATGACGACCGGCGCATTTATCGGGACTTTCCTCGGTGCGCAACTCGCAAGCCTCCTGCATACGCGCTGGCTCGCGATCTTCTTCGCGGTCTTCGTTGGATGCGCGGGCCTGGCCATGATACGCAGTGCGCGCAGGTCCGTCCCCGCCGAAGGTCGTCCTTTGTTCGGCAAGTTCGGGCTGTTCGGGGGGGTCGGGCATCGGACTGGTCTCGAGCCTGGTGGGTGCGGGGGGCTTCATCACCATTCCATTTCTGACGTGGTGTCGCGTTCACATCCATGAAGCCGTCGCGACCAGCGCGGCGATGGGCTTTCCGATCGCCGCCGGCGGGCTGGTCGGCTATGTCATTGCCGGATGGAACGTGCAAGGATTGCCACCGCTGGCAGTCGGCTTCATCTATCTGCCCGCGCTGGGCGCATGTGCGATCGCGAGCGTGCTGACCGCGCCGTTCGGTGCACGGGTTGCGCACAGGCTGGACGTAGTGAGCCTGAAGAAGGTCTTCGCAGCGCTGCCGCTCGGACTGGCGATGTACATGACGTGGAAGGCATATCACTCGTGAGCGACACTGCCCACTTCACGACAAGCGCAAGCGCGGACATGAGCGCCGAGGTGACGCCGATCGTGTCGTCGGCGGTCGACGCATGGCACGGCCTCGCGCCCGAACCCGTACTGCAGTCGGTGATCGAGCACGGCGGCGTGGTGGTGTGCGAGCGGCTTGCCTTCGCAGTGAGCGAAGACGAGCGACGCCTGTTCGACGCCGCGTTGACCGACGAGAAGCGCAAGAGCATCTACATTCGCGCCGGTCGCGACGGCCGCGATGATCTGCGCGGGACCACTGCCGAAGGCGCACAACGCGACGCGGTCGCGGCGATGATCGGTCGCTATGCGCGCGCATGCCACGACCTGATCGACGGGCTTTTTCCAGCATACGAGGCGCGGCGCTACGCCACCGGCACGAGCTTTCGTCCGCGCGCGATCGGCGACACCACCTCGGACAAGGCATTGTCGTGGCGGAAGGACGACACGCGCCTGCACATCGACGCATTCCCGTCGAACCCGACGCATGGCGACCGCATTCTGCGCGTCTTCACCAACGCGCATCCGGCGACGATGCCGCGCACGTGGCGTGTCGGCGAACCTTTCGCCGCGATGGCCGCGCGCTTTCTTCCGCGCGCCGGACAACTCGTGCCCGGCGCTGCGTGGTTGATGCACAGGCTCGGCATCACCAAGCGACCGCGCTCGCCTTACGACCATCTGATGCTGCAACTTCACGACCTGGCCAAGGCCGACCTCGAGTATCAGAAGCATGCCCCGCAGAGTGCCGTGGACTTCATGCCGGGCACGACCTGGATTTGCTTCTCCGACCAGGTCATGCATGCGGCGATGTCCGGGCAATTCATGTTCGAGCAGACTTATCGACTGCCGCTTGCGGTGATCGCGGATCCAGAGGCATCGCCGTTGCGCGTGCTCGAACGCCTCACCGATCGTCGGCTGGTGCAGAGATAGATCCGGACCCGATCGAGGCGCGGTGTTGCAAGCACGCCTCGTGCGACGCAGTTCCAAGCTTGCCGCTTGCATAATGCGCGCTTCACGTGCGAAATCGCGCTCATGACCGTCATCACCGACTACCCCGCCGCGGGCGATGCCGCCGCCATTCCGGACCGGCACCCGAAAGCCTTGCCGATGCTGTTTCTCACCGAGATGTGGGAACGCTTCAGCTACTACGGCATGCGCGCGCTACTGGTGCTGTACCTCGTCAACTCGCTGCATTACGAGCGCAAGGACGCGCTGGCGCTCTACGGCCTCTACACCGGTCTGGTCTATCTGACGCCGATCCTGGGCGGCTATCTCGCGGACCGCTATCTCGGCCGCCGCAAGGCGATCCTGATCGGCGGCCTCACGATGGCGCTCGGTCATTTCGCGATGGCCTTTCCGGCATTGCTGCATCTCGCGCTCGGCCTGTTGATCATCGGCAACGGTTTCTTCAAGCCGAACATCTCGACCTTGCTCGGCTCGCTCTATCGCGAACACGACCCGCGCCGCGACGGTGGCTTCACGATCTTCTACATGGGCGTGAACCTTGGCGCCTTCCTCGCGCCGCTGGTGGCCGGAACGCTAGGCGAGAAGGTCGGCTGGCACTACGGCTTCGCATGCGCCGGCGTCGGCATGCTGTTCGGCCTCACGCAATTCACGCTGGGCCAGCAGAAGCTCGGCGATGCCGGCCTGCCGCCCGGCAAGTCGCGGCTCGGGACGATCGACTGGATTCACATCGCCGTGATCGCTGCCGCGATGATCCCGTTCGTGTATCTGGTGCTCGCGATTGCCTCGCTGGTCGGGCCCACATGGACAGCGCTCGGCAGTTTGATGCAGCTGGTCCTGATCGTGATCGCCATCGCGCTGCTGTGGGTCGCCGGTCGCGTGCGTGGGTCGAAGAAGCATGTCGAGCCGCTCACGCGCGAGGACTGGCATCGCATCACGGCGATCTTCATCATGGGCCTGTTCGTGGTGTTCTTCTGGATGGGCTTCGAGCAGGCGGGCGGCACGATGAGCCTGTTCGCCGACAAGCAGACCGATCGCCTGTTTTTCGGCTGGGAGATTCCGGCCTCGTATTTCCAGGCGATCAATCCGCTGGCGATTGTCGCTCTCGGTCCGCTGTTGTCGATGATGTGGACGCGTCTGGACCGATCGCGCTACGCGATTCCCACGCCGGCCAAGATGGGCCTGGGCATGATCATCCTCGGGCTCGGATTCATCGTGCTCGCGATCGCCGACGCGCAGACCGCGGGCGGCGCGAAGGTCGGCCCGCAGTGGCTGTTCTTCGTCTTCCTGATCCACACGGTGGGCGAACTGTTCCTCTCGCCGATCGGCCTGTCGATGGTGACCAAGCTCGCGCCCGCGCGAGTGGCCGCGATGCTGATGGGCATGTGGTACCTCGCCAACGCGATCGCCAACTATCTCGCGGGCGCGCTCGAGGCCTTGCTCAAGTCGACGCAGATCCCGCTCTACTGGTTCCTGGTCGGCAGCTCGATCGGTGCGGGCTGCGTGTTGCTCGCGATCACGCCTCTGATCAAGAAGCTGATGCACGGTCGCGGGTGACGGCGTGCGAGTGATGCGCGTGGGGCTGTGCTGCTCGCGCTCCGGCGCCTCATCGCGCCACGTCGCTCGTCACGCCACGAACGGATTCGCGAACACGAACATCAACGCGATTCCCACGCCGATCAGGAAGTTCGCGTCGATCAATCCCGCGAGCAGGAACATCTTCACCTGCAGCGGGTTCATCAATTCGGGCTGGCGCGCCGCGGCCTCGATGTATTTGCCGCCCATGTTGCCGATGCCGTTGCAGGCCCCGATCGCGCCCAGACCGATGATCAGGCCGCAGGCGAGCGGGATGAGTGCGAGGTTGTTCATGATGCCTCCGAGCAATGTTTGGTCTCGAAGTCCGGTATCTGACAGCGCGAGACCTTCAATCGACACGATGAGGTCTTGCGATCATCGCGGCAATGACCTCTCAGGTCATGCGCGAACGAGGCCCTGCATGCTCAGAGCGGCAATATCTTGAAATCGAACACGCGCTCGGCGAACCAGATCGCCGCGACGACGGTGGCGGCAATCGAGATCGGCATCAGGATGCCGCGTCGATAGAAGCGCCAGCGGCGCAACAGGTAGAGCGGCGTCAACGCGAACACCACGATGATCAGCTGCCCCGCTTCGACACCCAGGTTGAAACGCAGCAGCGCCCATACGAATTGCCCCAACGGCAGGTCGAGTTCGCGCAACACGTCGGCGAAGCCGAAGCCGTGCACCAGACCGAACGCGAACGGCATCGCGGCGCTTTCGCGAAAGCGCGACGGCCAGATGTTGCCGATGGCCGTGAAGATGATGGTCGCCGCGATCGCCGGCTCGATCACGCGCGGCGACAACTCGACGATGCGCAGACCCGCGAGCGCGAGCGTGATGGTGTGCGCGATCGTGAACGCGGTCACGGTGATCAGAATCGGCTTGGCGGCCTCGGTCCACTTCGCGACCGGCCTCCACCCGCCCTTGATCCGCACCAGGACCGCGGGCAGCAGCAGGCAGATCAGGAACAGAACGTGGTCGTAGCCGATCAGGATGTGATGTACACCTGCCGGGAAGAAGCCCCCTGCGAACGGATCGTTGCCGCCTCCTGACCCGGAACCGGTCTGTCCCGAGCGATCGACGACCTTCGCGCCGCCCGCCGGATCGAGCACGACCAGCGCCGGTTGCGACGATCCGAACGCGATGCGCACGATGCCGCGATGCGTGGGGTCAATCTCGGTGAAGAGCTGGTAATCGATCTTCAGGCGATCAACGACACGGCACGGCGCTTCGAGAGTGACCACCAGATAGGCGCCGTCGCTGTGATGGTCGATCGCGTGGCCGCGCACCACCGGAACACAGCGCCCGTCCTCGAGTTTCAGGTGCGAGAGCGCATACCGATCGATCTCGTCGAAGTGCGTCTTCGCCTCGCCCCAGGTCAGCGAGCGATCGCCGTTGGCATCGAGGTCGAATGCCGCGTCGAGGTCGCGCAGCGCGATGTCCCATCGGATACCGACCGCGGCCTCGTGGACCGTGACGAAAAGATAGGCATCGCTCGGCTTGTGCGCGAACGCAGCGCCGGCACAGCCGGCCAGCACAAGCGCCATGACGATTCGAACGATCGCGCGAGTCAGGCTCATCGGCCGAATCGCACACATCGATACGCCGCGCTCAACGCGCACCGCCACTCCCGATGATCTTCGCAAGCCGCGTATCGACCAGCCCGATCGAGGACGCTGCGGCTTCGACTTCGCGCAACGCTGCGCGATCGTCCGCCGCACGCGCGGCTTCGGCCATCACGACGAAGTCGGCCGGCTCCTTCTGGATGCTCAGATTCTCCCGGGCCACGACCACCGCCTTCTTCGCATCGCCTTCGAGCGCGAACAACTGGCGCGCGAGCTCGCGGCCGTGGATCGAGATCGCGTCGCCGCGCTCGCGCGCGGCATCGAAGCGCTCGCGCATTTCATCGGCGAGCGCCTTCGCATCCGCCGAGCCCATCTTCCTGCGCGCAATAGCTAAGCGCAGCAGCACGCCGTCGCCATAGGGCATCGGCTCTTTCGCGAGCAACTGATCGGCTTCCTTGAAACGATCGTGCGCCAGCAGGAAGTCCGCATAGTCGAGCGCGAGATAACTGTCGCGGCCCATGCCCATCGCGGATAGAAACGCAGCGTCGGCCGCCGCATCGTCGCCCGCGCGTTCCTCGAGTTCGGCAAGCGTCGTCGTCAGCCAGCGCTGCACGTCGAGCGACTCGCGCCCCGCGCGGCTCGACATGACCAGCAGGCCGCGCAGCGAAATCCGCGCCGCATCGAACTGTCCACGCAGCGCCCGATTCTCGGCGAGGCACGCACCTTCGTAGAGACGCGCCCTTACACCCGCGCACAGGCGATCGGAATCCGCATAACGCCCCTGCACGCGCGCGATGGTCGCGAGCGTGAGCATCGCTTGCGGATTGCCGGGATCGCGCTGGAGCACCGCCTCGAGCATGCGGCGCGATCCATCGAAGTCGTGCTGGTATTGCGCGAGCGTCGCCTGAAGGATCGCGATCGGTGGCGGCGCAGCCGGATCGTTCTTCCATGGCGCGATCGCGGCCAACGCGTAGCCCGCATAGCGCGGGTCGCCTCGATCGCGCGCTTCGTCGAGCAAGG
>JBBSGB010000022.1:0-53457 GCA_038254545.1 Burkholderiales bacterium | reverse complement strand
GCGTCGCGATCCCACTGCGCGGCGTAGGGCGCGATGCGTTCGCGCGCGTAGTCGCGCACCGCGTCGCGGATCATTTCCTGTTCGGAGGTCAAGAGCATGGAATGGACGCGAGGTCTTCGATGGGGCAAATCACGCGAGCGGCGCGACCACGGTACTCGAGGGCGGTGACGCGGTGTCCGTATGCGCGGGCGTGTCCGCCCCGCAGTTCGGACACGAGCTCGACGAAGAACGTGAACACGGCGAAGAAGATGAAGCCCCACACGAACGGCCAGTAGCGCGACTTGCGGTGGCGAACGAACAGCCACGCCGCGATCGCGAGCGGCGGCAGCGTGATCGCGAGACGGATCAGGAAGCCGTGCAACTCCATGCGGCGCAAGGCCCGCGCATACGTGTCGCCCGCCGCGTCGTCGAGCGCGCTGCGCTCGCCGCGCAACCGGTCGAGCTTCTGGTCGAGCGCGAGTTGCGAGGCCCGCACTTGCTCCACGTCGGTCTCGGCGCGACGCGACAACGCCGTGAGGTCGTCGAGCTCGCGCGTGCGCTTGAACACTTCGGGATCCTGGTCGGGGCGCGCGGTGCTCTGGCGCGTCGCAATCCAGTTGTCGAACGCGCTCTTGGCCGATGCGTAGGCCGCCTGCGTCGATTGCAGCTTGAGCTCCAGCGATGCAAGTCGATCGTGACCGGTCTTGGCATCGGCTTCCGCCGCGCGTGTCGATGCGGCCAGCGCTTCGGCTCTGGGCTTGTCGACGAAGTCCGACAGCGCGAGGTGCTCATCCACCGTCGGCAGGTCACGCACCACCAGCGACCCGAGGCTGATCAAAAAACCCGCGAAGATCACTGCGACGATCCACAACACCATGCGAAAGACGCGCTCGGGCGAGCGCAGCGTTTTCTGGGTCGCGCTCATCGCTGCCTCATCCCCCGCCACCTTCGTGCGACATCACCATTCGGGCATGCGGGATGCGCGCTGTGACTTCGATCTCGATCTTCATGCGCGGGTCCACGAGGCCGACGATCATCGCGGTCGCGGCCGGTCGCGCCTTGGCAAAGTAGTGACCGAAGATCGGTGCCACCCGCTCGAAGTCCGCGGCATCGACCAGCAGGTAGCGCGCGCGCACGACATCGGCAAGCGTGACGCCCGCTTCGGCGAGCGCAGCGTCGATGTTGCGAAAGCATTGATGCGTCTGTTCGACCACGTCATCGACGATCGTCATCGCCGCGTAGTCGAACCCGGTCGTGCCCGACACGTGAACATACTCGCCGTCGACCAGCGCGCGGCTGTAGCCGGCGAGATTCTCGAATCTCGAGCCGGAAGAAATCGTGCGATGCGTGGTGTCGTTCATCGATGGTTTCACCAGCGGATCGCACTGCCGTCGTAGTTGAAGAAGGCGCCGTTGTCGTCATGCGTGAGGCTTGCGATCGTGCGCCGGATGCCGGCTGCGCTGTCGGCCACATCCAGATCGGCGCCTGCGCCGCCCATGTCGGTCTTCACCCATCCGGGATGCATCGCGATGCAGGTCGCGCCTTGCAGGCCGTAGACGATTGCGGCGTCCTTCGTCACCGAGTTGAGCGCCGCCTTGCTGGCACGATAGGTCGTGAGTCCCGCGCTCTCGCGTGTTCCGCTCGAGCCCATGCGGGAACTGATCACGACCAGCCTGCCGTGCGCGGCTGCAACGCGCGGCGCAACGATCGGCACCATCTGCATCGCGGCCCAGACGTTGGTGCGCATGGTCGCGTCGAAATCGTCGCGCGTCGGTGCGTCGCCCGAGCGCGGGCCCGCGACACCGGCGTTGTGGATCGCGACGTCGAAGGCGATCGATGCGATGCGCTCTGCGAACGTCGACCATTCCACCTCGGAGGTCACGTCGAGCGTGTGCACGGCACAACCCGATGCCTCGAGGTCCGCGATGTCGGCCGCGCTTGCATGCACGGTCCAGCCGTCGTCGCGATACTGACGAACGAGTTCGCGCCCGATGCCGCGCGACGCGCCGATGACGAGGACGATTCCGGGTTTCTTCACAAGCTGGGCGCGCGGTCGGCGAGTACGCGCTTCATCAACTCGACGGCCAGATAAAGTCGCGCCGGAATTCTATCGACGAGTACGTACTCGTCGCTGTTCGAATGCGCGCCGAAGCTGGGCAAACCCATCGACTCGACCACGGCCTGGTTGGTCTGCGCCGCATAGGCCGCGTCGGTGGCGCCGCCGGTGCCTTCGGACTCGGCGAGCTTGAGACCGATCTCGCCGTAGATCGCCTGCGCCAACGCGACGACGCGACGCGAGCCTGCGGTCGGCACCATGCCGGGCCGGCCGGACAATACGTCGACCTTGAGAACCGCGTCCTGGAGCCGCTTCTTCGCGACGCGCTCGTCGAGCTTCGCGAGCGTGGCCTTCAAGTCTTCATCGCGCCTGTAGCGGACACCGGCCTGCACGGTGGCGTGATCGGGGATGACGTTGGCGACTTCGCCCGCGCGCTCGACAGTCCAGTCGAAGCGCACGCCTTTGGGATCGTCGAGATCCTGGGTACGAAGGACCATATCGGCGGCTTCGACGAGCGCATTGACACCGCGCTCGGGCGCGACGCCGGCGTGTGAAGCCTTGCCGGTGATCGTGACCGTCACGCGCGTAATGCCCGACGTGCCGGTCCGTATGGTTTCCTGGTCGATGCCGGCGCCTTCGAACGACAGCACCGCGTCGCTCTCTGCAGCCAGCGTCTTGATCAACTCACGCGAGCCGGGCGAGCCGCGTTCCTCGTCGGCGTTGAACAGCACCGTGATGCGCGCGAAATCGTCGAAGCCACTTGCGAGCATCAAGCGCGTCGCATGCAGCACGACCGCGATGCCCGCCTTGTCGTCGCCGATGCCGGCGCCATACGCCTTGTTGCCGTCGATATGAAACGGTTGCCTGGCCGCGGTCCCATCGAGATAGACGGTGTCCATGTGCGCGAGCAGCAGCAATTTCCTCGTGCCTTTGCCGGCGATGCGCCCGACCAGATTGACGCCGACCGATGGCTTCGCATCGACGCGCTCGGTCGCGAAACCCATCGCCTTCAATCGCCCTTCGGCGATGTCGGCGACCTTCTTCACCCCGTCACCGTTCAAGGTGCCCGAGTCGAACGACACCAGTTCCTTGAGCGTGTCGAGTGTCGGCTGTCGTTCGGCCTTCGCGGCAGCGAAGAGCGTGTCGTCGCGCGCATATGAGGAGGTCGATATACCGAGCGCGATGATGCATGCGGCAACGGACAGCCCGACACCGCCGCGCGCATTCAGCCACTTGCTCACGCGCTGGTTCGCGCGCTCATGATTCACCTTCGCGCCTCGAACGCCATGCGTGCCGCCAGCAGCCCGAGCATGCTGCCCATGATCCATCGCTGTATGCGCGCCCAGCGAGGACGGCGAATCAGGAACGATGCAACGCGACCGGCTGCGAAGATCAGTATCGCGTTGACCGTCATGCTGATCGCGATCTGCGTGATGCCGAGCGTCAGACCTTGCAACAGCACCGAGCCGCGCGCGGGATCGATGAACTGCGGCAGCAGCGACAGGTAAAGCACCGCCGCTTTCGGATTGAGCAGATTGGTGACGAAGCCCATCGTGAAGAGGCGTCGCGGCGAATCGGGCGCGAGTTCGCGGACCTGGAACGGCGATCGTCCACCCGGCTTCAACGTGGACCACGCCAGCCATGCGAGATAGATCGCGCCGGCGATGCGCAGGCCGTCGTACGCGTAAGGCACCGCGACCAGCATCGCCGTGATGCCGCCCACCGCGAGCGACATCCACACGAGAAACCCGACGCCGACCCCGGCCAGCGAGACCAGGCCGGCGCGCGAACCCTGGCAGATCGAGCGCGACACGAGATACATCATGTTCGGGCCCGGCGACAACACCATCGCCGTGCAGAGCGCCACGAATGCGAGCCAGCTGGCCACTGTCAACACGATTCACTCCCCTCTGAAACGTCGTTCCCTGTGCGGCGCCCGTGGGCGCTGCCGAACCTACTGCAACTCGATCGCCATCGCCGTTGCTTCGCCGCCGCCGATGCACAGCGACGCGATGCCCTTCTTGCCGCCGGTCGTCTTCAACGCGTTCATCAACGCGACCACGATGCGTGCGCCCGACGCGCCGATCGGATGGCCGAGCGCGCACGCGCCGCCGTGCACGTTGACCTTGTCGTGCGAGATGCCGTGTTCCTTCATGGCGGCCATCGGCACCACCGCGAAGGCTTCGTTGATCTCGAACAGATCGACGTCATCGGTCTTCCAGCCGAGCTTGTCGTAGAGTTTCTGGATCGCGCCGATCGGCGCGGTCGTGAACCGGTCGGGCTCGCGCGCGCTTGTGCTGTGTCCGAGTACTTTCGCGATCGGCTTGATGCCGAGTTTCTTCGCAGTCGATTCGCGCATCATCACGAGCGCGGCGGCGCCGTCGTTGATCGAGCTCGAACTCGCCGCGGTGATCGTGCCGTCCTTCCTGAACGCCGGCTTGAGCGAGGGGATCTTGTCGAGCTTGGCTTTCCTCGGGCCTTCGTCGCTGTCGATCACGGTATCGCCGCCCTTGCCCTTGACGGTCACCGGCGCGATCTCGTTCTTGAAGGTGCCGTCGGCGGCCGCGGCTTGCGCGCGCTTGACCGAGGTCGTCGCGAAATGATCCTGCTGTTCGCGGGTGAATTTGTATTCGGCCGCGCAGTCTTCGCCGAACGTGCCCATCGAACGGCGCTTGCCGTCGGGCGCGATGTCGTAGGCGTCCTCGAGTCCGTCCATCATCATGTGGTCGTAGATCGCGCCCTGGCCCATGCGGTAGCCGCCGCGAGCCTTGGTCAGCAGATACGGCGCGTTGGTCATCGACTCCATGCCGCCCGCGACGACGATGTCGGAGCTGCCGGCCTTCAACGCGTCATATGCATACATCGCCGCGCGCATGCCCGAGCCGCACATCTTGTTGACGGTGGTGCAACCGACACCCACCGGAAGCCCCGCGCCCAGCGCGGCCTGGCGCGCAGGCGCCTGTCCCTGCCCGGCGGGGAGCACGCAACCCATGATGACCTCATCGACTTGCTCGGGCTTCACACTGGCACGCTCGAGCGCAGCCCCGATCGCGACGCTGCCCAACTGATGCGCCGCCATCGACGACAGCTCGCCCTGGAACGCGCCCATCGGGGTGCGAGCGCCGGAGACGATGACGATGGGATCCTGATCCATGTTGAAACTCCTGTTGATATGGGAGGGGTCGCAAGGTCTCAGAAGTTCAGCACCGGATGCGACAGATGAGTGCGATTTTACTGCGGCGCGGCATCAAAGCTGAAATCCCGCCCATAGCACCAGTCCTTCCGCAACGTCGGCGAGCAGCCCCGGCGACGTCGGCTGATGGCGCGTCGCCAACACGCGCTCGCGCTCGTACCACGCGGCGAATCGGCCGACCGCGGCTGCGCCGTGAAACGCGACCATCAATTCGTAGTTGAGAAACAGGCTGCGGCTGTCGATGTTGGCCGAGCCCGCGAGTGCGAGCGTATCGTCGATCACCGCCAGCTTGGCATGCAGCATCTGCGGCGCCAGCCAGATGCGCACGCCGGTCGCAGCGAGTGTGCGCAGCGCCCGACGACGCGCGATGTCGGACATGCGGTGATTGGACCGTGCCGGAATCAGCACGTCGACCACGACCCCGCGGCGCGCGGCCAGCGACAACGCCATCAGCAGCGCCGAGTCGGGTACGAAATAGGGCGTGCATAGTTGGATGCGCGTGCGGGCCTGATAGGCGCTCGTGACCAGCAGCGTGTACACGGTGTCGTCGACCTGGTCGGGACCGGAAGCGACGACCTGCGCGGCCGCACCCGGGGGCAACACCGCGGGTTGGGCCGCGCTTCGCGAAAGGCCTTCGCGATCCAGGCGATTCGCATAGGCCCAGTCGCGCTCGAACAACTCGATCGCCTGCGTGACCAGCTCACCGCCGAGATCGAAGGTCAGGTCCTGCCACGCCGCACGGCCTCGTTCGCCACCGAAGTATTCGGACGCGAGATTGCGGCCGCCGCACCAGAGAAGCGGACGGCGCCCGTACGCATCGACGATCACCATCTTGCGGTGGTCGCGCAAGTTGGAACGCGCCCGGAACAGCACGCGCCACACGGACACGAAGACCGCGTACTGAACGCCGGCGCGGATCGCAAGCCTCATGTCGGGAGGCCGGCGCATCAGTTGGCCCCAGCCATCGACCATCACGCGAATGCGCACGCCGGCCTTCGCCTTGGCGACGAGCCGCGCGACCACGGCATCGCCGACCGCGTCGCGACCGACGATGAAGCTGCAGATGGCTATCGATTCTTCGGCCGCATCGATCACGCGCCACAGCGCGGCCAATGCCTCGGACCCATCGGCGTGCAGGCTCAGATCGCGATACGTCGACGGCGCTGGCTGCCCGAGCGCCGCAGCGGTCTGGACCGCCCAGGGCGCCGGGTTGCCCGCGGCTTCCGGAATGCGTGGCAACACCGAGGGACGCAATTGCTTGCGCGAGCCGAACACCAGGAACGACGGCAGCGCCACATACGGCACCAGCACGATGAACAGCACCCATGCGATCGCGGCGGCGGGATGGCGGCGCTGATGCAAGGCATGCGACGCGACGACATACAGCAACAGCGCCAGCATGGTGATCAGCCCATGCAGCGTCAGTCCGTAGATTGCAGTCAGGCCAGTATTCATGCGCGGCACGATAACTGAAAGGTGCATGCGGCGATGACATACGCACGCGGGACGATGCGCCGATCGCGCGATCGCCGATCACATAGAATCGACGGCCTCACACGGCGACGCCCCATGAATCCACTAGAAGCCCAACTCGACTATCCCTTCGGCGACGCGCTGCCCGAGCCCGGCAAGAAGCGCGAGATCGCGCCCGGCATCTATTGGATACGCAAGCCGCTGCCGTTCGCACTCGACCATATCAACCTCTGGCTGCTGCGCGATCGCTTCGACGGACGGGACGGCTGGACGGCGATCGATTGCGGCATCGGCTCGCAGGCCACGCGTCAGCTCTGGCAACAGGTGATCGCGAACGAACTCGAGGGGCTTCCTATCGTGCGCATCCTGTGCACGCATACGCATCCCGATCATGTCGGCAACGCGGCGTGGCTGGCACAACAGATGGATGCGGACCGGGTGCCGCCGCTGTGGATGACGCTGGGCGAGTACGCGATGGGCCGGGTGCTGCAGGCTGCGCTGACCGGCACCGATGGCCCGGGTATCGTCGCGCACTACATCTCGCACGGCTTGCGCGATGCCGTGCACATCAAGGCGCTGAGCGAGCGCACCGCGTATTTTCCGAAGCTGGTTCCCGAGATGCCCGACTCCTATCGGCGCATCGTCGATGGCGAGCGCATCGCGATCGGGGACCAGACCTGGCGCGTCATCACCGGGTTCGGTCATTCGCCCGAGCACGCGGCGCTCTATGCCGAGGGGGCGAACGTCCTGATCTCGGGCGACATGCTGTTGCCGCGCATTTCGACGAACGTCAGCGTCCACGCGATGGAGCCCGAGGCCAATCCGGTCACGCGTTTCATCGACTCGATAGTCCGGTTCACGCCGCTGCCTGACGATGCGCTGGTGCTGCCTTCGCACGGCCGACCGTTCAGGCGCCTGCATCGCCGCGTCGAACAGCTGCGCGAGCATCACGATGCGCGGCTGGCGGAAGTGCTTGCGCATTGCGCCGATCCGGCAAATGAGCCCGGCACCGCCGCCGACATCGTGCCGATCATGTTCAGGCGCGCACTCGACTCGCATCAGTTCTTCTTTGCGTTCGGCGAGGCGCTCGCCCATCTGCATGCGCTCTGGTATGCGGGATCGTTGCGGCGCGAGCGTGGAGACGACCGCATCTATCGATTTACGGCTTCCTGACCGGCTCTGACGCGCATTCCGGCGGGCGCGGCACGGCCTTTCGCGCTGCGTTTATCGGCGCTTCTGACGGTTCGTCCCGCGACTTGATGGTTTCGTCGCAATCAGGATGCGGCTATTCGATGTTCTTCCTATTCTTCAATCCGTCGGACACGCGTCGTGCCCGGAACAGGAAGGAAAACATCATGAAAACCACCCTCACCAGCATCATGTCGTTTGTCGCGGCCGCTGCGGTCGGCTGCGGCGCGGCAATCGCGATTGCGAGTACGGCCGCCGTTACCCACGAATCGTCGGCGTTGCGTCCGGCCGCGGTCAAGAGCGTTCCGCAAGAGGTGATCCGCCTCGAGCCGGTCGTCGTCACGATTTCCAAGAGCAGCTACGAAGCGATGCGCAAGGAAATCCAGGGCGACACGCAAGTTGCGCGCAGCAACGACAGCAAGAAGGCAAGCCGTGGCTGAAGTCTGCAGCGGCGCTCGCGCCTCGTGTGCATCGCGCCGTTGCGGCAGCCCGCGACTGACATCTGCGCTTTCGCCCGGGCTATCGACTGGATCATCGCCCGCCGCGTAGATCGCTCCGGTCTGCATTGCTTCATTCAGGGATAATCGACATTTGAGCCTTGTTCCGGTGTTTCAGCCTGGCCTCGAATGTCCCGCCTCATTCCCGCTCTGCTGTTCGCAGCCCTTTCATCATCCGCAGCCGCCGGCGACGCGGATGTCCGTGTCGATCACGCATGGGCGCGCGCGACGCTCCCCGCCCAGATGGCTTCGGGCGCATACATGACCGTGACCAGCGCGACCCCTGCCCGCATCGTCGGCATGAGTACGCCTTGGGCGGGCGTCGCGCAAGTCCACCAGATGTCGCTGCAGGGGACCACGATGAAGATGCGTGCCGTCGACGCGCTCGACCTGCCGGCGGGCAAGCCGGTCGAACTCACGCCGGGCGGCTACCACGTGATGCTGATGGATTTGAAGCAGCCGCTGAAAAAGGGCGACAAGTTGCCGCTCACGTTGCGCATCGAGGGCGCGAACAAGAAAGTCACCGAGCAGACCGTGATGGTCG
The DNA here is from genome assembly GCA_038254545.1 of Burkholderiales bacterium. Taxonomy (GTDB): domain Bacteria; phylum Pseudomonadota; class Gammaproteobacteria; order Burkholderiales; family Burkholderiaceae_D; genus CAHJXF01. The sequence goes on along the minus strand of JBBSGB010000022.1, from coordinate 44,527 downwards.
ACGTGCGCGACGCGCCACCGTGACCTTCGATGGCCAATCGCACCCACAAGACGCGACAGAAGATGACGTTCCGGGTCGCGCCGCGCATTGCTCAAATCAAGCCGCGCAATCCGTTGGTCGCGCCGGCGATGAAGCGCGCGGCAGGTGCGCATCGAAAGTCCGAGAGCGCCGCGCGCTTGGCAGAGAAACAAGCCCTGCAGCATGAGTTGAAAAAAGAAACCAGGGACGATTGAGCGCGGGGCCGAGGCCCACGCGCAGGCTCTGCGCCCGCACAGGCGCTGATAGAATTTCGCACTCTTCTTCGAAGGACCTGCATGTCCACGCCGTCCTCCGCGCAGCCCCCCGCCGCGCCCGCCGACCCGATCGCTTCACTGCCGACTTCCACTTCGCAAACCCTCAAGGCCGAGATCCTTTCGGAGGCCTTGCCGTATCTGCGGCGCTTTCACGGCAAGACCATCGTCGTGAAGTACGGCGGCAACGCGATGGTGGACAAGACACTGCAGGCGGCCTTCGCGCACGACGTCGTGATGCTCAAGCTCGTCGGCATGAACCCGATCGTGGTTCACGGCGGCGGCCCGCAGATCGACGATGCGTTGAAGAAGGTCGGCAAGAGCGGGACCTTCATCCAGGGCATGCGCGTCACCGATGAAGACACGATGGAAGTCGTCGAATGGGTGCTGGCCGGTGAAGTGCAACAGGACATCGTCGGCCTCATCAATCACGCGGGCGGCCAGGCAGTGGGCCTGACCGGCCGCGACGGCGGCCTGATCCGCGCGAAGAAGATCAAGATGCAGGACATCAAGGACCCCGAACTGTTTCACGACATGGGTCTGGTCGGCGAGATCGAGTCGATCAATCCGGCGGTCGTCAAGGCCTTGCAGGACGACGCGTTCATCCCCGTGATCAGCCCAATCGGCTTCGGCGAAAACAACGAGAGCTACAACATCAATGCCGACCTCGTGGCCGGCAAGCTCGCCGAGATCCTCAAGGCCGAGAAGCTGGTGATGCTGACCAACACGCCGGGCGTGCTCGACAAGGAAGGTAACCTGCTGACCGGGTTGACCGCAAAGACCATCGACGAACTCTTCGCCGACGGCACGATTTCAGGCGGCATGCTGCCCAAGCTCGCCTCCGCGCTCGAAGCGGCCAAGAGCGGCGTGAATGCTGTTCACATCATCGACGGCCGCGTGCCGCACTGCCTGTTGCTGGAGATCCTGACCGACAAGGGCGTGGGGACGATGATTCGGAGTCATTGAGCGTTGTTCTTCCCGCTCTCCCTCCCATCGCGCCTTGCGTCTCACTTTGCCTCCACGCGTCTGGTTCTTCGACCTCGACAACACGCTGCACGACGCGTCGCACCGGATCTTCGGCGAGATGAATCGCTCGATGACCGAATGGCTCATCGCGAATCTGGCCGTCGATGAAATCGAGGCCGATCGTTTGCGTACCGATTACTGGCATCGCTACGGCACGACCTTGCTCGGCCTGATCCGGCATCACGCGATCGACGCGCATGCCTTCCTGCGCGACACGCACGCGTTTGTCCACGAAGCCAACGTCGGAGAATTGATCCGCGCCGAACGCGGGCTCAACGAACTGTTTCGGCGCCTGCCCGGCCGCAAGGTGTTGCTGACCAATGCGCCGGCGGCCTATGCGGAGCGCGTGCTCAAGCACATCGGCCTGTCGCGTACGGTGCGCCGCCGCTATCACATCGAGCAGATGCAACTGCACGGGCGCTTTCGACCCAAGCCGTCGCAAAGCATGTTGCGCATGTTGCTCGCGAAAGAGAAGGTGCTGCCGGCGCATGCGGTGTTGATCGAAGACAACATCGCGAATCTGAAGAGCGCGCGCGCGATCGGCATGCGCTGCGTGCATGTACGTGGCTACGACCGCGCGGCTAAACGAACGCCGCAGCAAGCGCGTGCTTCCCTGCAACACCGCTGTCTTTCAGGCATTGGCCTTCGCGTAGAATCCGTCACGCAATTGATCCGGCGCCGACGGTTTTTGCGATGAGCCTGCGAGGCACGACGTGACGATGATGGAAGACTCCGCAATCAGCGGCGAGGCACCGGCGACCGATGTTCCTCCGCGACGACCACCGCGCAAGATCGCCAAGCCCGGCGAGCGCAAGCTGCAGATCCTGCAGACGCTTGCGACCATGCTCGAACATCCGAAAGGCGAGCGCATCACGACGGCAGCGCTCGCGAAGAAGCTCGACGTCTCCGAGGCCGCGCTCTATCGCCACTTCGCGAGCAAGGCCCAGATGTTCGAGGGGCTGATCGCGTTCATCGAGGAGACCGTGTTCGGCCTGATCAACCAGATCACGGCGAGCGAGGAAGACGGCACCAAGCAGGCGCGCTCGATCATCCTGATGCTGCTCGATTTCGCCGAGACCAATCGCGGCATGACGCGCGTGTTGATCGGGGACGCGCTCGTGATCGAAGACGAGCGCCTGACCGTGCGTATGAACCAGATGATGGATCGCATCGAGGCGTCGCTGCGCCAATGCCTGAAAGTCGCGGCGGCGCAGGACGCCGCGCGACGGCAATCGGGCAACGATGCGGCGAGCGGTGATGCGCCTGCCGCCGATGCGCCCGCCGCGACCGATGCCTATGTGACCGAACGCGCCAATCTGATCGTGGCCGCCGTGATCGGCCGCTGGTCGCGCTTCGCCAAGAGCGGCTTCAAGAAGCTGCCGAAGGAATTCGCCGACACGCAGGCGATGCTGTTGCTGACCTGAGCGTCGTCCCGCGCGTCCGCAGTTAGCGTCATTTTGCGTCTTCGATCCGCGCCTGCAATCCGCATCAGCGCATGGCCGGCGTTCCGTTCGGCGCGACGTTCACCTTTGCCTTCGACGCCGACACCACCAGCCACGTCGCGACCAGCACCAGTGCCGCACCGCCGGCCATGCGCCACGTGACGACTTCGTCGAGAAAAGCCCAGCCCCAGCCGACCGCGAACAGCGGCACCAGGAACGTCACCGTCAAGGCGCGCGTGGCGCCCACGTCGCGGATCAATCGGAAATACAGCAGGTACGCGATCGCGGTCGAGCCGATGCCGAGCGCCGCAACGATCGCGAGGATGCCGGGCGTTGGCGTCACATGTATCGGATCGAACGGGATCAGCGGCAACAGCGCGATCGCCGCGGTGATCTGCGACCCTGTCGCCATCGCGGTGGGCGCGATCGGCGGGCTCAGTCGATCCGCAAGCTGCCTGGTGTAGTTGCCGGCAAAGCCATAGCAACAAGCCGCCGCAAGACACGCGGCGAATGCGATCAGCGCCTCGGTCGTGAGCGCGACCGGTCCGAGCTTGACGAGCAGCGTGACCCCCGCAACGCCGAACACGATGCCCAGCATGCGACGGCCACCGAGCGCGTCACGCAGCCAAACGCTTGCAATGATTGCGCCGAACAACGGGCTGGTCGCGTTCAGGATCGCCGCGTATCCGCCCGGCAACGTCTTGACCGCGAATGCGAACAGCGCGAACGGGACCGCTGAGTTGAACACGCCCACGACGGTCATCGGCCACGCATGCCGACGCCACAGCAGCGGCACGCGCACGATCGCGCACCACCCGAGCAACACGAGCCCGGCGATCGCTACGCGTGCTTCGGCGGTGACGATCGCGCCGAGGCTGGTCGCGACGACGCGAAGCCCCACGAACGACGCGCCCCAGAGCGCGGCAAGGATGAGAAGACGAACGATGTCGGCAACACGCATGACAGAACCTGTTCACGAGGCTGGCGCGCTTGCTCAGCGAGCTTGAATGGCGAACAGTTTCGCAGCGAGCGGCCGATGGCACTCGCCGGATTCGGACATCGATGCTTCATCACATATTTCGCTGCGCATTCAGGTCTTCGCGTCGTTCGCGAGCGCGGCAACCGCCATGCGATCGACCAGACGCGGCGCGATCAACTTGAGCCACAGGCCGAGCTTGCCGCGCGTCGTCATCACGAGTTCGCGGTTGCGCGAGCCCATCGCAGCGATCATCAATCGCGCGCACACGTCGACCGGCATCGCATCGCGCTCGTCCAGGCCCGAACGTCCAGCGGCGCTGCCGTCGGCGCCGTAACCGCGTCGCCTGGTCTCGGTTGCAACCACGCCGGGGAACACCATCGTCACATCGACGCCGGTGCCGATCAGCTCGGTGCGCAAGGCCTCGAAGAAGCCTGCCATCGCGAACTTCGATGGCGAGTACGCGGTGCGACACGGCACCCCCACCTTGCCCGCCAGACTGGATACGCCAACCAGCAGGCCGCGCGATTTCTTCAGGTGCGGCAACGCGTGATGCGTGCACCACAGCGCGCCGAAGAAATTGACGCGCATCATGTCCTCGTACCAACCGAAATCGGTGACCTCGTCGAAACGCGCATGACCCGACACGCCCGCGTTGTTGACGAACACGTCGATGCCGCCGAAGCGCGCGACGCTGGCTTCGACGAGATGCGCGCAATCGCGCTCGATGCCGACATCGGTCGCGACCGTAGACGTCTCTGCGCCAGCGGCTTCGCACGCGCGCGCGACAGACGCGAGCGCATCGATTCGGCGCGCCGCGAGCACGAGGCGCGGGTTTGAAGACGCGAGTTGCCGCGCAAGTTCCGCGCCGATGCCGTCGGACGCGCCGGTGATGACGATGGTCTTGCCGGAGAACGCGGCGTGCATGGCAATCCTTTATGAAACCGCGACGCGCCGCGGGCGGCGGGCGCAAGTTCAGGGTTAGTTCCGATGGGAGTAAAACGTGGCTTGGGATAAGTTCCTTGCTCGGCCGCCTGGCTGGCTGGTCCTTGCTCAACGCGCTGCATGAAGGCCCTCGAACGCCTGAAGCGCACACCCGTCGCGCAACCGCCGCAGCAACCCTAACACCACCGCTTTGGAGACAACGATGATTCACGGATTGAAACTTCTTGCCTGCGCCGCGTCGTTCGCGATGCTCGCGTCGGCGGCCTCGACCGCGAGTGCGGCCGATCCCATCAAGATCGGCGTATCGGGCCCGTTCACCGGCGGCTCGTCGTCGATGGGCGTGTCGATGCGAGACGGCGTGCGCCTGGCCACCGAAGAGATCAACAAGGCCGGCGGCGTGCTCGGCCGTCCGCTGCAACTGGTCGAACGCGACGACGAAGCCAAGAACGAGCGCGGCGTGCAGATCGCCGAGGAGCTGATCAACAAGGAGAAGGTCGCAGCAACCGTCGGGTATATCAATACGGGCGTCGCGCTTGCGTCCCAGCGCTTCTACCAGGACGCGAAGATTCCGGTGATGAACAACGTCGCGACCGGCAGCGTAATCACCAAGCAGTTCGCCGACCAGCCCGACAACTACATCTTCCGCAACTCGGCCAACGATTCGATCCAGGCGCCGATGATCGTCGACGAGGCGGTGCGTCGCGGCTTCAAGAAGCCGGCGATCATGGCCGACTCGACCAACTACGGCCAGCTCGGGCGCGAAGACCTCGAGAAGGCCCTCGCGTCCAAGGGTATCAAGCCGGTCGCCGTCGAGAAGTTCAACATCAAGGATGTCGACATGACGCCGCAGTTGTTGAAGGCCAAGGAAGCCGGCGCCGACTCGGTGTTGACCTACGGCATCGGACCCGAGCTCGCGCAGATCGCCAACGGCATGACCAAGCTCGGCTGGAAGGTTCCCATGGTGGGAAGCTGGACCCTGTCGATGGCCAACTACATCGACAACGCCGGCCCTGGCGGTGAGGGCGCGCGCATGCCGCAGACCTTCATCCAGGAGCCCAACACGCCCAAGCGCAAGGCGTTCATCGATGCCTACCTGAAGGAATTCAAGCCGAAGAACAACCGCATCGATTCGCCGGTGTCGGCTGCGCAAGGCTACGACTCGGTGTATCTGCTGGCCGCGGCGATCAAGCAGGCCGGCTCCACCGACGGTCCCAAGGTCAAGGCCGCGCTCGAGAGCCTGAGCGCCAAGGTCGACGGTGTCGTCACGGTTTATGACAAGCCGTTCTCCAAGACCGACCACGACGCGATCACGGCCAACATTCCCGTCTTCGGCGAAGTCAAGAGCGGCAAGGTGGTGTATGCCTACCAGGAAGACATGAAGAAAGGTGCGGAAGTGCGTACCAAGGATGCCGCGGCGAAGAAGTAAGCCGCGAGCAGACAGGCCAGGACGGGCCGCGCCAACGATCAAGGCGTGGCCCTTTTTTTGTCCGGATCCGCAGCCCGGGTCCATAAGGCGTCCGTTCCCGTACGATCGCGAACTTCACGGCACACAGAGGTTGACCGATGACGATCCTCCTGCAGTTGGTCCTGAGCGGCATCGCGCTGGGGATGATCTACGCCGTCATCGCGTTCGGCTATCAGCTCACGTTCGCTACCTCCGATACGCTCAACTTCGGCCAGGGCGACGCGCTGATGCTTGGTGCGCTGGTCGGACTGACCTTGGTCGGCCTGGGCGTCAACTACTGGTTGATGATCCCGCTGGTGTGCATCTTCGGCGCATTCCAGGGGATGGTGGTCGAACGCATCGGCGTGCGCCCGGCGCTCAAGATCAAGTCGGAGTTCGGCTGGATCATGTCGACTATCGCGCTGGGCATCATCTTCAAGAACGTGGCCGAGAACGTGTGGGGTCGCGACGACCTGAGATTCCCGTCGCCGCTGCCCGAATCGCCGATTCATTTCTTCGGCGCCAACGTGCTGCCGATGGAGATCCTGGTGGTCGTGGGCGCGGTGCTGATGATGCTCGCCGTCGAGATCTTCAATCGCAAGTCCATCTACGGCAAGGCGGTGGTCGCAACCTTCAACGATCGCGACGCGGCCAAGCTTATGGGGATCAACACCGGGCTCGTGATCACGTTTTCATACGCGCTCTCGTCGCTCACCGCCGCATTTGCGGGCGTGCTGATCGCGCCGCTGACGCTGACCGGCGCGACCATGGGTGCGGTGCTGGGCCTGAAGGCGTTCGCAGTCGCGATCATCGGCGGCCTGACCAGCGGCATGGGCATTATCGTGGGCGGCATCATCCTGGGTGTTGCCGAGACGACGACGGGCTTCTACATCAGCACCGGCTACAAGGACGTGCCGGGCCTGATCCTGCTGCTGGTCGTGCTGATGGTGCGGCCGCAGGGCCTGTTCGGCAAGACTGCGATCAAGAAGGTCTGAACATGAAGCGCAGTCACATGATTCTCGCGGCACTCGCCGTGGTCGCGCTCGCGCTGTTTCCGATCGGGGTGCACAACCCGTACTACATCCATCTGCTCGAGACCATCATGATCTATGCGATCGTGTTGTTCGGGCTGGATATCGTGGTGGGGTATACCGGCCAGGTGTCGCTGGGGCATGCGGGCTTGTTCGGCGTCGGCGCCTACACCGCGGGCGTGCTCGTCATCAAGCTCGGGGCGCCGCTGATGGTCGCTCTCGTCGCGGCGATCGGCGTGACGGCATTGTTCGGTGCGTTGCTCGCACTGCCGGCGCTGCGCGTGACCGGGCCTTATCTCGCCATGGTCACGCTGGCATTCGGCACGATCGTTCAGATCCTCATCAACGAGATGGATTTCCTGACCGGCGGTCCAATGGGCATCACGTTGAGCAAGCCGCCCCTGTTCGGCCACAAGCTCGACGAGCGCGAGTTCTTCTGGCTGATTGCGGGTCTTCTGGTGGTGTCGCTCATCGTCGTGCACCGCATCCTGCGCTCGCACCTCGGTCGCGCGTTCGAGGCCCTGCGCGGCAGCCCGGTCGCGTCGGACTGCATGGGCGTGTCGGTGTACCGCTACAAGGTCTATGCGTTCGTGATCAGCGCCGGATTCGCAGGCCTGGCGGGCAGCCTGTATGCGTATTCGGAGCAGTACATCTCGCCGAACACGTACAACTTCGAGCTGACCGTCCTTTTCCTGCTTGCCGTGATCATGGGCGGGCGCAAGAGCCGCATCGGCTCGCTGGTCGGGGCGACGATCATCGTGCTGTTGCCCAAGCTGCTCGACGACCTCGAGTTGTTTCGCTACGTCTCGGTGTCTCTGGCGGTCGTCATGCTGCTGATCGCTGTCGTGGGCGTGAAGAGGGGCAAGACCACGCCGGCCAAGATGGTGATTCCTGTGGCGGGCACGATCGCGCTGGCGGGCCTGTCGTTCTGGCTCAAGACCATGACGGACTGGCGCCTGTCGATCTTCGGCCTGATCACGCTGTTCGTCGTGTACTACCTTCAGGACGGCATCGTGGGCTTCGTGCGCAACGCATTGAACCTCAAGTCGCGCCCGACCGACGACGCGGAAAGTGATACCGGCCAGTTGCCGACGATCAGCGACGCGTTGTCGGTGACCGAGGCCGGCAGCGGTGAGTTGCTCAACGCGACCGGCGTGCTGATGCAATTCGGTGGCCTGAAGGCCTTGAACAACGTCGACCTGAGCATCCGGCGCGGCACCATACACGGCCTGATCGGACCCAACGGTTCGGGCAAGAGCACGATGATGAACGTGCTGACCGGCATCTACGTGCCCACCGCCGGCGCCATCGCGTTCTCGGGGCGATCGCTGGTGGGCCGCACGTCGTCGGACATCGCCTTGTCAGGCATCGCGCGCACTTTCCAGAACGTACAACTGTTCGGCGAGATGACCGCGCTGCAGAACGTGATGGTCGGCCTGCACCATACCTTCGACAGCAACCTGATCGATGTGGCCTTGCACCTGCCGCGCTACAAGCGCGAAAACAAGCAAGCCATCGCGCGCGGCATGGGCTTGCTCGAGTTCGTCGGCCTGTCATCGCTGGCGCACGAAGAAGCGCGCAATCTGCCGTACGGCAAGCAGCGCCTGCTCGAGATCGCGCGCGCACTTGCGCTCGACCCGCAACTGCTGCTACTCGATGAACCCGCGGCCGGGTTGACGGCGCCCGACATCAAGGAGTTGATCAGCTTCATTCGCAAGATCCGCGAGCACGGCGTCACGGTGATCCTGATCGAGCATCACATGGACGTGGTGATGAGCATGTGCGATACGGTCTCGGTGCTCGACTTCGGGCAGAAGATCGCCGAAGGCGACCCGGCGAAGATACAGTCGGACGAGAAGGTCATCGAGGCCTATCTCGGCGGACAAGCGGCCTGAGCCCGGGAACCGGGGTGCAAACACTATGCTGATCATCAACAATCTGTTCGCCGGCTACGGCAAGGTCCAGGTCCTGCACGGCATTTCGATCTCCGTGCCCAAGGGAAAGGTCATCACCCTGATCGGCTCCAACGGCGCCGGCAAGACCACCACGATGCGCGCGGTCTCCGGAATGATTGCGCCCACGGCCGGCGACATCACGCTCAACGGCAAGCGCATCGAAGGCCTGGAGTCGTTTCACATCGCGAGGCTCGGTCTCGCGCATGCGCCCGAAGGACGGCGCGTATTCGCCACCATGTCGGTGGTCGACAACCTGATGCTGGGCGCCTTCCCGCGCCTGACCCGCGCGCGGCCGCGCGGCGACGTCGAGGCCGACCTCGAACGCGCGATGCAGCTCTTTCCCCGATTGAAGGAAAGACGCACGCAACTCGCCGGCACGCTCTCGGGCGGTGAGCAGCAGATGCTCGCGATGGCGCGCGCGATCATGTTGTCACCGGAAGTCGTGTTGCTCGACGAGCCGTCGATGGGCCTCGCGCCTATCCTCGTGGAGGAAGTGTTTCGCATCATCGAACGGCTCAAGAGCGAAGGCGTGACGATGCTGCTGGTCGAACAGTTCGCCGCAGCCGCGCTCGCGGTCGCGGACTACGGCTACGTACTCGAGAACGGTCGCATCTCGACTCACGGCGACGCGAGCAAATTGAAGAACGACCCGGGCGTCAGGGCGGCATATCTGGGCGTATCGCATTGAAGACACGCATCGATGCCGGCGCCCAGCCAGTCCGAGCTTCGCGAGGAATCTCATCCGCTACGCGATTTGCAGTCGACAACCGCAGACGATGAGATTCCTCATTGCATTCGGAATGACGATGCGTTGATCAATAGCGGCTGATCTGACCGTTGTCCACGCGCACGCGGTCGCCGGTACGCAGGTCACCCGGATGGGGCACGTCGATGTATTGGATGCCACCGTTGTCGTAGCGCACGCCGACGCGATAGGTGTCGTTGCTGCCTTCGCGCGTGCGTTGTCCGATCGCATTGCCCGCGAGCCCGCCCACGGCCGCGCCACCGATAGTTGCGGCGGTATTTCCACGGCCCTCGCCGATCTGATGGCCGACCAGTCCGCCGACCACCGCACCGATGATGGTTCCAGCAGGCGAGATGCCGCTTCTGGTTTCGCCGCGGATCAGTTCGATCGAATTGACCACACCGGTGTTGGCCGCATAGACCGGTCCCCGGGCGACGCTGCCGCGCGTGTCCTGCTGCTGCGGATACGCGGGTTGCGCCGAATAGCTCGGTACGTTGGTGTCCGGGGCGGGATAGGCGCATGCCCCAAGCGCGGCAGCGGCCGCGATCGCAAGAGCTGCAGAATATTTTGTACGCATCACGATGTTCTCCATTGAGCGGGTCGCGACCGGAAGGATCCGATCGTCATGCATCACTACTACGTGCATCGAAGCCCGCGACCCCAGACTTATCGCCGCAGCCGGGCCGGTGGAGCATCGGAGGGCATCTGATTCCCGATGAGGCGGAGGGACGATGAGGGGTTCGCTTACCCGCTATGCACCACGCGATTGCGGCCACCGTGCTTGGCCGCATAGAGGCGCCGATCGGCGAGCGTCAGCAAGGCGGTGGTGTCGTGGGCTTCTGCGGCGCCGGCGACACCGACGCTGATGGTCACGCGCAATTCGTTCGCGACCGTCGTCCAGGCGAATGCCTGCACCGATGCGCGCAACCTCTCGGCCACTTCGACGGCGAGCCCCGTCAAGGGATCGGTCGAGGCGAGTCGTTGCCACTGGCTCGTCAGACGGGCGACCTCGAGGCGCAGTTCGCGCTGCGCGACGCTGCGATGCGCGGCGCTGTCGTTGGCCTCGGCTTCGATCGCCCGTGCCCGGCGAAGAGCGGCCAGCGCCGCGCGATGATCGCCGCGCTTTTCTTCGGTGCGTTGTAGAGCGACAGCAGCGTGCTCAGATGCTCGCGATCGGTGGGCTCGCGTGCGGGGATCAGCGCCGCCTCGCGCAAGCTCGACAACGCCTGCTGATGGCGGCCCAGCAGCGAACAGCACACGCCGATCTGTCGCAGCACCACGCCCAGCCGGATATCGGAGCGCAACTCGCGCGCCATCGGCTCGGCCTCCTCGAAGGCAAGCATGGCGGACGCGTGATCGCCCGCGCTGCGCATCACCGAACCGATCGCCAGCAAGGCGTCGAGCTCGCCTTCACGCGAGTCGATCGCCTTGAAGCCTTCACGCGCCGCAGCCGCCGCGCGCTGGGCCTCGACGGAACGTCCGACCAGATTGCAGGCCAGCGCGAGCGCGTGCTGCAGGATCGCGCGCGCCTCGCCGATCGCGTCGGTCATCTGCTCTTCTGCGAGCGTGACGGCTTCCTCGAGCGCACCGGCGTCGAGATGGGACTGCACGCGCGCCACGACGGCGCGCGCCTGTTGCGGCGAAAGTGTTTGCACGGCCGACAATCTAACGCGGAAGCGTCGAGCTCCCCATGACAAATTGATCGACCGCACGCGCGCATTGGCGTCCTTCGCGTATCGCCCAGACCACCAGCGATTGACCGCGCCGCATGTCGCCCGCCGCGAAGACCTTGGGGTCCGAGGTACGGTAGCTCGCGTCGCCTTCGGTGGGCGCCGCAACGTTGCCGCGCGCATCCTTGGCGATACCCAGACCATCGACGAGGCCCGCCGTCACCGGTCCGGTGAAGCCCATCGCGAACAGCACCAGGTCCGCTGGAATCTCGATCTCGCTGCCGGCGACCTCGACCATGCGGTTCGCCCCGGTGCTTTCGTCCTTCTTCCACTCGACACGCACCGCGACCACCGCCTTCACGCGGTCCTTGTCCTTGCCGGTACCGGCCTTGAAAGCCTTGGTCACGATCGCCCAGTCGCGATCGACGCCCTCTTCATGCGACGACGACGTGCGCAGTTTCAACGGCCAGTACGGCCAAGTCATCAAACGATTTTCTTCGGCGGGCGGTTGCGGCAGCAGTTCGATCTGCGTGACCGAGAGCGCACCCTGGCGATTGCTGGTGCCCACGCAATCGCTGCCGGTGTCCCCGCCGCCGATCACGAGCACGTGCTTGCCGACGGCAGAGATTTGATCCTTGACCTTGTCGCCCGCGACCCGCTTGTTCTGCGCGGGCAGGAAGTCCATCGCGAAATGCACGCCCTTCAGGTCGCGGCCCGGCACCGGCAAGTCGCGCGGCGCTTCGGCGCCTCCGGCCAGCACGATCGCGTCGAAGTCTTCGCGCAGGCGCTCGACGCTCAGCGTGGTCGTCGATGCGGTTGCCGATGGCTCGGCGCCGACCTGCACGCTGGCGCGAAAGTCCACGCCCTCTTCACGCATCTGCTCGATGCGTCGATCGATGTGCGACTTCTCCATCTTGAAGTCCGGAATCCCATAGCGCAGCAGGCCGCCGATGCGATCGCTCTTCTCGAACACGGTCACGTCGTGACCGACGCGCGCCAACTGCTGCGCGGCCGCGAGTCCCGCCGGACCCGATCCGACGACCGCGATCCTCTTGCCGGTCTTCGACGTCGGCATTTCGGGAACGACCCACCCCATTTCCCAACCCTTGTCGATGATCGCGTGCTCGATCGACTTGATGCCGACCGGATCGTTGTTGATGTTCAGCACGCACGACGCTTCGCAAGGCGCTGGACAGACGCGGCCCGTGAACTCCGGAAAGTTGTTGGTGGTATGCAGCGTATCGAGCGCTGTACGCCAGTTGCCGCGATAGACCAGGTCGTTCCAGTCGGGAATGATGTTGTTGACCGGGCAACCGCTCTGACAGAACGGAATGCCGCAGTCCATGCATCGCGCGCCCTGCTGCTTGGCCTCGGCGTCCGAGAGATGCATGATGAATTCGCGATAGTGCTCGGTGCGCGCCTGCGGCGCCTCGGCCGCTTCGGCCAGGCGCTGGTATTCGAGAAAGCCGGTGATCTTGCCCATGGGTGTCGATGTCTTCTTTCAGGCCGCGAGCTTCTGCAGCGGCGCTTCCACCGCGGGCTGCGTGCTCATGTTCTTCAACGCGCGCCGGTATTCGGTCGGCATCACCTTCACGAATTTGCCGCGCATCTCGTCCCACTTCGCGAGGATCTCGCGCGCGCGGAATGATCCGGTGTAGCGGAATTGTTTTTCGATCAGTTCGCGTAACAGCTCTTCGTCGATGCGGCCGAGATGCCTCATCGCCGCGTCGTCCGCCGCGCCCGTGCGCTCGACCTTCTCGAGCTCGACCATCGCGGTATTGCAATGCCTGGCGAAGTCGCCGTCCGCGTCGAGCACGTAGGCCACGCCGCCCGACATGCCGGCTGCGAAGTTGCGGCCGGTCTTGCCGAGAACGACCACGGTGCCCCCGGTCATGTATTCACAGCCATGGTCACCGACGCCTTCGACGACCGCGAACGCGCCCGAATTGCGCACCGCGAAGCGCTCGCCGGCAACGCCGTTGAAGTAGGCCTCCCCTGCGATCGCGCCGTAGAGAACGGTGTTGCCCGCGATGATGTGATCGGGGCCGAAGCCGCGGAAGTCGTTGGGCGATCGCACGATGATGCGGCCGCCCGACAGACCCTTGCCGACATAGTCGTTCGCATCGCCTACCAGATCGAGCGTGATCCCCGCCGCGAGGAAGGCGCCGAAGCTCTGGCCTGCAACGCCATTGCATTGGATGTGGATGGTGTCGTCCGGCAATCCCTCGTGCCCATAGCGACGCGCGACTTCGCCCGACAACATGGTGCCGATGGTGCGGTTGACGTTGCGTACCGGCGTGATGAACGAGACGCTCTCGCCGCGTTCGAGCGCGGGCAGCGCGCGCGCAATGAGCTTGTGATCGAGCGCGTGTGCGAGCCCGTGGTCCTGGTCCTCGACGCGACGGCGCGCGACGTCGGCCGGCATCGCGGGCTGATGGAAGATGCGCGAGAAGTCGAGGTGCTTTGCCTTCCAGTGCTCGATGCCCTTCTTCGTATCGAGCCAATCGGTGCGCCCGATCATCTCGTCGAAGCTGCGGATGCCGAGCTGCGCCATGATCTCGCGCGCTTCTTCGGCCACGAAGAAGAAGAAGTTGACGACGTGCTCGGGCTTGCCCGCGAACTTCGCGCGCAGCACCGGATCCTGCGTGGCGACGCCGACCGGACAAGTGTTCAGATGGCACTTGCGCATCATGATGCAGCCCTCGACCACCAGCGGCGCCGTGGCGAAGCCGAACTCGTCGGCGCCGAGCATCGCGCCGATCACGACATCGCGGCCGGTCTTCATCTGACCATCGACCTGCACCGTAATGCGACCGCGCAAGCGATTGAGCACCAGCGTCTGCTGCGTCTCCGCGAGGCCGAGCTCCCACGGCGTGCCCGCGTGCTTGATCGACGAGATGGGCGACGCGCCGGTGCCGCCGTCGTGACCCGCGATTGTCACGTGATCGGACTTGGCCTTCGCGACACCGGCCGCAACCGTGCCGACGCCCACTTCGGAGACGAGCTTGACCGAGATCGACGCACACGGATTGGCGTTCTTCAGATCGTGGATCAGTTGCGCGAGATCCTCGATCGAATAGATGTCGTGATGCGGCGGCGGCGAGATCAAGCCGACGCCCGGCACCGAGAAGCGCAGCTTGGCGATGTACTCGGACACCTTGTGGCCGGGCAACTGGCCACCTTCACCGGGCTTCGCGCCCTGCGCCATCTTGATCTGGATCTGATCGGCCGATGTGAGATACGCAACGGTCACGCCGAAGCGAGCCGAAGCGACCTGCTTGATGCGCGAACGCAGCGAGTCGCCTGCCTGCAGCGGGACATCGGCGACGACGCGCCCTGCGCCGAGGACCGACGCCAGCGTCTCGCCCGACTTGATCGGGATGCCCTTGAGCTCGTTCTCGTAGCGCGCAGGATCCTCGCCACCCTCGCCGGTATTGGACTTGCCGCCGATGCGGTTCATCGCGACCGCGAGCGTGGCGTGCGCTTCCGTCGAGATCGAGCCGAGCGACATCGCGCCGGTCGCGAAGCGCTTGACGATCGCAGTGGCTGGCTCGACCTCGGACAAGGCAATCGCCTTCGACGGATCGACGCGAAATTCGAAGAGACCGCGCAAGGTCATTAGGCTCTTGCTCTGGTCGTTGATCAGCGTCGCGTATTCCTTGTAGGTGGAGAAGCTGTCGCCGCGCGTGGCGTGCTGCAGTTTCGCGATCGTCTCGGGCGTCCACATGTGGGCTTCGCCGCGCGTGCGATACGCGTACTCGCCGCCCGCGTCGAGCATGGTTTCGAGCGCCGGATCGTCGCCGAAGGCGCGACGGTGGAAGCGGATCGCTTCCTCGGCGACGTCGAACACGTTGATGCCTTCGATGCTCGACGCGGTGCCCGCGAAATATTGATCGATCAGCGAGCGCGACAATCCCACCGCCTCGAAGATCTGCGCGCCGCAGTACGACATGTAGGTCGAGATGCCCATCTTGGACATGACTTTCATCAAGCCCTTGCCGATCGCCTTTTTGTAGTTTGCGATCGCCTTGTCGGGCGAGAGATCGGCCGTGAGCTCGGCCGAAAAGTCCGCGTGCATCGCGACGAGCGTCTCCATCGCGAGATAGGGATGTATTGCTTCCGCACCATAGGCCGCGAGGACCGCGATGTGATGCACTTCGCGCGCCGTGCCGGTTTCGACGACCAGTCCCGTGGATGTGCGCAAGCCGCGCCAGACCAGATGCTGGTGAATCGCGGAGGTGGCGAGCAACGCGGGAATCGCGACCTGCTCGGCGTCCATCTTGCGATCGGAAACGACCAGGATGTTGAAGCCCGACTTCACCGCATCGACGGCCTCGGCGCACAGCGACGCGAGGCGCGCCTCGATGCCGTCAGCGCCCCACGCGACCGGATAGCAGATGTCGAGCTCGTGACTCTTGAACTTGTTCGACGTGTGCTTTTCGATATTGCGAATCACCGCCATGTCGACGACGTCAAGCACGGGCTGCGACACTTCGAGCCGCATCGGTGGGTTGATGTTGTTGACGTCGAGCAGGTTGGGCTTGGGCCCGACGAACGAGACCAGCGACATCACGAGCTGTTCGCGGATCGGATCGATCGGCGGGTTGGTGACCTGTGCGAAGAGCTGGCGAAAATAATTGAAGAGCGGCTTGTCCTTGTCGGACGTGACCGCGAGCGGCGAATCGTTGCCCATCGAACCGGTCGCCTCTTCGCCGAACTCCGCCATCGGCGCCATCAGCATGCGCAGGTCTTCCTGCGTGTAGCCGAAAGCTTGTTGCCGGTCGAGCAAGGTCAGCGTGTTCGAGTTTTCGACCGCTGCATTCGCGGTCGCGGTCGGCAGGTCGACCGCGTGCTGCAGCTCGTCGAGCTTGATGCGGATGCGGCTGATCCACTCGCGGTAAGGCTTGGCATTGGCGAGCGAATTCTTCAGCTCGGTGTCGTCGATGATGCGACCGGCCTCGGTATCGATCAGGAACATCTTGCCGGGTTGCAGCCGCCACTTCTTGACGATGCGCGACTCGGAGATCGGCAATACGCCGGCTTCGGATGCCATCACGACGAGGTCGTCGTCGGTGATCAGATAGCGCGCGGGGCGCAAGCCATTGCGGTCGAGCGTCGCGCCGATCTGGCGTCCGTCGGTGAACGCGATCGCGGCGGGCCCGTCCCACGGCTCCATCATCGCCGCGTAATACTCGTAGAACGCGCGACGGTTCTCGTCCATCAACGTGTGCTGCTCCCACGCTTCGGGGATCATCATCATCATCGCGTGGGCGAGCGAATAGCCGGCCATCACCAGCATCTCGAGACAGTTGTCGAACGACGCCGTGTCCGACTGGCCCGGATAGATCAACGGCCAGATCTTGTCGAGATCCTTGCCCAGCACCGGCGACGAGATCGCCTGCTGACGCGCGTTGATCCAGTTGACGTTGCCCTTGACGGTGTTGATCTCGCCGTTGTGCGCGACCATGCGATAGGGATGGGCGAGCTCCCAGCTCGGGAAGGTGTTGGTCGAGAAGCGTTGATGCACGAGCGCGATCGCCGATACGGCGCGCGGATCGGCGAGGTCGCGGTAATAGATGCCGACCTGGTCGGCCAACAGCAGGCCTTTGTAGACGATGGTTCGCGCCGACATCGACGGCACGAAGAATTCCTTGCCGTGCTTCAACTTCAAGGCCTGGATGGCGTGACCAGCGGACTTGCGGATGATGAAGAGCTTGCGTTCGAGCGCGTCGGTCACCATCACTTCGGGCCCGCGTCCGATGAACAGTTGGCGAATCACAGGTTCCGTGGCCCGCACCGCGGGCGACATCGGCATGTCGCGATCGGTCGGGACATCGCGCCAACCGAGTAGGACCTGGCCGGCTGCGCGCACGGCGCGTTCGAGCTCCTGCTCGCAGGCCAGGCGTGACGCATGTTCCTTCGGCAGGAACACCATGCCCACGCCATATTCGCCGACCGGAGGAAGGGGGATGCCTTGCTTCGCCAGGTCCTCGCGAAAGACGGCGTCCGGGATCTGGATCAGGACGCCCGCGCCATCGCCCATCAGCGGGTCCGCGCCCACCGCGCCGCGATGGTCGAGATTCTTCAGGATTAGCAGACCCTGCTCGAGGATCGAGTGGCCCTTCTGGCCACGAATGTGCGCGACGAAGCCGACACCGCAGGCATCGTGCTCGTAAGCCGATCGATAGAGGCCGAAGCGATCGGCATCGCGGCGAAGGGCTTCGAGCTCGTCGGGGGGAAGGAAAGGCAGGGCAGCAGACATGGCAGGCACCTACAGCGGATCGAGTCGATTACATTAATGCACCGCAGCAGTCCGTGCAACGCGTTAAATGGGGGTCTGACCCTTATTAAATTCTCCGTCGGCGCACGTCGACAATAATTAGGGGCAGATATAACTCAAGGCCGTGCCATTGGTTTTTTTGGGCGTCCTCGCGATAGCGGGACCAAGCGACGTGAAGCCTGCTCGGAGATCGACTGCAGGAAGTCTTCGCTTCCCAGACCCCAGCCCGTCTCCGTAGCCTGTTCGATCGCGCTCGCAATGCTCATATCGAGCGGTGCTTCGACCAGCGATCGATACGCAGCCTGGCGCTCGAAAGGCGTATTGCGAAGCGCCCAGTAGATCGGGTGATCGACGAGAAAGCTCTCCTGCTCGACACCGATGTGATGCCGATAGCTCGACCAGCGCCACTCCTGCGGCGATTGCGCGAGACCTTCGGTTAGGGGCCCGATTTCGACGAGTTGCATGCAGGCCAGCAGATAGCGCTCGGCCTCGATCAACGTAGAGCGATAACGGCGATCGAAGAGCGGCCCAAGGCGTCCCGCTCGCCGGTTCATATACGGCACGTAGCGGCGCCCGATCGCCTGCATGGTCCGCGGCAACGCGTTTGCATTCGACGGCGTCGCGAGCAACTGGAACTGGCGAGGGAGAAGTACGTAGGCATGAATCGCCAGCCCGTTGGAATGCGCTGCGTGGCTGAGTAATTCGACGAGGAAGCGATAGTCGTCCGCCCCGTCGAACAACAGTCGTCCTTCGGCTGCGCGCTGGACGATGCGCTGCACGATGCCGGGGGCATAAGGTCGAGGCAGCCTAGCCATGGTCTATCGCAAAGACCGATTTATACGCACGCGTCGGCCGTTGAAAGCGAATTCGATTGAATGCATAGCCGAATCGTGAACCTAGCGGGGAATGCCAGACGACGCTAAGGATAAGTTCCTGCCTGCCGACGCAGGTAAACAACAGCCTTCGAAAAAGGCGGCGCGCAAATTGCACCGCTGTGGAAGCTGCGCTCTAATGATATGGGTTAATCGCTTCATTTATTTCGCTTTTCCGCAGTCACAGTTTCTTCCCATTTGCAGATATTGGGATCGCCGACCTTGGAAACGCGCCGAAGAAACTTCGTGTGGCCGTGGGAGTACATGTGAATAGAATTTCATCAAGAATGGTCTGGCTTTTTGTCGTGTTGATGGTTTCCAGCGCTTTGAGCGCCTGTGGTGGCGGGGGATCTAGCACCACATCGACCACGCCTCCGCCGGTAATCACTCCTCCGCCAGCTGCTGCAGCCATCAGCCTGAGTGCTTCGCAAACTAGTGTGGCGTCGGATAACAGCACAACGACCACTCTTACGGCCACCGTCGTTGACGCCGCCAACGCCGCGGTTTCCGGGGTGACCATCGCGTTTTCTGCTGATACCGGATTTCTCTCGCTCGGTTCCGCTGTGTCTGACAAATCGGGCAAAGCGACGGTTACGTTTTCCTCCGGAACCACAAATCCCAGCAGTCGGACCGCGACGATCACGGCAACTGCGAGCGGCAAGTCCACCCAGATTCCGATTCGCATAACAGGCGCGACAGTCACCGTTGCTTCGACGGCGCCGTCGCTCGTCGTCGGAGGCGCCAACGCCACACTTTCGGTAACAGTGAAAGGCGCGTCCGGTTCGGTGTTGCCCGGTCAGGCTGTTACGTTAACTGCTGCGGGCACTGGGAGCGTCACTCTTGCGCCGCTTAGCGGCATAACCGATGCGACCGGCACGTTCACATCGGTCGTAACCCCCGGCGCGCCCGGAACAGTCACGCTGACGATTACCGCTGTAGGCGAGACGAGAACCTTCACATACACCGTATCCGGTGCTTCGGTTGCGTTCCAAATTACTGCGCCGGCAACGGATCCCACCGGCGCTTCGATCGGAGTGCCGGTCACAATCTCGGTAACCGCGCCGTCGCCGACCACCGCCGTAACTTTTGTATCGACGCTCGGTACGTGGGATGCGACCGGCAGCAATACCATCACCAAACCGGTCGTCTCGGGCACGGTGAGCGCGGACCTTGTCTCGTCAGTATCCGGCGTCGCGAATATTCAAGTCTATGACGGGGCGCGGCCTGCTTTGAGCGCCACAAGGATTGTTTCTTTCACAGCGGCAGCATCGGCGGCTTTCAAAATCACATTGCAAGCCTCTCCGAGTGTCGTCGCACCCAGCGCAGGAGGAACAACGAACGTATCAACTCTTCTTGCCTCAGTTACGGATTCATCAGGGAATCCTGTAGGTGGTGCGGCGGTCGCGTTTAGCATCGTTCCGCTTACCGGCACGGGAGGCGGCGAGACTATCTTGCCAGTGGTCGCAATCACTTCCTCCGTGGCGACTCCTACCCTTGCACTTGGGCAGGCCAAAAGCACGTTCACCGCGGGGTCGCTTCCGTCTGGCGCAGGAGGGGTCAAGATTCGCGCCACGGTTGTGGGAACATCGGTCGCGACAAACACCGGCACGGACGCTGCAATAGTCATTGGTGGTACCGCCGGTTCAGTCACGATCGGGCGTTCTACGGTAATTTCGACAGATCCCGGCAACACCTTGTACATCTTGCCAATGTCGGTGCTTGTTGCCGATTCGAACGGCAATCCTGTTGCGAATACCGTCGTAAGCTTGAGCGCATGGCCAATCGCCTTCAATGCAAATGGCACGTCATGCGCACCTAATCCGGCAAATGACTATTACAACGAAGACGCGAACGAGAATTTGGTGCTCGACGCTGGCGAAGACGGCGTGCGAAAGCGTTATCCAAGTCCTCCAGTCATTCTTGTTGCGGGCGGCAAGGCAGACGGTAGCCTGACCCCACCAAATTCAGCGGCAGGCGCGCTCCCGGCGACGGTAACGACCAATGCCAGTGGCGTGGCTACTTTCAATCTGACTTACACGAAATCAAATTCACTGTGGATCACCGATCGAATTCGCGCGCACACCATCGTGCAGGGCACTGAAACGTTGGGGCAGGTCGAATTCAGATTGCCGGCGTTACTCACCGACATCGGACCGCCATGTCTCATTCCCGACTCGCCGTATCTTTTCTGAGGCGTTGACAACAAAGAGGGCCGGCAAATGCCGGCCCTCTTTATTTCATCTAACGCAGTTCACAATTCGTCGATATATAACAGACGTCGATATTCACGAATCGCAAAGCGATCTGTCATTCCAGCAATATAGTCCGCAATTGCACGCGCGCCGAGTTCACGCGTCCGAATGAAATGCTCTGTAGGCAGAAGAATCGGTTGTGAAAGAAGGAGCTCGAACAATTCCTCAACAATCTTCTTCGCCTTATTCGTCATTCGCTGCACCAGATAATGCTGATAAAGGTTCTTGTGCAAGAACCGCTTTAAAGCGACCGCTTCTTCCCGCAGGCGAGGGCTGAACGCAATCAGCGGGCGCAGCGCTCTTACCTCATCGATCGATCCCGGTCGTTCCTTTTCGATATTCGCAAGGCTGGTTTCAGTAACATCGATAATCAGTTCGTTGATCATCCGCCGCACAGTTTCCAGAATCAGTCGACGTTCCTGAATATCCGGAAACAGTTGCCTGACCGTCTCGGCGTGCCTGCGGAATAGATCGATCGTCATCATCTGCTCGATCGTGAGCAGGCCCGAGCGCAGGCCGTCATCGATGTCGTGATTGTTGTACGCGATCTCGTCGGCGAGATTGGCGAGTTGCGCTTCTAGCGACGGCTGGGTGCGTTCGATGAAGCGGCGGCCGACATCGCCCAGCGTCTTCGCGTTCTCGAGCGAGCAATGCTTGAGGATGCCCTCGCGCGTCTCGAAGCAGAGATTGAGGCCGTCGAAGCCGCCGTAACGTTCTTCGAGGACATCGACCACGCGCAGCGACTGCAGGTTGTGCTCGAAGCCGCCGTGCTCCTTCATGCAGTCGTTGAGCGCATCCTGTCCCGCGTGGCCGAAGGGCGTGTGGCCGAGATCGTGCGCGAGCGCGATCGCTTCGGCCAAGTCCTCGTTCAGGCCGAGGTTGCGCGCGATCGAACGCGCGATCTGTGCGACCTCGAGCGAATGCGTCAGGCGCGTACGAAACAGGTCGCCCTCGTGATTGACGAACACCTGGGTCTTGTATTCGAGGCGGCGAAACGCGGACGAATGGATGATGCGATCGCGATCGCGCTGAAACTCGCTGCGGGATACGGATGCTTCCTCGGCATGCATACGGCCGCGGCTCCGCTCGGCGCGTGCCGCGTACGAAGCCAACCCGGTGGTCTCGCTCACGGCGCCATCGCCGCTTCGGATGCGCGCGATCTTCCCGATGAAGCGAGCACCTCATGCAACGCATCGTCGGCCACGCTCGCTACGCGTGCGCGGCCCAGAGCA
Source organism: Burkholderiales bacterium (assembly GCA_038254545.1). Lineage (GTDB taxonomy): Bacteria > Pseudomonadota > Gammaproteobacteria > Burkholderiales > Burkholderiaceae_D > CAHJXF01. The sequence goes on along the minus strand of JBBSGB010000022.1, from coordinate 22,367 downwards.
TCGAGCAGCACGAAGCGAAGTCGTCCCGCATCGGCCTTCTTGTCGCTCGCCATCCAGCGCAGCCACTGATCGACGCCAAGCGCAGGCGCTTCGACGGGCAGACCCGCGCCAACCAGCAGAGCCCTCAGTCGCTCGACGATGTCGTTGTCGATCGTTCCGAGCCGCACCGACAATCGCGCGGCCAACATCATGCCTGCCGCAACCGCTTCGCCATGCAACCACGCGCCATAGCCGGTCGCCCCTTCGATGGCATGCCCGAAGGTATGGCCGAAGTTCAGCAGCGCGCGTCGTCCGGCTTCGCGCTCGTCATCGGCGACGATCTCGGCCTTCAATTCGCACGAACGTCGAATCGCGTGTGCAAGCGCCTCGCGATTGCGAGAGATCAACGACGGCATCGCGCCCTCGAGCCACTCGAAGAAACGCGCGTCCAGGCTCACGCCGTATTTGACGACCTCGGCAAGTCCCGCAGAGAACTCGCGCGCGGGCAGGCTGGCCAGCGTTGCGAGATCGATTACCACCGCCCGCGGCTGATGGAACGCGCCAATCATGTTCTTGCCGAGCCGATGATTGATACCGGTCTTGCCGCCCACCGATGAATCGACCTGCGCGAGCAGGGTCGTCGGAACCTGCACGAAGCGCACGCCGCGTTGATAGGTGGCCGCAGCGAATCCCGCCACGTCGCCGACCACGCCGCCGCCCAGCGCAATCACGATCGCGCCGCGATCACAGCGCGCTTCGAGCATCGCATCGTGGATCGCTTCGAGCATGGTGGCATTCTTGTACTGCTCGCCATCCTCGACCACGATGGCCACGACATGCTGGCCGCCGGTTTCCAATTGCCGCACAAGCGCCGCTCCGTACAGCGGAGCCAGCGTGGTGTTGGTGACGAGCACCAGATCGCGACCGGCATTGCACCGAGTCAGCAGGTCGATCCAGAAGTCCGCATGCGATGCCGGCGCTGCGACAGCGCCATCGACGATGTGAATCGGATAGCTGCGCTCGCCCAGTTCGACGATGAGTTGTTCGACGATTGCCGGCGACTGCGTCTTCATCGAGGGGTCTCGATCGCGTCGCGGCGCGCTTCGGGCGCGACCGCCGAACGCAGACCGCACTCCGCTTCGAGCCGCTCCACAATCGACGCGACCAGACGCGTCACGCTAGGCTTTCCCGTTTCCACGACGAGGTCGGCGACTTCGCGATACCACGGGTCGCGCGCTTCAAGTAATTCTTCGAGGCGTTGCCGCGGGTCGGCGCACGCGAGCAGCGGCCGATTGCGATCGTTCTTCGTGCGATGCCAAAGATCGCTGACCTTGGCGTGCAGGTAGATCGTGAAGCCGCGTTCCTTCAGGCGAAGGCGCGTGTTCGCACACAGCACGGCTCCGCCTCCGGTGGCCACCACCAGGCCCGAGCGCTGCGAGAGTTCGTCGATCGCCTGCTCTTCGCGCTTGCGAAATCCAGCTTCGCCCTCGATGTCGAAGATCACCGGAATCGATACGCCGGTTCGAGCTTCGATCTCATGATCGATGTCGAAGAAGTTCCGGCCGAGTTGTGCCGCGAGCAGCCGTCCGACGGCGCTCTTGCCGGCGCCCATCATGCCGACGAGAAAGATGTTGTCGCGTTCGTGAATCACGCGGCGATTCTAGCTTCTGCGCGTGCACCAAAGAAGATGCCGCTCGAAAGCGGCATCTTCTTTGACTTGCAAAATGACTCGTCGACGCTACCCGGCGTCAGCGCAGGGTCACGCGGCCATTGACCATGGTCGGTGTGATGAAGATCAACAATTCCGTCTTGGTCGTCGACTTCGCGGTGTTACGGAACAAATAACCTAGGACCGGAACATCACCCAGCAGCGGTACCTTCGTCACGTTGTTGTTTTCGGTTACTTGGAAGATGCCGCCCAACACGACCGTGCCACCGTTCTCGACCAGCACCGTGGTATTGACATGCTTGGTATCGATCGCGAAGCCTGCGGTCGTGACCTGACCTACGCTGTCCTTGGTGACGTCGACACTCAGGATGATGTTGCCTTCGGGCGTGATCTGCGGCGTGACTTCGAGCTTCAAGTTCGCCTTGCGGAACTGGATGCTGGTCGCACCGCTGCTGGTGGCCACCTGATACGGCAACTCGGTGCCCTGCTCGATCAAGGCCTTGACCTGGTCGGCCGTCACCACCCGCGGACTCGACACGATCTTGCCCGTGCCATCGGCTTCGATCGCGGACAGTTCGAGGTTGAGGAACTTGGTCGCGCTCTTGGTGAAGAGACTGATGCCCACCGCAGCCGGGCCCAGACCAGCGATACCGGCCGCAGGCAAGCTCAGAAACTGCGTATCGGGGATAAAGCTGCCGCCGGTCACCGCAGCTTGCCCGGTCTGCTCGCCAGCACCCAGATAATTGCCGGTGACGCGATAGCGCAGGTTGCCGGTGCTCGTCGGCTGCACGGGCTGGGTGTTGTTGAAACCAAGCTTGACGCCGAGGTTGCGGCTGAATTGATCATTGGCCTCGACGATGCGCGACTCGATGATCACCTGCCGGCTCGCGATGTCGAGCTTGGCGATGACGCCGCGGATCTGCTCGAGATTGGTTGCCGTTTCCTTGACGAAGACCTGGTTCGTTCTCGGATCCGCGGTTGCCGCGCCGCGCTTGGACAGGATGCGATTCGCGCCGCCGCCGCTCGCGCCCGTTCCGCCGGTGCCGCCCGACGCGCCGGTGCCGTTCAGGAAATCGACGAGGTCTTGCGCCTTCTGATAGTTGAGCTGGAACGTCTCGCTGCGCAACGGTTCGAGGTCCGCGATCTGCGATCGCGCTTCTAGGTCGAGCTTCTCCTTGGTGGCGAGCTCATCCTTGGGCGCGATCAGGATCACGTTACCGTTCTTCCTCATGTCGAGGCCCTTGGCCTGCAGGATGATGTCGAGCGCCTGATCCCACGGCACGTCCTTCAAGCGCAAGGTGAGGTTGCCGTTGACCGAATCGCTCGTGATGATGTTCAGGTTCGTGAAGTCGGCGATGACCTGCAAGAGCGCGCGTACATCGACGTTCTGGAAGTTGAGCGACAGGCGTTCACCCTTGTAGCCGGCGCGCGTGCTCTGGAAGAGCTTGTTCGGATCTTCCTTCAGCGGCTTGACCTCGACGACCAGGCGGTTGTCGGTCTGATAGGCGTTGTGCTCCCACAGCCCGCGTGGCTCGATCACCATGCGCACGTTGTTGCCCTGCGTGAAGGTGTTGATGGTCTGCACGGGCGTCGCGAAATCGGTCACGTCGAGGCGACGGCGCAAACTGTCGGGCAACGATGACTTGAGAAAATCGACGACGATGGACTGGCCCTGCGTACGGATGTCCACGCCCGCCTGACTGTCCGAGAGGTCGATGATCACGCGACCGGTGCCATCGGGGCCGCGACGAAAATCGATGTCGCGAATACTGTGCGCGGCGGCGTTCGACGAGGATTCGGCGAAACGCGTGGTGGGCGCGCGCGGCGCATTGCTTGCGCCGGTTGCCGACGCAGTGGCAGCGGCGACATCGGCGATCGGCGGCGTCAGCGTGACGATCACCGCGTTGCCTTCGATGGCGGTGTTGTACGACACGCTGCGCTTGAGGTTCAGCACCAGGCGTGTGCGGTCGCCGGCGGAAACGAGGTTGATCGAACGCAGGTCGCCCTGATTGGCATCGATCAGATTCTTGCCCGAGTCATTGGTGGTTCGCACGAAGTCGAGCGCGATGCGGGCCGGCGTCGCGATCGAGAACGATGCGGGCGCGGTACCCGGAGCGGCCTTGAGCGCGATCCGTACGACCACGTTGCCGCCCTGCTGCGACGTAGTCACTTCCTGGATGGCGTTGTCTTGCGCCATCGCGATTACAGGTCCGAACGAAAAGCCCAGCGCGACGGCGATCAGCAGCCATTTGCGTACGCGTCCGCGCACATGTCCGGATATGGAGGTAGCGAACGCAAACGCGTTGCACCGAAGGAGTTGCTTCATTTCTTGTTCTCCTGCAATTGCAGTGTCGTCGTGCGCTCGACCCATTCGCCTGCGGCATCCTGAACGACTTCCCTGAGGGTGACTTCGCTTTCGTTGATGCGCGTGACCAGACCGAAGTTCTGCCCGATGTACCCGCCCACCTTGACCTGATAGACCACGCCGTCGGCGCGCAATAGTGCGTATCGCAAGTTGGGCCTCTGCAGCGTGCCGACCATCGTGATGGTGTCGAGCGGATACGCTTCGAGCGGCTCCCTGCGACGCGAGAGATCGGGCGCAAATCCGCTGCTCGATTTCGAGGCCAGCGCCTTGAGCGCATTGCTCACCTTGGTCGGATCGAACGGATCGACTTCGTTCTGGTCGCGATAGATGAACGGCTCGAAGACCTTGGGCTCGTTCACCTTCGGGGTGACCGGCCGCATCTCTTTACGCACATCGCTCATCCATTGACGAAGCTCGTCATTCGAACCGCCACATCCGGCGAGCGCCAGGCATGCGACGACGATCGACAACAAAGTCCTGGCGGTCGTCATCATTTCGCCACCTTGACGGCCTTGCGCTGCGCCGCGACTTCTTCGGGGTCGAGATAACGGTAGGTCTTCGCGATCGCCTCGAGCGTAAGCGGCGTGGTCGCGTTCGCCGGCATCGCGATGCTCAGATTGTTGAGCGTCACGATGCGCGGAAGGCTTGCGATGTCGCTCGTGAAGGCCGCGATGTCGTGATAGTTGGCGGTCAGGCGTATGTTGATCGGCAACTCCGCGTAGTAATCGCGAACCGTAACTTGCCCGGGACGGAACAGCTCGAACTGCAAGCCGCGCCCAATGGCAGCTTGGTTGATGTCCGACAGGAGCGCGTCCATCTCGGCCTTGCTGGGCAACTGCTTCTCGAGACGCGCGACATATTGCGTCACGAGGTCCTTCTGCTTCTTCAACGGCTCGAGATTGATCGCCTGCTGAAGCTTGTCCTTGTACTGCGTCTTGAGCTGAACTTCTTCGGTCTCGCCGCGCTGCAGTTCGTCGAGCTGATCGGCCCAGTAGAAGTACCAGCCGGCAAGGATGACGACCGCGACGATCGCCATCACGGCAGCGATGCGCGGAGCGATCGGCCACGTTCCCACGTCCCTCGTGTTGAGGTTGCGGAACTGATCCAGGTAGCGTGAAAGGTTGATGTCGGCCATGGTCATGCGCTCACGGTTTGGCCGGCACGGCGGGGTTGCCCGCCGCAGCAGCGCGGGCCGGAATCGCGGCCGGCTTCGCGTCGCGTGGTCGATTGATCGTCACGTTGATCGTGAACTGGAAGAGTCGCTTGTTGTCGCGCCCAACCGTCACGGCCTTGATCTCGACGAGTTCGGGCGATCCTATCCACGCCGAGTTGTTGCTCAGATGACGAAGCAGCTCAGATACGCGCTCGTTGGATTGAGCGAACCCGGTCAGCGCGACCTTGAGATTGTCCTGACGCAGCGTTTGCAGATAGACACCTTCGGGCACTTGCTTGACGAGTTCGTCGAGCATGTGGACCGGCAGGTTACGGTCGGCCTGCAAATCTTCCACCGCCTGTTGCCGCGCCTTGAGCGCTTCGAGGTCCTGGCGCAACGACGCGATTTCCTTGATCTGTTCGTCGAGCTTCTTGTTCTCGGCCTTGATGAAGGTGTTGCGGTCGGTTTGCACGCCGATGTACGTATTGATGACGAACGCGACGGCGATCACGGCAACGACGGCGGCGCCGAACGCCAGCGCCACCAACACATAGAAATCGCGACGACGCTGTGCACGCTTTTCCGCGCGGTGCGGCAGCAGGTTGATGCGAACCATCAGCCCGACCTCCGCATTGCCAGACCGGTTGCTATCACCAGCGAGGGCGAATCGAGCCGCACCTGCTTGTCGCGAATGCCGGGGCCGAGTTCCATGCCCTTGAACGGGTTGAGGATCGAAGTCACCGCCTGCGTGCGCGTGCCGACCACATCGACCAAGCCCGGGATCACGGCGCAGCCACCGGCCAGGAGAATGTGATCGACGCGACTGTATGGCGTCGACGTGAAGAAGAACTGCAATGCGCGCGTGACCTCGAGCGCGATGTTGTCGGCAAAGGGTTGCAGCAGATCGCGCTCATAGGTCTCGGGGAGATCGTTGGCCTTCTTCTTGGCCTCGGCTTCTTCGGCCGAAAGACCGTAGGCGCGCGCGATGTCCTGCGTGAGTTGATTGCCGCCGAAGGCTTGCTCGCGCTCGTAGATCGACTGATTGTTGAGCGTGACCGAAATGGTGGTGGTCGATGCGCCGATCAGGAACAAGGCGACGATCTGGCCTTCGCCTTCATTGGGCATCAGGCGAATCACGCGGTCGGCAGTCGCACGCGTGGCGTGCGCTTCGATGTCCATGATCGCGGGCTTGAGTCCCGCAGCCTGCGCGACTGCGACGCGATCCTCGACCTTTTCCTTGCGCGAAGCGGCGAGCAGCAACTCGATGTCTTCGGGCGCGTTGGGCGCCGGGCCGATGACGCTGAAGTCGAGGCTGACTTCATCGAGCGCAAACGGGATGTATTGGTTGGCCTCGCTCTCGACCTGAACCTCGAGCGCTTCCTCGGAGAGACCACCGGGCAACACGATCTTCTTGGTGATGACCGCAGCACTGGGCAGCGCGAGGGCGACGTTGCGCGCGCGCGTGCCGCTCTTGCGAACAGCGCGCTTCACAGCTTCGGAGACCGCTTCGATGTTCTCGATGTTGCCATCGGCAATCGCGCCTTTCGGCAACGATTCGATGGCATAACGCTCGAGGCGAAAGCCACTCTCTTCCGATCCGCCGAGCTCGACGAGCTTGACGCTGGACGAACTCAGATCGAGCCCGATCAGCGGCGGATTCTTTGACGAAAAGAGGGCGCTGAAATCAAACGCCAAAACGGTTCCCCTTGGCAAATCGCCTAAGCAAAATTCTTAGCATCGCGGATGTAAATCTCTAGAAAAATCTATTATTTTCGAGGGTTTAGAGAACATTGCTCGATTGGCCGTCAAATCCTAGCAACAGTGATTCAGCGCTGTAAAGGATTCCAACAGGCAGCCCGCTTCAAAAACAACAAAACATCGCAGCAGCACGTTGTTGTCGCGTGAAAGACCTGAATGTTTTCGGTATCGACATTCTTTTTCGGAACAGTAGGACGGTCGCGGCATGCATTGAAATATCGAGGGTTCGTGCAAAAACGACTAGGCGTCGATCGCGAGACGCGACGGCTATAATCCAAGGCCACTCTGCGATCATCAATGGGCCAAAACACTGACGGCCCTCCCTTTTCCGCGCATGCCCAGTCCCAACGTTCCACCCGCTTCGGCGAACCCGCGGACATCGCGCCATCGGATTTGGCGCATTTTCGGTTCGACCGCCGGGATCATTGCGGCCGCCGTGGCTTGCGCCTTCCTGATCGTATTGATTGCGACGGTGCTCGCCTACCGCAATCTGCCCGCGATCGATTCGCTGACCGACTATCGGCCCAAGATTCCGCTCAGGGTCTATACCGCCGATGGGATCCTGATCGGCGAGTTCGGTGAAGAGCGCCGCGCGATCGTGTCGATCGACCAGGTGCCCGACGTCATGAAGCAGGCCATTCTCGCCGCCGAGGACGAGCGTTTCTACCAACATGGCGGCATCGACTATCTGGGCGTTATTCGTGCGGGCGTCAACAACGTCGCGCATGGCAGCTTCTTCGGGCGCGGTCGCCGTCAAGGCGCTTCGACCATCACGCAACAGATCGCGCGAAACTTTTTCCTCTCGAGCGAGCAGAGCTATATCCGCAAGTTCTACGAGGCTCTGCTTGCGTTCAAGATCGAGAAGAACCTGTCGAAGGATCAGATCCTCGAGGTCTATATCAACCAAATCTATCTGGGTCAGCGCGCCTACGGCTTCGCGTCGGCCGAGCGCACCTACTTCGGCAAGCCGCTCAAGGACGTGACGCTCGCCGAAGCCGCGATGCTCGCGGGGTTGCCGAAGGCGCCGTCGACCGCGAACCCGGTCGTGAATCCCAAGCGCGCCAACGAGCGCCAGGTGTACGTGCTCGATCGCATGCGACAGCTCGGATACATCGACGACGCCGCTTTCGACAAGGCGCGTGTGCAGAAGCCCGTCGTGAAATTCGAAAGCGAGAGCTTTGCGGTCCACGCCGAGTATGTCGCCGAGATGGCGCGGCAAATTGCCCTCGAGCAGTTTCGCGACGAAACCTATACGCGCGGCCTGAGCATCTACACCACCGTGATCTCCGGCGAGCAGAACGCAGCCTATCAATCGCTGCGCGCTGGCGTGCTCGATTACGAACGTCGCCACGGATACAACGGGCCCGAGGCTTTCGTCGAGTTGCCTGGAGGCAATGCGGCCGCGAGCGCAGACGAGCTCAATCAGGCGATCGAAGACAATCTTCTCGAATATCCGGACAGCGACGACATCCTGTCGGCGGTGGTGCTCGAAGCGTCGCCCAAGCACGTGCGGGCCGCGCGCGTCGACGAGACCATCGAGATCACCGGCGACGGCCTGAAGTTTGCGGCCGCCGGCCTCGCGGACAAAGCGCCGCAGGCAAAACGGATACGGCGCGGCGCGATCATTCGCGTGATGAAGAACGCCAAGGACAATTGGGAAATCATCCAGATGCCCACCGTGCAGGCCGCCTTCATTGCAGCCAGCGTGAAGGACGGCGCGATCCACGCGTTGGTCGGCGGCTTCGATTACAACCGCAACAAGTTCAACCACGTAACGCAAGCGTGGCGGCAACCGGGCTCGAGCTTCAAGCCCTTCATCTATTCGGCGGCGCTCGAGCGCGGCTTCACGCCCTCGACCATCATCAACGATGCGCCGGTTCATATCGACGCCGGCACCACCGGCAGCCAGGCGTGGGATCCCAAGAACTACGACGGCAAGTTCGAAGGGCCGATGTCGATGCGCCAGGCGCTGGCCAAGTCGAAGAACATGGTGTCGATCCGCCTGCTGCAGGCGATCGGACCGAAATACGCGCAGGGCACGCTGGCGCGCTTTGGCTTCGAACCCGAGAAGCATCCGGCCTATCTGACGATGGCGCTAGGCGCAGGCTCGGTCACACCGTGGGAAATGATCGGCGCCTATTCGGTCTTCGCCAATGGCGGGTACAAGATCAATCCCTATTTCATCACTCGCATTGTCGATAACTCCGGGCACGACCTAGCGCGCGTGGACAAGCTCGTGGCGGGCGATGAAGCCAATCGCGTGATCGATGGCCGCAATGCATTCATCACCGACAGCCTGCTGCGCAGCGTTGCGAAATTCGGCACCGCTGCGCGTATCACGGCCGTGTTGAAACGCGGCGATCTCGCCGGGAAGACCGGAACCACCAACGATTCGCACGACGCCTGGTTCGCGGGCTACAGCAACGACAATCTGGCGGGCATCGCTTGGATCGGATTCGATCAACCGAAGTCCTTGGGCGATCGCGAAACCGGCGGTGGTTTGGCTTTGCCGATCTGGCTAGGCTACATGAGCAAGGCCTTGAAGGGCGTGCCGGAAAAAGCGAGGCCCGTTCCTCCCGGCGTCGTCACCGTGAACGGAGAGGTCTATTACGTCGAGAATCAACCGGGACAAGGCGTGCCGTCGCTGGGCCTCGATGATCCGACGCCGATCGATGCGGCGCCCTCGACCTTGCCCAATGGGCCGCCGACACGTGTCATGCCGGGCGGAGAGGATGCGCCGCTTCTTCCCGTCACCCCTCGTCCCGAGCGCCCTGTCTATCAGGACCCGCGCGATCGGCCCTTCGGCGCATGAACCGCCGCGCCGCACGCGCAGCGCGCGACTGCTTCGATGCCGGACATCTCAGAGTTCGAGCGTGGGTGCTACGCCGGTTTCGATCTCGATCAGACGGCCCAATGCAACGCGCAAGTCTTCGCCTGAACGCGTGTCGGTCCAATGATCCGTCGCATCGTTCAAGCGAAAATGAAAGCCACCGGAACGCGCCGCAACCCATACTTCCTGTGCCGCTTCCTGGCTGTTGATGATGATGCGGTGTTGGTTTTCGAAGGTCAGCGTGAGTACATTGCCGGTGCGCAATAGATCGATATCGATTTCATCGGATAGCCGATCGATCGTCGCTTCGATACCTGACAGCAATGCTTCGATGCGGTCCGCAAACGCTGCGTTTTGACCCTGATCGCCCATGCTAGACTCCGACCCCGTTTTGAAATGAAGACCATGACGCCGCGCCCGATGACACCGCATCGCATTGCGCCGAATCAGATTTTCCGTCTGGGCATTGTAGCGATGCTGGTCACGCTGTTCGCGGTGGGCACTGCGGGTTGCGGTCAGCGCGGGCCGCTGTATCTGCCCGACAAAGACAATCCCGACAAACACAAATGAGCATGTCGCCGGACATCGCGCCGCATTTCGAGTATCGCGGCGGGCGGCTCCATGTCGAGAATGTCGCACTCGAGACGATTGCCGCGCGCTTCGGAACGCCTGCGTACGTGTATTCGAAAGCCGCGTTGGTCGATGCGTATGCGGCCTACGCGAACGCTGCCGGCAAGTACGCCGAGCGCGGCGGTGCGTTGATCTGCTACGCGGTCAAGGTCAATTCGAACCTCGCGATCCTGAATCTGTTTGCCTCGCTTGGTGCCGGTTTCGACATCGTTTCAGGCGGCGAACTTGCGCGCGTGATTGCGGCGGGCGGAGATCCCGGCAAGGTGATTTTCTCGGGCGTCGGCAAGTCGCGCAGCGAATTGCAGTCGGCATTGGCCGCAGGCATACGCTGCTTCAACGTCGAGTCGGTATCCGAGTTGCGTCGCCTTTCAGCGATAGCGGGCGAAGCAGGATGCGTCGCGCGCATCTCGCTGCGCGTGAACCCGGACGTCGATGCCAAGACACATCCCTACATCTCGACCGGCCTTGCGGAGAACAAATTCGGCATCGCACATCGCGACGCGCGCGAGGCTTATCGCGAAGCGACGCGCTTGCCACATCTCGCGGTGATCGGTATCGACTGCCATATCGGCTCGCAGTTGCTCGACGATACGCCTCTGCTCGCGGCTCTCGATCGTCTGATCGAACTCATCGACAGTCTTGCTGAGGACGGAATCGAGATCGACCATATCGATCTCGGCGGCGGACTCGGCATCCTCTACGGCAACGAATCGGATGGCGCGACGCCGCCTGCGCCTGCCGACTATCTCGCTCGCGTATTCGCGCACATCGACGCGTGGCGTGCCGTCAGGCACGACGGCAAACCCATAGGCGTGATGTTCGAGCCGGGGCGGTCACTGGTCGGAAAGGCCGGCATCCTCATGACTGCCGTCGAAGTATTGAAGCGGGGCGCGACCAAGAATTTTGCCGTGGTCGATGCGGCCATGAACGACTTGCTTCGGCCGGCGCTCTACGATGCGTGGCATGAAGTCGTGCCGGTCGTTGAATCGTCGACCGCTCGCGAAGTGGAGTGGGACCTGGTCGGTCCGATCTGCGAATCGGGCGACTGGCTTGCGCGCAGGCGCAAACTCAAACTCGTCGAAGGTGATCTGCTGGCATTCCTGTCGGCGGGCGCCTATGGCATGGCGATGGCGTCGAACTACAACACGCGGCCCAGAGCGATCGAACTGCTCGTCGATGGCGATGATGTCCACGTGATTCGCGAGCGCGAATCGGTCGCGTCGCTTTACGCTGGCGAGCACGTCATCGCCTGACGTGATAAAAAAAGCCCCCGAAGTACGGGGGCTTGTCGGGCAAGGCTGAAAGCCGCAAATTACTGGAACGCAACGAGCGCGGTCTTCATTTTCTTCATCGCCGCCACTTCGATCTGTCGAATGCGCTCGGCGGACACCCCAAACTCGTCGGCGAGATCATGGAGAGTCGCACTGCCGACCTTTCCATCGAGGTCCTCCGCGAGCCAGCGCGCTTCGACGATGCGACGGCTGCGCGGATCGAGCTTGTCGAGGGCTGCAGCAATGCCGTCGGTGTGCATGCGGTCGCGGCGCTTGGCCTCCAGCACTTGCGTGGGCTCGTTGTTTTCGTCCTTGAGATAGGCGATCGGGGCGAACGACTCTTCCCCATCGTCGACCTGGCCTTCGAGCGCGATGTCGCCACCCGACAGCCGAGTCTCCATCTCGATCACCTCTTCCCGCTTAACGTTCAATGCCTTTGCCAAGGCATCGACCTCGTCGGGCGTGAACGTCCGAATTCCGGATTTGTGCGAACGCAGATTGAAGAACAACTTGCGCTGAGCCTTCGTCGTCGCGACCTTGACGAGCCTCCAGTTCTTGAGAATGTACTCGTGCATTTCAGCCTTGATCCAATGCATGGCAAAGGACACGAGCCGAACCCCACGCGTCGGGTCGAAGCGCTTGACAGCCTTCATCAAGCCGATATTGCCTTCCTGGATCAGGTCGCTATGCGGCAGCCCGTACCCGAGATAACCGCGCGCAATCGATACGACCAGCCGCAAATGCGAAAGCACAAGGCGCCGCGCTGCCTCGAGATCCTCATTGTCGCGAAGACGCACTGCGTAGTCACGCTCTTCCTCTGCAGTCAACATCGGAAGCTTGTTCACGGACTGAATGTAAGAATCGATGGTGCCCAACGCGCCTGGATTGGACACGGCGAGCATCATGCGACCGGCTCCCGAGCCCGCGGAGCGGCTAAAACCCCAGTCTTTCGTCAACGCTAGATCAGCCATTCGATTTCCTTTCATCACGCCGCATTTTAGCACTCAGGAGCGTCGAGTGCTAATTCGACCGATAAGTCAGCCGATAGTTTCGTTTAGCGAAAGATCGTGATGTCATTTGACAAGGCTATCGACCTCGTAAGATCGATCTATCGGCGCCGCGAAAAGAACAGCGCCGTGACCAAAGCGGCAAGCAGAATCGCCGTCGCGACGATCAGCGTGTCTTCGGCCCGAGAGTGACCAAACGCAGCCAGCCAAGTTTGCAGCGGGCTGGCCGGAGATGTAACTATTTGACCCAAGGCGAAGGCAATCAATCCATGCAACAGAAAGGTCGCTATCCCGGTAAACGCTGCAAGGAAAATGCCGATGTAAGTAAACACTCCTGATTTTGAGCCCAAATTCTGTGGAAGGTTTATGGTTGTGCTTCCGAGTAACGCGCGACTAGCCAAGTAGAAAATGCCAAACAACGAGGCCAACAACACACCGACGACCGTGACAAGAATTCCTGTAAACGAATCGCGACGAAATTGGACCCATCGGTCGAGCTGTGCAACCCATAGACGGTCCAAGCGCACTGACTCCACTCCCGGAAAGGTGGCGGTAGTTTTTTGCAATTGGTCCGCCGCCGAGATCAGCGAGGGCATATCGACGTCTTGATCGCTCACCGGCGGCTGCAGCGACAACACCCACGCGTCCGGCAGCGTAATGGGCGCCGAAATGGAATTCCTGCGATTGGCTTCGATTTCCGAAAGCGCTTCTTCCTTCGAACGGAAACGGGCATCGCGAACGCCTGACTCTGCTTTGAGCTGCGCGCCGATGGATTCTGCGTCCTGGCGCGAAGTCCGGGAGTCCAGGAAAACCGCTATCTTGGTCGCGCCGATCATCTGGTTCAAAACGGCCGCCGTACCTTGGCGCGCGTCCAAGGCCAAGAGCGCGATGCACGCCGCCAACGCGGCGACGAGAACAGTCACAAATACGGCCGATGCTTGCTCGGCCAGCATCGCCGACGCGCTACGCAGCGTCGACAATTGTCGAATATCGGTTCGAGTCGGCTCGCCGCGCGGTGCCGAAGTGCCGATAGAGGGATCAAGCCGCTGCATGCTTGTCTGGCGGGACTGCGTTCACGAGTCCGAGCACCCATTCCTTGAATTTTTCAGCAGGGGCTCTGAGAGCCCGGCGCGGCCAGACGAGATAGTAGCCGAGGCCACCGTCATAGATCGCTCCGTCCGCCTCGACGAGAGCGCCGCTATGCAGCTCACGCTCGACATATTCCGGGGGCTGCAGGGTAGCGCCTTCGCCGTCGATAGCGGCCAGAATCGCGAGTTGGCCATGGCTGAAATACAGACCCGTTTCCGCGTTGGACTCCGTCACGCCGCGCATGGCGAGCCACTGCGTCCAGAGGTCGAACGGATGGCTCTCGTGAAGCAACCGCGCATGCGCCCACGCGTCGGCTTTGGTCCTTTCCTTGAAAAGCCTTTCGTAGTAAGGCCGGCTGCAATAAGGGCGTAAGCGCTGCCGAAGCAATAACTCTGAATTCAGGTGCGCCGGCGGCTGAAGCGAGGTGCGAATCCCGAGATCGAATGCGTCCCGCTCGAAGTCAGCCAGTCCAAACGATGCGTCGACGCGCACCTCGAACTTCGGATATAGCGCGGTGAATGCGCCCAGCCGCGGCATCAGCCATCTTGACGCAAAATCCGGCGCGACGGTCAACGCGATCTGCTGCTCTCCCGGCCTCAGGCGATCGGCAGCCTGGGCAATGCCCCGTAGATGCCGCGTCACCGCTGAATAGAACTCCAAGCCCGCCGCAGTGAGATGAATGGCGCGCGGAAGCCGTTCAAATAGCTGCAGCCCGAAATGCGCTTCGAGCGCTCGAATCTGCTGACTTACCGCCCCCGGGGTGACGAATAGTTCTGCTGCTGCCTGACGCATGCCTCCCAAGCGCGCCGCAGACTCGAAGGCCCGTACTGCATTCAAGGGAGGAAGTCTCATGGTCGAGGTCGTCAGCTGGAGCCATTATAGGATAGTTTTTCTAACATATGGAATCACATCAAATCGTTTGTGGTGCGTGCGACGTGGGTCCATCATTCGTCTCGAGAGAATATGGAGAACGTCATGCGCTTCACTATCGATCACTTGCCCATCAGCTTGGTACCTGGGGTGCCACTCGCCATCGCGGACAGCAAAGGAACATCGCTGCGAGTGCTGCGCGGACGCATTTGGGTCACCCAGGAGGACGTTCCCGACGACGTCTTTCTCGACGAAGGCGCGGTCCACACGCTCAACGCTGGCGGGCGAACCGTGATTTCAGCAGAAGGGCCTGCATGTGCGTCGGCAAGCGTCGTCTTCGACGCGCCGCTTTCGGTGCGGTCACGCGGGAGCTTTCCCCTTGGTTGGTTGCCTTGAGCTCGCCGCGCAAGCGCGCCTGATCCTCGGCCGCCGGTGGCATTGAAGGGTGTCGCAGCGCGCGCGGTTAGAATCGTGTGGCTCGCGATCGACCGAGCGCGCCGGTCTTCGGCAGCGCACCTCGCCACCGCCGATGTTTTCACCTTTGCTGACTGCTTCCCGCGATGACGCGCCGCGCTTGTCCGCCGCGCTCAATGAGCGGGAAATTCTAGTGGTCGGCCTTTGCGCGGCGTGGTGCGGGACATGCGCGGAATTTCACGAGGCATTCGAAACACTGGCCACGGCGCATCGCGATCGAGTTTTCGTCTGGCTGGATGTCGAGGACGATGCGGATCTGGTGGGGGATATCGAGGTCGAGAATTTCCCCACGATTGCGATATTCGAGCGCAATCGACTGCTGCATTTTGGGGTCAGCCTGCCCCAGCGAGGCGTGGTCGCGCGCTTGCTCTCATCTCTCGATGGCCAAAGCACGACCGTTGCGGCCGAGGAAGCCGTGACCGCCTTACCCGCATTGCTCGCGCTTCATTCTTCGGCGCAAACGGACGTCAACGGGGTGTAAACGGACGTCCTGAAGTACGCGCTCAGTCCGCGAGCAACGCCGATACAAACTGGCTCGCAACAAAAGGCTGCAAATCGTCGAGGCGCTCGCCCACACCGATGAAGTAAACCGGAATCGCCGACATGTCTTTGCGCATCAGCGCAATCGCGGCGAGTACCCCGCCCTTCGCCGTTCCGTCGAGCTTGGTGATGATCAAACCCGTCAATCCCACGGCCGCGTCGAACGCCTTGACCTGCGCGATCGCGTTCTGGCCGCTATTGCCGTCTATGACGAGAAGCACCTCGCGTGGCGCGATCATGCCGGCCAAAGCGGGCGCCTTGCCGATCACGCGCTTGACCTTCTTCAACTCGTCCATCAGATGGAGCTGGGTGGGAAGGCGGCCCGCCGTGTCGGCAATCAAGACATCGATGCCGCGTGCGGACGCGGATGCGACCGCATCGAACACCACCGCCGCCGGGTCACCCGATTGCTGGGCAACCACCGCGACGCCATTGCGTTCACCCCAGACCACCAGTTGTTCACGAGCCGCCGCACGAAAGGTATCCCCTGCCGCCAGCATCACGCTACAGCCCTTCCCCTGAAGGAACTTGGCAAGCTTGCCGATCGATGTCGTCTTGCCGGCACCGTTCACGCCGACCATCATCATCACGACGGGGGCGGTCGGTGCGACCGGATCGCGCTCCACTTTCAAGGGCTTTTCGAGTGATCGCAACAGTTCGGCGAGTAACTCGCCGAGGGCTTGCTTTAGGAGATGCGCGTCCTCGATTCCTTCTTTTCGCGCTCGCGCACGCAGTTGCTGGACCAGATAGGTTGTTGCGTCGACGCCTGCGTCTGCCATGAGCAACGCGGACTCGAGATCCTGGAACAGCGCCTCATCGACCTTGCTGCCAACGAAGAGACCCGTGATACTCGAGCCGGTCTTGACCAGTCCACCCCTGAGTCGCTGGAGCCAGGAGGGTGTCGAGCCAGACGCGGGGGGGACCGCGAGTGTCGCGCTACCGGTGCCATCGATCGTGGGATGTGTCGCGACGGGCGAAGCGGTATCGGTCGTTGGGGGACCCTCCGACGGATCGGGACGTTTCCAGAATTTGAGCATGGGAAGGCGCACGAGAATCGCGGCCGAAATCGATATCAGGGCGGTTCGAACCTGCGCCTCAAGCAACCACCAGAGCGGTTTGCGACGGTCGATCCGATGTTCCTGAGGGGCTGCGCTGCGGGATCGATCTTAACATTGCACCTTCACCCCTTGCCGCATGCTATGACCTCACGTCCGCCGAGCAATGCCCGTCTGCGGCATATGCTGCGACACCCGGGAGGCGCCATTCGTATCATCGGCGGCCAATGGAAACGCACTCCCTTGTCGGTCATCGATGTTCCCGGCCTGCGGCCAACGCCCGACCGCGTTCGCGAGACTGTTTTCAACTGGCTTACGCATCTGTTCGGCGGTTCGCTCGCGGGATGTTCGGCCCTTGATCTCTTCGCCGGTACCGGCGCCATGGGTCTCGAAGCCGCATCACGCGGAGCTTCTCCGGTCGTTCTCGTAGAACGAGATCACGCCGCGCTCGCCGCGCTTCGCGCGATTGCGACCAGACTTAATGCCACACAAGTCGATGTTCTCGGCGACGACGCCGTGAGCATCGTCCGGAAGTATGTCGCGGCCGGCACGCGCTTCAGCATCATTTTTCTCGATCCACCCTTCGGACAAGGCTGGCTGCCCAAAGTCTTGCCGTTCATGTCTGAACTATGCAATTCGACCGGCGTTATATACGCTGAATCCGAAACAACGCTCGAGGCTTCACTTCTGGCTGCCTGCAAGCTCGAACTGGTACGCGCAGACAAGGCGGGCGACGTGTTTTATCATCTGCTGCGTCGCAATAATAATGAATGACGAGGAGACATCCATGCTGGTCGGCGTTTACCCGGGAACCTTCGACCCTTTGACCCGGGGGCACGAAGATCTTGTGCGGCGGGCGTCCAAGCTCTGCCAGAAGCTGGTTGTCGGTGTCGCCGATTCACGCAACAAGCGGCCTTTCTTTACGCTCGAAGAGCGTGTCGACATCGCGCGAGAGGTGCTTTCGCACTACGACAACGTGGTGGTGGCAGGCTTTTCAGGGCTGCTGAAGGACTTCGTCCGGCAATACGACGCGAGCGTCATCATTCGCGGGCTTCGGGCAGTGTCCGACTTCGAGTTCGAATTCCAAATGGCGGGAATGAACCGCTACCAGATGCCCTCGGTCGAAACCGTATTTCTCACGCCGTCGGACCAATACATGTTCATTTCGGGCACGATCGTCCGCGAGATTGCCTTGCTAGGCGGCGATGTCTCGAAATTCACCTTTCCTTCGGTTGAGCGCTGGTTGAAGGACAAAGTGACGCGGGCACCGGAATAGAGGCGCCCTTGTCCCGCCAAACGCCTCGGGGAGCTGTGCGATGGCCCTGATCATTACCGATCAGTGCATCAACTGTGACGTGTGCGAGCCCGAGTGCCCGAACGGCGCCATCTCGATGGGGCCGGAGATCTACGAGATCGATCCCCGCAAGTGCACCGAGTGCGTCGGCCACTTCGAAAAGCCGCAATGCCAGATCGTCTGTCCGGTCGAGTGCATTCCGTTCGATCCACTGTGGCGCGAAAGCTACAGTGAGTTGATGGCCAAATACCAGGCAATTCAGTCCTCGATCGAGAGCACGAGCGATCTGTAGCTGATGCCGGTTGTCGGCTTCGGTTGACGCCCTTCCAGCACGCATTCGGCCTGTGCCAATTGCGCGATCGCCTTTCGGCGGTAAAGGTCGGGATCGATTTTCTGCATTTCAATCCGCAGTTCCTTCGTTCGGTCGCTTTCCCCTGTTGATCAATCGGGCGCGCATCTAAAGTTCATCTCAAGGCACGCATGTGCCGCCACCTACAGGGAGATGAATATGAATATCAACCTTCGCGCACTGATTGTCGGAATTGCAGCCGCAGCCGCCATGACCTTGACTTTCGACGCAGTGGGCGCGTCGCGAGGCCGGGAAATTGTTCGCCTCGAAGGCATTACCGTGACCGCTCATCGCGACAATTTCGACGCTGACGGCAACCTTAAAGTGATTCGATTGGATCCCATCGTGGTTACGGCGCACAAGGGAAACGAATAACGCGCTTGTTAGTCGCGAGACGGTCAGTGCTCCGTAGGCGCCTGTATTCGCATTTCGCTAGCCGAGCACATGTTCGACCGCAGAGCGCCGACCTCTCGTCGCGCAAAGAAGGCAAGCCATAGCGAGTTTGTTTATCGGCCACGCAAGTGGAATGCGCAAATCGCGCATTTGCATGACGTCTTATTTATTCCCAGCTGCAATTGTTTCCATCAATTTTCTGCGCGACGAGATCAATGCATTCGAATCCATATCGGCAAATCCCGGAATTGCATTGGCGTCCAGGTCAGCAAGATAGCGATCCAGCACCTTGACGAACGGGTCCATCAGTTCGGGATCGAATTGCACGCCCCGCAATCGCAGAATTTCGTCAAGCGCACGTTCATGTGTCCATGCAATCTTGTATGCGCGAGCATGAGTCAGCGCGTCGTAGACGTCCGCAAATGCGCAAACACGGGCGGACATCGGAATTTCCCGTCCACTGAGACGTTTCGGATAGCCGCCGCCGTTCCACCATTCATGGTGGGAGCGAGCAATTTCCGCGGCCATTTTCAGCGTCGGATCATCGGAACCCGCCAACATTTGGCCGCCGACTTCGGTATGCAAACGCATCGCCGCCATCTCTGCCGCATCCAGGGGACCCGGCTTCAAGAGAATCACTTCATTGACGGCGATCTTCCCAATGTCGTGCAAGCGCGCCGCGTGTTCGACCTGCACGCAAAACGTGTCAGTCATGCCGATTTCACGCGCGAGCATGCCCGCGAGGTGTCCGACGCGGTAGCAGTGCTGGCCGGTTTCGTCGTCGAATAGTTCGGCGGCGATTGCCCAGTTCTCGGCGGTGTCAACGGCATCCGTACGAATCTCTCGGCGGAGGCTGGCCGCGCGCAGCTTCGCCATGTCTTCGTGAATGGCGGTAAGTTCTTCGTGTTTCGCCAATTCTCGCCGTCCGTCCGATGGCTCGTTATCGTCATCGACGTGTGTTGAACTGAGCCAGTCGCGCATAGTCGTGAACGGATCGTTTTCCGTTACTTCGAAACCCTTTTCCTGCAGCTCGACCCGTCCTAAAGGTCTTTTCTTCAACTGCCGATAGAATTTCGCTCTCTTAACACTTGTCGTATATTCAACAAGTTCTCTCGCATACCTTAAACCGGCGGCAGCTTCTTCAGCTGTTCCTCCATCGCTGAATGCCTTAATGAGCGCTTGAAGAACAAGATGATGATAAAGCCGGGATTCCTTGCTGATTACGTACATCTGCTTTAACGAGGCCCTGCCACTTTCTTTCTTTCCAGTAGCCCACTCACAAAGCGATTGCGCAATTTTCAACAACACTTGCACTCGCGGATTACATTCAGCGTTTAATGAAGTAAGTGCCGGCGATATTAACGCCGCGGCAAGATCGACTTTGCCATGCTCAATTAGGAATAGCGCCCTATCTTTTTCGAAGAAGGCGCGTAACCAAGGATTTGATACGCGAGGTAGGTGCTTCTGACCTTCTGCTAAGAAGCGACTAGCCGAGCCCTCGTCCCGCAATCGATGCGCGGCAAAAAGTCCGTTGGCCGAGCACTGGAGCTTTAGTTCGCTTACAGCTTCCGAGTCAGAATCCAAACTTAGAACCGACTCAGCCATCCCAATGGCCTGTCGGTAGTGACCCATTTCTTGCATTAAAGTCATTACATTAGCAATACACGCGGCAACTTTGGTCTCATCGCCGATTTCCTTAGCTAACGATAGCGCCGATTGCAAAGACTGCATTGCCGCCGGAAAATCGGCCACGTCGGTGTATTGTGCGCCTAATATGTTTAAGATTCTTCGTTGCGCATGTATGTTGCCGAAACGTTCAGCATGGCGAGCTATTTCAACAGCAATAGAAATGCCTTGATGCGTCTTGCCAATTGAAAAATAAGAAAAACATCCTTCGATGAGTAAACTCGCATGCTGCATAAACTGTGCTTCATTTGCACGATGAAGAACATCGTAAATGCATTTTTCAATTTCTCTAAGATGCACGCCACTCTCGAGTGTCAAGAGATCTGCCAGCTCCCGGGTTCGTTCGTCGACGAACTCGTTGCTGGCCGAGGTATGGTTCGACGCCGGGCCGGGCACATTCTCCGTGCTGGCCGAAGTACAGAAAGCCATAGCGTTCGAGTTTGCGTTGGGTGTCTCTCGCTGAAACATGTTTGTTCTTAAAATAAATCTGTCCAGCAACGCCGTTCTTTGACATTATTGGGCAGTAACCGAACAGTGATTGTCCGGTTATTGACGGATTGACGCCACTAAAGCCTGCCAGCCGATCGTCGCACCAATCCGCCTTTTTTTCGTTAGGGTAATTTTCCAAGTATTAGCAGAGTTTTAACTCCCTTCATTTAGGAATAAACCTATGTTTACTCAAACAACTGAGTTCGAGTTCTTGATTATTGAAGATGAGAGCCTTGCGGACGTCGGCGGCGGTAGCTGCGTCAACGGTCAATGAGCTTGTATTCATATATTTAGGCACTAAGAGTTCCTTCACAACCCACCGCCCCCGCGGTGGGTTTTTTTACTTAAATTTTCTAGGTCTTTCCCGGAACAACTCTTTCGCGCATTCAAACTACCCCGCAGACTCTTCATCGGCAGCTCAACTCGGAACTTGAGTTTCTTTTAACGTTGCCAACGTCCGAACCCATCTGCTACGAGCGCCAAGCTCAAACGTTGAACCGGAAGTGCATCACGTCGCCATCGCGGACGATGTAGTCCTTCCCTTCGAGCCGCATCTTTCCCTTTTCCTTTGCGCCCGCCTCGCCGTTGAACGCGATGAAGTCGGCGTAAGCGATTACTTCCGCGCGGATAAAGCCACGCTCGAAGTCGGTGTGAATCACGCCTGCTGCTTGTGGCGCGGTGGCTCCCACGCGCACCGTCCAGGCCCTAACTTCCTTTTCGCCTGCCGTGAAGTAGGTTAGCAAGCCCAATAGCGCGTAACCCGCGTGGATGAGACGGTCCAGGCCGGGCTCGACCATACCCATGTCTTCGAGGAAGACGGTCTTGTCCTCGTCGGATAATTCGGCAATCTCCGCTTCGAGCGCAGCGCAGATCGCGACGACCGGCGAACCTTGGGACTTGGCAAAGGCAACAAGCTGATCGAGCAGCGGGTTATCGACGAACCCGTGCTCGGCGACGTTGGCGACGAACATCGCGGGCTTCGCGGTGATCAGGCAAAGCGGCTTGAGCAGCGCTTGTTCTTCGATGGTCAGGTCGAGCGCGCGTACCGGCAGCGCCTGATTGAGCTGAGGCTCGACCCGACCCAGCAACGTCACCAGCTTCGCGGCCTCCTTGTCGCCGCCGCGAGCTTGCTTGGTCACGCGATGGACCGCTTTCTCGACCGTCGCCAGGTCAGCGAGCGCCAACTCAGTCTGGATCACCTCGATGTCGGCGACCGGATCGATCTTTCCAGCGACGTGAATCACGTTCGAATCCTCGAAGCACCGGACCACGTTGACGATCGCGTCGGTCTCGCGGATATGCGCGAGGAACTGGTTGCCCAGGCCCTCGCCCTTCGAGGCTCCCGCTACCAGGCCAGCGATATCGACGAATTCGACGATTGCGGGCATCACCCGCTCGGGCTTGACGATGGCAGCAAGCGCGCCGAGCCGCGGGTCCGGCACTTCGACGACACCCGTGTTCGGCTC